>NZ_JBASBH010000050.1:0-22557 GCF_049651025.1 Parvibaculum sp. | reverse complement strand
GCGCAACACGGCAAGGCCCTGCGACGCAAAAGCTTCGTTGAGTTCGATGACTTCGATGTCGCCGATATTGAGGCCGGATTTCTCCAGCACTTTCCGGGTCGCTGGCGCAGGCCCGATGCCCATGATGCGCGGCGGCACGCCCGCGCTCGCCATGGCGACAATGCGCGCCCGCGGCGTCAGACCATGTGCCTTGACCGCCTCGGCAGACGCGATGATCAACGCGCAAGCGCCGTCATTGACGCCGGATGCGTTGCCCGCCGTCACCGTGCCGCCCTGCCGGAACGGCGTCGGCAATTTGGCCAGCGCCTCAAGCGTCGTATCGGGGCGCGGATGCTCGTCCTCGCCGACCACCGTCTCGCCCTTCTTACCGGAAATCGTGACCGGCACGATTTCCTTCTCGAAGCGACCAGACTTCATCGCCGCACCGGCGCGCTGCTGGCTGCGAACCGAGAAAGCGTCCTGATCGGCGCGTGAAATCTGAAACTCCTCGGCGACATTCTCCGCCGTCTCCGGCATCGAATGCGTGCCGTATTGCCGCTGCATCAACGGATTGATGAAGCGCCAGCCGATGGTGGTGTCGTAAATCTGCGCATCACGCGAAAAGGCGCTGGTCGCCTTGCCCATCACAAAAGGCGCGCGCGACATGCTCTCGACGCCACCCGCAATCATCAGCTCCGCATCGCCGGACTTGATCGCGCGCGCCGCTGTGCCGACCGCATCCATTCCGGAGCCGCAAAGCCGGTTGACCGTCGATCCACCGACCGTCTCGGGCAGGCCCGCCAACAGGGCCGACATGCGCGCGACGTTGCGATTGTCCTCACCCGCCTGATTGGCGCAGCCGTAAATCACATCATCCACGCGTTCCCAATTGATCGAGGGATTGCGCGCCATCAGAGCCATGATCGGAACCGCGCCAAGATCGTCTGCGCGAACGGCAGCAAGAGAACCGGCATAACGTCCGATTGGTGTTCGCACTGCATCGCAGATGAAAGCTTCGCGCGTCGTATGGTTCATGGCTCGTCCCCGATTGAAATGAGGACGCGAACCTATCAGTTTGCGAAGGGATCGTGAAGGTTCGGACTTAAGCCGCCCGAGTGCTCCAGGGCAAGGCGCGCGCCGAGCGTGCCAGCCGGTCGAGCAGAAGGTCGAGGTCCCGCGCTTCGACTTCGCGGTAATGCGGCGCTATACGCTCCAGCATCCGCTGGCGCAGAAGGGCGTTGTCGCGAAGATCGCTCGTTTCACGCGTAACATCGAGCGCCGCCCGGAATGCGGAATAGAAAACCTCAGGCATGCCCGCCCGTGCATAAACGGCGCGAAACCCCAGCGCGCCGACATCGTGAATAAGCCGCACGGAGCGCTCCAGAGGGATGGCGGCAAGAAACGCGAAAGCCGCTTCGACGAAATTCATCTCGCCTGCACATATCGCGCGCAAAAGCAGCGGAGCCGTCAACCGTCCATGTTCGGCAAGCTGGGCGGCGAGACGTGCCATATCGTCGGGATTTGTCTTTCCGATCATATCGACCAGAGCGCGCTCGCGAGATTGGTCTTCAAGCAGCGATGCAGTCGCAAAGTCGATATTGTGCCGCTCGACCAGATAGTCGCGCAGCCGCTTCGACACCATCGTGACAAGGCGCTCGACCAGCAACCCGGGAAGATCGCTGCGGCTTGCCATGGGATCGAGAATGCCTTCATCCGCCGGATAGCGGTCGATGATCTTCTCGAGAGCTTCGGGCTGGATAACAGCGCCTTCATTTGCGACCAGCGCAATGACGGCCCGGCGATCGGCCGCGCGCGCGATGGCATCGCACGCGCCAGAGCCCAGTTTGGCCCTGCTCGCAATTACGCATTGCCGATGAGGCCCGCCGCTCAGCACCAGCTCGATCAGATCTTCATCCGTCAGCACACTGGAATATTCGAGAACGGGCTGCGCGACTTCATCGATGTCATGCGCAAGTTGCAGCACGATGTCGTGAGGTGCATCCACCAGATTACTCAAGGCATTGGAAAGCGCCAGACGGACGGTCGCCGCAACATCATGGACAAGATAGCCGAGAATTTCATGTGCGAGTTCGCGCTCGCGCGGCGTCAGAATGACATTGCGGAACTGCGAGGCAACCTTGACCGCAATTTCGGCGCGCGCATCTTCCGTCGGCTCTGAGAGGAGCCGCTTCACGTCGGCGATCGACAATCTTTCCTGCGTCGAGCGTTCTTGCATCGGGCCTCGCGCGCGAAGGCGCCTTGAACTGCGATCAGGCATCAACCCTAAACGAAACTCTTTAACGAGCGTTCAACATGAAAGCCGAATAACTGCGCCACTTTTAACGAATTGCGGCAGCCGGATGCGCCTGTTTCATGAAATTGGCTCTCGCGCCGCAGCACCGGGTGACAGAGTCTCCTTTTGGCGAGAACTGGCATTCCCTCTGCCGCAGATTTGACGGAAGCTGCCACCAGCAAGAAATCAACGCGAGGCATTCCCATGGACAAGAACCAGCAAAAGCAGCGCGCGACCGCATTCGCCGCGCTCCACCGCAAGGGCGACCCGATCAAACTCTTCAACATCTGGGATGCGGCCAGCGCGCAGGCGGTCGCAAAAGCGGGCGCCGCGGCTATCGCCACGTCGAGCTTTGCCTTGGCGCATGCGCATGGGGCCAAGGACCGCGAGAACCTGCCCCGCGATTTGCTGATCGCCTCGGTAGAGCAGATCGCCAACACGGTCGATCTCCCAGTGACGGTCGATGCGGAATCCGGATACGGCCACGCGCCGGAAACGGTGGGCGAAACCGTCAGCCTCATCATCGAGGCGGGCGGCATCGGCATGAATTTCGAAGACCAGATCATAGGCGGCGACGGCATCTTCCCGCTCGACACGCAAGTCACCCGGATCGCAGCCGCACGCGCCGCCGCCGACAAAGCTGGCCTCCCCTTTTTCCTCAATGCCCGCACCGACATATTTCTGCGCAGCCCCCGCGAGCAACATGAGGAAAATCTCGATCAGGCAATTGCCCGCGGGAATGCCTATGCAAAGGCAGGCGCGAGCGGCTTTTTCGTCCCCGGCCTCCTCGATCCCTCGCTGATCGAAAGGCTCTGCAAGGAGGTCGCGCTGCCGGTCAACATCATGGCAAGCCCGGCCGCGCCCTCGGCAACGGAGCTGGCAAAACTCGGCGTCTCCCGGATAAGCCTCGGCGCCTGGCCGATGCGCGACATGCTGGCGAAACTCGAAGCAACGGCGAAAGACTATTTTGCGACAGGCGTCGCGAAATCAGGTTGACGCGACGACCCCTATTCCCGCGCCTTTGACAGCCTGTCAGTTTCATGGATGATCCGACCCAACAAGACATTGAAGGGAATGGACATGCTCGAAGGTATCAAGGTCATCGAGATGGCGACTTACATCGCCGCACCGGGCGCTGCCGGAATTCTCGCGGATTGGGGCGCAGAGGTCATCAAGATCGAGCCGCTTGCGGGCTGTCCCATGCGCTACACCATGGCGAATATGGGCGCCGACCATCTGAAGGGCAGCCCGATTTTCGACCTCGATAATCGCGGCAAGAAGGGCATCGCCATCAACACCGCAACGCCTGAAGGCGTCGAGGCGGTAAAGCGACTGGTGAAAGATGCCGACGTTTTCATCACCAATGTCCGCCCCGGCGGTCTCGAGCGCGCGGGCCTCGATTACAAATCGCTGGCCGCGGTCAACCCGCGCCTCGTTTACGCAAGCGTCACCGGCTATGGCCTCGAAGGCGCCGAGCGCGACCGCCCCGGCTTCGACGTCGCCGCATTTTATGCCCGCTCAGGCTTTGGCTATTTGCAGACCGTGAAAGGCTCCGAACCGACGACGCTGCGCACTGGCATCGGCGATCATACGACCAGCATGGCAACCGTCGGCGGCATTCTGGCCGCCATCGTCGAGCGCCAGACGACCGGCAAGGGCCGCCTTGTCGAAGCCTCGCTCCTTCGCGCAGGCATCTATGCGGCGGGCTCCGATACCGCCGTGCAGCTCAAATACGGCAAGCTCGGCTCCACCAAGTCGCGCCATGAATCCGTCGCCCCGCTCAGCAACTTCTTCAAGGCAAAGGGCGATGCCTGGTTCGTCATCGTGCCCCGTCAGGGTTCGATCGACTGGAAGGCCGTCCTGCGCGTCATCGGCAAGCCGGAGCTTGAAACCGACGAGCGCTTCGCAAACCCCAAGGCCCGCCGCGCCAACGCAGCCCAGCTTGTCGATATCCTCGACGCAGCCTTTGCCGCGCATGATCTCGACCATTGGCGCGCGAAGCTTGATGCCGAAGACATGATCTGGGCGCCGCTTATGCGCCCGAGCGACGTAGCAAAAGACCCGCAGGCCATAGCGGCAGGTGCTTTTGTCGAAGTGCCGGAACATGACGGCAGCGGGACATATCTCGCCCCGGCCTCGCCCATCCGCTTTCCCGGTGCCGATGACGGCCCGAAAGGCCCCGCCCCGGCACTCGGCGAACACACGCTCGAGGTGCTCCGTGCATTTGGCTACAGCGAAGCGGAAATCGAAGGGTTGAAGGCGGCGAAGGCAATCGCCTGACGCCACAAAGGCTCGGCCTCGGGTACTGACTACCCGAGAGCCAGGCCGCCGCGCGGAAGCATGCGGCGCTCATTCTCGCGCTCTTTGTCCTTGTCGTCATCGGCGCCACGCGTCGAACTGGCGGCATTCGGCACATCGAGCGAGGCGAGGATCTGAACCACGGCGGGAGACATTCTCAACGGCGAACGACCGCCGAGCCCCGCCGCAGACATGGCGCTGGTGGAATAGGCACTCGAATAAGGCGTGGCAGTCGCGCTCGACATGTCGGTGGAAGCCGGCGCATCCGCTTCCGTCACATCGTCCGCACCTGTCAGTGCATTGGTGAGCGCGCCAAGCGACGCGGCTCCGGCTGCCTCGGCCAGTGGAGGCCGGGCGGCAATCTCGAAACGGGGAGCCGAGACGCCTTCATGCTTGGCAACCAGATTGCTGTAGACCTCGGCCACGCTGC
This sequence comes from Parvibaculum sp., assembly GCF_049651025.1. Taxonomy (GTDB): domain Bacteria; phylum Pseudomonadota; class Alphaproteobacteria; order Parvibaculales; family Parvibaculaceae; genus Parvibaculum. The sequence continues at coordinate 17,557 of NZ_JBASBH010000050.1, read as the reverse complement.
GCGGCTGTCCATCACGAGTATAAAAGATCGAGCGATTGGCGGCTGCAGCGTCGGGAAAGAGCAAATCCGCCCGCGCATTGGGCGCGTCTTCTGAACTCGAGATCAGCTTCGATGCGCCACCCGCGCCGAGGAAATGCGCAATGTAAAGTTCGCCGCCGCTGACCGAGCGCCCCAGCTTGCCCTCAAGCGTCTCGCGACTGTTATTCGTATAGGCCCCGGCCATCAGTGCGGACACTTCCGGGTCGTTGCGCAGGGCAAGAATTGCCTGCCGGGCGGCAGGATCGGCCACCACGTAGCGGCCCTTGGAATCCTGCGAAATGGCGTCGGCATATTGACCAAGGCCGAGATCGCCGCCGTCTTTCTTCATCGTTCCGAGCCAGCTTTGCTGGGTGAACTGAAATAGTCCGCAAGCCGTGGAAGTACTTGATTTTGCCGAGCAATCAAGGCTCGACTCGCGCATCGCCGTGTTCAACAAATAGTTGAAGTCGGCACCCGTCTTTGCGCTCGCCTGCTGGAGTGCAGCGGCGATCTGGGGCTGGGCGGCGATGGCTTGCAGAAGACTCATTGTCGATGACCTTTGGCTTTGTTGCCAATCAGGTCGCAAGCACCGTGCCACCGCCATATCCACCGCCTCGCAAAGACATTAACGATGGTGGGCGGGGCAAAATTCCGGTCTACAATTACTAGAACAGTCGACCAGCAAGAGTCGGCGAAAGCGCATCAGGGAGGAAATATATGGCCGAGATCGAAGTCGCCTCGGAGGTGGAGGACGTTCTGCATCGCGCACCGGAGGAGCCGGCAGCGGCGGAAGCGCCTTATCCGAGCCGGATCTATGCCTGGTACGTCGTCGGTGTCTTCGTCCTCGCCTACACCTTCTCATTCATCGACCGGCAGATTCTGAGCCTGCTGGTCGGACCGATGAAGCGCGATCTGGACATTTCCGACACGCAGGTCAGCCTTCTCCTGGGCATCGCCTTCGCCATTTTCTATGCCTTCATGGGCCTGCCCATCGGCCGCATGGTCGATCGGCGCAACCGCATCAGCATCATCGCGATCGGCGTCTTCTCCTGGAGCCTGATGACGGCTTTAAGTGGAACTGCAAAGGCTTACTGGCAGCTCTTTATCTATCGTATGGGCGTCGGTGTCGGCGAAGCCGCCCTCACGCCAGCCGCCTACTCCATCATTTCCGACTATTTCCCGCCCAAACGCCTCGGCATCGCCATCGGCGTTTACGGCATCGGCGTCTATATCGGCGCAGGCCTGGCGCTCGTCATCGGTTCCTTTGCCATCAGTTGGGCGACACATATCGGCGACATCACGCTGCCGATCATTGGTCATGTCTATTCGTGGCAGCTCGTTTTCTTTGTCGTCGGCCTGCCCGGCATTCTCGTCGCCCTCTGGGTGAAGACGTTGCGCGAGCCCGTTCGTCGTGGCCATATGCGCCGTGAAACAGGCACCGATGGCGTGACGCGCGACGTCGAAGTCCCGTTCCGCGAGGTGCTGGCCTATCTGCGGGCGAATGCCCCCGCCTTTTTCGCCCTGAATCTCTGCTTCGCCATGCTTGCCATGATGGCCTATGGCACGGCGGCCTGGGTGCCGACATTCTTTGCCCGCACCCATGGCTGGAGCGCCGCCCATATCGGACGCGACTATGGCCTCATCATCATGATCTTCGGAACGCTCGGCGTCGTCGCGGGCGGCGCGCTCGGGGATTACGTCTGTTCGAAGGGCTACCGGAACGGGCGCATCATGGTCATGGCCTGCACGGGGCTCGTCACCATGCCCTTCGCCATCGCCTTCCCTCTGGTCGACAACCCCTATGTCGCGCTGGGGCTGCTCGCGCCGGCGAGCTTCTTTGCGACCTTCACGACCGCCGTCGGCCCGTCCGCGCTCATGGCAATGATGCCGAACCAGATGCGCGGCTTTTCCTCTGCGCTCTCCGGCCTCATCGTCAGCCTGATCGGGCTGGGCCTCGGCCCAACCATGATCGCGCTCGTTACCGACTATGTTTTCAAGGACGAGCAAATGCTGCGCTACTCGCTCGCCTATGTGCCGCCCATCGTTCTCTTTGGCGGATCGATCCTCGGCTTCCTCGCGCTTCGGCCCTATCTCAAGAGCCTCGACTACCTGGACACTTGGTGTAGCGATAACGAAAAATCGTGATTTATCTATGTTTTAAGAGCCAAAGCTGACCTCATAAATCACATGAGGCGCGGCGATTAAACGGCCTTGCCGAAGGTGCGAAAGCGCCAGGAACTGGAATTGTCCTGAACAAGCCTTGTCGCACGGGGACGCGCGGCAAGGTGGCCGCGGGCCTTGGCCTGAGCGAGCTTGAAGGAGAGAAGCTCCCGGTCGAACGGCTTAATGAGATAGTCGTCAGCACCCGCCTCGAGCGCGGCGCGAACAGCCGCCGGGCCGCTATTCTCAGTCACGAAGAAGATGCAGGCATTGCGTCCCTCGGGCAGATCGCGGATCGCGCCGACAAGCGCCGCGCCCTCAAAGCCCGGAAGCCGTGCGTCGACAATGATGAGATCGGGCGACAGCCCTTCGACAAGCGAAAGAGCCTCGGCACCGTCGCGCGCGCCCGCAACCTCAAAGCCGAGGCTTTCAAAGAGGAACTGCGCGGCCCGCCGAAGCGGTGCGGATGAATCGGCGATAAGAACGCTCGCCATGGCCCAATCTCCTGCAAAGGAAACCCCGATAAGGGAGCTTCCAAAGGAGGCGGGCCCGACTCACGCCAGCCCACCGATGGGCCAAAGATAGGACTGGAGAGATAAACCAAAAGTTAACCTAGAAGGCCCTTTTTTAACTTTTCGATAAGGGCGCCAGCCTCGTCGGGCTTATAGGGCTCGGCCACGCCCTGTCCCCAGACTGGCTGAGGCCAGGCGGCATCCCCGGCAAAGCGGGCGACGATGTGGACATGAAGCTGAGGCACCATATTGCCCAACGCCGCCACATTGAGCTTGTCGGCCCCTGTCAGCGCCTTCAGCACCGCAGACATCTGGTCGATCTCGCCCTGAAACGCCGCCTTGTCCGCCTTGGCCACATCATGAAAATCGCGCAAGCCATCGCGCCGGGGGACGAGGATCACCCATGGGTATCGCTGGTCGTCCATCAGCAACACCCGGCACAGCGGGAGGTCCTTCACTGTCCAGGTATCGGCGGCGAGGCGTTCATGGAGATGGAAGGTCATGATCAATAGGACTTCGGCAGGCCGAGCACCCGCTCGGCAATGAAACTCAGGATAAGCTCGCGGCTGACCGGCGCGATGCGCGCGATCATCACTTCGCGCAAATAGCGTTCGACGTGGAACTCCTTGGCATAGCCCATGCCGCCATGCGTCATCACCGCCGTTTCGCAGGCGTGAAAGCCCGCTTCGGCGGCGAGATATTTGCCCGCATTGGCCTCCGCGCCGCAATCCTTGCCGGCGTCGTAGAGCGCCGCAGCCTTGAAGACCATCAGATTGGCGGCCTCAAGCTCCGCCCAGCATTTGGCCAGCGGATGCTGGATCGCCTGATTTTTTCCGATGGGTCGCCCGAAGACCTCGCGCTCGCGCGCATATTCGGTCGCCTTCTTCAGCGCGATGCGCCCGACGCCGACCGCCTCCGCGCCGATCAGCACGCGCTCGGGGTTGAGCCCGTGAAGCAGATAGTGAAACCCCTTCCCTTCCTCGCCGATCAGATCCTCCTTGGGAATACGAAGTCCGTCGAAGAAGACCGCATTGGAGTCGACCGCCTTGCGCCCCATCTTCTCGATCTCGCGCACCTCCGTCGCGCCGCCGCGATCGAGATCCGTATAAAAGAGCGAAAGCCCCTCGGTGGGCTTCACGCATTTTTCCTTCGCCGTGGTGCGGGCGAGCAGCAGGATCTTGTTCGCGCTCTGCGCCGTCGAGGTCCACATCTTGCGGCCGTGAACGACATAGGCCTTGCCGTCCCACTCGGCCCGCGTCGAGATGGCGGTCGTGTTGAGCCCCGCATCCGGCTCCGTCACGCCGAAGCAGCAACGGTCCTTGCCCGCAATGAGCGGCGGCAGGTTTCTCTGCTTCTGCTCGTCGGTGCCGAAGACGACGACGGGCATCGGCCCGAAGAGATTGATGTGAATGGCCGACGCGCCCGAAAGGCAGGCGCCCGACTCGGCAATGGTCTGGGCGACGATGGCCGCTTCCGTGACGCCGAGACCGGAGCCGCCATAGGCCTCAGGCATGGCAACGCCGAGCCAGCCGCCATCGGCAATGTCGCGCACGAAGTCGTCGGGAAAGCCGCCTTCCCTGTCATGCTTCAGCCAATAGGCGTCGTCATACTTCGCGCAGGTTTTGGCCACTGCGTCGCGTATTGCCTGCTGGTCCTCGGAGAAGGAGAAATCCATACCGCCCCTCATTTTTTGTCTGTTGTCGTTTCGGCGGCTATAACCTAGCCCGTCGCAAGTGGGAGAGAAACAATATGCCGGGACTCTATTTCGAAGAATTCACGGACGGGCAGCTTTTCAAGCATTCGATCACCCGAACCGTGACCGAGACGGACAATGTCCTCTTCTCGACCATGACCATGAACCCCGCCGCGCTCCATCTCGACCATCACTATGCGGCGACCGAAACCGAATTCGGCAAGCCGCTGGTGAACAGCCTGTTCACGCTCGGCCTGATGATCGGCATATCGGTGCATGACACGACGCACGGAACGACCGTCGCCAATCTCGGCATGACGGATGTGACCTTCCCCAAGCCCGTCTTTCAGGGCGACACGCTGCGCATCGAAACGAAAGTGCTTGCCAAGCGCCGCTCGAAGTCGCGGCCAAAGGCAGGCATCGTCACCTTTGAACACAAGGCCTATAACCAGCGCGGTGAGGAAGTCGCCTCATGCACGCGGCAAGCCTTCATGCACGCGCGCGGAGAAGCCTGATCATGCGTTCCTTCCTTTTCGTTCCTGCCGACAGTGAGAAAAAACTCGCCAAGGGCGCAAGCTCCGGCGCCGATGCGCTGATCCTCGACCTTGAGGATTCCGTCGCCCTCTCCAACAAGGAAGCCGCGCGAAAGAACGCCGCCGACTTTCTGAAAAGCGCCGACCCGCATGGGCCCAAGCTCTGCGTCCGCATGAATGCGCTCGACACGCCGCTCTGGAAAGACGATCTGAAATCCGTCGTCGCCGCCGCACCTCACGCGATCCTCGTTCCCAAAACCATTTCGGGCGCCTGCATTGCAAAAGTCGCTGGCCATCTGACGGAACTCGAAGCGGAAGCAGGCTTGCGCAGCGACACGATCAAGCTTTTCTGCGTCGCCACAGAAACCGCCGCATCGATGTTCAACCTCAACACCTATGCAGGATCGAGCCCGCGCCTCTTTGCAATGACCTGGGGTGCGGAAGATCTCGCTGCAGCGCTCGGCGCGCGCGACAACAAGGATGAGAGCGGCAATTACACAGGCCCCTATCAGATGGCGCGGACGCTGACACTTCTCGGCGCGGTTGCCGCAGGCGTCATTCCGCTCGACAGCATCTACAAGGATTTCCGCGACGAGGCAGGCCTTGAGCTTGAGGCACGCGCCGCCGCGCGCGACGGCTTCACCGCCAAAATGGCGATCCATCCCGCGCAGGTTCCCGTCATCAACCGCGTCTTCACGCCGTCTGACGAAGACCTCGCCCATGCCCGCGCCGTCATCGAGATATTCGAAAAGGCAGGTGATGTCGGCGTCGTCGCGCTTGATGGCGTGATGCTCGACATTCCGCATCTGAAGCAGGCGCGGGCTTTGCTCGCGCGCGCAGAGGCTGCCAAAGCAATTCAGTAACCACCGGAGAGCGTGATGAAACCGACCCTGCTGCTTGCCATTCCCCTTGGCAAAGCCTTCGAACAGAAATTTGCCGAACGCTACACGCTGACATCCGACATGAACGAGCGCAAAGAAGCGGAAGCGCTCATCACAATAGGTGCGCTCCCGGCGGATGGCGGCTTCATGGATTCAATGCCCAAGCTGAAGCTCATTTCCTGCTTTGGCTCAGGCTATGAAAGCATCGATCTTGAAGCGGCAGCAAAGCGCGGCATCAAGGTGACGAACACCGTCGGCGCCAACTCGGCGACGGTGGCGGACCACGCCGTCGCGCTCCTTCTCGCCTCGGTCCGGCATGTCGTGTCGAGCGACAAGCTGATACGAGCCGGAAAATGGCGCGGCGACGATATCGGCAAGGTGCTTTTCTCGCCGGGCATGACGGGACGCCGCATCGGCATTCTCGGCCTTGGAACAATCGGCTGGAAGATCGCCGAGCGTCTCGCCGCCTTTGAAACCGAAGTCGCCTATTTCAGCCGCACGAAGAAGCCCGATGCACCCTGGCGCTATTTCGACTCGCTCCTGGCGCTTGCGGAATGGGCGGACGTGCTGATGATCGCCCACCGCGCCGATGAATCGAACCGCCATCTGATCAATGCCGAGGTCCTGAAAGCCATTGGACCGGAAGGCCACATCGTCAACATCTCGCGCGGCTCGGCGGTCGATGAAGACGCGCTGATCGCCGCACTGAAAAACGGCACGATTGCCGGCGCGGGCCTCGACGTCTTCGACGACGAGCCGAACGTGCGGCCGGAATTCATCGAGCTGCCGAACGTCGTCCTGACGCCGCATATCGGCGGCGGCACGCGCGAGGCCTTCGCCGCCATGTCCAATGCGGTGCTCGCCAATGTCGATGCGTTCTTCGACGGCAGGCCGCTGCCGAACCCGGTGGTTTAAGGCCCTCACCCTCCCACGCCCTTGGCGCGGCCCCCCTCTCCCGCAAGCGGGAGAGGGGTTCCATCAGCCGCATCTTTCTAGCCCTCTCCCTCTGGGAGAGGGCTGGGTGAGGGCCTTCCTTCCGCTCTTCCCTCGCCGCCTCCATCTGTGAAACACTCGACGCGAAGGAATACGCGTTGGGAGGCGCGGCGGGGATGGCAAGGCTCAATCTACAGGATGCAGCGTTTCTGCAGGTCGAAACGGCGGAATGCCCGGCGCATGTGGCCGGGCTCCAGATCTTCAAATTGCCGAAAAACTACAAGGGCAATTTCTTCCGCGAGATGATGATGCGGATCGACCAGAGCGTACCGCCCGCTCCTCCCTTCAACATGAAACTCAAAAGCGAAACGCTCTCGCTCGATGTCCTGCCGAGCTGGGTCGAGGACAAGAATTTCGACCTCGACTATCACGTCCGCTATTCGGCTCTGCCCGCACCCGGATCGATGGATCAATTGATGAAGCTCGTCGAGCGGCTGCATTCGCGCCTTCTCGACCGCACCCGCCCGCTCTGGGAGTGCTATTACATCGAAGGCCTTGAAAACAATCAGGTCGCGCTCTATTTCAAAATCCACCACGCCTGCGTCGATGGTGTCGCCGCCATGTCGATCCTCGACCGCGTGATGTCGAGAACGCGCGCATCGAAGAAAGTTACAGGCATCTGGCAGGTCGCCACAGCGAACGGCGAACCTGCAACGCCGCCGAAACTGATGGACCGGCTGACGCGCACCTATTCCGGCCTGCTCGGACAAGCGCGCTCGGTGCAGCAGCTTTCAACGACAGCCGTGAAATCTGGCCTGCAGGCGATCTCCGGCGGCACGCGCAAATCGCCGATGCCGTTTACCGCGCCCGCAACGCCGTTCAACCAGACGATCACCCGGCATCGCCGCTTCGCGACGCATACGATCCCGCTCTCGCGCGTCAAAGGCATCGCAAAAGACCTGAACGTCACGATCAATGATGTCGTATTGGCAATCTGCTCAGGCGCAATCCGCCGCTATCTGAAGGATCATGGCGCGCTGCCTGCAAAGCCCGTCCTCGCCATGTGCCCCGTCTCCGTGCGCCCAAAAGGCGCGGAGCAACGCGGCAATCAGATTTCAATGATCGTCACGACGCTGGCGACCAACGAAAGCGACACGATCGCGAGGCTGCGCTGCATTCATGACTCGGCAAGCGAGGCGAAGGAAAAACTCGGCGAACTCGCGCGAGAGGCCTCCACCAATTACGCGCTTCTGATGAACGGCGTCATCCTGCTCTCGCAGGCGCTCGGCCTCGGCAACAAGGTTGCACCGCCCGCAAACCTCGTCATCTCCAACGTCCCCGGCCCGCGCGAGAAACTTTATCTGATGGGCGCCGAACTGGTTCACAACTATCCGATGTCGGTCCTCGTTCATGGACAGGCGCTCAACATCACCGTGACGAGCTATGCGGACGAACTCGATTTCGGCCTGCTCGGTGCGCGCGAGGCGCTGCCCGATCTGAACAAGCTCGCCGACTATATCGGCACGGCCTGCGACGAACTCGAGATTGCCGACGAGGCGCATTTGTCCGGCCAAGCCGAGACGGCGCGGCAGAAGCTCGCCGAACGACGGACGGCCAAGGAGGCACCAACCTCGAAGGCCAAACGCCCCAAAAAGGCCAACGGACACGCCAAACTCGTGGAGGATTTGCCCCCTCCTGCTCCCGGTATGCGAGAAAACTAGACTGAGGTCTATTTTATTATTGCAGACCGGATTGCGGCCCGTATAGTCCCTCCAAACAACATCGACTTTGGAGGAGGCAGGATATGCACGATCTGGTCATTCGCGGCGGTACGCTGGTAGACGGCACGGGCGCGGCCCCGCGCCTTGCCGACGTTGCCATCGACAACGGCATCATCACTGAAGTCGGCACCGTTACCGGCGCGGGCAAGCGCGAGATCGACGCGCAAGGCCATATCGTCACCCCCGGCTGGGTCGACATCCACACGCATTATGACGGCCAGGTCACCTGGGACCCGCTGATCACCCCTTCCTGCTGGCATGGCGTGACCACAGTCGTCATGGGCAATTGCGGCGTCGGCTTTGCGCCCGCCCGCCCCGACGCTCGCGAATGGCTCATCACGCTGATGGAAGGCGTCGAGGACATTCCGGGTTCCGCGCTTTCCGAAGGCATCAAATGGAACTGGGAAACCTTCCCGGAATATATGGACAGCCTCGACAAACAGGCCCGCGTGCTCGACGTGGCAACGCAGGTGCCCCACGGCTCCGTGCGCGCCTATGTGATGGGCGAGCGCGGCGCGCGCAACGAGGCCGCAACGCCTGAAGATGTCGAGGCCATGGCGAAGATCGTTCGCGAAGGCGTCGAAGCCGGCGCGCTCGGCTTTTCCACCTCGCGCACCATGCTGCATCTGTCGAAAGACGGCGAGCCCGTTCCCGGCACATTCGCCAACAAGGCGGAACTGATGGGCATTGGCCGCGCGCTCGGCGATGCAGGTCACGGCGTCTTTGAAATGGCCTCCGACATGACGCCCGCCGTCGACGAATTCATGTGGATGCAGGAACTGTCGGCGGAAACCGGCCTGCCCGTCACCTACGCGCTTCTCCAGTCACCGACCGAGCCGGAAAAATGGCGCGACGTGCTAGCGCTCACCGACACGGCGCGCAAGCAGGGCGCGAATGTCACGGCACAGATCGCCTGCCGCCCGACCGGCATGGTGCTTGGCTGGCAGAGCACGATCCATCCCTTCGTCGCGCGCGCCACATATGCATCAATCGCGCATCTCCCCTTCGCCCAGCGCCTTGTCGAGTTGAAGAACCCGGAAGTGCGCGCGCGTATCCTCGCCGACAAGTCGAAGGACATGGGCGTTCTCGGCATGATCATGACGCAGGGCTATGACCGCATGTTCCGTCTGGAAAATGACGGCAAGCTGGAATACGAACCCCGCGCAGAAGACAGTGTAGCCGCGCTCGCGGCAAGGACCGGTCAGGACCCCGCCGCAATCGTCTATGACATGCTCATGGAGAATGACGGGCGCGGCTACATCTACCTGCCGCTGCTGAACTACACGAACTTCAACTTCGACCACATTCGCGAAATGATGCAGCATCCGGCAACGGTGCTGAGCCTTTCGGACGGCGGCGCACATTGCGGCGTCATCTGCGATGCAAGCTTCCCGACCTATATGCTGACGCATTGGGCGCGCGACCGTTCGCGCGGCGAGCGCCTGCCGCTGGAACAGGTTGTGCGCATGCAGACGCGCGACACCGCGCGGCTTTACGGCCTGAACGATCGCGGCGTGGTTGCGCCCGGCATGAAGGCCGACGTCAACGTGATCGACTATGACGCGCTGCGCATCCTCGCGCCGGAAATGGTCTTCGACCTGCCTGCCGATGGCCGCCGCATGATCCAGAAGGCGGAAGGCTACCGCGCCACCATCGTCAGCGGCGCCATCACCTTCGAAAACGGCGAAGCGACCGGCGAAATGCCCGGCCGCCTCATTCGCGGCCCGCAGCGCGAGCCGCAAGCCCGCGCCGCAGCAGAATAACAAGACGTTATCGCGGCAAAGCCCTCCCCTCACGGGGAGGGCTTTTGCATTGACGCCCCCACTTCACCCGTGCAGCTTGTGGCCCAATCAAGCCAGCAAGCCACAGGATGACCCGGTGAACGATCAGATACAGTCGACGCAGGACGTAATGCAGCGCCGCGCCGATATTCTCGCGCTCTACAAGGCAGGCAAACGAGGCGATGCCGAGGCTGCCTGCCGCGACTTGCTGGCAGAATTGCCCGACGACGCCGAGACGCTGTCAATTCTCGCGGCCCTGCTGATCGACCGGCGAGAATTCGACGAGGCCGAACCGGCGCTGCGCCGCGCGCTTGAGCTGGCGCCCCATTCCCACATTCCCTGGACCAATCTCGGCCGCTTCCTGCAGCAGCATAATCGCTGGGGCGAGGCACAGGCGCATTACGCGCAAGCCGCAGCGCATTTCCCGGAAAATCCGGTGTTCCACGCAACGCTCGGCCAGATCTACCAGCGCGCCGGACAATTCGCGGATGCCGAGAACGCCTATCGCCATGCAAGCGCGCTGCAGCCGCAAAACCCTACGATGATCATGAACATTGGCATGGTGGTTCTGCGTCAGGACCGGCTCAATGAAGCAGCCGCACTGTTTGAACATGCAATCAAACTGGCGCCGGACCTTTCAGCCGCTTATGGAAATCTCGGCAATGCCGAACAGAAGCGCGGCAATCTCGCGGCAGCGGAGGCCGCCTATGAGCGCGCGTCTTCGCTCGATCCGAAAGACGCGCTCAGCTATGTCAGCCTCGGCCTCGTAAAACTGCGCCGGGGAGAGCCGCGCGAGGCTGCGGAAATTTTCGACCGCGCCATTGCGAGGCATGGCCCGGAGCGCCGCGCCGCCGCCTGGTTTCCTTATGCGCTGGCGCAAGACATGGGCCAGATGCCCGCAGGCTTCCGCGCCGAGCTTGCCCGTACCATCAGCCGCAAGACGCTGACGCCGCCGCCCGGCTATTCGTCCATGGCCGAGCTGAATCTCGCTCTCGTGGAAGCCCTTCGCGCCGATCCGACATTGACCTGGGAGCCTGCGGGCAAGGCAACGCGCATGGGGGGGCAAACGGGTCTCTTGCTCGACAATCCGCGCGAACCTTTTCTCGCTTTTGAAACAGCGCTGCGGAGCGCCATCGACGCGCATTTCGATTCAATCAAGGTCGAAAAGAAGCATCCCTATTTCGGCTTTGTACCGCGCACCTATCAACTCGACATGTGGGGAACGCTGCTGTCGGAAGGCGGCCACCAGCACTCGCATATTCATGTCGGTGGCTGGATGAGCGGCGTCTATTACGTGGCGCTGCCGCCCAGCATGGGCGCGGGCGGAGAAACGCGCGACGGCTGGATCGAATTCGGCAACCCGCCGCCAGATTTCGAGGCAGCATTCGAACCGCAGCCTCTGTCCTATGAGCCGAGGGAATGCGACGCCTTCTTCTTCCCGTCCTACGTCTTCCACCGCACACTGCCCTTCTCCGGTGGCGTACAGCGCATCAGCCTCGCTTTCGATGTGAAACCGACAAGCTGGCGCTAACCAAGGCACCACCGCCTGACATGGCCGGGGCTGGACGCCGGAATTACGCGGGCTATCATGGCGGCACGCAAGGGAGACGTTCATGAACAAGCAAGATGCAGCAAAGCACATCGCCGCTGTCGCCGATCGCGGCTACACGATCATCGAAAACGCCATCGCACCTGATCTGATCGATGCGCTGAATGCCGAACTTCTGCGGCTGGAGCGCAAGCACAATATCGTTCCCGCAAAGAACGGATTTGAAGGCCACCACACCGTCCGCATCTACAATCTTCTCGCCTACGGCAAATTGTTCGAGCGCATTCCCGTGCATGAAAATGTTCTGCCGGTGATTGAAGGCGTGCTCGATGACGGCTGCCTCATCTCGTCGCTTTCCTCGATCTCGATCGATCCCGGCGAAATCGCACAGCCTATTCACGCCGATGACCAGATCATGCCGGTTGCAAAGCCTCATGCGGCTTTCGTCTGCAACTCCATGTGGGCGCTGACCGACTTCACCGAAGAGAACGGCGCGACGCGCATCATTCCCGGTACGCATACCGCTGACGCTTCGCCCAATTACGGCGAGCACTACGACAGCATTCCCGCTGAAATGCCCAAAGGCTCGGTGCTCATATGGCACGGAAGTCTCTGGCATGGCGGCGGCGCCAACAAATCGAACGCGCGCCGCGTCGGCATCGCGATGAACTATTGCGCCGGCTATATCCGCCAGCAGGAAAACCAGCAGCTCGGCCTGCCACTCGATCTGGTCAAGACCTTCGAACCGCGCCTGCAGGAGCTTTGCGGCTTCGGCACCTATCGCAGCTTGATCGGCCATATCGACAAGAAAACACCGGCTCAACGCCTGCTCGGCGAAACACGCGATTTCAAATCCGTCTGGGATCTCGCGGACGGCTAACGCAAATCGTCGAGCAGCGCGGGAAGCTCGACGATGCTGCCGATGACAAAATCGGCATGCGGCGCGAGATCGCCATGTTCACTTGTTCCCGTGAGCACGCCGACGCGCAGCCCGGCGCCTGCCGCCTTGCCCATGTCGAGATCGTGGCGATTATCGCCAACGACAGCGACGTCGCGCGCCTGGAATGCCATCGCCTCGCAAAAGGCATGAACCATGCCCGGCGCAGGTTTGACGCCGTGGCCGCTGTCATAGCCGCAATGAAATGCAACGATCTCTCTCAGGCCGAAGCGATCGATCGTCGCATGAGCCGACGCCGCGCTGTCGTTCGTGGCGATGCCCACTTTTAAGCCTCTGCCGCTCAGCAGGCGGAGGAAAACGACAAGGTCCGTCACCGGCGCCGAAAGGATCGGCGCACGCAGGGCAAATAGTTCATCGAGACGCGCGACAAGCTCCGACGCCTCCCAGCCCGGCGCAAGAGAGCGCCAGGCAAAAGCCAGATCAGGCGTGTCGCCCGCCGCAATGACGCTGCCGGATGCGACCCTGCCCGTCACCGGATCATAGCCGCCCGCCCCCATGAGATGCGGGACAAGCGACGCCTCGCCCCTCGCCGCCATAAGCGCCGCTTCCTCAAGGATAGGCACCCATGTGCGGTGAAAGTCGAAAAGCGTGCCGTCCTTGTCGAACAACACGCCTTTGATCTGCAAGCCGGGCCGGTCTCTGTCCATTAAGTCATTTCCGATTGTCGCTGGAACCAGCCTATACTCACACGGGATGCGGCGAGCGAAAAACTCGGAGACAGCCGATGCGGGGATTCAAGATCACATTCGGATTGGCGCTTTTGCTCGTCAGTGCAGGCATCACGGCTGCCTGCTACGTGCAGAGCCACGGCGCAGGCATCGCGACAGGCTCGCTGCTTGCCATCGTCATCACCGCCTATCTCTATGACCACTGGCACCATCTTTTCGGCGGGCCCAAAAGCAACGCCGCTGCGCATCGGTCGAGCGCGACGACAATCGCGATGCATCAGGGCCGCCTCACCGCCATGCGGCGCGACGGCGATATCCCGACGCGCTGACACAGACGGCTCAGGCTGGTTTCCACTCCGTGCAGATATCCGCCAGCACCGGCCGCTCGCGCTCTTCATTCGGCAAGGTCTGGCTGCCGAAATAAATGAACCCCGCAACACGTTCGCTCTCGCCAAGCCCGAGCGCCCGCGCGATCTCCTCGTCGTAAGAATACCATTCCGTGAGCCAGCAGGACGCGAAACCCAGCGCGGTCGCCGCAACCAGCATGTTCTGGCATGAGGCGCCCGCAGACAGGCGCTGCTCCCATTCCGGCGCCTTGCGGCTCGGCACGATCCGCGAAATGACCGCGACGACGACAGGCGCTTGCAACAAGCGTCCGGCTTCAAGCGCCAGCCTGTCTTCATTCGCCGCAGGCTCGACCTGCGCAAACCGCGCTTTCAGAACTTCGCCGAAAGCGCCGCGCGCATCGTCCTTGAAGATGATGAACCGCCACGGCGCTAGCTTTCCGTGATCGGGAACGCGCGCGCCTGCACGCAGAATGGCTTCAAGCTGGCTCGCATCGGGGCCGGGTGCGGCCATCGTGAAGGGTTTGACCGAACGGCGCGTCAGCAAGAGATCGATGGTTTCCTGAGAACGAGGCAATGAACTGATCCTTGGGCTTCAGGGGAAACGGCAAAGTAGGCCAACGGGCTTTACAGAAGCAAGCCCGCCCCGCTACATCGTGCGGGGCATTGATGGGGGTAGGCCGTGACGCTTTCACGGATAGGGGCAGTATTGTGTTTTATTGTTGCGTTGAACGGCGTCGGATCTGCGCCTGCGTTTGCGGGTGCCTGGCCGCAAGCGCCAGGCGCAATCGAGATCATCGTACCCTTCACGATTGCCACCGCGTCTGAGGACTATGACGCAAAAGGCAAGTCCGAACGGCGCAATCGCTACACCAAGCGCGAGCTTGCGCCCTATATCGAATATGGGCTCACGAAAGACATTACCCTCGTCTCCACGCTCGCCCTGACGCACGAGGAAACCTCATGGCTCGGCAAGCCGCTGGTGCAGCGGGCCATTTCGCGCGTCGAAGCGGGCGCGCGTTTTACACTCGGCACGTGGCAGGAGACGCTGTTCTCGATCCAGCCGCTTCTCGCCTTTCATGGCGCAGAAAGCGAGGGCGATCCCTTCGCCTCGCGCCGCGGCGATATAGACGGCGAGATCGACCTGACCATGGGTCAGAATTTCAAACTGTTCGGAATGGACGGCTTCACCGACAATCTGATCGGCATCCGCGTAAAGCCCGCAAGCCGACCAAGCGAAGTGAAGGCCAATATCACCATCGGCCTGCGCCCTTTCGAGCGCACAATGTTCATGCTGAAAAGCGAGAGCTATGCGTCCTTCTCGGGCGGCGGCAGTGGCGCTCCATCGGAGGTGCAGTCCAACAAACTCGGCCTGTCATTCGTGCGCGAACTCGACGCGCCCGTCTCGGCGGAAATCTGCGCGATGACGAGTGTCAGCGGACGCAACACCATCAAGGAGCAATCAGTGAGCTTTGCCTTGTGGTATCGCTTCTAGGACCGTCTTTCCGCTTTCCGGCGCGGCGGTAAAATTCGTCGAAGCCGTTGCCGCCCGAAGCATGGCCAGCGTATCGATATCCGGCGGCGTATCGACGCCGCTTCCCGGCGCATGCGCCTGCAGATCGCTCAGCGTGAAATCCATCCGCGCGTCATAGGTGCGCTCGGTCTGGTTCCGCAAACGCTGCTCTGCCTCATACCATTGGCGCTTGACGCCATTGTCAGGGCAAGTGGCGAGCTCCTCGGCAGAGATCGCTCCCCAGCGCCGCTCCGCGCAGTGATAAGGATCGAACGAAAATCCGAAAAGGCGCTGGCGCGCTTCCTCAAATGTCATCACCCGCGCCGAGCCATCGCTCGCCTGATAGGTGATGGGGCATTGCCCGGCTTCCTGCTCATAGGCGCGAGCGAGATCGCCGGGGAGATCGACGCCTGCATAGGCGATGCTCTTGTCGCCCATCCGCGCCAGTTCCAGAAAACGCGCGGCCTGATCGCGCAACTCCTTGAACGATACCTTCAACCGCGCATCGCGCGACGGCGTCGAATATGTCTCCCAATCGCCGGATGTGCCGTAGATATTCTCCGGCAGCCGCGCCGGTTGCACTTGCGCGTTGAGCCCTGCCTTGACCGCAATGTCGACGGCTTCCACGCGGTAGCGCAGATCATCGCAAAGCCCCTTCACCATACTGCGCGTTTCCGCGACCGGATCGTAAACAATGTCATGCCCCGCCACGGCGCGGCGCACATAGTCGTAATAGTCGATCACCTCGCCCTTGAAGACGAAGCGGCCCGACTGCCAGCTCGCGGCGCGCACATTGCCGAAAAACTGCTCATCCGACCAGTCGGCAAGCTTGTCGTCGGGCGTCGGCACGATGACGCCGCCGACATAGCTCCCATCCGCACCTTGCCGAGCGCCGACCAGCGTCAGCGGCCGCCAGTTCTTGAACCCCGCCCCCATCGGCGCAGACGCCCGCACGAAACGTCGGCCATAATTTCCACGCGTCACCGAATTGTCGGGATGGCTATCGATAAAGCGGATACGGCCCTCATCGTCCACGTCATAGACGACTGCCACATGACCATTCGGGTCATATATATTCGTGCCCGGACGAATGGAACCGGGCGCTATCTTCACCGGATAAAAGTCGAACAGTTCGCCCCGCGTCGGTCCGGGCGCAAAGCGATACATGGCGCTCGAAATCGCGTTGTTGATGTTCCACAAGACCGTCCGCGCATTCGGCCATATCCCGTCCGCTGGCGGGCGCACATCCGTTCGCGCATAAACATAATTGCCGTAGCGCGAATAGCGCAGATCGTTGGAATTGCCGACCGCCGCAACACCGCTTGCATAGGAAAACGGCAACCCGTTCTTCCAGGCAAAATAGGCTCGCAGAAGATAAGGCAGGTCCGCGCAATCGGCGAAGAAGCTCAGACCCGCAGGATCGCTGGCGCGATAAATATTGGCGGCGCTTTTCAGACACTCGTCCGAGTTGCGGCAATTGCTCATGCCTATGGCGCGGACGAACTCGCCATAGGCGCGCTCGTCGCTGGCGCTCCATGCGAGCTTGGTGATCCGCCATTGCAGCCCGGCAGGCGCGGGCACTGCCGCCGCATCAAGCGTTTCACCGCCGCTGACGACGGGCGACATGGAGGTGACGGGCGCCATCGTTTCGGCTGGCGGAAGTTGCGGCTCATCGGCAATAGCGCCGCCCATGGATGCGCAAAGCGTCGCCAAAACGACAATCAACCAGCCCCTCATCGTCACAAGCCCTCGCTGCGCATGTTTGAGCCAAGTTAAACACATTCGAATGCAACGCGCTCCAAAGCCCGGCGGCCTTTGGCTCGAACGCATTAATTTAAATATTGACTTATTTAAGTGGATACTTCAATTTAACCGGCATGGAAAGTTTCACAGCCTTGGCCGACCCGACACGGCGGCGCATTGTAGAAATACTGGGTGACGGCGAACTCTCGGCGGGCGACATCGCGCGTCGCTTCGAGGTAAGCGCACCCGCCATTTCGCAGCATCTGAAAGCATTGAAAAGCGCGCGGCTCGTCCGTGTCCGCATCGATGCGCAGCGCCGCATCTATGCCCTCGACCCCGAAGGTTTGAACGAAATAGACCTCTGGCTGGCGCAGGTGCGCCGCTTCTGGAACCCGCGCCTCGATGCGCTGGATCGCGAACTCAGGAAAGCGGCAAAGAAAGACAAGGAGGGTTCATGAGCAGCAAGGGCGATACAGGAACACCGCCGCTT
>NZ_JBASBH010000049.1:0-32437 GCF_049651025.1 Parvibaculum sp. | reverse complement strand
GAACAAGTCCCGGGACGACGCTGAATGTGTCGTTGTGCAAATAAAAAGCCCCGGTGTTTCCACCGGGGCTTTCGAATTTCCGAAAGTCGGAAACGATTAGCGCGGCGCCATGCGGATCGCGCCGTCGAGACGGACCGTCTCGCCGTTGAAGTAGCCGTTCGAGATCATCTGGACCGCGAGCGAAGCATATTCGTCCGGGTTGCCGAGACGTGCGGGGAACGGAACCTGTGCGCCGAGAGCTTGGCGAACCTTTTCCGGCGCGCCGGCGAGAAGCGGCGTGTCGAAGATGCCCGGAAGGATCGTGTTGATGCGGATGGCTTCGCGGCTGAGATCGCGCGCGATGGGGAGCGTCATGCCGACAACGCCGGCCTTCGATGCCGAATAAGCTGCCTGGCCGATCTGGCCGTCCTGCGCCGCGACCGAACCTGTGTTGACGATCGCACCGCGATCACCATCGGGCAACGGGTCGAGCGTCAGCATGCCTGCCGCCGACTTGGCGATGCAGCGGAACGTGCCGACGAGGTTGATCTGGATGATGAGGTTGAACTTGTCGAGCGGGAAATGCTCGGGCTTGCCCGTCTCCTTGTTGCGCGAGGCGGTCTTCACGGCATTGCCGGTACCGGCGCAGTTGACGAGAATGCGTTCCTGGCCGATAGCGGCGCGGACCTTTTCAAAGCCTGCATCGACGCTGGCTTCATCGGTGACGTTCACTTTTGCGAACACGCCGCCGAGTTCCTTCGCAAGAGCTTCGCCCTTGTCTTCCTGAAGATCGAAAATGCCGATCTTCACGCCCTGCGCTGCCAGAGCGCGTGCGGTCGCCGCGCCGAGGCCCGATGCACCGCCGGTGATGATGGCGGAAATATTGGAGTCGAGTTTCATTGGTCTATCCCTTTTGTCCCGCTGGAGCCGGAGGCCCACGCGTTTCTCCCGTGTGAGCGGAACTCCGCCCCGGTATTGGCGCCGATTTAACAAATTCGGAGCCTCCCATGCGAGCCAAAAATGCCGAAAATAAAGGGATTCTGCCCGAATGACGTTTGACGCAGCGTCCGCCTCGACTTGCGCGAGGGCAAGTCAGGTCCCATCTTGCCGATGTGCCTTGCTGGAATGGAACCGATGTCGAACAGAAACCTCGAAGCCGAGCTTGAAAGCCCGAATGTGAGCCTGCCCGCCACGGTTATGCGCAACGAAAAGACCGTGCGTGAGGGCTTTTGGCGGAAAATGGCGCGCGTGGCGGGCAAGATTCCCTTCGCCGAAGACGCCGCCGCAGCCTGGTTCTGCGCCCGCGACCCTGAAACGCCGTTTCGCGTCAAGGCGACGCTTCTGGCCGCGCTGGCCTATTTCGTTCTCCCCGTCGATGCGATCCCCGATTTCATCGCAGGCTTCGGCTTCACCGACGACGCAACCGTGCTGATGGCGACCATCGGCCTCGTTTCAAGCCACCTGAAGCCCGGCCACAGAGCGCTCGCCCGCAAGGCGCTCAGCCTTCCGCCTGCTGAAGAAAAGAAGCCCTAGCCGAATTTCGCCCGCAAGGCCGGAACCAGCCTGTCGATGAAGGCGCGCACCTTCACCGGCACATGCGCGCTTGGGGGCTGAATGACATGGATCGGCACGTCGTCAGGCTCATGCGCTCTCAGCACAGGCGCGAGCCTTCCCGCCGCCACAAGCCCATCCGCCTGATAGGAAAGCAACCGCACGAGCCCGAGGCCCAATACGGCCGCCTCGACGCCCGCATCGATCGTGCTGACGGTGAGGCGCGGCGTAACGGCGATCACCTTGCGCGCCTTGCCGCGACGCCCGAAGGCCCAGCGATCCGTGCCCGTGGCAGCGCCACTGACGACGATGCAGTCATGACGCCGTAAATCTTCAGGTTCCCTGGGCACGCCCGCTCGCGCAAGATAGGCGGGGCTTGCATAAACCCCGCGCGTCACATGCCCGACCTTCGTCGCGCGCAGGGAGGAATCCTCAAGCGCGCCGAGCCGCACGCCGACATCTATCCCCTCATCGACAAGCGACACATTGCGGTCGAGCAGCAAGACGCGCATGCCTACGCGCGGATGTTCTTCGAGAAACGCGGCAGCGACCGGCAATACATGAAGCCGCCCGAAAACGACCGGCACGGTAAGCGAGACCAGCCCCTGCGGCTCATCCTTCTCGCTTGCCGCCGCCGCCTCAAGCTCCTCAAAACCGGCCAGCAGACTGCGGCAACGGTCGAGATAACGTGCGCCCGCATCGGTCAGCGTCACGGCCCGCGTCGTGCGATGCAGAAGCCGCGTGTCGAGCCGCGCCTCAAGCGCGGCAACGGCACGCGAAACGGCAGCAGTCGAGCGACCGAGGCGAGCGGCAGCCTTTACGAAGCTTCCGCGCTCGGCGACCTCGACGAAAATGGCGACAGCATCGAGCCGGTCCAATTCATTGTTCCACTTATTGAAACAGAATATGCCGAATTTGGCAGATTATACCGAATATAGAAACCACCCATATTCAACGCGGAGCCCTGAGCAAGGGAGCGAAGCCATGAACACTGAAGTCACGGAAACTGAACTCATGGAATCCTACGTCAGCGACGTCGCCTTCACGCCGTCCGTCAAGGCGTTCCAGACGGAGCGCGGCAGCCGCGCCTTCTATGAAAAGCGCGACTGGCGCGACCATATTTCACCCGACATTGCCGACTTCATTGCCGAGCGCGATTCGTTTTATCTCGCCACAGCCAGCGCCGCCGGCCAGCCCTATATCCAGCATCGCGGCGGCCCCAAAGGCTTCCTGCATGTGATCGACGAGCACACGCTCGCCTTCGCGGATTTTATCGGCAACCGGCAATACATCACGACCGGAAACCTCGCCGAGAACGACCAGGCCTATATCTTCCTGATGGACTACGAGACGCGCACGCGCGTGAAGATCTGGGGCCGCGCGCGCATCACCGACGATGCGACGCTGATCGCAAGGCTGATGCCGCAGAATTATCGCGCCAAGCCGCAACAGGCGATCATCTTCACGGTCGCCGCGCTCGACACCAATTGCTCGCAGCATATTCCGATGAAGTTCGACGCCGCCGATGTCGCGGCGGCATTCGACCATCTGAAAGCGCGGATCGCCGAGCTTGAAGCGGAAATCGAAACCCTGAAGAAAGACAAGGAGCCAGCATGACCACGACACCAGCGCCCATCAAACCACCCTTCACGAAGGAATCGGCGACCGCCAAGGTACAGGCCGCCGAAGACGCCTGGAATTCGCGCGATCCCGAACGCGTCTCGCTCGGCTATGCGGTGGATTCCCATTGGCGCAACCGCAGCGAATTCGTCAAGGGCCGCGAAGAGATCAAGGCGTTCCTGCGCCGCAAATGGGCGAAGGAACTCGACTACAAGCTGAAGAAGGAACTCTGGGCCTTCGACGGCAACCGCATCTCGGTACGCTTCGAATATGAATGGCACGATGCGGCGGGCCAGTGGTATCGCTCGCACGGCAATGAGCAGTGGGAATATAACGCCGACGGGCTGATGGGCCGCCGCGATGCCAGCATCAACGATATTCCGATCAAGGAAGAAGAGCGCCGCTACAAAAGCTGAACGGCGCTCTCTTCATGTTCAGGCGAGCCAGACGCCGCTCTCATTCGAGCGATAGCCAAGCGATGTGTAAGCCGCATCGATGAGCGTCTGGGCGCGGTCATTGACGAGGATGCCATTGCCCATGCGGTTCATGTTGTAACCAAAGCTCATATGGGCTTCGGGGTCCGCAAAGCCGATGGAACCGCCCATGCCGACATGGCCGAATGCAGCGTCCGAAAGGATGCAGCTCATATTGGCCGTGTTCGGCACCTTGCGATTGTCCATCGACTTCATGAAGCCGAGCGAGAAGCGCGTCGGGATGAGCAATGTTGCGTCTTCATGCGTGGCCATGGCAACGCGGCTCATGCGCGAGAGCGTATCTGCGGAAACCATGTCACCGTTGGCGAGCGGCGCATACATGCCCGCAAGGCCGCGCCCGTTCGAGATGCCGTTCGCCGAGCCGATTTCGGCGGCATGCGCCTCGCGCGAATTGAAATTGACGCCGCCATTGTTCATCAGAAAAAGATGCGCAATCGAGGTCGGATCGCTCATCACCTGCTTGGTGAACTTCGATTGCAGCGTCGCCGCATCCGGCTCTGCATAGATCATCGGCGCGACGCGCGGCTCGATGTCTTCCGGCAGGCCGATCCAGAAATCGAGGCCATGCGGCTTTGCAACTTCATCGCGAAAAAATTCACCGAGGCGCTTTTTTGCGGCGCGATGCACGATCTCGCCAACCGTCCAGGCGAAGGTAACACCGTGATAGCCATTGCGGATGCCGGGCTGCCAGAATGGCGCCTCCTTCGACAGAACGTCGATCATGTAATCATAATCGAGATATCCGCCGTCTTTCAGCTTGGTGCGCAAATGCGGCAGACCGACCGAGTGATCGAGCATCATCGAAACGACGGCGTCTTCCTTTCCGTTCTGCGCAAATTCCGGCCAGTATTTCGACACCGGCGCATCGAGATCGAGAAGCCCGCGATCGGCGAGAAGATGCGCGCAGATGGCGCTCGCGCCCTTGGTGCAGGAGAAAACAATCGACACCGTGTCGCGCGTCCAGTCTTCGCCGCCGCGCGCTTTCTTTCCGCCCCAGAGATCGACGACCGTCTTGCCTTCGAGCGTCATCGCCACATTGGCGCCAACCTCGTCGCGCGTTTCGAAATTCTCGACAAAGGCTTCATAGACGCTTTTGAACTTCGGATCGTAGTGACCCTCGATCTTCCCGGCCTTCGCCTCGCGCGAAACATTTTCCTGCGCCATGATCTTCTCTCCCTGTCTTTGTTCTTTTGTTCAGGCTGGCGCACCCAAAGGCACGCTCACGGATTCTTTCTTTCGCCATAGCCCGCTTCGAGCAGCACGGGCTTGATCTTCTCGGCGATTGCGGCGCGCCCGGCAGCGCTGAGCGACAGCCCGTCCCAGCGGAACATCTCGCGCCTGACATTATCGTTGCTGTCGATAAGGCCGGCCGTCGCGTCGATGAAATGAATATCGGACTCAGTCTTGCTGAAATCCTCGATCAGCGCATTCGCCCGCTTCGCGCCGAGCCAGCGCGAGGTACGCATCGGCTGAGGCAGGATCGACACGAAATAGACCGGCGCGCTCACGCCCGCCTTGCGCAGAGCGACGACAAAATTCTTGAAATCGTCGAGCACGTCTTCCGGCCGCCGCCCGCGCACATCCGACATGTCTGATTCGCCCGCCATCAGCACAATGGCGCGCGGATGATAGGGCGCGACGATCCGCGGAATGTAATAGGTGACATGCGAAATCTGCGCGCCGCCGAAACCTCGCGCAATAATGGAGATGGGCGCCATGTCAAAGGCGAGCGTATCCCAAAGCCTCACATCGTCGTCGCCGACGAAGAGCACCGCATCGCGCGGCGGCGGATTCGACACGTCGCGTCGCTCGAACGCGGCGATCTCGCCCGCCCAATAGGTAGGGTCTCCCGAGGCGAGGAGCACATAAAGCAGAAAGCCGAACAGCGCGAGAACGGCGAGGCCAAAGGCCCCGCCGATCATCACCAATGTACGCTTCATAGGCCCCCGCCCCTTCGCATGCGATGCACGTTGTTTACCGCGAAGGCACCAGGACGATCTTGCCCTTCACCTTGCGCGCCGCCATGTCGTCAAGCGCCTGCGCCACTTCGCTGAACTTGTACTGACGCGACACATGCGGCTTCAGCTTGCCCGCCTTGAACCACGTCATCAGCTCTTTCAGGTTTTCCTGATGCCGTGCAGGCTCGCGACCCGTGAACGCGCCCCAGAAGACGCCGACGATCTGGCAACCTTTGAGCAGCGCGAGATTGAGCGGCACCTTCGGGATCGGGCCAGCGGCAAAACCGACGACAAGGAAGCGGCCTTCCCAGTTCGTGGCACGGAGCGCAGGCTCGGAATAGTCGCCGCCGACGGGATCGTAAACGACGTCGGCGCCGTTGCCGCCCGTCAGTTCCTTGATCTTGTCGGTCAGCGCGCGCTGCTGATCCTTGTCGAGCGCGCCCGTCGGATAAAGGATCGTCTCATCGGCGCCGTGATCGCGGCAAACCTGAAGCTTCTCTTCCGACGAGGCGGCAGCGATGACGCGTGCGCCCATGGCCTTGCCAAGCTCGACAGCGGCAAGACCGACGCCGCCCGCCGCACCCAGCACGAGCAGGTTTTCACCGGGCTTCAGATGCGCGCGATCCTTGAGCGCATGATGCGAGGTGCCATAGGTCATCAGGAAGGCGGACGCCGTGACGAAATCCATTTCATCCGGGATCGGCGTTACTCGCGCTTCGTCCAGCGCGATCTCTTCGGCAAAACCGCCCCAGCCACAGGAGCCGATAACGCGATCGCCGACTTTGACCTTGGTCACGCCTTCGCCAAGCTTGCGCACCACGCCTGAAACCTCGCCACCAGGCGAGAAGGGAAGGGGCGGCTTGAACTGGTACTTGTTCTCGATGATCAGAACGTCGGGGAAATTGACCGCTGCCGAATGCACTTCGAGCAGAACCTGACCCTTTTTGGGTTCCGGCGTCGGCACCTCTTCAATGACGAGGCTGGAGGGCGGACCATATTCCTTGCACAACACGGCTTTCATGAGCGTTCCCTGCTTTTTGTGTGAATATCGCTGCCTCTGATCTAGCACAATGGACGGGAGGACGGCCAGATTTGCAGATTGCCCGATTTGTCTGTTCTATGGCCCTTGAATCGGCCATTTTCTCAAGGCCTGTCTGGAAATTACTGCCCGGGACCGATATGGTTTCCTTCCCCAACGCAAAGAACGAGTCCTCCTGATGCTGAGACGCACGCGCTTCACTGCGGCCCCGTTGGCGGCCATGGCCCTTGCCATCATGGGCCTGACCGCTTTTTCGATCAGCCCCGCCAGCGCAGCGGAAGCCCCCAAGCTTCTCGGCAAGTTCGACGACTGGGCGGCCTATAGCTTCGGCACGGGCACGGATCGCATCTGCTACGTGCTGGCCGAACCCACGACGCAGGAGCCCAAGGGCACCAAGCGCGGCGATGTCTATTTCATGATCACCCACCGCCCCGGCCGCAATATCCGCAACGAGATCAGCATGCGCGCGGGCTACCCGTTCAGCGCGACCTCCAAGCCCTTCGCGACCATCGGCAAGGACCGCTTCCAGATGTTCTCGGGCGTCTCGGAAGGCGGCGAGCATCAATATTGGGCCTGGCTCGACAATACGAAGGACGAAGACACCATGGTGAAGGCCATCCGCGCCGGATCGTCCATGGTGGTGAAGGGCACGTCGGCGAAAAAGACGCTGACGACCGACACCTATTCGCTCAAAGGCTCCAGCAGCGCGCTCGGAAAGATCGACACGGCCTGCAAATAAGGCTGATTTCCGCCAGATTGGCGGCGGCGCGCCCATATATGCTATGAGAACGCCGATTGAGGCTGCCTGTCCGCAGGTGGCCCTTTGTGAGTTCAGGCATAGACATGGCCACAAGCCTCGACATTGCACATAAGCCGGCAAGCGCGCCTCTTTCAGGGGCCGAACCTGCACGCGCCAAACAGAATATTCTCGGCCTGTCGCGCGACGAGCTGGGCGAGGCGCTGGGCGCTTTCGGCATGCCTGAGCGCGAGATCAAGATGCGCGTCGGCCAGCTCTGGAACGCGATCTACAATCGCGGCCTCATCGACTTTGCCGACATGACCACGCTGTCGAAGGATCTGCGCGCGAAACTCGGCGCCGCCTTCACCGTCGCCCGCCCCGAAATCGTCACCGAGCAGAAGTCGGTCGACGGCACGCGCAAATGGCTGCTGCGCCTCGTCTCTGACAAGCCCGGCGTTCCGGGGCCGGAAGTCGAAGCCGTCTATATTCCCGAAGAAGGTCGCGGCACGCTCTGCATCTCCTCGCAGATCGGCTGCACGCTGACCTGCACCTTCTGCCACACCGGCACGCAGACGCTGGTGCGCAACCTGACCGCTGGCGAAATCGTCGGCCAGCTTCTCGTCGCCCGCGACGCGCTCGGCGAATGGCCTAATTCGGGCCGCAATTCCGACGACCGCCTCGTCACCAATATCGTGATGATGGGCATGGGCGAGCCGCTCTACAATTTCGAGAATGTGCGCGACGCGCTCGATATCGTTTCCGACGGCGAGGGCCTCTCGCTATCCAAGCGCCGCATCACGCTTTCCACGAGCGGCGTCGTGCCGATGATCGAACGCGCGGGCAACGAGATCGGCTCCATGCTCGCCATCTCGCTCCACGGCGTGACCGACGAAGTGCGCAACAAGCTCGTGCCGCTCAACAAAAAATATCCGATTGCCGAATTGCTCGACGCCTGCCGCAACTATCCGGGCGTCTCGAATGCGCGTCGCATCACATTCGAGTATGTGATGCTGAAAGGCGTCAATGACAGTATCGCGGATGCCAAGGAACTCGTCCGCCTGCTGAAGGGAATCCCGGCGAAGATCAATCTGATCCCCTTCAATCCATGGCCGGGCAGCCCTTACGAATGCTCCGACTGGACGACGATTGAGAAATTCGCCGATGTCGTCAATCGCGCCGGATATGCAAGCCCGGTGCGCACGCCGCGCGGCCGCGACATCATGGCGGCCTGCGGCCAGTTGAAGAGCGAGACGGTGAAAGCGCGCGCAAGCGAGCGTTTCAAGACACAGGCCGACGATCAGTCAAAAGCGCTTTAGCATGAAACGGACGGGCCACCAGCACGTCGAGCCCGAAACCGCGATCGCGCCTATCTCTCCGCCGACACTTCGCCGCAGCATAAGGCTGATACCTTTCGTCTTTTACGGCGTCGGCGTGACAGTCGGCGCGGGCATCTATGTCCTGGTTGGCCTGACTGCAGGCATGGCCGGGATGGCGGCACCGATCTCCTTCCTGCTCGCCGCACTCATTGCAGCGCCCACAGCCTTCTCCTTCGCCGAACTTTCTGCGCGCATGCCGAGAACAGCGGGCGAGGCCATCTACGTTCTCGAGGCTTTCCGCAATCCACGCCTGTCGCAACTCGTCGGACTGGCTGTCGTCATGACAGGCGTCGTCTCGTCGGCGACGGTGACAAACGGTGCTGCGGGCTATATCGAGCAGATACTGAACATTCCCGGCTGGCTTACCAAACTCATCTTTGTCGGGACGCTCGGCCTCATCGCGTCATGGGGTGTCGTCCAGTCGGTTCTGCTGACCGTCTTGCTCGCCATCATCGAGGTCGGCGGCCTGTTCGTTATTGTCGGCGTAGGTCTCTTCGATCTCGGCGGCCTGCCCTCGCTTGCACCGATCGTCTCGCCTGCGAACATATCCCTTTCAGCCGTCGGCATATTGTCCGGCATGTTTGTGGCCTTCTTCGCCTTCATCGGCTTTGAAGACATGGTGAACATGGCCGAGGAAGTGCGCGAACCTGAACGCACCATTCCGCGCGCCATCGCCCTCACGCTCGCCATCACGACATTGCTCTATCTGCTCGTGGCAACGGTCGCCGTTTCTGTCGTGCCGCCGGCAGAACTTGCGGCAAGCGACGCGCCGCTCGCCCTCGTCTTCGCGCATGCGACCGGCCATAGCGCCGCAATTTTCGCCGGTGTCGCAGTACTGGCAACGGTCAATACCGTGCTTGTCCAGATCGTTATGTCGGCGCGCGTTCTCTATGGCATGGTCGCTGTCGGAACCATGCCGAAAATTCTCGGCCGCATTCACCCGCGCACGCAAACGCCGGTGATCGCGACCCTCATCGCTGTCAGCATCATTCTCGCGCTCGCGCTTTTCTTTCCGCTCGAAAGTCTCGCGCGCACCACGACCTTTTCGGCGCTCAGCATCTTCACGCTCGTCAATATGTCGCTCATCCGCATCAAGCTTCGCGACGCAGACGAGACGCCGCACTTCAAGGTATCGCTCTGGGTTCCCGTCATGGGCGCGGCTCTGTCAATCGCGACCCTCCTTTTCCAGCTATACCAGCTTGCTGCATGATGCTGAGCGGGGGAGCGAACTGCTGAAGTGGAGAATGGAATGGCCGCTGTCATCTATCGCTGGCGTGTGGACAAGAAAGACGAAGCGGAGTTTCAGCGCCGCTGGCATGAGATCACGCAAGACATAGTCGACAATCACGGAGGCGGCGGCTCGCGTCTGCATCGCGCCGAAAACGGCGACTGGGTTGCCTATGCGCGATGGCCGAGCAGGCATGACCGAGATCTCGCCTTCGCCGCTCGCACGCGCGCAACAACGACCTCGACGCCGCAGCGCGAAGGCATGGCGAAACTGATCGAGGAAACCTGGCTCGAAATCACCGACGACCTGCTGATCCCGGAAGCCGATCTCCCGGCAAACTTCCGCTGACCCTCACGCGGCCTTCTGCGCGAATTGATCCGTCGCCGCAAAGCTCGGCCGCGCCCGCATGCGCGACAACCACTGCGCTGCGAGCCTCGCCTCCTTCAGGCCAGCCGCACCCTCCGGCGTCATGCTGGCAAGATGCAGATGCGGAAAAAGAAAACAGTCGGCGAGCGTGACCTCATCGCCCGCGAGAAAATCGTGACGACGCAATTCTCTTGTGATGACGACAAGCTGGTCCCTGAACTGCTGCGCCGCCGTCGCGATCACCGCTTCGTCGGATTGTCCGCCCTGCATCGGCACGAGCAGGCGCTGCTTTGCGAGCCCGTTGGTCATGGTCGAAAACATATAGGCGTTGACGAGGCTGACCCAGCGAAGGCACTCCGCCTGCCCCAGAACGTCATCGGGCTGAAGCGCAGGCCCGTCGAATGTCCGGTCGATATAATGGGCAATCGCCGATGTCTCATAAAGCAGGATCGCGCCATGCTGCAGCACAGGCGATTTGGCGAAAGGGTGAAGCCGCCTATGCGCCTCCGTGCCCGCCTCGATCACATTGAGGGACCATGGAACGCCCTTCTCCGCAGCGACGAGGCTCGCCGTCCAGAGATAAACGCTCGGGGACTGTGAATGAAAGACAATGGTACTCACGGAAACCTCCATGCCCTCGGATGGCCGTCGAGAGGAGGTTGGGGCCACGGGTCCCATCCACAAGGGGTCGGCGGACATGGTCCCGCACAAAGATCAGGATTGGCCCCGGCGCTGCGCCCAGGCAAGCGCCTGTTCAAGCCGGTCATTGCCCCAGAAAAGCTCGCCATCGACCACGAATGACGGCGCGCCGAAAATCCCCTTGGCGATCGCCTCGTCCGATTGGGCCTTGAGCTTTGCCTTGTTCTCCGGCGCATAGGCCCGCATCACCACATCAAGGGGATCGAGGCCAAGTGCCTGCAATATCCCGGCAAGCACCCCGTCATCCGCAATGTCCTGCTGGCGGGCGAAATTCGCCTCATAGACCGCCCGCGTGAAAGCTGGGGCCCAACTCTCTCCGGCGCCGAGAATGGCCAGCCGCGCCGCCTTGAGCCCGTTCTGCGGGAAGCGGACCGGCATGTTCAGGGCAAGCCCGTCCGCCTCGCAGATACGGGCAAGGTCGCGCCACATATACCGACCCTTCACCGGGTAAATATTGAAAGGGCTGTCGTTCCAGCCCTGCGCACCAAAAATCGGGGCCAGAAGAAAGGGCCGCCAGACGAGTTCGACGCCCGCCGCCCCGGCCAGCCGCCCGGCTCGCATGGCCGCCGGATAGGAATAGGTGCTGGCGAATTCATACCAGAATTCGACGCGAGCGAGCTTTGCCGCCATCTTTCCCGTCCTTTTTCGCAACCCTTGCCGCGCATCGGGATTTGCCTATGATGCGCCGCAAAATAACAGGATTTGAGCGGTATCATTATGAGCGGCGCGATAAAAGACGTGAAAAAGGTGGTGCTGGCCTATTCCGGCGGCCTCGACACCTCCATCATCCTGAAATGGCTTCAGACGACCTATGGCTGCGAGGTCGTGACCTTCACGGCCGATCTCGGCCAGGGCGAAGAGCTGGAACCGGCGCGCAAGAAGGCCGAGATGCTCGGCATCAAGGAAATCTTCATCGAGGATCTGCGCGAGGAATTCGTCCGCGATTACGTCTTCCCGATGTTCCGCGCCAACGCGCTTTATGAGGGCATCTATCTCCTCGGCACCTCTATCGCCCGCCCGCTGATTGCCAAACGCCAGATCGAGATCGCCAAAGCGACCGGAGCCGACGCTGTCTGCCACGGTGCGACCGGCAAGGGCAACGATCAGGTCCGCTTCGAACTGTCCTATTACGCGCTCAATCCCGGTATCAAGGTTATCGCGCCCTGGCGCGAATGGGACCTGTCCTCGCGCACAAAGCTGATCGAATTCGCCGAGAAGAACCAGATTCCGATCGCCAAGGACAAGCGCGGCGAAGCGCCCTTCTCGGTCGACGCAAACCTGCTGCACACCTCTTCGGAAGGAAAGCTTCTCGAAGACCCCTCGCAGGAAGCCTCGCCGCACGTCTATCAGCGCACCGTCTCGCCCGAAGAGGCGCCCGACAAGCCGACCTATATCGAAGTCGGTTTTGAAAAGGGCGATGCCGTCTCCATCGACGGCGTGACGCTCTCGCCCGCAACCCTGCTGACCAAGCTCAATGAACTCGGCGGATCGAACGGCATCGGCCGTCTCGACCTCGTCGAAAACCGCTATGTCGGCATGAAGTCGCGCGGCATCTACGAAACGCCCGGTGGCACGATCCTGCTCGCCGCCCATCGCGGCATCGAGTCGATCACGCTCGACCGCGGCGCGATGCATCTGAAAGACGATCTGATGCCGCGTTATGCGGAAATGATCTACAACGGCTTCTGGTTCTCGCCGGAACGCGAGATGCTGCAGGCCCTGATCGACAAGAGCCAGGAAATGGTGACTGGCACGGTGCGTCTGAAGCTCTATAAGGGCAACGTCTCGGTGGTTGGCCGCACGTCGCCCTATTCGCTCTATTCAATGGCACATGTGACATTCGAAGAAGATGCGGGCGCCTACGACCAGAAGGACGCCGAAGGCTTCATCAAACTCAACGCGCTGCGGCTGCGTCTCCTGGCCGCGCGCAACAAACGGATCAAAGGCTAATGCGTATCGAAGCCATCCCGATTGGCGTCAACCCGCCACACGATGTCAACGTCATCATCGAAGTGCCGCATGGCGGCCATCCGGTGAAGTATGAAATGGACAAGGCGTCCGGCACGCTCTTCGTCGACCGCTTCATCCATACGGCGATGCAGTATCCCGCGAATTACGGCTTCATACCGCACACGCTCTCCGATGACGGCGACCCGGTCGACGTGCTCGTCGTGAGCCGCATTCCGGTCGTGCCCGGCGCGGTCGTGCGTGCGCGTCCGATCGGCGTGCTCATCATGCATGACGAAGCCGGACAGGACGAAAAAATCCTCGCCGTGCCGGTCGAGCAGCTCAACCCCTATTACAAGAACGTGTTGAACTACACCGACCTGCCCGAAATCCTGATCAAGCGCGTTACGCATTTCTTCGAGCACTACAAGGATCTCGAAGAAGGCAAGTGGGTGAAGATCGGACGCTGGGGCGATGCCGCTGAAGCGCAGCAGCTCATCATGCAGGCGATCGAGGCCGCGAAGAAGGCGGGCTAGGTCTTACGGATCAATCGATCTGGCAAGTATGCGGCTGATCTCGGTGAGAGATCGGCCGCTTTCTTTTTGCCATTGGTTGAATGCCGCCTGCACAGCCGCCATGGCCTTGCGCGATGTCGGCGGACCATCGACGACATTCGCCTTGATGAGCGCCGCCGTGACGGAGGGCGAAAGCATGAAACTGTCGACGCCCTGAAAGCGCAGAAAATACTGCGCGGCCGCGCCCGAAAGACGGCTGCTGCGCTTCTTCAGCACATCGAGAAGATCGGTATAGTTTTCAGGCTTCGACGCTGCAAAGAACGCGGCCGCCGACCCATGCTCCCTGGCTAGTTCGACAACGAAGCGGGCATTCTCAACCGTCGCCTTGATCTTCGCGCCGTTGCGCACGATGCGTGCATCGCTGACGAGACGCCCCATATCCTCGCCGGAATAAAAGGCGACGCGATGCGGATCGAAATGATCGAAGGCCTCTTCAAAGCCCGGCCATTTCGCCTCGACCACCTTCCATGAAAACCCCGCCTGAAAGACAGACTTCGTCATCGCGGCCAGCCAGCGGTCGTCGGGAATCTTCTTCAGGGCGGCAGTGCTTTTCGGCTTTGTCAGCAATGCTTCAAGCGCTTTTTCGCCGCCATGTCGTTTGGCAGCGCGCGCATGGATTGTCTTGAAACTTTCCACTCCGCACCTCCCGCGATCCAGACGTCAGGGTAACGACCAGACCGCTTCCACGCCAAGCACATTGCGCGCTATGTCCTGCGCAAGCTCCCCACCCTGACGGCTATTGGTCAGGATGATGATCCCCGAACGCCGCGCCGGGTCCATGACCATCAGGCTCTCAAAGCCCATTGTCGAACCGCGCGTCCAGAATGTTTCATGCGCGCCGTCCTGCCGGATGCCAAGCCCCAGCGCCCAGGAAAACCGGTCATCCACCGCGACGCGCTCGCCGAGCATGCGCTGGCGCATATCTGCCCCGAGCTTCCCGCCGTCGATGATGTCGATCATGAACCGCGCCATATCCTGCGCGGTCGTGTGGAACGACGCAGCCGCATTCGCCGTCTCGGCGCCGCGCAAGACCGAAAGCCTCTGCACCGGCACGTTCCAGCTCAGCGCGGGCAGGAATGCGCCCAGCGCAATCGCACCCGCCACGACGACAATGATGCGTTCGCTCGGGCCATTGCCCCGCGAGATAACGCCGTCGCGCGCCCGCGCCAGACCGGCAACATAGAGAAGGTAATAGGCAATGCCGCCAAGCATCGCGAGCACCAGCGCACAGATGATCGCAACTCCGATCACGAAGGCGGCGGACGCAAAGCCGAGACCCCACCAGACAATCGCAACTGCAAATCCGAACCCGCCGAACAAAGGCCAGAGCAGATCGGGCGGATCGAGCCGCCTTTGCAGCATGAAGCGCGCAATGGCCCAGAAGGCGCCGAGAATGATCGCAAAGACGATGACGAAAGGAAGATAGAAAGTCGTCAGCAGAAAACTCAACGGCACATAGCCTTGCGCGAGGCGCGCGCGCTCGCCGGGCGCAAGGACATAGCCCGAGGAAGCCATGTCGAGCGGCGAGAAGACGCGCGTCTTCATCAGCGCATCGAACGGCTCGCCCGCGATGACTTCCATCACATGCTGCAAATAGAGAAAGCCGACGCCCGAACGTGCAAACCGGCTGTCGGGTTCAAAGCTGGTCGAATGCGAGGGATGCGCGACATTGTCGCCAAGGCCCGAGCGATGCGTCAGCACATTGCGCAAGGTTATG
Source organism: Parvibaculum sp. (assembly GCF_049651025.1). GTDB lineage: Bacteria > Pseudomonadota > Alphaproteobacteria > Parvibaculales > Parvibaculaceae > Parvibaculum. The sequence goes on along the minus strand of NZ_JBASBH010000049.1, from coordinate 17,149 downwards.
CTCGCATCGTCGCTCTTGTTGCTCAGCCACGGCGCGGGAAGATCGCGCGACAATGGCGCATCGAGAAAGAGAAGCCTGTCGCGCACCATGCTCATCGCGCCATAGGCGGCAACCGCCTCGCCAAGCTCTCCGCCTTCAAAAAGCGTCGCAGGTGTGACGGGTGCGGAATTCGCCTTGTTCTCCTTGCCGAAGGTGCCCGAATAGACGATTGCCCCATCGGCGACAATGGCAAGACCAACGCCCGGCACGTCGAGCGCCTTCATCCGGTCGGGGACGAAGATGCCAAGTGCGCGCGCCATTTCGTCATGCGGCCAGGCAAGCATGCCGCCTGCCGCACGCGGATCGTTCGCCTGCGCGGCCTGCGGCAGAAGAAGAGCCGCCAGAAACAAGAAAAGGGGCGCCAATATCGTCGAATGCAAGGCAGCCCTCATATCGGCGCATCGAGTGGAATGCGGGGCACCTGACGGCGAAGGCCCAGTGCCTCGATGCGACGATAGGTTTCGTCATCAAGCGGGCCTTTGGCCTCGGCATCGAGCGCGCTCTGCAATTCGCGCCGGTTCTTGACGCCGAGGACGAGCGTATCGACGCCTTCCATCGCCAGCGCATAGCGATGCGCAAGCTCTGCCGGGTCGACGCCCAGCTCCGCCGACAGGCCGCGGAAAGGCGCGGCCTTGACGTAATCCTTCATCTCCGGCTCGTTCGCATCGAGCGGCCTGTCGAGCGCCGCGGTCAGCGCACCCGCCTGCACCGCGCGAATGCCCATGACGCCGACATCATTGTTCTTTGCCGTGCGGATAATATTGCGCGGCTCTGCCGGTTCTTCGTAGCGGCGCATATTGCCGGCCGAATCGAGAAGGTTCGTGACCGCCTGAACGACAGCGGGCTTCGGCTCTCCCCGAAGCGCCTCCATGATGGAGCGCGGAAGGCCAGTGCCCGTAATACCCCAGGCGCCGATCAGCCCCTTCTCCTTCAACCTCTCGAATGCCGGAACGATCTCACCGGTAAAAACCGACCACGAAACAGCGCGATGGATATGGCTGTCGGGATCGAGCTCATAGACGTAATCGTCCGGGTGGATATTGGAATGGAGAATGAAAATGTCGGCCTGCTCGCGCCGCAGCGTCGCAAGGCTCCGCACCAGCGAGGTCTCGAGCCGCGCGGCCACGTCGGCGAAATGACGCGAGCCGATCATGCATTTGGTCGTGACGCGCAGATGCGACGGCCATTTGCCCTCGAACGTCGCCCCGACAACCGCCTCGGCTTCACCCCGCCCATATAGCGGCGCGAGATCGAGCAGCGTGATGCCCTGATCGACGGCAAGCTTGACGGTCGCCACCGCCTCCTCACGCGTCGTCTCGCCCCAGACCTGTCCAAGGCCACCGCCGCCAAGCGTCAACGCGCTGACGGGCCAGAGAGTGCCGAGCTTGCGCGTTTCCATGATGAGGTTCCTCTCAGAGCCCGTTGGGCACGGGCACGCCGTGCTGGCGACAGGCGGCGATGACCGCATTGCGCATGAGGCAGGCCACCGTCATCAGCCCGACCCCACCGGGAACCGGCGTAATGCCGCCCGCGACCTTTGCCACTTCGTCGAAAGCGACGTCGCCGACAAGCCGCGTCTTGCCCTCGCCCTTTTCAGGCGCGGGAACGCGGTTGATGCCGACATCGATGACGATTGCGCCGGGCTTCACCCAGTCGCCCCGCACCATGTTGGGGCGGCCGACAGCGGCCACGAGAATATCGGCCTGCCGCGCGAGCCCCGGCAGATCATGCGAGCGGCTATGGGCGATGGTGACGGTGCAGTTTTCCTTCAGCAGGAGCTGCGCCACCGGCTTGCCGACGAGATTGGAGCGGCCGATCACCACCGCATGTTTGCCCGCCAGATCGCCGCCAGCGGCAAGCTTCGCCATGATGAGGCAACCCTCAGGCGTCGCCGGAACCATTGCCGGGAGGCCGCTTGCAAGCCGCCCCGCATTGAGCGGGTGAAGCCCGTCCGCATCCTTGGCCGGATCGATCGCGTCGATGACGGCCTGCTGGCTGATGTGATCGGGAACGGGAAACTGAACCAGAAACCCGTGCACGGCCGGATCCGCATTCAATTCGCGAACCTTGGCGAGAACCTCGGCTTCGCTCGTCTCGGCGGGCAACTTGAACTCAAACGAATTCATGCCCGCCTCGCGGGTCGCGATGCCCTTGTTGCGGACGTAGACCTCACTGGCCGGATCGTTGCCGACGAGCACCACCGCAAGGCCCGGCGTCAGCCCGTGATCCCGCTTGAGCGTGGCCACGGCCTCAGCCACGCGCGCCTTCAGCGCCGTCGCAATTGTCTTGCCGTCGATGATATGAGCTTCCGCCATCCCCTGCACCTCAATCGCCGTCTGCGAGCAGCGCGCCAATCAGCGCCATCAGCGCTTCCGGCTCGCCCTTGACCGCGACGGTCTTGTTGCGGTCGCTCTCGCCCGAGACGACCTCTATCGTAGTTTTGGGAAGGCGCCACGCCTTGGCGATGAGCTTTATCACCGCCTCGTTCGCCTTGCCCTTTTCCGGCGCCTCCGTGACATGGACGCGCAGAAAGCTTCGCCCCGCCGCATCCTCCGCGATGCCGCCAATGCGTGCCGACGACGATTTGGGCGTCACCCTGAGACTGACGATAACCCCGTCGGCGGTTTTACGCAGCGGCAGCGACGCCAGTTAGACCGCCGCCTGGAAGGAGCCGTAAAGCTCCCAGATCAGGTTCTGGAGGAAATACAAAAGCAGCAACAGCACGACCGGCGAAATATCTATGCCGCCGAGATCGGGCAGGATGCGCCGCAACGGCCCGAGCACCGGCTCGGTCACGCGATAGATGATATCCACCACCGTGTAGACGAAGCGGTTCTGCGTGTTGATGACGTTGAAGGCGATCAGCCAGCTCAGCACGGCGCCGATGATGACGATCCAGATATAAAGCTGAATAACCTGCGTGATCAGTATGAGAAGGGATTGCATGGGCCCCTGCGATGCGCACCGGCCGACGTGCCGGTCTTGGGAGGGAAGAGCGACCGCTCTATTGCCGCCAAGATGTAAAGCTCAGCGCTTGCAGGTTCAAGCACGGCTTTACTCCGTATTGGACCGCGCAAAGTTGATGCGCTCTCTCTTGACACCATAGCCGCCTCCCCCTAAAGAACCGGGCTCCGGGGCCGTAGCTCAGTTGGGAGAGCGCCTCGTTCGCAATGAGGAGGTCAGCGGTTCGATCCCGCTCGGCTCCACCATTTCCCGGAACTGCAGAATTTTTGAAATTCTGCATAAAATCAAAGACTTAGAAAAGCCTGACGCGCAGGGCAGTCCGCCTTGCGCCTAACGCCGTGCCGTATCCGCCGAAAGGCCGGTCCAGGTCACGCGCCAAATCACATTCGCCACATCATCCGAGACGAGAAGTGCCCCGTCCTTTGCCTCTGCAAGCCACACAGGACGGCCCCAGACGGCCGCCGGCGAAGTCGCGCCGGTTCCTGCTGCTTTCGCGTTGAAGCCCGCCATGAAGGTCTCATAGCTGTCCCCGGGCCGCCCGTCGTGAAAGCGCACCCGAACCAGTTGATAGCCCGTCGGATGAGCCCGGTTGTTGATGCCATGAAGCGCAACAATGGCGTCGCCCTTGTAATCCGGCGGAAAGCCCTTCCCCTTGCCCTTGATGAAGAGCAGTCCGACCGGCCCCGAATGCGGCGCGAAAAGCATATCGGGCACAAGGGTCGTCTGAACGAGATCGGGGCGAAGATCGCCGAATTGCGGATCGGGATGCTTGCCGAGATAGGCGTAAGGATAACCGTAGAAACCGCCGCGCACGACGCGCGTGAAATAGTCGGGCACCAGCCCCGCTCCCAGCCCGAAGCGCTCGCTGACGACCGTGAATAGATCATCCGTACCGGGATAAAATGCCATGCCGACCGGATTGCGCAATCCCGCCGCATAAGTCGTCTGCGCATGACCGTCGATGCGGAATTGCTGGATCGTCGCCCGCGGCCACGGATCTTCGCCGACATTCGTCTCGCTGCCGATGGCGACAAAGAAATGCGAGCCGTCGGGCGAGAAAACCATCTCACGCGAGATGTGCCCGCCGCCCTGCCCCAGCGCGCCCGGCCGAGTGATCATGACGCGCGGCAAGGCCTTCATCGTCTCGCCGTCGAAACCCACGCGCCACACGGCGCGCCGATCTGCGATATAGAGCGCGTCGCCCTGCACGGCAAGACCTGTCGGCTCGCGGAACCCGTCTGCAAACACGGTGCGCATTTCCGCAACGCCATCGCCATCGGCGTCGCGCAGCGCCGAGACATTGCCTTCCAGTGTCTGCGCCACGAAGACGGTGCCGTCCGGTGCTACGACCATTTCACGGGGCCGCGAGAGGCCGCTTGCGAAAATGCTGACCTGAAAACCTCTCGGCACCAGCGGCATGACGCCATCCGGGCGCGGAACACTTTGCGCAGCAACGCCGACCGGCGATTCGCTGTAAGGCGCGGGAAGATTGGTCGTGCTGAATTCGTAGCGCTGCCCGACCGTCTCGATCGAACCGGCTTGAGCATATGAAGAGTCCAAGGCTAGAGCGAGACAGAGTGCGAAAGGCACGCTGAAACACCAGCCCGGCAAAATATTCCAGAATGGATGCACGCTATGTTCAATCATGCTTTGACCAAGATGAATGATAGCCCGCACCCTGATCAGGCGCAAACTATCGCTCGTTCAGCGCAGCGCTCTGTGGCAACCAGTGATCGAGAAAACGCGTAAGCCAGCCTTTAAGTCCCGCGTCATGCACGGCGCGACCCGCACGATGTTGATGATCCGCCTGCGCGCCCGGCAGCACGAGACGATGCCGCGCCTTTACCAGCCACGCATTCATCATCAGCGAAGTGAGTTCAGGATGAAACTGGATGCCATAGGCGCACTTGCCATAACGCATCGCCTGAACGGGAAAATCATCGCCCTCGGCAAGCTGCACGGCACCTGACGGCAGATCGAAACCTTCGACATGCCACTGATAGACATATTGCGGATCATCGAAGAGCGATGCGCCCTCGCCTGTCGGGCGAATGGGGAAATAACCGACCTCGCATCTCTGGTCCTCATGGCCATAGACGCGCGCACCGAGGCTCTTGGCGAGCAACTGCGCGCCGAGGCAAATTCCAAGATAGGGCTTTTCCGCCTTCAGCGGCACGGCGGAGATCCAGTCTTTCTCTATACGGATAAAATCCAGATCGTCATTGGCGCTCATCGGCCCGCCAAAAACGATGACGCCATCATGCGCGTCGAGATTTTCCGGCAGCGGATCGCCAAGCGAAGGGCGGCGGATATCGAGTTCGCAACCGCGCCGTCGAAGCTCCTGCGCCACGCGACCGGGATTTGAACGCTCTTGATGAAGGATAATGAGAATGCGCTGGGTCATGGTCACTGACCAATCTGGGGATAGCGGCAACGGCGCGCAAGATCGCCGCTGCCACAGTTTCCAGATTATCGGCGCATAACCCTTAAGAAATTTTCGTCACGCCGGATAATTCGCCTCACATGGCGCTGATGCCGCCATCGAGCTTGATCTCCGCGCTCGTCATGAACTTCGACTCGTCCGACGCAAGATAGACGACCGCATGGGCCACATCGTCGGGATCGCCGATGATGCCGAGCGGCACCTGCTTGGCGAGCTTACGAACCAGCTCCTCCTTCGACATGCCGCGCGTCATGCCGTCAAGGATCGGCGTGTCGATGAATGTCGGATGGATCGTATTGGAGCGAATGCGGTAGCCGCGCTTGGCGCAATGCAGCGCCACCGACTTCGACAACAGCCAGACGCCCGCCTTGGCGGCATTATAGGCGGCCATATTATGACCGGCGATCAGCCCCGCGATCGACGAGGTATTTATGATCGAACCCGGCGCATGCGGCACCATATAGGGAATGGCATATTTGCAACCGAGGAAAACCGAATCCAGATCGACCGCCTGCACACGCTTCCAGGTTTCGAAATCCGTATCCTCGACCGTCGTGCCGCCGCCAATGCCCGCATTGTTGAACAGCACGTTGATGCCACCCATGGCCTTGTCGGCATAGGCCAGCGCCTCTTTCCACTGGCTCTCGCTCGTCACGTCGAGCGCGACGGCGAATGCCTGACCGGGATATTTGCCGTTGATCTCCTCGGCAACCGCTCGCACGCCCTTCTCATTGATATCGGCGACGGTGACGATTGCGCCTTCCTTGGCAAGCATCATGGCCGACGCCTTCCCAAGTCCCTGCGCTCCGCCCGTGATGAAGGCTTTCTTGCCTGTTACGCGACCCATCTTCATTCTCCCGTAAATTTCGGTTTGCGTTTTTCGAGGAAGGCGTTCACCGCCTCCTGCTGATCCCTGGAAGTCGCGGTAAGCGCGAACTGATCTCGGTCCATGAAGGTAACCGCCGGATTGAGCGCCTTTGCCGCCATATCGATAGACTGCTTGGACATGCGCACCGGAAGCGGCGGCAGGTCCCCGAATTTCTCTGCGAGCGCCAGCGCCGCGTGAAGCGCCTGCCCATCCTCCGTCACCTCTTCAACAAGACCCCATTCGAGCGCCTTGGGCGCGAAAAGTTTCTCGCCCAAAATGATGAAGAGTTTCGCCCGCGCCGGCCCGATGAGATTGACGATGCGCGGATTGGAGTGCCAGCTCATGTTCATGCCGAGCGGAATTTCCGGCAAACGAAAATAGGCGCTCTTCGCCGCAACGCGAATATCGCATGACGCGGCAAGCGCCGAGCCGCCGCCGATGCAGAAACCTTCGACAGCGCAGATCGTCACCTGCTCCAGCCGCTCCCATGCGTCGCACATGTCCGGCCCGACCTTCATCGCATGACGCCGCGCGAGAAGCCCCTTGCTCTGGCGCGTCACCATCTCGGGATCGCCGAGATCGGCGCCAGCGGAAAAATGCCCCGCCGCGCCAGTGAGCACCACGACGCTGGTTTCAAGATCGTCTTCGAAAGAACGCGCAACCTCCGTCAACTCGCGCATCGCCGCCGCCGACAAGGCATTGAGCTTGTCGCCGCGATCGAAATGCACCGTCGCGACGCGGCCCTTGCGCTCGACGCGCGTGAACTCGCCCATCATTCTGTCTCCCAATATCGAAATTTAAAGCATGGTAGTGTTGGTCGGTACGCCAAGAAAGAGGCGGCCCGTAAGCTCGAATGTCGCGTCGCTTACCATCATGTGCTGGGTCGCAACATGCACGTCGCGGAAGTGACGCTGAAGGGGCGAGGTCTTGTAAACCGAGGTGCCGCCGCCCAGCGTATACATGAGATCGACCGCGCGGGTCGCGGCGCGCACCGCATGCGTGGTGGCAAGGCGGATGTCGCGGCGATGCTCGACCGTAATCGAACCATCCGCATTCGCCGCCGCCCATGCCGCCTCTATCGTCTCGACAAGATAGGCGCGGGCCGAACGCACCAGCGCCTCCGCTTCCGACACATCGAGCTGCGCCTTGGCGCGAAGCGCCAGCGGCTTCGACGATCCTTGCGGCGTCTTGCCACCCGCAAGCTCGACAAGCGCATCGATGGAGCCGCGCGCAAGGCCGAGCGCGACCGCGGCAATGCCGATACCCAGAAGCCCGAAGGTCGGGAAACAATAAAGCGGCCGCGCGAGAGGCTTGTCGGAAATCAGGCTCGCCGCGCGCGTCGCGGGCACAAAAACATCCTTCACTTCAAAATCGGTACTGCCCGTGCCGCACAGGCCCGACACGTTCCACGTATCGTGCAACGTCACCTGATCGGCAGCGAAGATCATCATGCGGTTTTGCGGTACTCCTTCCGGCGCCATCTCGGGCTTGCCGTCATCGCCAAGGATCAGCGCCCCACCCATGATCGCGCTGGCATTGCGCGAACCAGAGCCCCATTGCCAGCGGCCCGTGACGCGGTAGCCCGGAACGCCGCCTTCAACGGCATGACGTGCCTGACCGCGCGGCGCAAACACGCCAGCGGCAATCGACATCGGATCGCCAAAAACCGCGTGCGCATCTTCAGGCGGGAGGAAAGCCGCCGTCATGCCCGATGTCGCGCCAATGAAAACGCACCAGGCAGTCGATCCGTCGACGCGCGCAATCCGTTCGGCAACCTCAACCAGCACCATCGGATTGGCTTCCAGTCCGCCATAGATCGCCGGAATGAAAAGCCGGTGCAGCCCGAGCCGCGCCGCATGATCGGCAATGTCCTGAGGCAGAAACCGGTTGCGCTCTATCTCGTCGACACGCGGCGCCACGGCGCGGGCAAGCTCATCTGCCGCGCTGAGCGGATCTGGAAATGCGACTGCCGACCGTTCGGTCTTGCTCATATCCTCTCCTCTCACGCGCCGAGCTTCAGGCGGTTTGCGATATTGTTCTTCTGCATATTGGACGAACCGCCGACAATCGGCAGGCTCACCGCGTCGCGTACATAGCGCTCCATATCCATCGCATCCGAAAGCCCGTAAGCGCCGGTGACGCGCTGACAAATCTGCGTAACCTCCGCCGCGCCCTCGCAACAGAACAGCTTCGCCATGGAGGTTTCGACGGAACACGGGCGACCCTGATCGGCAAGCCAGGCGGCGCTGTAAAGCATCATCCGCATGGCGCGAACCTTCGTGCGCGCATCGACCAGCATATGCCGGATCGCCTGATGGTCGGCGATGGCGCGGCCGAACTGAACACGCTCCTCCGCATAGGCCCATGCATCGGCCACCGCCGCCTCGGCCAGACCGAGCGCGCAAGCCGACAGCTCGAGCTTCTCGACTTCGAGCGCACGGCCCGCCAATTGTTCCCAGCCGCGATTCCACATCTCCTCGCCGCCGAGAATATTCGACGCGGAAACGCGCACATCGTCGAAAGTGACATCCTTCGTTTCGACGCCGCGAATGCCGAGATGCCCAAGCGGTGTGATCGTGATGCCGGGCAATGTCGGCGGCACCAGCACGATGGAGAGGTTCTTGTAACGCGCCTCCTTCGGCCCCGAGCGCAACAGGCAGAAAATGTAATCCGCAATATGCGCGCCGGTGCACCAGCGCTTGGCGCCATTGATGATGACCTCATCGCCGTCGCGCCGCGCAACCGTCTCGACCGAAGCGAGATCGCCGCCGACATTTGGCTCGGACAGCCCATAGGCAAAAAGCAGATTACCGCTCGCAACCTTCGGCAAGAGCGCCTGCTTCTGCGCCTCACTGCCGCGCTCGCCAAGGTTCATGCCCGCATAGCAAACCGCCATGATGTAGGGGCACGCAACCGCGACCGAGCGCTTCGCAAGCTCCTCGATGACCGCCATCGTCGCGTAAATATCGATGCCCGCGCCGCCATAGCGCTCGTCAACCGTGAGGCCCATCAGCCCCATATCGGCGAGCTTTCTCATCACCTCGCGCGGATAGATATTGCCACGATCCCACTCACGCGCCTTCTCGCGCGGCATTTCGGCCTCGACGAAACGCGACACGCTGGCGCGCAACAAGCGCACATATTCCGGCTCGTCGAAATTGATCGGCTGATCGTCCATCGACGCATCCATTGGTCAACGGCCCTTGAATTTTGCGGGGCGCTTCTCGAGGAAGGCATGCACCGCCTCGCGATGATCCTCGGTCGCAAATGTCTGCATCTCATAAGCGATCGAGGCGTCGAGGATCGAATGCGCGAGCTGCTTCAATCCGATATTGACGGCGACCTTTGTATATTTGATCGCAAGCGTCGCCCCGCCAGCAATCCGCGCCGCGAATTCGTCCACGCGCGCATCAAGCTCGCCATCCGCCACGACATGATTTATGAGCCCGATGCGCTCTACCTCCACGGCCTTCACCGGATCGCCCGTCATCAGATATTCCTTGGCGCGCGCATAGCCGACAAGCTGCGGCCAGATGATCGCGCCGCCATCGCCCGCAACGATACCGGCGCGCACATGCGGATCGGCAAACCGCGCCGTATCGCTGGCAAAGATCACATCGCACATCAGCGCAATCGTCGCGCCAAGACCGACGGCGGGCCCGCGCACCTTGGCAATGATCGGCTTTTCAAGATCGAGAAGCGAAAAGACGATGCGCTTTGCTTCCGCTGCATCGGGGCCCTTTTCACCGGCCTCGAAGGAACGCTTCATCCAGTTGAGATCGCCGCCTGCGGAAAAGGCCGGCCCCTCGCCTGTCAGCACGATCACGTCTGAATGAGGATCATCCGCCGCGTCGAGAAAGACGGTGGAGAGCTCGCGATGCATCTCGCCATCGACGGCATTCATCAGCTTCGGATTGGACAAGGCCAGCGTCAACACGCGGCCCTGCCTGCTTGCCTTGATGCGCGTATAGCGTCCGAAATCGACCTCGTGGCCAGTGCTCGTTGCCCCTGACATGCCGCACTCCTCCCGCGCCATTATTCTATTTTCTCGATTGTGACGCGCGCATTCAGCGATGGGAAGCCCGCAAAGCGCACAAAGAAAAACCCCGGCCACAGGGCCGGGGTTTTGAATTCGAAGAGCTTGAAGTTCGCCGGTTTTAGCTGCCGGTGTTGAACTTGAAACCGACTTCATCGGCAGCCTTCGTCGCATCATCCGGCTGCAGCTTCACGCCCGGCTCGCCGAACACGGCGATCTTGTCATTTGCGGCCTGCAACACGGCGACATAGCCCAGACGATCGGCGCGCGTGACTTCGGTGAAGTTCAGACCATCGTCCGTGCTGTAACCGACATAGCCCTGAAGGCCGACGAGTACGATCGTGCCATTGCTGAGTTCGATACCGCCGCCGATCGACTTGTCGGTGCCGCTATTGATCTTCGCCCAGGTCGTGCCGTCATCGGTCGTGCGATAGACGTTGCCGCGCATGCCGTAGATGAGCGCGGAGCCGTCATTGAGTGCCAGACCGCCCCAGAACGAGCCTTCATAGCCCGTGGCAATCTCGGAGAAGGTCTTGCCCTGATCGGTGGAGCGATAGACCTTGCCGAATTCAGCCGCGACGAGAATGGTGCCCTGCTTCGTGGCGAATACCTTGTTCAGATGCGAGTCTTCCTGGCTGCCCTCGACCAGCGAACGCTGATGCCAGTTCTTGCCGCCATCTTCCGTTTCGATGACGAAGGAGAATGCGCCCATGGCAAAGCCGTGGTTTTCATTCTCGAAATAGACCGACATGATCGGCGCCTGCGACTCCGCATTATGATAGGCGAGCGTCCAGTTTTCGCCGCCGTCATCGGTACGGAGCACCGTGCTGTCATGGCCGCCGGCATAACCGATCTTGTCATTGACGAAATAGACGCTGGTCAGCGTCACCTGCGTCGGCACGCTCTTGGCCTGAACCCATGTCGCGCCGCCATCATCGGAATAGATGACGTGGCCGAACTGACCGACCGCAACGAGGCGCTTGCCGGCCATCGTCGCCGAAAGGAGCAGGTCCTTGCTCGCCAGCGCGGACGGCGTGGAATATTCGACCTTGTTCTGGTCGGCCGTTGCTGCGGTGTCTTCCGCATGAGCGGCCGGCACGAGCGCAAGCGTGAGCACGAGAGCCGCGGCCGACGCTACGGCGCGGATCGGCGATCTCGAAATGAATTGGCTGAATATGGACGACATTTTGTGACTGAGGCTCCCTGCACTCTGCGTTTCGTGGGCGGCGGCACGGCTCCTGTCGACCGACCGGGCCAGCGCTGCTCTCTCGTTTTCACCCCGGCTCTTCGAGGCCGGCTGCTTGGATCTGTCTTTTATCAGGCCCTTTTGAAGCCCGAAATCTTTGTATAGCCGAGAACCGCGACCGGCGCTTCAGGAACGTCGCCGCGGATCGTTAGGCAGAAATAAGGCCGGACCTCGGTATCCCGAGGCCCGGCCCATAGACAGTAAACGCTTTTTTAGCGGACGCCAAGCTGACGGATCGAGTTCGGCGTGTAGCGGCTCGGGTCAAGCTCGTCGGCGAAGTAGTTCACCGGCGGCTCTTCGTTCTGCATGGCAAGGGCAAGATAACGGCCCGCCTGGAGATCGTAGACCACTTCCGCGCCCGAACCGCAGAGCGGCACGTTATAGCGCTGAAGCTGCTGGAGCTCCTGGACGCGCCAGAGCTGGCCACGACCGTCATAGAGCTCGGCGCTCGCGACTTCCCAGGCGTCTTCGTCGTTGTGATAGACGCGGCGGGCGTAAACGTGACGCGTGCTCGGCTTCAGCTTGGCTTCAAAGTTCCACGTCCGGTGCAGTTCGTAACGGATGTGGTCCTGGTTCAGGTGAAGCGGCTTCACGAAGTCCTTGTACTTCACGCTTTCCGCCTTGTAGTCGTTGGCGGCGATGATCATCGGCTTCTTGTCGATGACGGCCCAGTCATAACGATCAAGCGCGCCGTTATAACCGTCGAAAGCGTCCGAGGTGGACAGACCGTCCGAGTTCGTGCCCGGATTGTCGTAGGAGATGTTCGGCGCGCGACGCACACGACGCGTACCGGGGCTGTACTGCCACGCCTGACGGCCGCCATTCAGCGTCGCGTTGAGCGCTTCGAGAACGAGGACCACGTTGCCAGCTTCGCGGGCGGGCGCGATCGTGTTCGCGATGTAGTAGATCGACGTGTTGTTCAGCTCTTCAGCCGACTTCTTCGACGGATCGGACCAGGCCAGAATGGCTTCGTCCTGCACGATGGTCAGCGTGTAGTCGCCGCTGCGCGTAACGGGCGCGGCTGCGAACTGACGCACCACCTTGAAGGAGCGATAGCGCAGCGTGTGGTTCCAGATGATTTCGAAGGCGTTGTTCGGAACCGGGAACGGGAAGCCGAAAATGGCCCCGCCGACGCCCGAGCCGCCGCCGTTGAGAACGCCGACCTTGGCGTTGTTCTTCGTCGCTTCATAAACGCGGTCCGGATAGGCGCAGGACCGGCGCGTCTGATAGACGTTCATCTTGTAATCGGGATAGGCCTTCATCAGGGCCTTGTAGCCATCCGGCAGCACAGCGTCGTACTGCGCGGCATTGCCAGCAGTGATCGTGTACTTGATCGGGTCGCTGGCGAACGGATCCTGAAGATGATCGCCGGGCTTGTAGCTGACATTGCTCGGTACGGTCTGAAGACCGCCGGTCCAGGCCGGGATATCTCCCTCGCCTGCCTTCTCGGCGCCGATCGGGGTAAGATCAGACCCCAGACGGTTGACCTGTGCATCCGGCACTTGTGCCAGCGCGCTGGTGCTCAGTGCGCCGAACACGAAGGCGGAGACCAACATGGTCGTCCTTTTCATGTACGTTCCCTCCACTTGATATTTCTTTTTAGAACTCGACGGTTTTCCGCCTAAGCCCGGCTCTCCCGCCAACTCTGCTGGAATAATATCAAAACAGCAAGACGTCGCAAACAACGCCGCAGCGGATTCAAGACGAATCTGTGTCCCGGCAGCATCTAAACGCGGCCAAACCAGCAGCATTCGCGTCTCTCCCACATTAAATATTTTTAATGTCGCCCGTGGAGAAAAATTGCACGCGATTTCCGTTCGAAAATCGCCTCTCGCATTTACTCATACAGAGCCGATGATCAGAATAAAATCAGTATGCGGATTTAAATGATTTGAAGACTGATCGTATGTCCTCACATCCGCGAGAAGCGGCCACCAACCAAGCGGGCCTCAACTGACAATCGCGAAAGCAAAAAAGAAAAACCCGGCGGCATTTCTGCCGCCGGGTTCATTTTCAGTAACTGCTTCGATCAGAAAGCGTAGGACAGATTGACCGCCGCAAAGTCGCGGTCGACCGAGTCGCTATACTTGTTGCTACCGAAGAAGTTCGTGTAGGAGATGCCACCTCTCCACGCGCCCTGGAGCGAGCCATTGAGCTGGAGGCTCACCGACTTACGACCCTGACGATAGTTCGAGATTGGCGCCGGGGTGTTACCCGAAACGTCGTGGCTGAAAGCCAGCGTCGGCGACAGTGTCAGAGCTGTGCCGAAGGCGTTGTTGTACTGGAGTTGACCCAGCAACACATAGCCCCAGGATGCCGCAGTCGGACGGCAACCTGAACGCGGCGCAAGCGCCAGGAAGCCACCAGCCGGAAGATCCGTGCCACCAGTGCAGACGTTACCCCACTGTTGCTTTTTGAAGTCACCTTCCGAAGGAACGTCAGGAGTATAGACCAGACCAACTTCCGTCACCAAGATGCCGAGATCGGCGCCGGTCATCGAAATAAAGGCGTTGGAGTTGGAGTAAGTCGCCGTGGTTCCGATGTCATAAGTAAACATCTTGGAACGAACCACACCCGAGAAGTCATGTGTGCTCGGGCCAACGCCCATGGTACCGCAACCAATGCCACCATAGGTATCGATGCCGCCAGCCTGAAGAGACCCGAAGGTGGTGGCCCCCAAAATGCCGTTGAAGGTACATCCGGCATTCAATGCAGCAATGCTGATCTGGTCAGTATCAAGCTGGAAGGGCTGGTTCGAACGATAGCTCATTTCGCCCTGCACACCCCAGGTACCGATGGTGGTGTTGAAGCTCGCGCCAACCATATGAATATCCTCCGGATATTCAAGATAAAGCGAGAGCGCATTGCTACCTAGCATCGGCGTAGCGATGAGAACCTCTGCGCCGTCATTCAGCAGCGTGGGACTACCCAGCGCCACCGCCCTGCTTGACTGCATAGCGACAAGTGCACAGTTGACGATTGCCGCCTGCAGGCCGGAGTTTGGATTCACGGTAATGCCAATCAATGAAGCAGCGGGACCAACGTTGGGGTTACCCGTAAAGCCAAAATTTACAGCTTGCGCGTATGGCGTGAGATCGACGCCGGCAATGCCACCAGCAAAAGGTGATTGGTCAAGCCCAGGCACAACACCCGTTGTAGGCGATTTAACGACATTATACGTGCCGACGTTGGCATAGTAATCGGTCGCGATCGCCGTTGCAGCAGCGAGAACAGGATCCGTACCAGTACCGATCGTCTGGTTCATCTGCGCTACGGCCGCGGCAGAAAGACCGATCGGCAACCCATAAAGCGCGGAAGGATCCGCAGTGCCTTGGAAGTTGCAACCCGAATATGCGGCCCCACGTGCCGTACCCGACCCGTTCTGCCCAGTAACAAAGGGCGAGAACTGCGTATTGGCGGGGTTCGAAGTAACACGTTCACTCGCTATCGGCAGACGCGAGTGATAGTTCATGAAGTAGAGGCCGAATTCGGTGTTGTTCAGATCTTCCGAATACCAGCGTGCGGCAACACCCCATTGACCGCTATTGCGCGCCCGACGATCCGCGTCACGCGCGACGGTGCTGCTATCCTGCAAAGCAAGGCGAATGGCTTCCGTCTGCCCAATCGGAATCGGATTCAGATAATTCTGATACTGCTGAAACGGATTGGAGCCGGTGTAATTGCCGCAGGAACGAATGTCGTTCGTTGGAAATGCATTAGCAATTGCAATAGCGACGCTGTTCGTCGCGCCGCAGTTTTGACCGCCATAGCTTCCCGTTAGAAACGAGAAGCTATTATCGCCAATCTGCGCCACGTCGGAGGAAGCGAATGGCGTGCCGCTGCGATCGATTTGGTATGGCTCCCACTTCAACTGATAGAAAGCCTCGAGAGACAAGTTGTAGGGCAGACCAATTGAACCGTCGAGCGCCCAGACGGGCACGAGGCCTTCTTTGACTTCTGCACCCGGGCGGCGGAAGGCGTTGACGTCGATGGGGTTAATCGAGTTGATGCCGTTCAGCATGAACGTGCCTTCGCCCCAACTGATAACCTGCTTGCCGGCGCGCAGATTGAGGGGCAGGTCGCCAACATTATAACTAGCGCTACCGTAAAAATCGAGAAGCTTGATATCTCGCGCGGCACTTGCCTTACCGTCGAACAGTGGTGTGCGATTGTAGCTGCTATCACGGCTCAGCACCGCGTCGTAATATGAACTGACGCGAGCGAAGAATTTGTAGTTCTGAAAGCCAGCCGAAATATCATTCGTCATCTTGAAGATGCCGCTCGTCAGATCGCCGCGGCTGAAGTTCAACCGGCCATCATCGGTGTTGATCGAACCGTCAATCGTCGAGGGGTCGGTAAGAAGCGACATCCCGTCGTTCACACCCGCCACGACGTCAGCATTGGTCTGGACCAAGAAGCCCGGCAGATTTACGTTATTGGTCGTTACCTGCTTCGGTCCGCCGTTGCTGGCGGGCAGCAAGGTATGATCCGTCTTCGCAGTGCTCATCGACGCACCAGCGCTGACCGTGGTGTCCAGCTGCAGCGTTACTTCGCCGAAATTATATTGAGCGGCGTTTGCCGTGCCCGCCGTCGCAATCAACCCTACCGATACGGCAGAGCCGAGTAGCAACGATCGCAAGCTTCCTTTTATCATTGAGCGATCCTCCTCGATCCTCGATGGCTTCACTAAACTGCGGCCTGGATCGGGAGGTTGAATCGATGGATGTATTTCCCCATTCGACTGCCCCCCCGGCCAGTCAGCATCCCTCAAGCGTTAGCCCATCGGTAAAGCCCTTGTGTGTCAAGATGGACTTGGGTCGTTCATGCAGGCCGGACCCTACATTGGGCGGCGGTATTGCAAATTTGACACGGGTTTAGGCCGAATGCGGACTTGTTCGGGAAAATCGGCCAGCAACGCAGTTGCGAGATTGGTCATGTTGCGACGCAAAAGGATTAATGCGGACAGGGGCTTAACATCAGACTGCTGACAATCAGCATCCGCTGTTTCACCAGAGCGATTCCGGACAGAAAACGGGATCGCACCTTTCCTGGAATTGCTCTAAAGCGAGGATGGCCCCGTCCCCAAAAGCCGTCATCCCGGGCTTGATCCGGGCACATCTTTATCGTCAACAGGAAGGAAGATGGATGCCGGATCAGGTCCGGCATGACGATTGGGGGGGAGGCTGTTCCATCTCGCGCCGTCTCACCCCGATCTCCGGCCCGTCACCCCGGGCTTGGACCCGGGGTCCATCTTCTCACTCGCCGCCAGACCCAATGGAGTCATCCCGGGATTTATTCCCGGGATCCATGTGGCCGCGCGACGACCGGAGAGGCAGGTGGGTCCCGGGAACAAGTCCCGGGACGACTCTGAATTTTTTGTCCCACCCCGACCCCGCCCGTCACCCCGGGCTTGACCCGGGGTCCACCTTTACCGCCAACACGAAGGAAGAGGGATGCCGGATCAAGTCCGGCATGACGATTGGGGGGAGGCTGTTCCATCTCGCGCCGTCTCACCCCGATCTCCAGCCCGTCACCCCGGGCTTGGACCCGGGG
>NZ_JBASBH010000048.1:0-6731 GCF_049651025.1 Parvibaculum sp. | reverse complement strand
TTGTCATAGACGCCGTTGATGAAACCATGCGCCATGGCCGTCCAGTCGACCGCGGTGAAATGAAGCCCGTCGCCCGGCGTCGAATCCGGCTGCCATGATGTGCCGGACGCTTCGCGCGCGGCATTGGGGCCAAATGCCCCGCTCATTTCCATCTGCATCTCCATCTCATCCATATTCATATGGCCTTGATGGTCTTCCGCCGCCCAGGCGGGTGTCAGCGGCGCGAGCAGCAATGTGCCCACGGTAAATCCTGTTGGGAATTTCACTTTATGAATCCTTCAAACTGATGTGAGACCGAAATTCAGTGGACTCAGGCCATCAGTTTTGGAGGTCGCGGATCGACATGAATGGCCGCGCCGAGCGGCGGCGTTACGACATGGGGCAGCAAGACGGCTGCGGTCGCAAACCGTGCATCGGCAACAAGCCCCGATCCTGAAAGGCTGGCAGGCCCCATGGGGCAGCTATTGAGGCAGGGCAGGCAGCAATTGATCTTCTCCGCAGGCGCCTTGTGATGCTTGTCCGGCATCGGCATCTGGTGGTGCCCTGCCTGCGCCTCTGCCGCAGGCGATCCGGCATGGGCTTCCGCACTGCCGCAAATGAAAATCAGCGACATGAGCAGGACAAGGCTTCGGATCACAAGATCGCGCATGGTTTGCAACATAAGTGTTCGTCTTACGTAACGGAAGCCCCGGTCTCGATCGCCCCGCTGGACATCGCAGGCACACGCCTTATTCTCCCGCGATCAACGAATTAGCCCGCCGAGCTAAACGGCATGGCGACAGCACTCAGGGAGTAAAGAAGCATGGCCGTTCAACCCGAAGATCGCACCCCCGTCCTTGTCGGCGTCGGCCAGCTCGTGCAGAAGGAAAAGGATGTCGAGAAGGCGAAGTCGCCGCTCCATCTGATGGAAGATGCAGCCCGCCTCGCGGCGAAGGATGCCGGTCTCGGCGACAAGCTCTGGCCGCTGGTCGATAACATCACCGTTGTTCGCTTCATCACCGACAGCCCGGATTCGCGCCGCCTTCCCTTTGGCCGTTATGGCAATGCGCCGAAGTCGCTCGGCAACATGCTCGGCGCCAATGCCTCGAAGAATTGCTATGGCCCCACCGGCGGCAACACGCCGCAAATGCTGGTGAACCACACCGCCGAATTGATCGCCAATGGCGAAACCGACATCGCGCTGGTCGCAGGCTCCGAAGCCTTCGCGACCATGATGCGCGCGTTGGGGCAGGGCAAGATGCTTCCCTGGCATGACGAGCCGGGCGGCGAGCGCATCGATATCGGCTATGAGCGCGAGGGCGTGACGCCGGTTGAAAAGGCGCACAAGCTCCAGTTCCCGGTGAACATCTACCCGCTGTTCGAGAACGCCATTCGCGGCCAGAAGAAGCGCAGCGTCCGCGAACACCAGCTCGAAATCGGCAAGCTCATGGCGCCCTTCACGGAAGTCGCCGCCAAGCATCCGCAGGCATGGTTCCCCATCGCCCGCACGGCTGAAGAAATCGCCACGCCGACCGACGATAACCGCTATGTCGGCTTTCCGTACACGAAGTATATGAATGCCATCATGCAGGTCGATCAGGCCGCGGCCGTTGTCATGATGTCGGTGAAGAAGGCGCGTGAGCTTGGCATCCCGCAGGAAAAATGGGTCTTCCTCCACGGTTGCGCCGACGCCAACGACATCTGGTTCCCGACCGAGCGCGTGAACTTCCACTCGTCTCCGGCGATCAAGATGATGGGCGAGAAGGCATTCGGCATGTCCGGCTGGAATATTTCGGATATTGATTATTTCGATCTCTATTCCTGCTTCCCCTCCGCCGTGCAGATCGGTCGCGATGCGCTCGGCATTCCCGAAGGCGACAAGCGCCCGCTCACGGTGACGGGTGGCCTGCCTTACTTCGGCGGCGCAGGCAACGCCTACGTCATGCTCTCCATCGCGACCATGATCGAAAAGCTCCGCGCCAAACGCGGCACCAAGGGTCTCGTCACCTCGAATGGCTGGTACGTGACGAAGCACGGCCTCGGCCTCTACTCGACCGACCCGGTGGCCGGTTCGTGGAAGCGCGAAGCGCCCGCCTCCTATCAGAGCATCATCGACAATGAAGCTCATCCGAAAGTCGCCGAGCAGCCGATGGGCAAGGCGAAGATCGAAACCTATGCGGTCGTCAACGGTCGCGAAGGCCCCGATTTCGCGGTTCTCTTCGGCCGCATGAACGACACGGGCGCTCGCTTCGTCGCACATACGCCGTCGGACAAGCTGACGCTTGAAGACATGATGACCCGCGAACAACTCGGCCGCTCCGGCACCGTCACGCCCGCCGTCGAACTCGGCAAGGATGTGAACATCTTCACGCCGGAATAACGCATGGCTGCTGAGACGAAAACACGGATCGTGAACCCTTTAGTGTATTGTAAAATATAGGGTTTTTCTCTCGATGCCGCCGAGATTTATCGTGGCGCGGCATTTGTCGGGTGACTAGACTTCCCCCCAACTCAACGCTTCATCGGGTTGGGGGGGAAACATGAAAAGGTTTTCGCTTGGAAGTGTGGCGGTTGCGGCGCTTGTAACTTCAGGCACGGCGAGCGCCGATGAGTTCAACATAGCAAAGGATTGGACCGGCGCTTACGTCGGGGCGAATGCGGGCTATGTCTGGGGTGATGCCGATACGCGCACATCCACTCAGGCAGGCACCTATTTTGCGGGCTCAAGCGTTTCCGCGGTCAATTCATCCGGTGTCGCCAAGGTGCACCCGGACGGATTCACAGGTGGCGCGCAGGCGGGCTTCAATTGGCAGAGCGGCAATGTGGTCTTCGGCGTTGAGGGTGACTTCGACGCATACGACCTGAATGAATCCCGAACTGTTACGACCTTGTATCCGGCATTCGCGCCAAGCACCTTCACGCTGCATCAGGCCGTCAATGCCGACTGGTTGCTTACGCTTCGTCCGCGTGTCGGCTATGCGGCAAACAATCTTCTGGCCTATGTGACTGGTGGTCTTGCCGTCACCGAATTGAAGAACAGCAACTCATTCAGCGACACTTTCGGCCTTGGCGCTGCTGAATCCAGTTCCGCCTCAAAGACCAAATATGGCTGGGCGCTCGGCGCCGGCCTGGAATATGCCGTAACCAGCAACTGGTCGGCAAAAGCAGAATATCTGTATACAGATTTTGGCAGCATGATGTCGAGCGGGGTGCTCGCCGCATCTGGTCCATCCTCCGCGCCGTTCAGCCATGCAGCCGATCTGAATTCCAGTATCGTCCGCATAGGCGTCAACTACACATTCTGAATGGGCGGCGCATGAAAAAGGCCCGGATCTGATCCGGGCCTTCTGATTCACGTTACAGAGCTTGCGGTTCGTCTCACCACATCCATGTGTCGACATTCTCGATCGCGCGGCCTTCGCCGGCGGCAAGGAAGCCCTTGATCGAGCGCACGAGGAACCAGACAACCGTGGCGACGAGGATCAGCCAGCCGATCAGAATGAACATGGAGATGAGGCCGAGCACCGAATAGAGCAGGCCGATCCAGAAGGTGCGGATCTGCCAGGTGTAGTGCGATGCCGCCACGGCGCTTGCGCTGCCGCGTTTCAGATAGGCGACGATCAGTCCGGCAATGCCGGTGATGCCGACGACGAAGCTGATGAAATAGAGGATATAGACGAGCTTCGCCCCGTCGAGATCGCCGGAAGCGGGCTGCACGGCTGGCGGAGTGGAGGTGTCGGTCATGCTGTGTTTCCTTGAGATGAATCGCCGTAACCAAAGGCTAGCCTCTGAAGCGTCATCTGACTATCCGCCTTGCAAATGGCGTCCACCTCGCGGACAAAAGCCCATCAGCCATTCGAACGCGCGAGGAACTACAAAATGCCCATCCTCTATATGATCCGCCACGGCGAAGCTGCCTCAGGTTGGGACGCCGACATGGACCCCGGCCTCAGCGACAAGGGCCGCGCGCAATCGGCAGCCGTCGCGCGCGAAATCGAATCCCGCGCTGGGAAGAAGCTGCCGCTCATTTCCTCGCCGCTGCGCCGATGCCGCGAAACCGGCGAGCCTCTGGCGCGCACCTGGGCGCAAACACCCCGCATCGACCTGCGCGTCGGTGAAATCCCGTCGCCCATCGAAGATCTGAAGGCACGCGGCGAATGGCTGCGCAACTTCATGTCCGGCACGTGGGAGCAGGGTCTCCCCACGCAAGGCCATCTCGACCTCAACCGCTGGCGCGAAGGCGTTGCCGCAGCTCTTCTGGAATTGACGGAAGACACGGTGATCTTCAGCCATTTCGTTGCGATCAATGTCGCGGCGAGCACGGCAACCAACGATCCTCGCGTCATCTCCTTCCGCCCCGACAATTGCTCGGTGACGGTTTTCGAGACGGATGGCAAAATCCTGACACTGAAGGAGCGCGGCGAGGAGGCCGATACCAAGGTGAATTGAGGGACATGGGGGCGTTCGTTCCGCAATACGGAATTCATTAAACGCCCCCTTCCGCTTGCCGCGCCATCTGCCTAAGCTCAGGATTAATGGAGTCCATCAAAAAGGCGGGAGGCCGATATGAGCTATAAGCATCCATCGGGCGAGGAGTTTGGCGGCGTCATCGGACGCACGGTTCAGGAATCGCAGCCCTGGTGGCCGGACTCGAAAATCCGCGACGGTGCGCCAAACATCGTCATGATCGTCCTCGACGATACCGGCTTTTCTCATCTCGGCTGCTACGGCTCGACCATCGCGACGCCGAACATCGATGCGCTCGCTGCAAACGGCCTCCGCTTCACCGGCTTCCACACCACGGCGCTTTGCTCGCCGACGCGCGCCAGCGTGCTCACGGGACGCAATCCCCATTCGGTAGGCATGCGCGGCATTTCGAATTTCGACACAGGCTTCCCGAACATGCGCGGCGCCGTTCCCAAGAGCGCCGCGACGCTCGCCGAAATCTTGCGCGATAACGGCTATGCCACTTTCGCTACCGGCAAGTGGCACCTAGCGCCCATGTCGGAATGTTCCGCAGCCGGACCTTTCACCAATTGGCCGCTGCAAAAGGGCTTTGACCGCTATTACGGTTTCCTGCAAGGCGAGACCGATCAGTTCTATCCTGAACTCACCAGCGACAATCATTTCGTGGACATCCCCAAGACGGCGGAAGAGGGCTATCACGTCTCGGAAGATATCGTTGATCGCTCGGCCGGCATGGTTCGCGATCTGACTTCGCTCGTGCCTGAAAAGCCATTCTTCCTCTATCTCGCTTTCGGGGCCATGCACGCGCCGCATCAGGCGCCGCAATCCTACCTCGACAAATATCGCGGCAAATTCGATGCCGGTTGGGACGTCGCCCGCGCCGAATGGTTCGAGCGCCAGAAGAAAATGGGCATCATCCCGCCGAACACAAAGCTTGCACCGCATAATCCCGGCGTGAAGCCATGGGCCGAGCTTTCAGAGAATAAGAAGAAGTTTGCCGCGCGCTTGCAGGAAGCCTTCGCGGCCATGCTTGAGCATACCGATGCGCAGATCGGCCGCCTCATCGACTTCCTGAAGTCGATCGATCAATGGGACAACACGCTTTTCATCCTCATGTCCGACAATGGCGCGAGCCAGGAAGGTGGCGCGACCGGCGTTCTCGATGAGATGAAATGGTTCAATGGCATCAAGGAAAATATCGATACCGCAGTCGAACGCCTCGACGATATCGGAACCCTGAACAGCCACAGCAACATTCCATGGGGTTGGGCGCAGGCGGGCAATACGCCGCTGAAATGGTACAAGCAGAACACGCATGGCGGCGGCGTGCGCGATCCGCTCATCATGCATTATCCCGGCAAGCTCGCTGACAAGGGCGGCATCCGCCCGCAATTCTGCCATGCCATCGACATCACGCCGACGGTGCTCGACATCATCGGCATCGAAACGCCAAGCATCGTTGGCGGCGTGCCGCAAATGCCGGTGCATGGCGTCAGCCTGAAGCCGGTGCTGTCAGACCCGCGCGCGACCCTGTCACGCGGCCCGCAATATTTCGAAATGCTCGGCCATCGCGGCATCTGGGCGGATGGCTGGAAAGCCGTTACGCATCACGAATCCGGCAAGCCCTTCGATGAAGATCGCTGGGAACTTTACAATCTCGATCAGGATTTTTCCGAACATGACGACTTCGCGGAAAAAGACCCCGAACGCCTGAAGGCGATGGTCGATCTCTGGTGGAAGGAAGCCGAGAAACATGGCGTCCTGCCGCTCGACGATCGCGGCGCATTCATGCTCTTTGCGGCCTCGCGCCGTCCGGGCATGCCGACCTCGCGGACACGCTTCGTCTATCATCCGCCCGTCTCGCACATGATCGCTGACGTATGCCCGCCAGTCGCGCGCGGCTGGACCATGTCCGTCGATCTCGAGCACCCGGCGAAAGGCGGCGACGGTGCCCTCATCGCGCGTGGAAGCATCAACTCCGGCTTCGTTCTTTATCTGAAAGATGGTCGCCTTCATTTCGACTACAACGCCTTCCACGAGCATACGCTCGTCGTCAGCGATACGGCGCTCACGCCCGGCCATCACAAGCTGGACGTCGCCGTCAATCGTCAGGCTGACGGCAGCGGCGAAGTCGAACTCACCATCGACGGTAGGCTCGTCGCAAAGGGAACGATCCGTACCCTGCTGTTCCTGATTTCAAGCACCGGCATGGATATCGGCCGCAGCCTCTCGCCGGTCAGCCACGCCTATAAGGAGCCTTTTGCCTATCCCGGCAAGCTCCACAC
>NZ_JBASBH010000047.1:0-10081 GCF_049651025.1 Parvibaculum sp. | reverse complement strand
GAACGAACCTCAAGGGTCAAGGAATATGAGAGTGATGTTGAAGAGCCCACGGATGCTGAGCCTTGCTGCGCTCGGCGCTTTGTCTCTGTCGCTTGGCGCCTGCGGCGGCGACAGCCTCAAGGATACGCTCGGCTACGGCAAGAATGCGCCCGACGAATTCGCCGTCGTCACCAAGGCGCCGCTCGTCATTCCGCCCGATTTCGCTCTGCGTCCGCCCCAGCCCGGCGCAGCGCGCCCGCAGGAAGCGGCCTTCGAGCCCTCCATCGCCGCCGCCCGCGCCTTGACCGGCGAAAACGGTGTGCCCGTTGCCTCCGCGGCAGCAGGCAGCGCCGGTGAGCAGACGCTCCTTGCCAATACCGGCGGCGACGAAGCCAATCCGCGCATCCGTCAGGTCGTCAACAGCGAGATGCGCACCCTCGTCGAGAAGGACAAGACCTTCACCGACGACGTGCTCTTCTGGCAGCAGAAGCCCGCGCCCGACGCCCGTACCGTCGATGCCGACGCCGAGCGTCGCCGCATTCAGCAGAACGAAGCTCAGGGCAAGCCCGTCACCGAGGGTGAAACGCCGTCGGTCGCGCCGCAGAAGCCCGGTTTCTTCTCGGGTCTCTGGTCGTCGATCTTCTGAAGTCAGTCCGGCTAGGTGTCACCGCTCGTCTTCACCCCGTCGAAACGCGCGCGCGCCCTGCGTCGCACAGCTATTGCCGTTTGCGCCTGCCTGTTCGTTGCGGGCTGCGCAAATTTTCCGCTCGGCGCCGCGTCTGATTCCGGTCGCACGACCGAGCCCGCAGCCGTCGCCGAAGGCCCCGCCGCACCGGAAATGTTCCGCCTTGCAAACGGCATGGACGTGGTCGTCATCTCCGACCACCGCGCCCCTGTCGTGACGCATATGGTCTGGTATCGCATCGGCGCCGCCGATGAGACGCCGGGCAAGACGGGGCTCGCGCATTTCCTCGAACATCTGATGTTCAAGGGCACGGACAAGATCGCGCCCGGCCAGTTTTCCAAGACCGTCGCCCGCAATGGCGGTCAGGACAACGCCTTCACCAGCGCCGACTTCACCGCCTATTATCAGGCCATCGCCAAGGACCGGCTTCCCCTCGTCATGGAGATGGAAGCCGACCGCATGACGCATCTGAAGCTCACCGACAAGGACGTCCTGCCCGAGCGCGACGTCGTGATCGAAGAATTGCGCATGCGCATCGAGAACGAGCCGACCGCCCAGCTTCAATCCGCCATGAACGCCGCGCTCTACGGCAACAGCCCCTATGGCCGCGACATCATCGGCGTGAAATCCGAAGTCGAGGCGCTTGGCACGCAGGACGCGCTCGACTTTTATGCCCGCTACTACACGCCGAACAATGCGATCCTGATCGTCGCGGGCGATATCACCTCCGCTGAGCTGAAGCCGCTCGCCGAAAAATACTACGGCACCATCGCGCCCCGCGCGCCGACGCTGGTGCGCAAGCGCCCGCCTGTCACCTGGCCGAGCGAGCCGAAGCGCGTCACGCTGCATGACGAGCGCGTGCGCGAAGCAACATGGATCCGCTCATACCCCGCGCCGAGCAGCGCCGCCGCAGGCACGCGCGACAGCGCCGCGCTTGACGTGCTGGCGCAAATTCTCGGCGGCGGTTCGACCAGCGCGCTTTACCGCTCGCTCGTCGTGCGCGACAAGGTGGCGACCGCCGTCCAGTCCTGGTATCGCGGCGACCTTCTCGGCGCAGGCTCATTCAGCATCTATGCGCTGCCCCGCGTCGGTGGCTCCATCGCCACCACCGAAAAGGCGATCGATGCCGAACTCGCGCGTTTCCTCGCCGCCGAGATCGACACGGACGAACTTGAGCGCGCCAAGACGCAGCTCATCGCCAGCGCGACCTATGCGCGCGATACGCAACAGACCATGGCCTATGCCTATGGCAGCGGCTTGACGACCGGCCTCACCGCCAGGGACGTTTATCTCTGGCCCGATTATGTCCGCGCCGTCACGGCCGCAGACGTTCTCGCCGCCGCCCGCAAGGTGCTCGACGCGCGCCACGCCGTCACCGGCGAACTTCTGCCGAAGGTGAAGCCATGAAGCGCCTGCTCGCCGCTTTCACCTTCGTCTTCCTCGTCGTCGCCGCGATCCCTGCGCAAGCCATGCAGATCGAGCGCGTCGTCAGCCCCGGCGGCATCGAGGCCTGGCTCGTCGAGGAATATGAAGTCCCCGTCATCGTCATGAATGTCTCATGGGCCGGCGGCTCCGCCAGCGACCCGCAAGCCAAGCTCGGCCTCGCCAATATGGTTTCGGGCCTGCTCGACGAAGGCGCGGGCGACATGGATTCGCAGGCCTACCAGAAGCGCCTCGAAGCCTCGGGCGCCGTGCTTTCCTATTCCGAAGACCGCGACTATTTCAACGCGCGCCTGAAGACGCTTGCGGAAAACCGCGACGAAGCCTTTTCCCTTCTCGAAGTCGCGCTGACCAGGCCGCGCTTCGACGCCGAAGCCGTGGAGCGCATCCGCGCCCAGCTTTTCTCCATCGTCGCCCGCAACGAGCAGGACCCGGACTGGCTCGCCTCGCAAGCCTGGTTCAAGGCCGCTTACGGCAGCCATCCTTACGCGCGTCCCTCTGACGGCACGGCGAAGACGCTGGCCGCGATCACCCGCGCGGACCTGCGCGCCTATACGAAACACACCTTCGCCCGCGACAATATGCAGATCGGCATTGTCGGCCCGATCAAGCCTGCCGAGCTTGGCGCGCTTCTCGACAAGACCTTCGGCGCCCTCCCGGCCAAGTCGAAGGTCGCCAAAGTGGCGGACATAAAAATCGCGCCCAAGGCCAAGACCGTCATCGTCAAGCGCCCCTTCCCGCAAAGCGTCGTCATCTTCGGCGGCGAGGGCCTGAAGCGCGACGATCCCGATTTCGTCCCGGCCTTCGTCATGAACTACATGCTGGGCGGCGGCGGCTTCTCCTCGCGCCTCACCGAGGAAGTGCGCGAAAAGCGCGGCCTTGCCTATTCGGTCAGCACCTATCTCTATCCGCTGCGCCACGCCGCCATTCTGCTTGGCGCGGTCGGCACCAAGAATGCGAGCACCGGCGTGTCGCTGGCCGTCATCCGCAAGGAATTCGAGCGCATGGCGCAAGGCGGCGTCACGGACAAGGAACTGGAAGACGCCAAGACCTATCTCACCGGCTCCTATCCGCTGCGTTTCAATTCAAACGGCAAGATCGCGGGCGAGCTTCTGGCGATCCAGCAGGAAAACCTCGGCATCGACTATGTGGATCGCCGCAATGGCCTGATCCTCGCCGTGACGAAGGACGACATCGCCCGCACGGCAAAACGCCTGCTGCGTGCCGATAGCCTCATCGTCGCCGTGGTCGGCGAGCCCGATATGTCGGAAAAAATGCCGCCCGCCCCAACAAAGTCCATGCCCGCCGCGCCGGAAGGCCCGAGCGAAGGGGCCCCCGGCTCCAATTAGGACGCATTCGGCGGGCAGGCTCACTGGTGAGTGCGGCCGCTTCTTGTTAACGTGACTTTCGGCGGAACGCATCCCGGTCGATTCCCGTTATCCCAAGAGATAGTAGCCCGCCCCCAGGACCCCCGCGTCAGGACAATGTGAGCCTCATGTCGTCATCGAGCCTGCCTTACGATCAGCACATCGACACCTGCTTTGAGGAAAAAATCGGCACGGGCGGTCTTTCCCGCGCCGCCTATGAAAAGGCGCTGGCCGATGCCGAGCCCGCGCTCGCCTGGCTTCGAAGCGCTTACGAAAAGAAAACTCTGGCGCTGCTGCGCGTGCCCGAGCGCAAGGATGATCTTTCCGCCGTGCGCGACATAGCGGCAAAGCTTCTCGACAACACGACCGATCTTTTCATTTTCGGCATTGGCGGCTCGTCGCTGGGCGCGCAAGCCATCGCCCAGCTCACAGGCTGGGGCACACAGGCTCATGTTCAGCCGGGCCTGCGCGTCTACATCGTCGACAATCTCGATGCGCAAACCATGCAGGCCGCATTGTCGGCAACCGACCTGCGCACCACGCGCTTCCTCGTCGTCTCCAAATCGGGCGGCACTGCCGAGCCTTCGATCCAGATGCTCGCCGCCATGAGCGCCATCGAAAAGGCAGGCGGCGGCAAATACATGAAGCACCATTTCGCGGTTCTGACGGAGCCTGCGAAGGACGGCAAGCCGAATCCGCTGCGCGCCTTTGCCGAAAAGCACGGCTTTGCGACCATCGAGCATGATCCGGGTGTCGGTGGCCGCTATGCGGTGCTGACCAGCGTCGGCATGTTGCCCGCCGATATTCTCGGCCTCGACATAGAGGCGATCCGCGCTGGCGCGAAAGATGTGCTGACGCCCATCCTTGCGGGAAAACCCGCCGCCGAAATCGCGCCCGCCATTGGCGCCGCGCTCTCCATCGCCCTTCAGCGTGAGAAGGGCGCCGGTATTTCCGTTCTCATGGCATATGCCGACAGGCTCGATCGTTTCATCGCCTGGCATTGCCAGCTCTGGGCCGAAAGTCTCGGCAAGGACGGCAAGGGCACGACGCCCGTCCGCGCGATCGGTCCCGTCGATCAGCACAGCCAGTTGCAGCTCTATCTCGCCGGTCCGCGCGACAAGATGTTCACCGTCTTCAAGACCGACACGGCAGGCGAGGGGCCGCAGGTGCTTCCCGCCTTCGCCGAAGACCCGGCCTTTGCGGGCTTCGCAGGCAAGCATATCGGCGATCTCGTCGATGCGGAGGCGCGCGCCACCATCGACACGCTGGCGAAAAACGGCCGCCCCGTTCGCACCTTCCACGTGCCGAAGCTCAACGAGCGCA
Organism: Parvibaculum sp.; assembly: GCF_049651025.1. Classification (GTDB taxonomy): domain Bacteria; phylum Pseudomonadota; class Alphaproteobacteria; order Parvibaculales; family Parvibaculaceae; genus Parvibaculum. The sequence continues at coordinate 5,287 of NZ_JBASBH010000047.1, read as the reverse complement.
CGCTCGGCGCGCTCTTCATGCACTTCATGCTGGAAACCATCATCGCGGGCAAAATTCTCGGCGTCGATCCCTTCGACCAACCAGCGGTGGAAGAGGGCAAGATCCTCGCCAGGAAATATCTCGCGGAGATGAAATAGGACATGGGCGTCATTCGTCGCCTCAGCGAAGGCACGATCAATCGCATCGCGGCGGGCGAAGTGGTGGAGCGTCCTGCGAGCGCGGTGAAGGAGCTTGCCGAAAACGCGCTCGACGCTGGCGCGAAACATATCGACATCGTCATCGGCAGCGGCGGCCGCGAGTTGATCCGCATCACCGATGACGGCATCGGCATGAGCGCCGAAGATCTGAGCGTCGCCGTCGAGCGTCACGCGACATCGAAGCTCCCGAGCGGTGCCGATGGCCGCGAGGATTTGCACGACATCGCAACGCTCGGCTTTCGCGGCGAGGCGCTGCCCTCCATCGGCGCCGTCGCGCGCCTTTCCATCACCACCCGCACACGCGATGGCGACACCGCCCATCGCATCGCCGTCGAAGGCGGCAATGTCTCGCCGGTCGAGCCTGCCGCCGGTCCTGTTGGCACGCGCATCGAAGTCCGCGATCTCTTTTTTGCAACGCCCGCGCGGTTGAAGTTTCTGAAGGGCGAGCGCTCCGAAACGCTCGCCGTCAGCGATGTGGTGAAGCGCCTCGCCATGGCGCACCCTGAAGTCGCTTTCTCGCTCACCAGCGAAACGCGCAACATGTTCCGCCTCGAGCCGGAAATGCCGGGCGACGCTGGCCGTCTCGCGCGCCTCGGCGCAATCATGGGTCGCGATTTTTCTGAGAACGCGCTTGCGATCAACGCCATGCGTGAAGGCATCGCGCTGACAGGCTTTGCCGGATTGCCGACTTACAATCGCGGCACGGCGCAGATGCAGTTTCTCTTCGTCAATGGCCGCCCCGTGCGCGACAAGCTCATTGTCGGCGCAGTGCGCGGCGCTTATGCCGACTTCCTCGCCCGCGACCGCCATCCAGCCGTTGCGCTTTTCGTCGAGATCGATCCGCGCGACGTCGATGTGAACGTCCATCCGGCCAAGGCCGAAGTCCGTTTCCGCGATGCGGGCCTTGTGCGCGGGCTGATCGTCGGCGCATTGAAACATGCGCTGCATGATGCCGGTCATCGCGCCTCGACGACAGTCGCCGGTGCCGCCCTCGACGCGCTGCGCCCCGTCTCATCCTTCGCCGACACCGCGCCGGGATTTTCAGGCGGCGGCATGTCAACTTACACGCCGCAGCGTCCTGGCTTTGCAACGCCGCCTGCATGGCAGGGCGCCTTCACCGATCTCGGCGCTCACGCCGCCCGGATCGTCGAGCACGAACAAAACATCGCGCCGCTTTCGCCTGACGCATTATCGTCCGCGCTCCCGCTCGGCGTCGCGCGCGGGCAACTGCATGAAACCTATGTCATCGCGCAAACGGCGGACGGCATCGTCATCGTCGATCAGCACGCGGCGCATGAACGCCTCGTCTATGAGCGCATGAAAAAGGCGATGGCGGAACGCGGCGTCGCCCGCCAGATATTGCTCATCCCCGAAGTCGTCGAACTTGATGAAGCCGACGCCGAACGCCTCGGCACACGCGCAGGCGAACTTGCCGAACTCGGCTTCGTGCTGGAAACATTCGGGCAGGGCGCGGTCGTCGTGCGCGAAGTGCCCGCGGTCTTCGGCAAGCTCGACGTGCCGGGCCTCGTGCGCGACCTCGCCGACGACCTCTCCGAACTCGACGAAGCCCTTTCGTTGAAAGAACGCCTCGAACACGTCTGCGGCACCATCGCCTGCCACGGCTCCGTCCGCGCTGGCCGCCGCCTCACCGCCGACGAAATGAACGCGCTGCTCCGCGAAATGGAAGCAACGCCGCATTCCGGCCAGTGCAACCACGGTCGGCCCACTTACGTCGAATTGAAGCTGACGGATATCGAGAAGCTGTTCGGGCGGCGTTGAGGTTTCTGCATCCCCTCAAATTCCGCTATCGCCCCGCCAGCCCCTCCAGAAACACCCGCAAATCATCCGTAGCATGATGAACGTGAGCCGCGTCGCCGCCTTCATGCGATAGCTGCTGATAGCGCTCCGGCCCGGCATCGCCCGCAGGCTTCACCCAGACGGTCTTCATGCCCAGCTCATGCGGCACGGCAAGATTGCGCGGCAGGTCTTCAAACATCGCCGCCCGCGCCGGATCGATGCGGCTTGCATCGATAAACCGTTCATAGGCGAGCCGCGCGGGCTTTGGCGAATAGCCCGTTGTCACAATGTCGTAGATCCCGTCAAACACATCGGCGATGCCAAGCCGCTTGATGACATTCTCCGCATGCTTGACCGAGCCATTGGTGAAAATCACCTTGGCACCCGGCAGCGCCGCAATCGCGCGGCCAAGCGCTGCGTCAGGCGCGACGACGCTGACATCGATGTCATGCACATGCGCGAGAAACGCGGCGGGCTGAAGCCCATGCACCCTCATCAGCCCGGCAAGCGTCGTCCCGTGCTCGACGTAAAAATCCTTCTGAAGACGCCGCGCTTCCGCCGCATCGACGCTCAGAAATTCGCTGATGAAACCCGCCATGCGCTGATCGATCTGCGCAAAGAGATCGCACTCTGGCGGATAAAGCGTGTTGTCGAGGTCGAACACCCAATGTTCGACATGCGCAAAAGATGAATTCGTTCCGGTAACCATGATGAGCGAAAGGTGGACGTCCGCAGCCTCTTTTGCAAGGCCTCACGGCTCCCGCGCCTGGCGTCTTAACGCCGCGTTAATGCGCTCGTTTAACACTGGCGCAACGGAGATTTGCGATGCGTTTTGGCTTCTTGAAACGACTGTTCACGGCTGAGAAGCTGCCCGCCCGGCTGCTTTATGAAGACGCACGCGCCGCATTGGAAAGCCGCTCGCTCGATGTGAAACGCGAACTTGCCGCGCGCTCCGACGCTCCGCCCGAAACGCTCTACTATCTCGCAGGCGATGCCGATGTGGGCGTGCGCAGCCTCGTCGCCGCGAATCCTTCGACGCCCATTCAGGCCAACGAAAATCTCGTCGGCGATGAAGAGGGCGAAGTGCGCGCCGAACTTGCGCGAAAGATCGCCCGCATCGTGCCCGACATGCGCCCGTCGGAAGTCCGCGATGTGCGCAACCGCGTCGTCGTGCTGCTCGAACGTCTCGCAAAGGACGAGCTTGTGCGCGTGCGCCAGATCGTTGCCGAGGAAATCAAATCCTGCCCCAATGTACCAAAGCGCCTTGCCGTCTCGCTCGCCCATGACGTGGAGGAGACGGTCTGCGGCCCGGTACTCGAATATTCGCCGCTGCTCTCCGACGAAGACCTGCTCGAAATCGTCGCGACGACGCGCGTGCAGGGTGCGCTCGAAGCCATAGCGCGCCGCCGCAGCATCGACGGCTCGCTTGCCGATGCCATCGTCGCCACGCTCGAAATCCCGGCCATCGCGCAATTGCTGGCAAATCCCAATGCCGAGATCCGCGAAGAAACGCTGGATCGCATCATCGCCGAAGCCGCGTCCATCGAAGCCTGGCACTTGCCGCTCGTCATGCGTCCGGCGCTTTCGCTGCGCGCCGTGCGCCGCATCGCTGTCTTCGTTTCGCGCGCGCTGATCGACGAGCTTGGCCGCAATCGCCAACTCGATCGCGAGACGCAAGCCTATCTCAAAGAGCGCGCCCAGACGCGCATCGAGCAGGACGCCGACCGCGCAACGCCGACGCCTGATGCCGTCATCGCCAATATCAAGAAGGCCTTTCGCAACGGTACGTTGAGCGACGAGCTTGTCACCAAGGCCGCATCGCTCCAGCACAAGGCGGCGGTCGTGCTCTCCCTGTCGCTGAAGACCGGCACGGCGGAGGCGGACATCGCGCGCATTCTTGACGCAAAAAGCGGCAAGGGCATCGCGGCCATATGCTGGCATGCGGGCCTCGCCATGCGCACCGCGCTCGCGATCCAGATTTTCGTCGCCAATGTTCCGTCCGAAACCCGCGTCCTGCCGCGCGGCGGCATCGACTATCCGATGGAAGACAAGGAGATGCTCTGGCACCTCCACTATTTCGGCATAGTCGACGCGGATTGAGAGTGAAAAGCGCCACTAAACATTCAGCGTCGTCCCGGGATGACATCCTTGGGTGCGGAAATGAAAATGCTAGATCGCGAACGCCGACCGGTTAGTTCAGCGGCACGTTGAACAGCGCCTTGCCGCCCGTATCGACGCGCATGAAACGCCGCTCGTCATAGCCGCGCGTGGTGCAAGCTTCCCGGCCTTTGATCTCGAAGCGCGTCGTCTTCACGCAAAAGCCATCCGTGCCCGACCAGGCAAGCAGCCGTCCGCCTTGCTTCACCATCGCGCCTTTGGCGTCGGCGGCTTCGGCATAGACATAATAGCTTCGCTGCGTGAGCTTGCCCTTGATCGCCTTGGCGCATTCGCCCGGCGCGACCCTGATCCAGCCGCTCGACCTGTTCTCATCGCCCGCCGTAAAGCCGACCGCCGCCCAGACGAGATATTCCGTCTTGTTGCAAAGATTGAGGCCGAACTTCGCCTGTTCGCTTTCCGCGCCCTCGATCAGCGCGGCGATCAGCCCGTCATCGATCACGCCGCTCGCCTCGCGCCCGCTCGCGCGCTGAAACGCCATGACCGAGCGCAGCGTATTCTTCGCCGCTATGCCGTCGATCTTCGGCACGCGCAAACCATTGTCGCGCAGCAATCTCTGCGCGCCCGCAATCCGTGCCTGATCCAGTGAATAATCGCGCGGCTCGCTGAAGGTCGTCGTCCATTCATCGCCCACTTTCGTCGCGACGCGAATGAAGTCGTTCGATTCAAAGCCGCGCAGCGCGCAGTTCTCGCGCGATACGATCTCGAAATCCTTCGGCACGGTGCAGAAGCGCTCCGTGCCCGAAAAATATTTGATCGGTCCCTGATGGGCGTCGATGGAGCGCGCGAAAACATAATAGTTTCCTTGCGCGACAGGGCCGGGAAGCGCGGAGACGCAAGCGCCCGGCGTAATCTTCACCCAGCCTTGCGAGCGCCACTCGCCAGCCGCCTCGGTGCCCACCGCGCCTTGCAGCGCATAGCTCGTCGCATTGCAAAGTCGATAATCGGCATGGGCTGCGTTGGGGACGAGGAAAATGAGAAATAGAAATACGAGTGCTGCCATTCCCGCTCTTGCCTCCCCCCTAGAGGGGGAGGTCGGATCGCGGAACGCGATCCGGGTGGGGGGGCTTCTTCGAAAAACTCTCGGCTGCGGCGAACCCCCCACCCAACCCTCCCCC
>NZ_JBASBH010000046.1:0-34568 GCF_049651025.1 Parvibaculum sp. | reverse complement strand
CGCGTGCTCGACGCGGCGCTCGATGCATCGCCCGACGCGCCGGTGCCCGCCGCGCTCGTCTCGCGCATCATGGCGGCAAGGCCCCGCCCGATCATGGATTCCATCGCCGCCATGAATGCGTCGGCGTCGCAGGTAAGCGGCAGCCTCTGGCGGTCGCTGGTTCAGACGATCTGGCCATATGGCTCGCCCGCATTTCCCGCAGGCGCGCTTGTCGCGTCGGTCGTGCTGGGCATCGGCCTTGGCATGTCTGCGCCTTCCGCTCTTAGCGCCCTTGGCTCGCCCGCGACAACGACCGTCGCGGTAAATGCGACGACAAGCGCGGCAGGCGAACAGCTCGTCGCTCTGGCGCTTGCCGAAAATGAATACCCGGAGGAATGGAAGAAATGACCGATGCGCCTTCTCCCCAACCCGCAGCGCCCGCTCGCGTGCGCCGCTGGATTGGCCCGGCCCTGCTGGTTTCGCTCATCGTCAACGCCTTCCTCCTCGGGCTGATAGCGGCGGCGACGCTCACGCATCGTCCGTGGCATCACGCTGAGTTTCGCGCACCGCCATTGCCCTTTCTCGGCATGATGCGTCGTGGCACGGCAGATCTGCCGCCGAACGAGCGCGCCTTCATGCGCGACATCATGGTCCAGCAGTTCCCGATCATCCGGCCCTACTACGTCAAGATCGATCAGGCGCGCAAGGAACTCGCCGACGTGATCGCGGCCACGCCATATGATCCGGCAAAGGTCGGCGAAGCCTTCGCCAAGGTCGACGTCGCTCAATCTGAAATGGTGAAAGCGACCCGCGAGGGATTGATCGAAGGCTTCGGCAAGATGAGTACAGAGCAGCGCGCGCGTCTCGCGGCCACGATGCGCAAGCAGGCCGAGCGCCACCTGATGGGCGGACAACCGAATAGACCGGCGCAGCCCTAGGCGCGTAAGCTCTTTCCGGCGAGTGCGAGAGGCCGGACAGCTTATGACCTGGTACCACGAGAGCATGTATGACGCGGGCGCGCCCGCTGGAAGTTTCTGGGAAGATGACGCGCCGCCGCTGCCGTCCGGCGTCGATCTCGGGCCGCTGGATGCAGGGCAGGGCGACACTGTCTGCGATGTTGCGATCATCGGCGGCGGCTATACCGGCCTTTCCGCCGCGCTTCATCTGGCAAGAGATCATCATATCGATGTGCGCCTTCTGGAATCCGGACCGCTTGGATGGGGCGCGTCCGGGCGCAATGGCGGCTTCTGCACGCTGCCGCCCAGCGGTCTTTCACTGAACCAGATTATTCGGCGCTATGGCGAGGATGAGGCGCGGCGCTTCATGGTTTCGCAGGTCGATGCCGTAGACCTCGTGCGGAATCTCGCCCGCGATGAAGGCCTGGACATCCACCCGCAAGGCGACGGCACGCTTCACGTCGCCCATGCGCCGGACAGGTTTCGCGGTCTCGAGGAAGAGGCGACGTTTCTCGGCGGCACATTCGGAATGTCGGTCAAGCTGATGTCGCGCGAGGAAGTTGCCGAAACGGAATATGATTCCACGGAGCAATTCGGCGCGCTTCTCAACTGCACCGGCTTCGGCTTGCACCCCTTGCGTTTCGCACGCGGCCTCGCCGCTGCCGCCGCTCGCCATGGCGCAAAGCTGCATGGCAAGTCGCAAGTCCTGCGATGGGAAAAATCAGGTGCGGAACATCGCCTGATCACGAAGAGCGGAGCGCTGCGTGCGCGCCGCGTCATCGTCGCGACGAATGGCTACACGCAGGATGATTTGCAAAAGCCACTTGCGGACCGTGTCGTGCCGGTGCTCTCGAATATCATCGTCACCCGTCCGTTGACGGATGATGAGATCGCCGCGCAGGGCTGGCGCACGCAGCGCCCATGCAGCAATACGCGCCAACTATTATTTTATTATAGAATGCTGCCCGACCGTCGTTTTCTCTTCGGTGCGCGCGGCGATTTGACGGGCACGCCGCAGGACGGCCTTCGCATGCGCAAAACGATGGAGCGTCGCCTTGGCGAAGTTTTTCCGCATTGGCGCAATATTCCAACAACGCATTATTGGCGCGGTTTTGTTTGCATGACAGCGCGGTTGACGCCCGCAATCGGCCAAATGCCCGATGATTCAACGGTTTATTTCGCTCTTGCCTATCATGGCGATGGGGTTTCGGCGGCGCCCTGGGCCGGGCGCGCATTGGCGCGGATTATTGGCGGTGCAGCCTCTTTTGATGAAATTCCCGCGCCTTTCCGCGGGATTCCACCGCGCATTCTTTTTCCATCACTGCGGCGCTGGTATCTTGGGGTAGCTCTCGGCTACTATCAATTCCAAGACAACTAATCAGTTTTTTGGAATGACAATGAGCGATCGCGAAAAACCGAGCGCCAACGGCCACGCAACACTGGCCGAGTTCAAGGCATTTCTGGCCGAACACGGCGATATTGATTACCTCGATGCTGTCTTTGTTGACATGTGCGGAACCGTCCGTGGCAAGCGTTTTCCCATAGAAGAAGCCGAGCGCGTTTTCACCTCCGGCGTTCAGATGCCGAAGTCGCTTTATTTCTTCGACGTTACCGGCGTCAATGAAGACGTGCTGGGCATGGGTTTCTCGGATGGCGATCCGGACGGTCAGGCCCGCCCGATTTCCGGCTCCATCGTGCCTGTGCCATGGGCATCGATGAAGCAGGCGCAAGTTCTGATGACGATGGAGGATGATGACGGCTCGCCGCTTTTGCTCGAGCCGCGTGTCGTCCTCGCAAACGTCGCAAAGAAGCTCGCCGAGATCGGCTTGAGCACCGTCACGGCCTGCGAATTCGAATTCTATGTCCTCGACCGCGAGCGCGACCGCAAGGGCCTGCCGCAAGCGCCGATAAACCCGGCAACGGGTTTGCGCGAAACCGCAAACGAGGTCTACGGAATAACCGAGCTCGATGGCTTCATGGCGCTGTTGAAAGACATCGACGAAGCATCCGCCAAGCAGGGCGTTCCCGCATCGGGCGCGACGGCGGAATATGCGCCGGGCCAATATGAGATCAATCTCAATCACGAAAACGACGTTCTGCTTGCAGGCGATCACGCCGTCATGCTGCGCCACCTGATAGGTGCCATCACCCGCAAGCACAACTTCGTGGCGAGCTTCATGGCGAAACCCTTCGCCAATCAGACCGGCAACGGGCTGCACGTCCATTGCTCCGTGCTCGACGAGCAGGGCAATAATATTTTCGATGACGGTTCCGATGAAGGCAGCGTCAAGCTGCGCCATGCCATCGGTGGATTGCAGGCAACGCTCGGCGATGCCATGGCCTTCTTCGCGCCGAACCTGAATTCCTATCGCCGCTTCGGGCCGAACCTGTTCGTGCCTGTGAACCGCGCCTGGGGTTACAACAATCGCTCCGTCGCTTTCCGCGTGCCGGCAGGTTCAACTGAAAGCCGTCGCATTGAGCATCGCGTATCGGGCGCAGACGCCAACCCCTATCTCGTTCTCGCCGCGATCCTTGCGGGCATCCATTACGGCATCGTCAATGAGATCGACCCCGGCGAGCCAGCCGAAGGCAATGCCTGCGACGTGATGGACGAGGGTATTCCTTTCTATTTGCCGAGCGCGTTGAAGCGCCTGCGCAACTCGACCATCCTCCGCGAATATCTCGGCGGCCACTACATCGACGTTTATGCCGAGACGAAGCTTCTCGAATTCGAGAAGTTCCAGCGGACGATCTCCCCGCTTGAATATGATTGGTACCTCTGAGCGGGAAGAGCGCGCATTGACTCCCGAACTGGGCATTATTGAAGGCTTCTACGGCAAGCCGTGGACATGGGCGGAGCGCGAGGAAACGGCTGCCTGTCTCGCGCCGCATGGTTATCGCTTCTATCATTTCGCGCCCAAGGCCGATCTGTTCCTGCGCCGCCGTTGGCAAGAGCAGCATCCCGCGGATGATGCCGCAGGACTTGCAAGCCTCTCGCGCAAATGCCGCTCGCTCGGCATGCGCTTCGGCGTTGGCCTCAGTCCTTATGAGATCTATCTCGACTTCAATGAAGGCGTGCGCGACGCGTTGAAGCGCAAGCTCGCCTTCCTCGACGAAATCGGCATCGACGATCTCGCCATCCTCTTCGACGACATGCGCGGCGACGTGCCGGACCTTGCCGAGAAGCAGGTCGAGATCGCCCATTGGCTGAAAGAGCGTAGCGCCGCGACACGCCTTCTCGTTTGCCCGAGCTATTACACCGACGACCCGGTGCTGGATCGCATCTTCGGCAAGCGCCCGGAGGGCTATCTGGAAGAGCTTGGGCAGCGGCTCGACCCGTCGATTGAAATTCTCTGGACGGGGGAGGAGGTCTGCTCGCGCGAATTTACGCCGGGCCATCTCGCTCGCGTCACGAAGCAACTGCGCCGCAAGCCGTTTCTCTGGGACAACTATCCCGTCAATGACGGCCCGCGCATGTCGCAATATCTATATCTGCGCGCCTTCACCGGGCGGCCCGCCAGCATCGGCGCGCATATCGCAGCGCATGGCGTCAACCCTGCCTCGCAGCCCGTGCTGAGCCGCATCCCCGCGCTGTCGCTTGCTGAAAGTTATCGCCTCGGCGATGCCTATCAATATGGCCATGCGCTTCAGGAGGCTGCCGCCACCGTGCTCGGCGCGGACCTTGCGCGACGCGTCGTCGGCGATCTCCTGCTGCTCCACGACACCGGCCTCGACCGTCTCGGTGACGCCGCGCAAAAACTCCGCACACGCTACGCAGCCTTCGACCATCCCGGCGCGCGCGAAATCGTCGCCTGGCTTGACGGCGCCTGGCGCATCACGCAGGAAATCATGGACACGCAATAGAGCCGCTTCCATTTTTCGTGAATTCGCTCTTATCGTCATGCCGCGCCTGATCCGGCATCCATCTTCCTTCGTGTCGGCGAGTGCGGTTGCCCGGCTCACGACCGGAAAAGCTCAGATCGGCAGCGTAAACGTCACGCGCGTGCCGACGCCTTCAGTGCTCTCAATCGCCAGTTCGCCGCCATGCAGCTCCACGAGTGAGCGCGAGAGCGCGAGGCCGAGGCCCGTGCCCTTGTGCTTCTTCGAATGCTGGCTTTCCACCTGCTCGAAGGGCCGCCCGATCTTCGGCAGCGCATGCGCCGGTATGCCGATGCCGCTATCTTCGACCGAGATGTGAACGAACCGGTCGTCCGGTTCCCCATGCACGCGGATCACGCCGCCCGCAGGCGTGAACTTGATCGCGTTGGAAAGCAGGTTGAGCAGCACCTGTTTGATGGCGCGCTTGTCCGCGTCGATCTGCGGCAGCACGGTCGCTTCGTTCAGCACTTTCACCGAAGCGATTTCGGCGCGGCCCGAGACAAGGCGCAACGACTCGTCGATGACGACGGAAAGGTCGGTCGCCTGCTTTTCCAGCGTCATGCGCCCGGCCTCGATCTTCGACATGTCCAGAATGTCGTTGATGAGTTCAAGCAGATGTTGCCCGCTCGAATGAATGTCATGGGCATATTCGGAATATTTCGGCGAGCCGAGCGGGCCGAACATCCCCGTTTCCATGATCTCCGAAAAACCGATAATGGCGTTCAGCGGCGTGCGAAGCTCGTGGCTCATATTGGCGAGGAATTCCGACTTCGACCGATTGGCGCTTTCCGCGCGCGTCTTTTCCGCGGCATATTTTTCGGCAAGATCGACCAACTGCCGCGCCTGATGCTGCAGCTTGAGCCGCGAGGCTTCAAGGTCGCGCACTGTTTTCTCGAGTGCCGACTTGTTGGTCGTCAGCGCCGATTCCTGAACCTTGATCGGCGTGATGTCCGTGCCGACATTCACATGCCCGCCGCTCTTCGTCGGCCGTTCGCTGATCTGCAGCCAGCGCCCGCCCGGCAGACGGATTTCCCAGACGCTTTCCTCGAGCCCGCCCGCGCGCGGCCAGTCCGAGCCGATGCCCGCTTCCGCCATCACATCTTCAAGCGTCGTGCCTTCTGCAATGCCTTCATGGGGCAATTGCAGGAACTCGATGAACTTGCTGTTCGCGGTGACGAGCCTGTTGTCCTCGTCCCACAGCGCGAAAGCCTCGCCGATGCTTTCGATCGCGTCGCGCAGCCGGTCATTGGCGTCGCGCTCGCGCGCCTCGGCAAGCTTCTGTTCGGTAATGTCGATGGTGATGCCGACGAGCCGCTCGCCCGAAATGCGCCCGCCGCCCCATACCTGACCCTTCGCGCGCACCCAGACCCAGCTTCCATCCGCATGGCGCAGGCGGAACGCCGTGTCGTAAGAGCGCGAAGGCCGCGAGGCCGCGCCGATGATGTCGTCGATGGCCTGTGCGTCATGGGGATGGGCCAGCGACTTGATCTCGCTTGGCGACAAACGCTTCGAAGGCTGCCGCAGGCCCAGCATGTCGAACATGGCCGACGACCAGTAGACGCGGTTTGCCGTCAGGTCCCAGTCCCAGATGCCGCAACGCGCACCGGCAAAGGCCATGTCGAAACGCAACTGGTTTTCAACCAGCGCTGCCTCGGCCTCCACCTTTCGCTCGCGCAGGCGCACCAGCATGGTGGCGAGAACGACGTAACCGGCAGAGAGCAGGGCGGCAAAGCCGAGCGTGGGCGAATAGCCGTCCTGCCTGTAAAGCGCAACGGTGATGGCGATGAGGGCAATGCCGGTCAGGATGAGGGCGCTGCGCGCCAGCCATGTGGCAGCGGGTGCGGAGGGACGGCTGCGCCCGACGGCGCGCTCCTGCCAGGCCAATGCGTCCGCGCGCGTGCTCGCTTCTGGAATACTCATATACACCGTGCGCGACGGGCCGCTCTCCGCCTCGCTTCCTTCACCTTGCCTCATTGGGTCGAGCGGACCGGGCGCGAACCGCCGGACAGGCCGCTCATGGGTCGCCCCTCCCGAATCACTCGACGGATTTCGATGATTCGAGTTGAACATGGCTTTGTCCAGAGCGTGGGAAGCTTTGTCCTGAGCGGGCGGGTCGCTTTTTGGAAATCGATGCATTTCAGACTCACCTGACGGGTTTCAAGCTCGGGCACTCTCCCTTGCCGCGAGCCAGCGGGTCAGGCAAGTGTCTTGGTTGCAATCTCGAACACGTCACGCGATATGCCCTCGACGCCGGCAATACGCGCCAGCTGTTTCGACATCAATGCGCGCCGCTTGGGCGCAAACTGACGCCAGCTCTTGAAGGCGCCAAGCAACCGCGCAGCCACCTGCGGATTGAGTGAATCGAGTTCCAGCACCTTGTCCGCCACTAGAGCATAGCCTGCTCCGTCGGCCGCGTGAAAGCGAACCTGATTGGCCGTGGCAAAACTGGTGATGAGCGCCCGCACCTTATTGGGGTTTCGTATGGTAAACGCGGGGTGCCGCAACAACCTGTTGACGTTGTCCAGCGTGCCGGGGAGCGACGAGGTGGCCTGTATCGCCAGCCACTTGTCCATGACGAGATGGTCGTCCTTCCACTGATCGTAGAACGCCGCCAGCGCCTCCTCGCGTTCCGGGCAGTCGATATTGACGAGCACGCCCAGCGCCGCAATCTGGTCGGTCATATTGTCGGCTTCGGCGAAATGCCGGGCGGCAAGCGCCACGCCGTCGCTGCCGGGCAGAATGGCGAGATAGGAAAGGCAGATATTGCGCAAGGCTCGCCGCCCGGCGTGGGACGCATCGGGGCTGTACGGCCCCTCGATCCGCTGGCGCCGATAGGCCGCCAGCAACTCGTCCTTGATCGCGCCGGCAATCGACAGGCGCAAATGCTCGCGCGCCTCGTGAATGGCATCGACATCCACATTCTCGCGAATGAGCTGCGCAATCGTCTGCTCGCCCGGAAGCTGGATCATCTGCGCGACGAAATCCGGATCGAGCTTCTTGTCGGCAAGAAGCTTGCGCGTCATCTCGGCAAACGCTTCGCCCTTGCGCAGCCGCGTGCCCGCCTGCAACGCCTCGACCAGCGAGATCAGCAGGCCGGACGCATAGCGCTGCGACGCTTCCCAGCGGTTGAACGGATCGCTGTCATGGGTCATCAGGAAAACCCAGTCGCGTTCCTTCAAGTTCGCACTCAGCGTGACAGGCGCGGTGAAGCCGCGCAGCAGCGACGGCACGGGCTTCTCCTCGACATTGTGGAAACGGAAAGTCTGCGTCCGCTCGGTCAGGTTCAGAACGCGCGTCGTGCCCTTCGCCTTTTCCTCATCGTCGAGTTGAAGCGCCATATCCTTGCCGTCCGGTCCGACAAGGCCGACAGCGATTGGAATATGGTAGGGCTCCTTCAGCTTCTGGCCCGGCGTCGCCGCGCAGACCTGGCTTATTTTCAGCGTATAGGTCTGCCGCGCCGTGTCGTAGCGGCCTGACACCAGAACCTCCGGCGTCCCGGCCTGCGAATACCAGCGGCGAAACTGCGTGAGGTCGAGCTTGGCGCCATCGGCCAGCGCGTCGAGGAAGTTCTCGACGGTTGCCGCCTCGCCGTCATGGCGCTCAAAGTAAATATCCATGCCTTTGCGGAAGCGTTTCGGCCCCGCCAGCGTATGGATCATGCGCACCAGCTCCGCGCCTTTCTCATAGACGGTCGCCGTATAGAAATTATTGATCTCGATATAGCTGTCAGGGCGCACCGGATGGGCGAGGGGGCCTTGATCCTCCGGGAACTGATGGCTGCGCAGCAGGCGCACATCCGAAATCCGCTTCACGGCTCGCGAGCGCATGTCGGCGGTGAATTCCTGATCGCGAAAAACCGTCAGCCCTTCCTTCAGGCAAAGCTGGAACCAGTCGCGGCAGGTGATGCGATTGCCGGTCCAGTTGTGGAAATATTCATGCGCGATGATCGCCTCGATGGCGGCATAATCCGCATCGGTCGCCGTGTCCGGCCGCGCGAGAATATATTTGTCGTTGAAGACGTTGAGGCCCTTATTCTCCATCGCGCCCATATTGAAGGCGCTGACCGCGACGATCATGAAAATGTCGAGATCATATTCGCGGCCGAAAACCTCCTCGTCCCAGCGCATGGAGCGCTTCAGTGCTTCCATCGCATAGGCGCAACGATCCTCATTGCCCCGCTCGACAAAAATCCGCAACGTCACCTCGCGGCCGGACTGCGTGACGAACTTGTCCTCGACATGCGCAAGATCGCCTGCGACCAGCGCGAAGAGATAGGAGGGCTTGGGGAACGGATCGTGCCATTCGGCAAAATGCTTGTTGCCCGGCAGCTTGCCGCTCGCCGTCAGATTGCCGTTTGACAGCAGGACCGGCGCGAATTTCTGATCGGCAATGATCCGCGTCGTGAACACGGCCATCACATCGGGCCGGTCCAGATAATAGGTGATGCGGCGAAAGCCTTCCGCCTCGCATTGCGTGCAATAGATGCCGCTGGAGAGATAGAGCCCCAGCAACTGCGTATTCGCCTCCGGCCCGCAGCTTGTCAGGATTTCCAGCGTGAACGCGCCGTCGGGCGCATCCGGTATCGTCAGATGCTCGCTATCCGTCTGATAGGCATTGCCGCTCAGCATCTCGCCATCGATCGCGACTTCATGCAGCGCCAGCTTCTGCCCGTTGAGGATCAGCGGTCCGCGCGGAGCGTCCGGGTTGCGCCGCATCTTGAGCGTCGCGCGAACCCGTGTCGTCGCCGGATCGAGATCGATCTCGAGCCTGACGTCCTCGATCAGAAATGCAGGCGGCGCGTAGTCTTTCAGGAGAATGGGGCGCGGATCTTCTGCTCTCATGGGGTGCTCGGTTCTGAACGCGGCGGTTTCCGGCGAGGGGGTGATTTCAACGATAGTAGATCAATGATGATGTGATTTGGCGAAATTTCCGCGGCAAGATTTTGTGTCCGGCGTGACGGCTTGCGGGAATTGCTCTAGCCTTTCGGGGGGCTTGGGGCGGATCATTTCCACATCTTGAGCGAGGGCATTTCAGCATGGCTAAAACCCACAACGTCGCCGTCCTGGTCGGCAGTCTCCGCAAGGCATCCTTCAATCGCAAAATGGCGCATGTGCTCGCAAAGCTCGCGCCTGAAACGCTCAAGCTCGAGATCGTCGAAATAGGCGCTCTGCCTCTCTACAACGAGGATACCGAAGCGCCAGCGCCCACCGAATGGAAGGAGTTTCGCGCAAGCATGAAATCCGCCGACGCCGTGCTCTTCGTGACGCCGGAATATAACCGCTCGGTGCCCGGCGTGCTGAAAAACGCCATCGACGTCGGCTCGCGGCCCTACGGCTCAAGTGTGTTTTCGGGAAAGCCCGGTGCTGTGATCAGCGTATCGCCGGGCGTGATAGGCGGCTTCGGCGCAAACCACCATCTGCGCCAATCGCTGGTTTTCCTTGACGTGCCCGTCATGCAGCAACCGGAAGCTTATATCGGCAACGCAGGCGCGCTGTTCGACGAACAGGGAAACCTGATCGACGACCGCACCCGCGATTTCCTGAAAAAATACATGCACCGCTTCGCCGCCTGGATCGAAACCAACGCGAAGAGCTGAAGTCTCACCCGCCGCCTGACGTCTATTGCGGGTCCATGACTTTCGTCTGGTCCATGATCGTCGCCGCGTCGCGGGCGAGGATCATCATGTCTTCGGGCAGGTTCTCCGGGTTCGACTGCGCATAGTCGACGAGGCGGCGCAGCAGCACCATGAATTTCGGGCCTGCCGCCATGATGCGCGCCTGCAGCTCGACGCGCTCCGGCGCGAAGTCATATTCGACGCCCGGCACGCGCCAGCCGCCGCCTTCCTGCGTGCCGGTCATGATCACGGGGAATGTGCCGGGGAAGGGGTGGCTCGAGCATTCTTCCGCCGAACGCCATTTGTTCGGCGCGCGTACCACGCGCCATTCTTCCATCGCCGGATCGATCTCGGTGAGTTCGGTCGCCTGTTCGGTCTGCAATTCCGTCGCCACGAAGTCGCGTCCGAGGCCCACGTCGTAGAAAACGCGCAGCGGCTCGTCCACGTCCTTCACCCATTGGGGCACGACGCGCTCGATGACCGCCCATGTGCCGACCGGGCGGACATAGACCCGCTGGTTCTTGTGGAATTGTGCCTTCGCCATGACGAATCTGACCTGAATTGGGAAACCGGATCAGTATGTCGTCTCGTGGGTTAGCAGTTGATTAAGGCCGCGCGCCCGAGGGGCCTAATCCCCCGGACGCGCAATGGTTTCACCCGCTCTGTCGGTCACGAGGCCGATGCGCTGTCGGCCCCAGGCCACCGCGCGCGACACGCGCCCGCGCCCGCCTTCAAGCAGCAGATAGGCGACAGGCACGACGACGAGCGTCAGCATGGTCGATGAAATCAGCCCGCCGATTGCGACAAAGCCCATGGCGTTGCGGATTTCCGCACCCTGACTTGTCGAGATGGCGACCGGGATCATGCCGCAAATCGTGGCGATCTGCGTCATCAGCACAGGCCGCAGACGCACCGGCCCGGCCTTCAGCAAGGCTTCTCTCAGCGGCAGGCCTTTCTCGCGAAGCTGGTTCGTGTAGTCGACCAGCAAAATGCCGTTCTTCATCACAAGACCCATCAGCGCCAGCAATCCGATCTGCGCGAACATCGTCATTTCGAGGCCCGAAAGCTTCAGCGAAATGAACGCGCCGACAAAGGAGAGCGGCGCCGAGAGCATGATGATGGCTGGCTGCGTGAAGCTGTTGAACTGGCTCGCCAGGATCATGTAGAGCGCCGTCAGCGCCAGCATGAAGGCAAAGCCGATGGCCTGGCCCGTTTCCTTCATGCTCTTGGCCTGGCCTTCCGCCGACCAGGAATAATTCGGCGGCAGGTTCGCCTCTTTCAGATAGGCCTCGACCTTCTCGGTCGCAGGCCCAAGCGACACGCCCGCCGACATGTTGGCGAGAATTTGCACGCGCCGCGAACGGTTTTGGCGGTCGATCTGCGCCGGGCCGGAGGCCACATCGAAACGCGCCACATTGGTCACGTCGATGAGCTGTCCGCTAGGGCCCCGCACCTGAATGAGCGAGAGCTTGGCGATATCGTCGCGCTGGTCTTCGGCAAGACGCACACGCACGTCGTAGCGCTGCCCGTATTCTTCGAACGACCCCGCCTTGACGCCGCCCACCATGGTGCGAACCGTCTCGGCAAGCGAGCGCACGGGAATGCCGAGATCGGCGGCGCGCTCGCGATTGATGTGAACCTGCAGCTCCGGCTTGCCGCTGTCGTAGCTCGACTTCACGTCCTTGAAGAGCGGGTCCTGCCGCATCTTTGCGACGACCTCATTGGCCTTTTCCTCAAGCACGGCAAGGTCCGGCCCCTTGATCGCGTAATTGACGAGATAGGAGCCCCAGCCGCCGCCCGAAATCCACGGCACGTCCGAAAGCGACACGTGCTTGGCCTCAGGCGCCGCCCGCTGCATCACGACGCGCGCTTCATCCATGATCGTGATGAAGGTGACGCCGCGTCCCTTCTTCGGCGTGAGGCCGATATAGAACGATGCTTCATTGGCGTTCTGCTGCGCGCCGTCGCCGACCGTGAAGAAAACGGTCTTCACATGCGGAACCTTGGCCAGTGCATTGGCGACGCGCTGCGCCACCTGCCGCGTCTCGGAAAGACCCGCGCCGAAAGGCAGTTCCATATTGGCGAGAAATTCCGCCCGGTCCGAACGGCTGTCGAAAGCGGCGGGCAGGGTGCGTGCAACGAGCACACCGAGCACGATGGCGCCAAGCGCAATGCCCATCACCGTCCAGCGCCAGTTGAGCGCAACGCCGAGCAGGCGCCCATAGCCCGCATCGATCTTGTTGTAGGCGCCGTCGAAAAACCGCGCCACGCGGTTCATGTTCTCCGGCGAGGTTTCGTTCTGCTTCAGCATCCGCGCCGACAGCATCGGCGTCAGCGTCAGCGAGACGAGCAGCGACACCAGAACGGAGAAGGTGATCGCAAGCCCGTATTGAAAGAAGAACCGGCCGACAATGCCGCTCATGAAAGCGATGGGCACGAAGACGGCGCAAACCGAGAAGGTGGCCGCAAGCACGGCAAGGCCCACTTCCTTGGTGCCGAGCGACGCCGCCTCCATCGGCGAATAGCCCTCTTCGAGCTTTCTGTAGATGCTTTCCAGAACGACGATCGCGTCGTCGACGAGCAGACCCACCGCCATGGACAGCGCCATCAGCGTCATCATATTGATGGTGAAGTCGGCGACATAGAAAGCGAAGAACGTCGAGATCAGCGATGTCGGCATCGCGATGGCAACGATCAGCGTCGCGCGGAACGAAAGCAGGAAGGCGAGGGTGACGAGCACGACAAGCCCGATGCCGATCTGAATATCGACGAACACGTCCTCCGCCGAACCCTCGATGAAGACGGCGCTGTCACGCGCGATCTTCATGCTGACGCCAGCCGGTGCAATGTGCTGCAAATCGGCAAGCGCGGCGCGCACGGCGCGCGCAACCTCGACCGTGTTCTGGCCGGACTGTTTGCGGATATCGAGCGAGACGCCGCGCCGCCCGTCAAGCTGCGCGTAAGAGCGCTCATCGGCCATGCCGTCTTCGATCTTGGCAACGTCCTTGATGAGTGTCGGCGCGCCATCCTTGCGGAAGGCGACGACGATGTCGCCGAAGCCCGCGACCGTCGAAACTTCGCCCTTGGTCTTGACCGTGAATTCGCTCATGCGGCCCGGCGTGTCGAGCTTGCCGCCTGGAATATCAGCGTGTTCGCGGCGCACCGCCGTCGTCACATCGTCCGCCGTCACGCCATAGGCGCGCATCTTGTCGGCATCCAGCCAGATGCGAACCTCGCGGTCGCGCCCACCGACAATGGTGATCGAGCCGACGCCGCTGATGCGCTGCAGGTTTTCCTTGATGACCTTGTCGGCGAAATGCGTCAGTTCCTTGATCGGCATGTCGCCCGCGATCATTACCGACATGATCGCCTGCGCGTCGGGATCGAGCTTCTCGACGATGGATTGCTTGGCGTCATCCGGCAGCCTTGCGCGCGCCAGCGAAACCTTGTCGCGAACGTCCTGCGCCTTCACGTCGACATTTTCGTTGAGCTTGTACTGGACGACGACGCGGCTGATGCCCTCCGAGCTGATTGAGGACAGCGTGTCGATGCCCGACGTCGTGTTCACTTCCTCTTCGATCGGATCGCTGATGTCGCTTTCAATCGCATCGGGCGATGCGCCTTCAAGCGTCGTCGAAACCGAGACGACCGGAAACTCGACCTTCGGAAACAGATCGACGCCGAGGCGGCCGAGAGAAATCCATCCCAGCACGACGAGCGCCAGAATGACCATCACGGCAAAAACCGGCCTGCGAATTGATACGTCGGAAATCCACATGGATGCGGTCCTTAAAGAGGCGGCTCGTCAGATGCTGTCGCGTCGCGCCTTATTGCGGCGTGCTGGCGGCGTCGGCTTCAGTTTCGGCGGTGTTTGCGGCAACGGTTTCAATCTTCACCGGAATGCCTTCGGCAAGGAGCGGCAGATTGGGGCCCGTCAGCGCGCGCTGGCCTTCGCTGAGGCCGGACAGCACCTCGACGGATTCGGCGTCGATCTGGCGAACCTTGACGGGAACGCGCTTGGCGACGCCGTTTTCAGCGACGAAGACATAGCGACTATTTTCCGTGCCCTGCAGGGCGCTGCGCTTCAGCGCCAGCACATTGCGCGGCTCGGGATAGAGTTCGGCGCGGGCGAAAAGGCCGGGCTTCACTGCGTAATCGGCATTGAGTATGGGCAGGCGCACTTCGACGCCGCGCGTATTCGTGTCGATCAGATCGTTGAGAATGACGACATAGCTGTCGAACGAGCGGCCCATGCTGTCGATGACGATCTTGCCCTTGGTGCCGACCTTGATTCTTTTGAGATCGGTTTCAGGGATCTGAACGATTGCTGCGACAATGTCGATCTTCATGATCTGAAGCACGCCGCCGCCACCGCCGCCGCCGCCCATGCCCGGAACATCGCTGCCGCCGCCGGGCGCGCTCATGCCCATCATGCCGCCCATCGTCGCCATGTATTTGCCTTCGTCGACGTCGCGCCGCGTGATGACGCCGTCAAAAGGCGCACGCACGGTGCAGTCGTCGAGCATCTGCTTGGCGGAGGCTAGCTGCGCCTGCGCGATGCCGAGCTTTGCATTGGCCGCATCTTTCGCCGCCTGCGCATTGTCGAGCCCGCCATTGGAGACGAAGCCGCTTGCATGCAACTCATTGGCGCGTTCAAAAGCGCGGCTGGTGTTTCGCACTTCGGCTTTTGCGAGCTTCACCTGATTTTCAAGCTCCGCCACACGCAGGCGGATTTCGACGTCGCGTGTGTGAAACAGCGGATCGCCTTCCTTCACGCGAGCGCCGACATAAACGTCGATCTTGTCGATGATGCCCGTGACGCGAGGCCCAAGCGTCGTCGTCTTGGCCGGTGCAATCGTCCCGGTGCCGATAATGGGCTCTATAAGTTGCTTGGCGATTGCAGGCGTTTCAAACATGGCGATAGCGTCGACGGATTTTTCCGCTTCCGCTTTCTTCTCATCCTTGCCGCAGCCCGCAAGCGGGGCCAGAAACGCAGCGGAAACAAAAATGACAGCAGCCAGCCGCCGCTGTCCGGTCGTCAACGCGAACTTCATATGCAGTGCCTCAACCCCATTGCGTCCATCAACGACGCTTAATAGTCTGCATGACTATAGTAGCCTAGGTTACGATATGGAAAGCCGCAAATTGAAGGTTGATGCACAGACCACATCTGGCGAACCGGATGACGCCGAACAGCGTCACTTCGGCTGGACGCTTCATGACGTCTTTCGGCTTTTTCAGCGTGCCTGGGGCAGGCGCCTGCGGGAATCGGGCACCGGCATCAGCCCCGCCCAGTCGCGCGTCATGGCCGAGCTTTACCGGCAGGGCGGGCTCACCCAGACGGCGCTTGCCGAAGGCGTCGAAATGGAAAAAGCGCCGCTTGGCCGCCTTCTCGATCGCATGGAAGAGCTGGGCTTTATCGAGCGGAAGCCCGACAGCACCGACCGCCGCGTGCGCCTGGTCTATCCGACCGAGAAATCGGACAGTCTCGATGAGCCCATGTGGTGCGCTGCACGTGGAATGTTCGAAACCGCGCTGCAAGGTTTGACGCCTGAGGAGACCGCGACGCTGATGTCGCTGCTCGAGCGCATGAAGCAGAACCTGCTGGCTGAAGAAGCCCGCATGGCTGCGCCGCGTCGCGCCGTTACGGATGAAGAGCCCGCAACCGGCAAGTGAATCCAAGCGGACGCAGCGTCAATACTGAAGCCCTTTTCAGCGCGTCAATTTACAGGGACAATGCCGCCAAACCGAGTAACGGCCATCGCTCGAGGCGGTGGTCCATCTTATAAGCCCGGCCGTAACAGGCTGACCCGGCAGAAATGCGGTGCGCAATGCCGGGACCACGGGGAGCCAAGGGGACGAAGTATGAATTTCGATTTTTCCGACGACCAGAAAATGCTCAAGGAGCAGGTTCGCAAATTTCTGGGCGACAAGAGCCCGCTAAGCGTCACGCGGCGCATCCTCGAAGGCGATGAGGCTTATGCGAAAGACGTCTGGAAGGGCCTCGTCGATATGGGCCTCACCGGCACGGCAATCCCGGAAGAATATGGCGGGCTCGGCCTCGGGGCGCTGGAACTCTGCGTGATCGCCGAGGAACTTGGCCGCGCCGTCGTCGCCACGCCTTTCTCGTCCTCCGTCTATCTCGCCAGCGAAGCGTTGAAGCTTTACGGCACCGAGGCGCAGAAGCAGAACTGGCTGCCGAAGCTCGCCGCCGGTGAGATCATCGGCACGCTCGCCGTCTCCGAAGGCACGCATGCCGCAAGCCCGCGCAACATCACAACCGCCTTTGCAGGCGGCAAGCTCAACGGCACGAAGCTGCCGGTGCCCGATGGCGATATCGCCGACGTTGCCGTCGTCCTCGTCAATTCTGGCGGTTCGGGCGAACAGGCGATCTCGCTTGCTGTCGTCGATCTCAACGGCGCTGGCGTCACGCGCGAAGTGCTCCGCACCATCGACCCGACGCGCTCGCATGCCACGATCACCTTCAAGGATGCGCCCGCCGAACTCATGGGCCCGGCTGGCAATGGCTGGTCGCAGCTTTCGCGCATCTTCGACGGCGCGGCCGTGCTCTTTGCCTTCGAGCAGGTAGGCGGATCGGAAGCGGCCATTGAAATGGCGCGCGACTATTCGCTGGAGCGTTATGCCTTCGGTCGCCAGATCGGCTCCTATCAGGCGATCAAGCACAAGCTCGCCGACATGTATGTGAAGAAGGAACTGGCGAAGTCGAACGCCTATTTCGGCGCGATGATGCTGAACGACGAGGGCGCGGAATTGCCCGAAGCGGCGGCAGCCTCGCGGATCGCCGGTAGCGACGCCTACGTCTTTGCCGCGCAGGAAAGCCTCCAGACGCATGGCGGCATTGGCTACACATGGGAAGCGGACACGCAGTTCCATTATCGCCGGGCGAAACTTCTGGCGCTCACCATCGGCAGCAGCGCGCAGTGGAAGGAAAAACTCGCCACGCGCCTCGAAGCCAAGAACGCCGCCTGATCGCTCGCGCCAACAAATTTCAATACGGGGAACAAACCCATGGATTTCAACGACACCAAAGAAGAAGCAGCCTATCGCGCGAAAGTCCGCGCATGGCTCGATGCAAACGCCACTCGCAAGTCGAAGGCGAAAGACGCCGAGCAGGCAAAGACGCTTGAAGAATTGCTTCAGCGCTCCAAGGCCTGGCAGGCGAAGAAGGCCGAAGCCGGTTACGCCTGCATCACATGGCCGAAAGAGTGGGGCGGCGGTGGCGGCACCACGATTGAAAACGTGATCTACGGCCAGGAAGAGTCGAACTACGCCGTCACCGGCAGCGTGTTCGCCATCGGTCTTGGCATGTGCATCCCGACGCTCATGACCTGGGGTCCGCAAGACGCCAAGGAACGCTATGTGAAGCCCGCCGTTCGCGGCGACGAAATCTGGTGCCAGCTTTTCTCCGAACCCGCAGGCGGCTCCGACGTTGCCGGTCTGCGCACCAAGGCCGAGAAGGATGGCGACGAGTGGGTCATCAACGGCCAGAAGGTCTGGACCTCCGGCGCGCATTATTGCGACTTCGGCATCGTGCTCGTCCGCACCGATCCGACTGTGCCCAAGCACAAGGGCCTCACCATGTTCTATATCGACATGAAGAGCCCCGGCATTGAAGTCCGCCCGATCAAGCAGATGTCGGGCGATGCGAACTTCAACGAAGTCTTCTTCACCAATGTCCGCGTGAAGGACAGCCAGCGTCTCG
The DNA here is from genome assembly GCF_049651025.1 of Parvibaculum sp. GTDB lineage: Bacteria > Pseudomonadota > Alphaproteobacteria > Parvibaculales > Parvibaculaceae > Parvibaculum. The sequence continues at coordinate 16,417 of NZ_JBASBH010000046.1, read as the reverse complement.
GCAAGGTCGGCGACGGCTGGAAGGTCGCGCTGACGACGCTGATGAACGAGCGCCTCGCCGTCGGCGGCAGCCAGGGCAATGCCGACGTTGCCGAGCTGATTGCGCTTGCCCGCAACACCGAGATCGAGGGCAAGCCCGCCATCGCCAATGGCGCCGTGCGCGAGCGCATCGCCGACTGGTATGTGCAGGCGCAGGGTCTGAAGTTCACGCGTTTCCGCACGCTCACCGCTTTGTCCAAGGGCGAAACCCCTGGGCCGGAAAGCTCGATCTCCAAGATCATCGCGGCCAAGAAGATGCAGGACCTCGGCTCCTTCGGCATGGACCTTCAGGACATGGGCGGCATCATCCGTGACCGGAAGATTTCGGCTGAAGAAGGCGCCTATACCGAACAGTGGTTCGGCGCGGCAGGCTACCGCATCGCGGGGGGCACCGACGAAATCCTGCGCAACATCGTTGCCGAGCGCGTTCTCGGCATGCCGTCGGACATTCGCGTCGACAAGGACCTGCCGTTCAATCAGGCGCCCAAAGGCAAGTAACCAACTGACGGTCCAGAAACATGAGCCCGCGAGGTACGCCTCGCGGGCTTTTCTTTTGTCACGAGGCGCGTGATAAGTTGCCCGCGAAACAAGGCGGCGGGGCGACGTGTCGAAATTCTGGCGAAAGGCGATGGAAGCCCGTGCGGCGCTCTGGCGTGCGCTCATGCCGCCTTGGCGCAATCGGCGCATGCCATATCTCGTCATCGCCGCGCTGCTCGCCTTTGCCGTCGGCTATGCCGCTTTCTACATGAGCTATGTGCGCCCCGTGTCGCAAGGGCTTGCGGCCATCAAGGCGGAAGGCCGCCTCGTCGTCCTCACGCGCCTCGCGCCGACAACCTATTATCTCGGCACGGAAGGGCAGACCGGCTTCGATTATCTGCTGACGCAGCAACTCGGCAAGGCGCTTGGCGTCGAAGTCGAATATCGCACCTATGAGACAGAGCCCGAGCTTCTTGCCGCTCTGGCAAAACGAAAAGGCCACATCGTCGCCGCGGGCCTCGTCGCCACCGATGCACGCCGCGCGCAATTCGCCTTCGCCCCCAACGACCAGACCGTCCGCGAACTCGTCATCTGCCGCCGCGACATTCCGCTGCCCAAAACGCCGAAGGACCTGATCGGCCTCAACATGGCGGTGAGCGAGGGAACCGCCGGTGGCGATGCCGCCATCGCGCTCGCCGCAAAGACCGAGGGTCTGGCCATCGCCTCCGCGCAAGAGCCCGTCGAAAAACTTTTCGAGCGCGTGGCAAGCGGCGCGCTTGATTGCACGGCAGGCAATACGCTGGAGCTTCAGGTCAACAATCCCTATTACCCTGAACTCGTCGAAGCCTTCCCGCTCAGCGCGAACGAGACCGTCGCATGGTTCGCCGCCCCCGGCTCGCAGGATGTGGCGGAATTTGCAAAGACCTGGCTTGCCGGCATGAAGAAGTCCGGCGCGCTCGCCGAAACCGGACGCCGCTTCTTCGGCTTTCTCCCGCCCTTCGATTATGTCGATGTGCGCAGTTTTCAGGCCGCCGCATCGGACACGCTCCCCGATTACGAAAAAGCGATGCGCGACGCCGCCCGCGAGACGGGCCTGCCCTGGCAGTTGATCGCCGCCGTCGCCTATCAGGAGTCGCATTGGAAGCACGATGCCCGCAGCCACACGGGCGTGCGCGGCATCATGATGCTCACCGAAGACACAGCCGATCATCTCGGCGTGCAGGACCGCCTCGACCCCGTCGACAGCATCTTTGCAGGTGCGCGCTACATCGCCGACCTGCGCAGCCGCATCCCCGAAGGCGTCGAGGAGCCGGACCGTCTCTGGTTCGCCCTCACGGCCTATAATATGGGCTACGCGCATCTCCTCGATGCCCGCGCGCTGGCCGAACGCCTCGGCCTCAACAAAAACCGCTGGACGGATCTGCGTCGCGCCTTGTCACTGATCAACAAGCCCGAATATGCCGCCGAGCTGAAATTCGGTCCGGCAAAAGGCGGGCAGGCGCTGCGCTTCGTGCAGCAGGTTCGCGCCTACAAGCACATCCTCGACGCACATAAGTAATCTCCCTTATGTGACAACGCTTCACAGGCGCTGCGACATAATAGCCGCAATAAAAAAGTGGATATTACGCGACATTGGCACATGCGATCGAGCACCGACAAACGGTGCCGCCAATGGAGAACGACAATGCACAGCAACAAGAAGACCAGACTCGCAAGCATGGCCATCGCCGCGCTGCTCGGCGCCACGGCGCTTGCCACCGTGCCTGCTTCGGCTGACGACGCAGGCTTCAAGGCAAAGGCCGCAGGCGACATCCTGCTGCGCGCACGCGGCATCTACGCAGTCCCCCGCGACCATGCCAGCGTGTCCGCAGGCGGCAGCGTCGATGTCTCGAACGACCTCGTTCCCGAACTCGATGTCAGCTACTTCCTGACCGACAATCTCGCGCTCGAACTGATCGCTGCCACCACGCGCCACAAGGTGACCTGGACGCCGGGCGGCGTGAACCTCGGCAAGGTGAGTCTGCTTCCGCCTACGCTCACGCTGCAATATCACTTCATGCCGAAGGAGCGCCTCAGCCCCTATGTCGGTGCGGGCCTCAACTACACGTTCTTCTATAACGAGGACGCACCGGGCGGCGGCATCAACAGCGTCGACTACAAGAACCATATCGGCTACGCCTTGCAGGCCGGTGTCGACTATGCGCTTTCAGGCCCCTGGTCGCTCAATCTCGACGTAAAGAAAATTTTCCTTCGCACAGACGTTTCCGTAAACGGCGGCGCTGTGACAGCCAAGGCTGATCTTGATCCCTGGATCGTTGGCGTCGGCGTCGGCTATCGCTTTTAAAATAGCGAGATAAACTGCGGATATATGAGGGGCGCAGCCATCCGGTCCCATGCGGTCGGCGGCTTGCGCCCCTCATTGTTGCCTGCTCGACTCTGGTGTAATAAATCTAGGGGATACACCCTAAAGAGCCACGCGCCCCGTCTGGAGCGAATTCGGCTGAATAGCCAAGGGAGATGAGACACGTGTCGTTAGCGTTGAGCCAATCAGGGCCTGTTGTGACCCCGAGAACCGTCCAGATCGCAATTCTGGGCGCCGGAATGGGCGGTCTCGGCATGGCGATCCAGCTTCGCCGCGCAGGCATCGACAGTTTCGTCGTGCTCGAAAAAGGCAGCGATGTCGGCGGCACCTGGCGCGACAACGTCTATCCCGGTTCCGGCTGCGACGTGCCCTCGCATCTCTATTCCTTCTCCTTCGAGCCCAAGCTCGACTGGTCGCGCAAATTCGCCAAGCAGCCTGAAATTCACGACTACCAGCTTCACGTGACGAAGAAGTACGGCCTGCGCCCGTTCATTCGTTTCAACACGGAAGTCGCCGATGCGCGCTTCGACGAGGCAACGGGCCTCTGGCACATTCGCACCGTGGCGGGCGAAGAGATCACGGCCAATGTCGTCGTCTCCGCGCTGGGCCAGCTCAACCGCCCGGCCTATCCCAAGGTCGAAGGTCTTGAGAGCTTTGCCGGCAAGCAGTTCCACTCCGCGCGCTGGGACCACGACTACGACCTCAAGGACAAGAACGTCGTCGTCATCGGCAATGGCGCAAGCGCCATCCAGTTCGTGCCCGAGATTGTCGACAAGGTGAAAAAGCTCACCATCTTCCAGCGCTCGCCCAACTGGGTCGTGCCCAAGGATGACCGTCCCTATACGGACAGAGAGCAGTCTATGTTCCAGCGCTTCCCCTGGACCGTCAAGCTGCACCGCTGGATGATCTATCTCACGCTGGAGCGCAACTATCTGGCTTTCATCAAGGACAGCTTCTTCAGCAAGCTTTTCGAGAAGGCAGGGCGCGCGGAGCTGGAAAAATATATCGCCGATCCGAAGCTCCGCGCCGTGCTGACGCCGGACTATCCGGCAGGCTGCAAACGCGTGCTGATCTCGAACGACTGGTATCCGGCCATTGCAAAGCCAAATTGCGAAACCGTCACAAGCCCGATTGCGCGCGTCACCGCCGACGCCGTCGTCACGCATGACGGCAAGTCGCATCCCGCCGACACGATCATCTTTTCGACGGGCTTCGAGACGACGACCTTCCTTGCGCCGATGAAGGTTCTCGGCCTTGGCGGTCGCGATTTGAACGATGTATGGGCGAAGGGCGCGGAAGCGCATCGCGGCGTCGCCGTGTCGGGCTTCCCGAATTTCTTCATGCTTTATGGCCCGAACACAAATCTCGGCCACAACTCGATCATCTTCATGATCGAGTGCCAGATCAACTACATCATGCAGGCGATCGACGCGCTGAAGAACCCGAAGCTGCGCTGGCTGGATGTGCGGAAGACGGCGGAAGATGCGTTTAACGACGAGCTTCAGCAGGACATGCAGAAGACGGTCTGGGCCGCCGGTTGCTCAAGCTGGTACAAGAACGCCGAAGGCAAAGTGACCAACAACTGGTCGAGCTTCACGGCAAAATACTGGTGGCAGATGCGCCAGCTCGATCTGGACGAATATTCGTTGGTGGGCTGAAGGTTCGAAGCGCGAAGGTATCAGTCGATCTGGCCTTCGCGCACGATCCGCTCGTGGCCATCGGTCACGTTTTTCACGCGATACTGGTAACCTGCGCCTTCCGAGGGAAGGAGGCGTACGACAGTGTATTGGCCGCGCGTTTTTGCGAGATAAGATCCGCCGGGGTGAAACTCGACCATTTCACCGACTTTGAACTTGTGATTTCCCATAAGGGGTACTCCTGTGCCGCACCTGTCGGCACGTGCATCGCGATGTAATCGCTGCTTGAGAAGGTCCATATATGAGGCCGCGAGGCCAAAACCGCAAGGTTTATCGGTAATTAGCCGTATATTCGCCAAAATATCCACAGCGAGGCCTGCTGCTCGGGGCTAGTGTAGGCCGATGATTCGCAGCGCAAATTGCGCCAAAAAAGGAGATCCATCATGGCCAAAGGTCAGATGAGAAGTAACAAGGAAAAGAAGAAGCCGAAGCAGGACAAGAAGGCGAAAATCGCCGCCGGCACGACCGGTTCTGTCTTTGCCGCCGACGCCAAGGGCGAAACTTCGCCGAAGGGCAAGAAGTAAGCATTTGCGATACGCGCCTCCGTCTTCTGGCGGAGGCGCGAAACGGCTGTGCCTGATTTAGCGATGACGATGAAACGAACGATCTCCGTTGCGCCCATGATGGACTGGACGGACCGGCACGACCGGTTTTTCCTGCGCCTCATCACGTCTCGCGCTTTGCTCTATACGGAAATGGTCACGACCGGCGCCGTCATTCATGGCGACCGCGAGCATTTGCTCGGCTTCGATGCTGCCGAGCACCCGATTGCCGTGCAGCTTGGCGGCTCCGAGCCTGCCGCTCTCGCCGAGGCCGCGCGCATCGCCGAAGATTTCGGCTATGACGAAGTGAACCTCAATGTCGGTTGCCCGTCAGACCGTGTGCAGTCCGGCCGTTTCGGCGCCTGTCTGATGCGCGAGCCTGAGCTCGTCGCCGAATGCGTCGCCGCGATGCGCAAGGCCGTCTCCGTTCCCGTCACCGTGAAGTGCCGCATCGGCGTCGATGAGCAGGACCCGGAAATCGCCTTGCCCGCCATGGCCAATGCCGTTTGGAACGAAGGCTGCAAGACGCTGATCGTTCATGCGCGCAAGGCCTGGCTCGAAGGCCTCTCCCCGAAAGAAAACCGCGACGTGCCGCCGCTCGAATATGACCGCGCCTATGCGCTGAAGGTGGCGATGCCCGGCATGGAAATCATCGTCAATGGCGGCGTCCTCACGCTCGATCAGGCGACGGAGCATCTCGCCCACGTCGATGGCGTCATGATCGGCCGCGCCGCCTATCAGACGCCCTATGTGCTCGCCGATGTGGACCGCCGTTTCTATGGCGGCACGCATCCCGTGCCCTCGCGCCATGAAGTGCTGGAGCGTTTCCTGCCTTACGTCGAACGCGAACTCGCGCGCGGCACGCATCTCCACGCCATGTCGCGCCACATCCTCGGCCTCTTCCAGGGCCTCCCCGGCGCCCGCGCCTTCCGCCGCCACATCTCGGAAAACGCCCCGCGCAAGGATGCAGGCGCAGAGGTTATCCGCGACGCAATGGCGCTGGTCCCGCGTGACGTGGAACTTGCTGCTGTCTGATCAGAATATCTGGCCATCCTTCGAGACGCGCGGCTTCGTCACGCTCCTCAGGATGAGGTTGTTTGTTTTGGGTTAGCTATTCTCCGCCACCACTCCTCATCCTGAGGAGGCCGCGCAAGCGGCCGTCTCGAAGGACGAGGCCCCCGAGCCCGCCTCAAATCCGCTGATCGTATTCCCCGACCTCCGGGTTTGCCGAAAGCCGCGTATCGATCTCCTCGAACATCTTGCGCATATTCGCTTCCGACGCTGGGCTCTCGACCACCACCACAAGTCCCGGCTTGTTCGACGATGCGCGCACCAGTCCCCAGGTCCCGTCTTCCACTGTCACACGAATACCGTTGACCGTCACCAGATCGCGGATCTTCTGCCCGACCAGCGTCTCGCCCTTGGCCTGCATGTCGGTGAAGAGCTTCACCATACGATCCACAACGTCATATTTCACTTCGTCGGGGCAGAAGGGCGACATGGTGGGCGAGCCCCATGTCTTGGGCAGGGCCTCGCGCAGGTCCGACATTTTCTTCGTCGGATTGCGATCCAGCATGTCGCAAATCGCAATGGCGGACACCAGCCCGTCATCATAGCCGCGCCCGATCGGCGGGTTGAAAAAGTAGTGGCCGGATTTCTCGAAGCCCACCAGCGCGTTCAGCTCATGCGCGCGGCGTTTAATGTATGAATGGCCGGTCTTCCAGTAATCCGTCTTCGCGCCATTGGCGATCAGCACCGGATCGGTGAGGAACAGCCCCGTCGATTTCACGTCCACCACGAATTGCGCATTCGGAATCTGCGCCGAAAGATCCCGCGCGAGCATCACGCCCACCTTGTCAGCGAAAATTTCCTCGCCCGTATCGTCCACAACGCCGCAGCGATCCCCGTCGCCGTCGAAACCGAGGCCGACATCCGCGCCTTCCGCCAGCACCTTGTCGCGGAGCGCATGGAGCATCGCCATATCTTCCGGGTTCGGATTATAGCGCGGGAACGTATAGTCGAGCGTGCAGTCGAGTGGGATCACCTCGCAGCCGATGCCTTCCAGAACCTTCGGCGCAAAAGCCCCCGCCGTGCCATTGCCGCAAGCCGCCACCACGCGAAGCTTGCGCTTGATCGGCGCGCGTTCGGTCAGATCGGCGATATAGCGCTCTGCCATATCCGCCACATGAATATATTTGCCGCCGCTCGCTTCCTTGAACGCGCCCGAAAGCACGATCTCCTTCAGCCGCGACATTTCATCCGGCCCGAATGTCAGCGGCCTCTGCGCGCCCATCTTCACGCCCGTCCAGCCATTTTCATTATGGCTCGCCGTCACCATGGCGACGCAAGGCACGTCGAGCGCGAATTGCGAGAAGTAGGCGACCGGCGACAGCGCAAGACCAATGTCATGCACCTCGCAACCCGCCGTCATCAATCCGATGATCAGCGAATGCTTGATCGAGCTTGAATAGGACCGATAGTCATGGCCGACCGCAATCGCTGGCTTCACGCCCATTTCGCGGATCAGCGTACCAAGCCCCAGCCCCAGCGCCTGAATGCCGACAAGGTTGATCTGCTCGGGATAAAGCCAGCGCGCGTCATATTCGCGAAAGCCGGATGGCGCGACCAGCGGCAAGGTCTCGAACTCATACGTATTGGGCTTCAGGTCCGCGCGCGGCTTGGCAAGCATCAAGGGTCTCCTCAGGGCAAAGCAAATCAGCAGACACCTTATAGCGGTTCCGCGCGCGTCTTTGCCGTTTGATTAGGGGGAGTTTGTGGCAAGTGCATCCACGTCTGCACGAATTATTGCCGCAGCACCAGCCGGTCGCCTTTGACCTCGATACTGCCGATCTGATTGAGGAAGCTCATGCCGAGCAGCGACATATTCATATTCCCGCGCCCGATCGAGGCCCGCACATTGCGCACGACGATATCGCCCATCTTGATCTCGTCCAGCGTGACCGGTGCCGCCATGGTCACGCCATTGGCCGTCTGATAGGGCACGTTGTAGTTGAGCTTGTTGACGTCGAAGCCGAGCCGCCGCGCATCGTCGCTCGAAAGCGCAACATCGCTCGCGCCCGTATCGACGAGAAAGCTCACCACCGTGCCGTTGACCAGCGCATCGACATGAAAATGCCCGCTGCGTGCATTGCGCGAGAGATAGACGACGCCCGGCGCGCCCTGCACCGGCTTTGTCGGCATCAGCGACGAGGCGACGCGCCCGCCAAGCTGATGCCCGACGCCAAGCAGATCGTCCTTGTAGCTGTAGATGACGATCAGCATGAAGCCGATGGCGGTCCAGGCCAGCATCTGCTTTAGCGCCAGCCCCGCATTGTGCCGCCAGCCGACAGCAAAGCTCGACCCGATCAGCAGCAGCCAGCCAACCCCATAGACAAGGCGCATCTTCCCGTTCTCATCGGCCAGCGCGCCCGGAAAGCGGCTGTTGAGATAGTAGAGAAGGGCGACAAGCCCGAGCAGCGCCAGCGCCGCCCATGTCCAGTTGTTCTGCCTCATGGGGAAAACCTATGTGAGAACCGTCACCAACATCTGAATACTTCTTCACGTCGCAAATAGATTGTCATCCCGGCCTTGTGCCGGGATCCAGAAACCACAATTGCTGAATCCGCCGCACCTGAGCGCAGCGACAAGGCCGGAGTGACATGGTAATTGAAAGACGAGCCCCTATTTACATGCTAAGCTAAGCTCGGTCCATAAATACCATAAGTTGACAGTAAAATGACCGACGGCAAGATCGTCAATCTGGCAAGCAGGACACAGGATGCAGGCACAGCCGCCGCTTCCCGTCTCGCCTTGCCCGCTTTCGAGCCGGGCTGGGTCTGGCTTGTCGGCGCTGGCCCCGGCGATCCGGGCTTGCTGACGCTTCATGCAATCAATGCGCTCGCCCATGCCGACGTCGTCGTCTACGACGCGCTGGTCGACGAAACCGTGCTCCAGTTCGCCAATCCGCATGCGACGCTTGAATATTCCGGCAAGCGCGGCGGCAAGCCGAGCCCGAAGCAGCGCGACATATCAGCCCGTCTTGTCGAACTCGCCCGCAAGGGCAAGCGCGTGCTGCGCCTCAAGGGCGGCGATCCCTTCGTCTTCGGGCGCGGCGGCGAAGAGGCGCTGGCGCTGGTCGATGCGGGCATTCCCTTCCGCATCGTGCCGGGTGTCACGGCGGGCATAGGCGGCCTCGGCTATGCAGGCATCCCCGTCACGCATCGCGACACAAATCACGCCGTCACCTTCGTCACCGGCCATATGGCAGGCGGCGCCGTGCCGGAAAATCTCGACTGGCCCTCCATCGCCAAGGGCTCGCCCGTCATCGTTCTCTACATGGCGCTCTCGCATCTCCAAAAGATTGCCGAGCTGTTGATCTCGAACGGTCGCCGCGCCGACGAGCCCGTGGCGCTTGTGCGCAACGCGACGCTGAAGGACCAGCAGGTCCTCGAAACCACGCTCGCCACCGCCGCCGCCGATGTCGCCGCCGCAAACTTCAAGGCGCCCGCCATCATCGTCATCGGCGAAGTCGTCCGCCTCCGCGCCGGCCTCGACTGGCTCGGCGCGCTGGAAGGTCGTATCCTGAAGCGCGACCCGCTCGATACCCGCGCGGAAAAAGACGTAGGCTGACGATACCTCCTCCCCATCCGTCATGGCTCGACTTGATCGGGCCATCCTTCTTTTCTTCCGATTGGACTCCCAAATGACCGACGTAAAAGACAGCAACGGCAATATCCTCGCAGACGGCGATAGCGTCATGGTCATCAAGGACCTGAAGGTAAAAGGCACCTCCGTCACGCTGAAGCGCGGCACCATCGTGAAGAACATTCGCCTCACCGGCGATGCAGGCCTCATCGAATGCAATGCTGAAAAGGTGAAGGGCCTCGTCCTCAAAACCGAATTCCTGAAAAAAGCCTGAGCGGAGGGCAGGGCATGCTCGTCATCTTCGGCGGATTGCCCGGCACCGGAAAAACGACCATCGCTCGCGCCCTTGCAAGCGAGCTTGCCGCCGTTCACTTGCGCATCGACACCATCGAACACGCCATCCTGAACTCAAGCCTCGGCGTCACGCGTCTGGACGATGCTGGCTATCTCGTCGCCTATGCGCTGGCGCAAGACAATCTGCGCCTCGGCCGCATTGTCGTCGCCGACAGCGTGAACCCGCTGGAGCTGACGCGCGCCGCATGGCGCGATGTCGCGGCCCGCGCGGCTGCGCCTTTCATCGAAGTCGAATTCATCTGCTCCGACGAGGCCGAACATCGCCGCCGCATCGAAACGCGCGCGACAGAACTTCCCGGCTGGCAACTTCCGACATGGGCCGATGTCGTCTCGCGCGAATACCACCCCTGGACGCGCGATCACATCGTCATCGACACAGCCTCATCAGCCCCCGACGCATCGCTGGCCGCATTGCGGGCGCATCTCCACATTCCATCCTGAAGCCCTCTCCCCTCCGGGGAAAGGGTTGGGTGAGGGGGCGTCAGCCTCCAATCCATGCAGCCATCTTCCGCTTCCTGCGTTACGTTGAACAACGCGATTCCGTATCCGAGAGGACAAGCGCTTGACCGATGCAAACACCGACGCCTTTTCGCGCCGCAATCCGCTCCTTGTGGCCAGCGTGTTCTTCGCCAATCTCTATCTCTTCAGCTTCGGTCTCGACGCGGCAATTTCCACTCTCGATGAAATGCTGCGATCGCTCATCGGTGTTACCAGCCTTGGCGACCTTCGCAACATCGTCGCGATTGTGGTGTTCCTCGCCTCGCCATTGATGCTCCTCTTGCTGATTTTCGTACCCCATCTGCCGAAGCGCATTTTCCTGCCGCTCGTCATCTTCGCGCTCTGGGCGGGCATCGGCGCGCCGCCATTCACTTTCGCGCCCGAAGCGCGGCTGATGAATTTTCTCACGGTTGTATTGCAGCTCGCGCTTTTTGTGGCCGCCGTCTCGGGCGTGCTGCGCCAGACCGGCCGCCGATATTTACAAGCTGCTGACCTGCCGACGAAAACGCATCTTCTGCGACGCACATTGATCGCGCTTGGCGTCACGACCGTTGCTTTCGCAATTCTGCTCCCCGTCATCGGCGCGTTGCTTCTGACGGTGACGCTCGAGAAACAGACTGGCGGCTATATCCACTTCACCGCAAAAGGCATCGACGTCATGCAGGCCGAATTTGCCAGGAGCGACAAGACCGTGCGCCTCGTCGGCATGATCCATATCGGCGAAGCGAAATTTTACCGCGACCTCTTCGCGAGCTTTCCGCCCGGTGCGGTGGTCCTCGCCGAAGGCGTCTCCGACAGGGAAGGGCGCCTGTCTGGAAAATTCAGCTACAACCGCGTCGCAAAGGTTCTGGGTCTGGAAGAACAATCCGGCATCCAGGCCGCATGGATGAAAGCCGAAGCGGAAAAATCCGCCACGTCGGACAGCGCGCCGCAAGTCGCAGACGCCGTCATGCATGCCGATATCGACGTCTCCGAATTTTCCGATGTCACCATCCGCTTCCTCACCGAGATCGGCGAGATTTATTCAAGCGACTCGATCTGGCAAGCCTTCCGCCGCATCGGTGCGATGAACGATCACTACACGGAAAAAGACGTCAACACCGTCTATGCTGACATCATTGACAAACGCAACGCCAAGCTCATTGCCTCACTCGATAAGGCGCTGGCCACGCATAATACGATCATCATCCCCTGGGGCGCCGAACACATGCCCACCCTCGAAAAAGCCCTCATCGACCGCGGCTTCTCCATCCGCGAGCGCGAAACGCGCAACGCGATTGAATACAGTTCTCTTTTCTGAAGCCTAAAAGCCCTCTCCCCTCAGGGGAAAGGGTTGGGTGAGGGGCCTTACTTTCTCCCGCGCCACACCTGCGCCGCCCGGTATCGTCGTCCCGGGACTTGTTCCCGGGACCCACGGGCCTATCCGTTCAGCACCGCATATAAATCATTCCACTCCGGATTGGCCGCTTCAATCGTGCGGACCTTCCACGCACGCGGCCATTCCTTCATCGTCTTCTCGCGCGGGATGGCATGCTCGATATCGTCAAATAGCTCCATATAAACCAGCCGATGAACACCATACTTCCTCGCAAACTGCGACCCATGCCCTTCGCGATGTTCCCATACGCGGCGCGCTATGTTGTTGGTGACGCCGATGTAAAGCGTGCCGTTCCTGCGGCTCGCGAGGATGTAGACGAAATAACTCACTGGCTGCCGTGAAGTCCATGGGTCCCGGGAACGAGTCCCGGGACGACACTGAATGTGCGGATATGCATTCGATTATCTCAACGCCATCAAAGCACTCGCGAGCGAACCAAGGACCTGCACCAAACCCATTGACGTCGTCCCGGGACTCGTTCCCGGGACCCATCTTTCCACATCTTCAGCGCTCATCATGACGCAGAAAATAAAACGGGACCGGTGAAACCATCTCACGCGCTCGCTTCGGCTGACGTCGCGGGCCGCCGCGTCAGCACCCTGTCGAAAATCCATATCGCCACCGAAGCCGCGCCCGCAATCGCGGCGATCATCAGAAAGAAATCGGCCTTCGCCATGCTGCTCCAGAAACTGCCGAGATAGCCCGCCAGCAGATTGCCGGTGAAATTGGTGAGCAGCCACACGCCCATCAGCATCGACAGGATCGAGGCAGGCGCGATCTTGGATACGAGCGAAAGCCCGATGGGCGAGAGATAGAGTTCGCCCGTCGTCACGATGGCGAAATAGGCGACGAGCCACAAGGCGCTGGCCTTCGCGCCGCTCTCCGCGTCCCATGCCGCGCCGACCATGATGAGATTGGCAAGCGCAACGCCAAGGCAGCCCAGCGCCATCTTGACGATGGTCGAAGGTTCGCGCCCGCGCTTTGCCTGCCACGTCCAGAGCGCGATGATGAAAGGCGTGAAGGCGAAGATCATGAAAGGGTTGAAGGCCTGAAACCAAGTCGTCGGAATCTCGCCCTGCCAGAAGAGAAGATTGATTGAGCGGTTCGTATATCCATCCGCCCAGAGCGCGATCGTGTTCCCCTGCTGCTCATAGGTCGCCCAGAAGAATGTGACGAAGACGCAGAGGACGAGCAGCGACGCAATCGCGCGCCAGTCCTCCCGCGTCAGCTTTTCGCGCCGGACCCGTGCCGCGCCGCGCTTTGGCACATTGTCGATCGGCAGCGAGCGCGTGCCCCAGAGATAGACGCCGAGCGCAATGATCATGCCGACGCCTGCGGCGCCGAAGCCGTAATGCCAGCCTTTTTCTTCGCCCAGCGTGCCGCAGACGAACGGCGCGAGAAATGCGCCGAGATTGATGCCGACATAGAAAATCGAATAGGCCCGGTCGCGTCGCTGGTCGCCCGGCGCGTAAAGCATGCCGACCTGACTTGAAATATTCGGCTTGAATGCGCCATTGCCGAGAATGAGCATCAGCAGCGCGAAAAAGAAAAGATGCTCGAACGCCATCATGAAGTGACCGATGGCCATCAGCACCGCGCCGATGATGATGGTGCGCCGCCGCCCGAGCAGGCGGTCGGCAATGAGTCCGCCGAAAACCGGCGTCAGATAGACGAGCCCCGTATAGAAGCCGTAAATCGTCGAGGCGAGCGGCTGCACGCCAAGCGGCCCGAGCAGAAATTCAAACGCTGCCTTGATCGCGCCATAGCCGAGCACATTGTCTGCATTTTCCGGCTGCAGCAGATATTTGACCATGTAGAGAACGAGAAGCGCGCGCATTCCATAATAGGAAAAGCGCTCCCACATCTCCGTACCGAAAAGAAAAGTCAGGCCTTTGGGATGGCCGAGAAAGTCAGCGTTGCGCGCGTCGGATGAGGCGGCGGAAGCTGTCACGTTCAGGCTCGCCTCTTGAGAACGGCCTCGATCAGCGCCAGCGCTTCTTCCGGCGCTGCGGCCTTTTCGCCCAGTGCCTCGATGCGCGCGGGCAATTCGCTCATGATGTCGCGCCGGTCGGCCTCGCTCAGCGCGCCCCAGCAGGCGACCTCGCGCACCGTGCGGGCGCATCCAGTGCAAATACCGTTGGGGTCCAGCTCGCAAATGTCGATGCAGGGCGAAGAAATGGGCGGCGCGATGGTCAAGGCGTCTTTCCGGTTCTCTCCAGGAGAAGGGCAGGGTATAGGAAATAGCCTCCAAACGCCGAGAAATTAAATGACCCGCCCGCTCACCGGCATGCCCTTCGACGATATTCGCAATCTGCTCGATACGCTCCCCGCGCCTGACGAGGATGCGGTCGAGACGGTGCGCGCCCGCAATGCAACGCTGGCAAAGCCTGTCGGCAGTCTTGGCCGTCTGGAAGAGATCGTCCAGTTTCTGGCACGTTGGCAGGCGATCTCGCGGCCTTCGGTCAATCGTCCATTGGTCGCTATCTTTGCCGCAAACCACGCAGTCGCCAAACGCGTGCCCCTCGGCCCGCAAGCCGCCGAGACGCGCGAGCAGGTCGAGCTTTTTGCCGCAGGCGGGGCAGGGGTCAATCAGCTGGCGCTCGCTGAAGATGCAGGATTGAAAGTTTTCGATCTGGCGCTGGATATCCCCACGCCCGACATCTGCGTGGACGCCGCCTTCACCGAGCAGGCCTGCGCGGCCACCATGGCCTTCGGGATGGAATCGATTGCAGGCGGCACCGACCTTCTCTGCGTTGGCGCGGCAGGCGGGGGTAACTCGCTCGTGGCGGCCGCCATCGCCTGCGCCCTCTTCGGCGGCAAGCCCTCCGACTGGACGGATGATCCCTCACATATCGCGGCGATCGAACTCGCGCTCGAATTTCACGGAAATGCGCTCAAGGACCCGCTCGAAATCCTTCGCCGCATCGGCGGCCGCGATCTGGCCGCCGTAGCGGGCGCGATCATCGCCGCCCGCTTCCAGCGTATCCCCGTTTTGCTTGACGGTTTTGTCGCCTGCGCCGCCGCCGCCGTTCTACATCGCGCCGAGCCGACCGCGCTCGATCATTGCCTCGCCGCCCATCGCTCCGGCACCGCGCCGCATGACAGGTTGCTGGCAGCGCTTGGAAAACGTCCGCTTCTCGATCTGGGGATAGGGCTTGACGACGGTTCCGGCGCGGCTCTCGCAGTCGGGCTCATCAAGGCCGCCGCTGCAACTCATGCTGGCATGGCGACCCGCGAGCAGCTCGGTACGCATTGAGTATCGCCCGGCGGTCCATGGGTGCACAGCGCGCCGTTCATTCCTCTGCGTCCGTTGGCCTTGCAACGAGCGCTCGCCTAGCTAATATCACCGCCAAAATAAGGTGGCTGGGCGATCCCTCGCGCCGGTCCGTCATTGCATTTTCCAGCACCGTCGCAGCGCCCGATGCGCCACGCCTTGCCGATCTGGAGGTCACCCAATGGATATGAGCTTTTCCCCGGAAGATCTCGCATTCCGCGATGAAGTTCGCACTTTCATTGCCGACAACTACCCCAAAGACCTGAAGTCGCGCCGCACGCGCGGCGAGATGACGAAGGACGACATCCTCAAATGGCACCGCATCCTTCACAAGAAGGGCTGGGTCGTGCCGCATTGGCCGACGCAATATGGCGGCACGGGCTGGTCGATCACGCAGCGCTACATCTGGAACGAAGAGAATGCGCGCGCCGAGACGCAGCCGCTCTTGCCCTTCGGCCTCGCCATGGTCGGTCCGGTGATCTTCAATTACGGCAATGAAGAGCAGAAGAAGCGCTTCCTGCCCGGCATTCTTTCCGGCGACGATTGGTGGTGCCAGGGCTATTCCGAGCCGGGCGCCGGTTCCGATCTCGCGGGCCTCAAGACGCGCGCCGTGCGCGACGGCGACCATTATGTCGTCAACGGCCACAAGATCTGGACGACGCTGGCGCAATATGCCGATTGGATGTTCTGCCTCGTTCGTACCGATCCGACGTCGAAGCCGCAGGAAGGCATCTCCTTCCTGCTGATCGACATGAAGACGCCGGGCATCACCGTTCGCCCCATCATCACGATGGATGGCGCGCATGAAGTGAACGAAGTCTTCCTCGAAGATGTGAAAGTGCCCGTCGACAATCTGATCGGCGAAGAGAACAAGGGCTGGACCTACGCGAAGTTCCTGCTCGGCAACGAGCGTTCTGGCATTGCAGGCGTTGCGCGTTCGAAGAAGGCCATCGAAAAGCTGAAGTCGATTGCGACCGCCGAATTGATGGATGGCGAGCCGCTCATCAAAACCGACGAGTTCGCGCGCAAGGTTGCCGAGCTTGAGATTGATCTCTCGGCACTCGAAGTGACCGAACTGCGTACGCTTGCCGCTGAAAGCAAGGGCCGCGGCCCCGGGCCGGAAGCCTCGATCCTCAAGATCAAGGGCACCGAG
>NZ_JBASBH010000045.1:0-18570 GCF_049651025.1 Parvibaculum sp. | reverse complement strand
GGTCAGCACTCCTCCTCGGACTGCTCGGTGACGACCCACCGCGTGCCCTGCGGCACCATGACGGCGGTGCCGCAGTCGCCGCCGTCGTAGACGACGGACAGCACCGTCGCGTCGGCGCGCTCCTCGCGGACGCCGACCTCGACCTCCGGCACGTCGCCCACGGCCGCGTAGAGACCGGCGGTGGTCGTGGTCATCGACGCGCAGTCCGTGATGCCCGGCCACCCCTGTGCCGTCATCTCGGCGACCATCCGGTCGACGAGCTCCGGTGCGAGGTAGCCGCACGCGACCTCGACGTCCGGCGCGCGGCTCGCGGCCAGCCATGCGCGGAACGACTCCTCGGGCGTCTCGACCTGCCCCTCGGGAGCCTCCTCGGCGCTCGCGGTCGCCGTCGCGGTCGCGGTGTCGTCGGGCGACCCGGTCGTCGCGTCCGGTGTGGGGGCGGACGTCGCGACAGGAGGTTCAGACAAAGCGTGACATGCGTGCGGCAAGGCACGACAATGTAATGGGTCCAGATGTTCGGGCCATGTGCACGGAGGCAGATAGTTTGACATGAGTCATGTGTCGGGAGATCTGAGCTACCGCCCGGAAGAGGAAGGGTTCCTCGAAGGCAAGATGTTGATCGCCATGCCGTCAATGGGCGATGAGCGCTTTTCGCGCACACTGATTTATCTGTGTGTGCACAATCCTGAAGGCGCGATGGGCATTGTCGTCAACAAGCCTGCGCCGAACATCACATTGCCTGAACTTCTCGATCAACTCTCCATTCCTGTGCCGGAGGAAAGTCCGGCGCTGCATAAAAAAATACTCGCCTGCCCCGTTCTGGTCGGCGGCCCGGTGGAAGCGGCGCGCGGATTTGTTCTGCATACGCATGATTATTTCTCGGAAGATTCAACGCTTCCGGTCGACGACGATGTCGGGCTGACGGCGAGCGTCGACATTCTCCGCGCCATCGCTCATGGCCATGGCCCTGAGCGTGCATTGCTGGCGCTTGGCTATGCCGGATGGGCGCCGGGGCAGCTTGAGGCCGAGATACAGGCGAATGGCTGGCTCCATTGCGACCCCGATCCGGAGTTGCTTTTCAGCACGAACCTCGATGCCAAGTATAATTCCGCGCTGGCAAAGCTCGGCATCAACCTCTCGCTTCTCTCCGGCGAGGCAGGACACGCATAGGAGTTAGCGGCGCCAGTGGCGGGCGATGAAGTCGAGCGCTTCCGTCGAGCGCATGGGCTGGCCGAAATAATATCCCTGCCCGTAATCGCATCCCATTGCCGCAAGGTCCTGTGCCTGACCTTCGCTTTCTGTGCCTTCCGCCACGACCTCCATGCCGAGATCATGCGCGAGCGTGACCATGGAACGGATGATGAGCGGCGTTTCGCGATCCGCCGACATGCCCGCCACGAATGAGCGGTCCACCTTCAGCGTGTCGAAGGGGAAGCGTTGCAGATAGCTCAGGCTTGAATAGCCGGTACCGAAATCGTCAAGCGAGAGGCCCGCGCCGAGGCTTTTTAGGCGCGTCAGAACCTGGGCGGCAAATTCCGGATTCTCCATCACGAGAGATTCCGTCACCTCGAGTTTCAGTGAGCCCGGCACGATGTCGATGCGATGAAGCACGCGCTTCACATCGTCGATGAGATCGTGACGCAGAAGCTGGCGGCTTGAAACATTGACGCTGGCAAATAGCGCACGCTCGAAGGGAAAGAGCTTTTGCCATGTCGCCAGTTCTTCGCTCGCCGCACGAAGCGCGAAGCGTCCGATTTCCGTGATGAGGCCGAGTTCTTCGGCATAGGGCACGAAGTCGTCAGGCGTCAGAAGCCCGCGCTCGGGATGGTTCCAGCGCACCAGCGCCTCAAATCCCCGCACGCCGCCATCGCTCAGCGACATGATGGGCTGGTAGTACATTTCAAGCTGCTTGCGATCGAGTGCATGACGCAGATCGGTTTCGACGCTCAGATGATCGTCGGCCTCGCCGCGCATGCCCGGCTCGAAAATCTCGATGCGCGCCTTGCCGGAGCGCTTGGCGCGATACATTGCGATTTCGGCTTCGGTCAGCAATTCCTCGGGCCGCTCATGGCCGTCTTCGCAAATGGCAACGCCGACGGAAGCGGTCGGGAAGACTTCCTGCCCGCCGATCTCGATGGGCTGCGACAGAAATTCCGCAAGGGCCTCGGCAAAGCCGAGCGCGTCTTCGCGATGCGTGCGCGTTGCAAGCAGCACCGCGAATTCGTCGCCGTCGATACGCGCCACCGTGTCTTCCTGCGTGACGAGCGATTCCAGACGCCGCGCCACGGCGATCAGCAGCGCATCACCGCCTGAATGGCCCAGACTGTCATTCACGGTCTTGAAGCGGTCGAGATCCACCAATAACAGCGCCGCGCGCGGTCGATCGACGGGGCCTGTGCGCCTGATGGCGCGATCGAGGCGGTCCATGAAAAGCGCGCGGTTCGGCAAGCCGGTCAGGCTGTCATGCACGGCGTCGTGAAACAGACGCTCCTCGGCAAGTTTGCGCGCCGTGACGTCGCTCACCGTGCCGATGCAGCGCGCGGCATAGCCTTCGGAGCCTGCGATGCAGCTTGCGTTCAGCGCGATCGAGCGGAAGGCGCCGTCCGAATGGCGCATGCGAAATTCGAGCGCAAAGGAAACATTGCCGCGGTCGATATAGGCGTTGAGCGCGTTGCGATAGGTTTCGCGGTCGGCGGGATGCATATGCTCGCGCCATGCGACTTCGGTTCCGCCAAGCGAGCCCGGGTCGAGGCCGAGCAAAGCTTCCACCGAGGGCGAGACGTAGAGCGTATCGGCCAGAATATCCCAGTCCCAAACGCCCTGACGCGCGCCCGACAATGCGAAGGCGTGGCGCTGCTCGCTGCGGATATTGCCGACATCGGTGCGGCGGCGTCCGCCTTGCGCGTGATAGGCGGCGGCAAAGGCAAAGAGCACCAGCGCGATGGTGAAGAGACCGACGGTGAGCGGCGTGCCGACGAAGGTCGCCGGAATCCAGCCTGCCGCGTGAAACACGGCAACGAGGCCCGCAAGACCGAAGAGCGCCGAACCGGGGATCAGTAATTGCGCCGGACGAACGCCGCGCAGCGCCGCCATGACGACGAGCGGCACGCCCGTAAAGAGCGCGACCATCAGGCAGAGCCGCACAAAGAGCGCGCCCGCCGGTGCGCTCAACAGGCTGAGCGGAATTGTTGCAAAGACGGCCAGAGACATGATGCGCGCGATTTTCGACGACCACTCGAAATGGCGTTCCAGATCGAGGAAAAATCGCTCAAGCGAAAAGACGGAGGCGGCAAAGAGCGTCAACGCGCCGGTTCGAAGCACTGCGTCCCAGTAGGAAGACGCGCCGAAGATCGTGCTCAGATATCCGAACTCTGCCAGCTCCACGAAAAAGCCAGCACCGAGAAGAAAGGCCGTCGCGCGAGCGGCAGGCGCGCGCGTCAGCACGGCAAGCGCCGTCAGATAGATCGCAAGCGCCGCGATGACGCCGAGCATGCCTCCTTCGACAAGCGCGAGGCGGCGGTTGAAGGACTGCCAGGAGGCAGGCTTCCACATATAAAGCGACTGAGGCGCAGGCTGTTCTGAATGAAGCGCGACCGTGACGCTCGTCATGGGATCGACGGAAAAGGAAAGAACCGCAAAGCCCGGCCGCGTATCTTCAGGCACGGGCACAGGGTCTTCCGCGCCTGCCGCATAGGCGCGGTCAAGGCCCGGCTGGGGCACCGGCCAGAGGAAATTCAGAAAGCCCGAACCGCGCTCATCCGCAATGAGATAGCGCGTCACAGGCGCTTGTGAGCGATTGCGCAACGCGGTCGCGAGCCAGATGCCGTTTGCTTCCATGGAGCCGTCGGACAGGGTGACGGAGCCGTCGCCTTCGGCCTCGCTTTCCTCTTCGCCATTTGCGGGCGCTGGCGGCGTGGCGCTGGTCTTCGGTGCGTTGGCCGTGTCCTGATCCGTGATGCCGGCATCGGGCGCTTCGATGGTGAGCTTCTGGCCCTTCTCGTGGTAGCGCTCGGTGAAGGGCGTCAGATCGACAACGGCACGATCATCGTCCATCACCACGGCATCAAGCGCGCGAGCGGACAATGTGAAGGCCGGCAAAAAAGCCGACACCGCGCCCATCAGAAACAAGGCGCGAATTATCGTTTGGCCTTTCCGCCGCATCCATCCCCCTTCAAGCCGTCCCCTGCGAGGCCGAGCACCTCGTATAGTGACCTAGAATCGCAAAGACAAAGTAATCAAGTCAGCAATAATCACTGTTTGAGCCGATATGGCCAGTCCGCGCTATACGCCAAGCTGGCGGGCAAGGTCTTCAATATCGCTGGCCACGTAGCTCCAGTCCCCCGTCGGCGCCAGATCATATTCCTGACGCGGCCCATATTCCGTGGGCCGGGCGAAGAAGGCCGTCATCAGGCCCAGCGCCTTGGCGGCCTTGAGGTCGCCATTGTGCGCCGCCGCCATCATCACTTCGCCGGGCTCAAGGCCAAGCAGGCGAGCGGCCCCCAGATAGGTCTCTGGCGCGGGCTTGTAACGCCCGAAGAGATCGCAGCCGAGCACCAGATCCCAGGGCAGATCGGCACCCTTGGCCATATCGACCAGCAGCGAAACATTGCCGTTGGAGAGCGGCGCAATGATGAAGCCCTGCTTCAGGCGGCGAAGACCCGCGACAGAATCAGGCCAGGGCTTCAGCCGGTGCCAGCCGCGCGTCATATAAGCGAGGTCCGCTTCCGTCAGGCCCTCGATGCCCTGCCCGGCCACCAGCGTTTCAAGCGAGGCGCGATGCAGATCGTCAAGCGTCATCCAGGGCAACTCGCCCTTGTAGACTTTTTTCAATGAAGGAATGTATTCGCCGCGCCAGTCATCGACGAGCTTTACCCAGTTCGCCTCGATGCGGCGCTCGGCGCCAAACGCCGTCAACTCGTCGATCAGGCTGGTGCGCCAATCGACCACCGAGCCGAAGACATCAAAGACGATTGCGCGAGGCAGCTTGCCGCTCATAACAGGACTCCGGCGAATGGTGGATTTCCGGCGCGATCAGAGGCGCGGATCGTCCCGCAAGATCGCAAACTGAACGTGATCGCGCCAGACCCCATTGATGCGAAGGAGTCCGCGCGCATATCCCTCTTCGCGGAATCCGCAGCGGCGCAAGACGGCCTTTGAGCGTTCGTTTTCAGGCATGCAGGCCGCTTGCAGCCGATGCAGCTTCAATTCCTCGAATACATAGGGGATGAGCGCACGCACCGCCTTCGTCACATAGCCCTGCCCGGCAAAGGGCGCGCCCGCCCAATAGCCAAGCGTGCAGAATTGCTGCACGCCGCGATTGACGTTCGACAAGGTGCAGCCGCCGACCAGCGCATTGTCGGTTTCGCGGAATATGAAAAAGGGATAGGCGCGATCTTCGCGGGTCTCGCGCTGGTAGCGCCGAATGCGGCGGCGAAAGGATGCCTTGGTCAGCTCTTCCGCAGACCATGTCGGCTCCCATGGCGTCAGGAACTCGCGGCTCACCTCGCGCAAGGCCGCCCATTCCGCATGATCGGAAATTTGCGGCCCACGAAGCCAGACGCCGTCGCCAATCACGAGGGGCGACGTGTCGGGCTTCGAAATCGAGCGCAGAAAGGCCATGGCTTTGCGGCTCCCGAAGGGGCGCGCTCACCTGCGGCGCGAACTTCCCTCTTCAGGCAAATCTTGCCGCGAGACGCTCATAGGATTCAAGCCCACCGCCAGCCCCTTTGAGCGGGCCGACTGCGGCAAGCGCAGGCGCGGGCGACGACTTGCTGAGAAAGCGGCTCGCAAAGCGGCGAACGGCCGCCGCATCGACCTGATCGACCTTGGAGATCACCTCATCAATCGGCAGCACGCGGCCATGCACCGCATATTGCCGCGCAATCTGCTCGACGCGCGATGAGGAAGACTCAAGACCCATCAGCAGTCCGGCCTTCATCTGGGCGCGGGCACGGGCGGTTTCCTCTTCGGTCGCATCTTCGCCGAGGCGTGTGATTTCACCGGCAATAACGGGCATCAGCTCGGCGAGATCGTCGGGCGAGGTTCCGGCGTAAACGCCGAGAATGCCGGTATCGGCGAAGGACCAGGAATAGGCGAAGACCGAATAGCAAAGGCCACGCTTCTCGCGCACTTCCTGAAACAGGCGCGAGGACATGCCGCCGCCAAGCACGCTGGCAAAAATCTGCGAGGTGTAATAATCGGGATCGCCATAGGCCGGGCCTTCGAAGGCAAGCGCCACATGCGCCTGTTCGAGGTCACGCTCCTCGCGGCGCTCTCCGCCACGGAAAACGGCAAGCTCGGCGCCATTGCTGCGACGGTTCGGCAGCGCGGAAAAACGGTCGCGGCCAAGCGCGACGAGCGCCTGATGATCGACGGCACCGGCCGCCGCAAGCACCATGCCCGGCGCGTGATAGCGCTCGTCCATGTAACCCTGCAGCGCATCGCGATCGAAGGCATTCACCGTATCGACGGTGCCAAGGATCGTGCGACCCATCGGCTGGCCCGGATAGGCGGCTTCGAGCAGATGGTCGAATACGAGATCGTCGGGCGTATCGAGCGACTGGCCGATTTCCTGAATGACGACGCCGCGCTCGCGCTCAAGCTCTTCGGCATCGAATGCCGAGTGCTGGAGAATGTCGGCGAGCAGATCGACGGCAAGCGGCAGATCGTTTTTCAGAACGCGCGCATAATAGGCGGTCGCTTCATGCGCCGTATGCGCATTCAGATGACCACCGACATTTTCGATTTCCTCGGCAATGGCGCGGGCGGAACGACGCTTCGTTCCCTTGAAGGCCATGTGCTCGAGAAGATGCGAAACGCCATGCTGGCGCGGGCTTTCATGGCGCGCGCCGGTATTCACCCAAACGCCGACCGAGATCGTTTCGAGTTGCGACATGTTGTCGGTTACGACGGTCAGACCGTTTTCGAGTCTCGTCACTTCAACCGTCATCGCACTCTCCTGTATTCAATCAACTCAGTACCTGTTCTGTTACCGCTCTTTATGCCGCCAGTGCTCTGGCCCGTTCCCGAATGAATGTTTCGACTGCCTGAAGATCGTTCGGCAAAACGTCGAGACGTTCTTCACGTGTGAAAAGATCGGCCATGCGAGGCGGCAATTCGGGATGAATGCCCGCCGCCTTTTTCACCGCGTCCGGGAACTTGGCCGGATGGGCGGTGGCAAGCGTGACCATCGGCGTTCCAAGATCGCCGCGTTCGGCATGCGCCGCCGCAAGACCGACCGCCGTATGCGGGTCGACAAGCTCTCCGGTCTCCGCCAGCACCCGCGCGATGGTTGCCGATGTTTCGGCTTCGTCGACGCGTGCGGCGGAAAAAATCATCCGCATCGATTCAAGGCGCAGGCGGTCGATTTCGAAAGCACCCGACTGGCTGAGGCTCTGCATCAGGCGGCGAACGCTTTCGCCATCGCGGCCATAAGCGTCATGCACAAGGCGCTCGAAATTCGACGAGACCTGAATGTCCATGCTCGGGCTGATCGTCTGCACGACCTGCCCCACCTCATAGCGCCCGGTCTTGAGCGTACGCGCCAGAATATCGTTCACATTCGTCGCCACGAGCAGCTTCGAAATCGGCAAGCCCATGCGGCTTGCGGCAAAACCCGCAAAAACGTCGCCGAAATTGCCTGTCGGCACGGCAAAGGAAATCGGGCGCGACGGGCTGCCAAGCGCCACTGCGCTCGTGAAGTAATAGACGATCTGGGCCATAACGCGGCCCCAGTTGATCGAATTGACGCCAGCGAGCGAAACCTCGTCGCGGAAGGCGTGGTCGTTGAACATCGCCTTTACCAGCGCCTGACAATCGTCGAAGGAGCCTTCGATGGCGATGTTGTGGACGTTGGCATCGAGCACCGTCGTCATCTGGCGGCGCTGCACCTCGGAGACGCGTCCCTTGGGGTGCATAATGAAAATATCGGTCGTCTCGCGGCCCTTGAAGGCTTCGATGGCGGCAGAGCCCGTATCCCCGCTCGTCGCGCCCACAACCGTTATGCGCCGACCGCGCTTTTCGAGCACATAGTCGAAAAGCCGGGCGAGGATCTGCATCGCCACGTCCTTGAAGGCCAGCGTCGGCCCGTGGAAAAGCTCAAGCAGCCAGTCATTGGTGCCGATCTGGACCAGCGGGGCCACCGCCTTGTGGCCAAAGCCCGCATAGGCGCCCTCGATCATGGCCGCGAGGTCGGCATCCGGGATCGTCGGCCCGATATAGGGGCGCATGACGCGGAAGGCGACCTCCTGATAGGAGAGGCCCGCCATTGCCCTGATCTTGCGCTCGCTCATCTGCGGCCATTCTGAGGGCACGTAGAGGCCCCCGTCCCGCGCCAGGCCGGCAAGCAATACTTCCTCGAATTCAAGCTCGGGGGATTGTCCCCTTGTGCTGACGTATTTCACCATAATCTCCAGGATGACCGGCCGACAACGCGCGTCGAGCCCCGGACGGGCGTAACCTAACCTTGGGCGAAGCCGGTGGCAAACAGCCCTCGCGAAGCCGCAGAAATGCTAGGGCTCAGGCTTGGCTGTGGAGGTATCGACCCTCTATATGGCGCAGGAAGGCCCCTGTTCCAAGGGGCGAAGCTGTCGCAGAAGTGAGGATCTCGTCGGGGGTAAGACGCGATCCCTGCCCGTGCACTTTCTCGCCAACCCATTGAATAAGCGGCGAAAAATCACCGCGCCCGAGTGCTTCCTCAAGCCCCGGACGAGCGGCTTTGGCCGCCGCAAAGAGCTGCGCGGCCGCAAGCGCGCCCAGCGTATAGGTCGGGAAATAGCCGAAGGAGCCGGAGGGCCAATGGATGTCCTGCATGCAGCCGCTGGCATCGTCCGGCGGCGTGATGCCGAGCAGATTTTTCATCCCCTCGTTCCACGCTGCCGGAAGATCGGCGACACGCAACTCGCCCGCGATCATCGCGCGCTCGAGGCGATAGCGCAGGATGACATGCAGCGGATAAGTCACTTCATCGGCCTGAACGCGGATGAAGCTCGGGCCGACTTTCCGATAGTGGCGCAGAAGATTTTCAGGCGACCATGCAGCGCCATCGCTGCCGAAGGCCTGCTTCAGGCGCGGCGCGAGAAAAGAGATGAACGAAGCCGAGCGACCTGCCTGCATTTCGAAAAGCAGCGACTGGCTTTCATGGATCGTCATGCCGCGCGAGCGACCGACAGGCTGCATGCGCCATTCGTCGGGAAGGCCGCGCTCATAAAGTGAATGGCCAGTCTCATGGATGACCGCCATCAGGCTTTCGGTGAAGTCAGCTTCATCGTAACGCGTGGTAATGCGGCTATCGTCCGGCACGCCGCCGGTGAAGGGATGGTGGCTCACATCGAGGCGGCCATGCGCGAAATCGAAGCCGAGAACGCCCATGATCTCGCGACCGAGCTTCTCCTGAACCGCAATCGGGAACGGGCCGCTGAGCGCATGAGGCTTTGGCGCTGCGGCCTGTTTCTCCATGATCGCTTGCAGAAGAGCCGGGAGCGACACTTCCAGCTCGGCGAACAGGCGGTCGATTTCAGCGGCGCGGCGGCCGGGATCGTAACCGTCGAGAAGCGCATCGTAAGGATCGAGACCAAAGGCATCGGCCTTTGCCCCCGCCTGCTCGCGGACGAGACCGACAAGCCTGTCGAGAGCGGGCGCCAGGCTCGCATAGTCGTTGGCGGCGCGGGCGCGGCGCCAGATCATTTCCGTTTCGGATTTCTGATGCGACAGACGCGTCACGAGATCGGCGGGCGTCGCTGTTGCGTGAGCGTGAACGCGGCGCATTTCGGAGAGATTTGCCCGGTCCCACTCGCCAAGCGCGGCGACGGTTTCGTCGGCGCTTGCAAGAAGATCGGAGACTTCCGGTGCCGTCAGCGTCTCATGCGCGATGAGCGACAGCGTTGCCTGCTGCTCGGCACGCGCGCGGGCGCCGCCTTCCGGCATCATTGTCGCGCGGTCCCAATGCAGCACGGCTTGCGCGCCCTGCAAGGCGGCGAGGCGCTTGAAGCGGGTTTTCAGGACGCCATATGCTGCCGTCGAATTGCGTTCCGTCATGCCTTGGCTCTCATGTCTTTCGTCGTCCTATGCGTCCATTCGACCAGTGATAGGAAAGATAGATGGCAAAGAGCACGGCGGCGAGACCGAACCAGGTCAAAGCATATTGCAGATGTTCATTGCGGATCGTGACCTGCGTGCGCCCGCCGATGGGAAAGCCGCCCGCATTGGGCGTCGCATCGGCGTCGACGTAGAAAGGCGCGACGCGATCGAGTTTCAGCGCCGCTGCCATGGCTTTCGGATCGCGGGTGAACCAGATGTTCTTTGCAACGTCGTCGACCGCCGAGAACATGCCGCGGGCTTGCGGCGCGCGGGCAACGCCGGTCAGCGTTGTCGGGCCATTGATCTGCCCCGCTACGCGCGTTGCCGGATCCTTCATTTCGAGAGGCACGAAACCGCGATCGACGAGAACCACACTGCCATTCTCGAGCTGCAAGGGCGTCACGATATCGTAACCGGCCTCGCCCTTATCGTTCTGCGTGAAGTAGTACAGTTCCTTGTCATTGATGAATGACCCGGCAAGGCGCAGGTGGTGATATTCGAGCGCCTTCAGATCGAGTTCAGGCCATCCACTTTCCGCCGGCACATCAGCGGCAGGCTCCGCCATCCGATGCTCGATCATCGCGATGAGGTCGAGCTTCCAGTTCAGACGCTCGATCTGCCAGCTTCCAAGAGCGATCAGAATACCGAGCGAAACGAGCGTCAGAACGGTCGGCCAGAGCAGCGGGCGGAAGAAACGGTTTTGGGTCAACATGGTTAGGGTTCCAGCCTGCCCTCGCGGGCCTTGTGTTTGTATTGTTGTGCAATCAGCCAGCCCTTCAGCGGTCGCAGCAGGCCGATCGTCAAAAACAGCGTCAGCGGAATCCACAAGACCGCATGCACCCAGTATGGCGGCTGGAACGTGACTTCGACGAAGAGCGCGAGGCCGACAACGAGAAAGCCTGCAATCATCATGATGAAAACGGCGGGGCCGTCGCCCGCATCGGCGAAGGCATAGTCGAGACCACAAACGGCGCAAGCCGGGGGCACGGTCAGGAAACCGGCAAAGAGCTTGCCTTCGCCGCAACGCGGGCAGCACGCCTTGAGGCCGGCCTTGACCGACGACAATGGAGGATAAAGGCGGTCTTCCATCAGGATGTTCCTGCCTCCATGAGAATAGCGAGCGGACCAAAAACAAGGGGCGGGCCGCTCATGCAGGCCCGCCCCCGTTTCAATTCGTCATGCGCCGCAATCAGCCGTGATGAAGAACGGCGCCATGCGAGGCCCAGACGTAGATGGTGGCGAAGAGGAACAGCCACACCACGTCAACGAAGTGCCAATACCAGGCGGCGGCTTCGAAACCGAAATGCTGTTTGGCAGTGAACCCGCCAGCCAGAGCGCGGCCGAGGCAGACAGCCAGGAAGATCGTGCCGACGATCACATGGAAACCGTGGAAGCCGGTCGTCATGAAGAAGGTCGAGCCGTAGATGTTGCCTGCGAAAGAGAAAGACGCATGCATGTATTCGTAAGCCTGGAGCGCCGTGAAGATCAGGCCGAGCACGACGGTCAGGATGAGGCCGTTCACGAGACCCTTGCGATCGTCATGCTGGAGCGCGTGATGGGCCCAGGTCACCGTGGTGCCGGACAGCAGCAGCACGAGCGTGTTCAGCAGCGGAATGTGCCAGGGATCGAACACTTCGACGCCCTGCGGCGGCCAGTGACCGCCCGTGAAGGTGGTGCGGGCAGCTTGGATCGCTTCGCCGGGGAAAAGGCTCGCATCGAAGAAGGCCCAGAACCAGGCCGCAAAGAACATGACTTCCGACGCGATGAACAGCAGCATACCGTAGCGCAGATGAAGCTGCACCACCGGCGTATGGTTGCCGGCATTGCCTTCGCGCAGAACGTCGCGCCACCAGCCGATCATCGTATAGATGACGATGGCAAAACCCGGCAGAAGGTACCAGAGCGACGCGCCGTGGAAATATTGCACGGCGCCGACGGCGAGCGTGAAACCACCAATGCCCCCGAGAACCGGCCATGGGCTGGGGTCTACGAGATGGTAGTCGTGATTTTTGGCGTGGGCGTCAGCCATGTCCCGTCTTCTCCACTTAAGCCTTCGGCAGCGATAGCGCCGAGTTCCTTATCCAATATGCTCGATAACGTTCACGGCCCCAAAGGCAGGCCGCTTGGCCACATTGCCGCCAAGCTTGGCGACCGTGACGACGAAAAACAAAATAACCAGTCCAACCAGTACCCAGGCCAGCGCGACGCTGCGCTGACGACGGCGCTTCAACTGCTCATCCGTCCAGCGGAGCGGCGGCTCGTGATCGCCATTATCTGTCATTGCCCGCGCCTTCACACATGCAGCGGGAAAACGATCCCGAACCCATGCTCGACGAGGAGCACACTAAACAGAAGAAACAGATAGAGGATCGAATAGGCGAAAAGCTGCTTGGCCTTCTTGTGATTGTCCGAACGATCGCGCCAGACGCGGAAAGCAAAGACAAGGAAAGCAGCGCCGAGTACCGCAGTGACGCCCGTATAGATCCAGCCCGCCATGCCGATTATCCCCGGCAGCAGCGTGATCGGCACAAGCAGCACCGAATAAAGCATGATCTGGCGGCGCGTTTCCGGCTCGCCCGCAACCACGGGGAGCATGGGCACACCGGCATTTTCGTAATCTTCAGAGGTGAAAAGCGCCAGCGCCCAGAAATGCGGCGGCGTCCACATGAAGATGATGAGGAAGAGCGTGATCGACTCGATCGACACCGATCCCGTCACAGCCGCCCAGCCGATCATGGGCGGGAATGCGCCAGCCGCTCCACCGATGACGATGTTCTGCGGCGTGCGGCGCTTCAGCCAGATCGTATAGATGAAGGCATAGAAGAAGATCGTGAAGGCGAGCAGACCGGCCGCCACCCAATTGACCGCAAGGCCCATCGTCAGCACGGAGCCGATCGAGAGCGTCATGCCGAAACCGAACGACTCGCCCGGCGTTACCCGGCCTGCCGGAACGGGACGTTTCGCGGTACGTGCCATCTTTGCGTCGATGTCGGCGTCGTACCACATGTTGAGAGCGCCCGACGCACCGGCGCCGATCGCAATGCAGAGAAGCGCCGTGAAGGCGATCACTGGATTGATCGTGCCAGGTGCAACCACGAGCCCTACGAAGCCGGTGAATATCACGAGCGACATGACGCGCGGCTTCAACAGCTCGAAATAGTCGCCGGGGGCGGCCATGCCAATCTGTGGCATGGGCCGCGCCCCGAGCGTATGGCTCGTCGTTGTCGAGCTTTTAGACATAAGCCTTGGCTCTCTCTACTTACTTTATCCGCGGCAGTTCGCTGAACTGGTGGAACGGCGGCGGGGAAGAAAGTGTCCATTCGAGGGTCGTTGCGCCTTCGCCCCACGGATTGTCAGCAGCCTTTTCCTTGCGCACGAAGGCCTGGACGACACCGAACAGGAAGACCAGAACGCCAAGCGCCGAAAGATAGGAGCCGTAGGACGAGACTTCGTTCCAGAGGTGATAGGCGTCCGGGTAGTCCGCATAGCGGCGCGGCATGCCTGCGAGGCCGAGGAAATGCTGCGGGAAGAACACCAGGTTGACGCCGATGAACGTGATCCAGAAGTGCAGCTTGCCGACAAACTCGCTGTACATGTAGCCGAACATCTTCGGGAACCAGTAGTACCAGCCCGCGAAGATCGCGAAGACGGCACCCAGCGAGAGCACGTAGTGGAAATGCGCCACCACGTAATAGGTGTCATGCAGCGAGCGATCGAGACCGGCATTCGCCAGCACAACGCCGGTGACACCACCGATGGTGAAGAGAAAGATGAAGCCGATCGCCCAGTACATCGGCGTGCGGAATTCGATCGAACCGCCCCACATCGTTGCAATCCAGGAGAAGACCTTCACGCCAGTCGGCACGGCGATGACCATCGTCGCAGCGACGAAGTAGGCCTGCGTGTTGACCGAGAGGCCGACCGTATACATGTGGTGAGCCCAGACGACGAAGCCGACGACGCCAATGGCCACCATCGCGTAAGCCATGCCCAGATAGCCGAAGACGGGCTTGCGCGAGAAGGTCGAGATGATCTGGCTGACCATGCCGAAGCCGGGAAGAATGAGAATGTAAACTTCCGGGTGGCCGAAGAACCAGAACAGATGCTGATAGAGGATCGGGTCGCCGCCGCCTTCAGGCTTGAAGAAGGTCGTGCCGAAATTGCGGTCCGTGAGCAGCATCGTGATCGCGCCGGCAAGAACCGGGAGCGAGATGAGCAGCAGGAACACAGTCACCAGGATCGACCAGACAAAGAGCGGCATCTTGTGCAGCGTCATGCCGGGCGCGCGCATGTTGAAGATCGTGGTGATGAAGTTGATGGCACCGAGGATCGACGATGCGCCGGCCAGATGGATCGAGAGGATCGCGTAATCCATCGCCGGTCCGGGCGAGCCGGTCGTCGAAAGCGGCGGATAGATCGTCCAGCCGCCGGAAGGACCGTGGCCGCCGGGAGCGCCGGGGACGAAGAAGGAAATGATCAACAGGCCGATCGCGGGCGGCAGAAGCCAGAACGAAATATTGTTCATGCGCGGGAAGGCCATGTCCGGCGCGCCGATCATCAGCGGCACGAACCAGTTGCCGAAGCCGCCGATCATGGCGGGCATGACCATGAAGAAGATCATGATGAGAGCGTGGCCGCTCACGAACACGTTGTAGAGGTCGTGATCGCCGCCGAAAATCTGGTCGCCCGGATTTTGCAATTCCATGCGGATCGCAACCGACAAGGCACCGCCCACGATCCCCGCGATAATCGCGTAGATCAGGTACATCGTGCCGATGTCTTTATGGTTGGTGGAGTAGACGTAACGCCGCCATCCGGTGGGGTGGTCCTCGTGGTGCTCCGTATGCGCCGCCGCTTGCCCTGCCATTGCTCTAAATCCTTCGCTCTTCAAACTCTAGAACGTGTTGCTCTATTCGAATGCGCTTAGCGCACGGTGCCCGTATGCGACTGCGCAAGCTTGACGTGATCGTCAGGCGTCGCACGCGAAGCAGTCTTGGTCTTTTCAACCCATGCGGCGAAATCTTCTTTCGACACCACATGAACCTCAATCGGCATGAAGGCATGTCCCTGGCCGCAAAGCTCGGAGCACTGGCCGTAATAGATGCCTTCCTTGGTCGCCCGGAACCAGGTTTCGTTCAGGCGTCCCGGCACCGCGTCGATCTTGACGCCGAAGGCAGGCACGGCCCAGGCGTGGATGACGTCGCCGGCGGTCACGATCACGCGCACCGTCGTATCGATCGGAACGACGACAGCATTGTCGGTGGCGAGAAGACGGGGACGGCCATTCAGTTCGTCTGTGGGAACCATGTTGGCGTCGAAGGAGAGGTCGCCATTGTCAGGATATTCGTAACCCCAATACCACTGGTTGCCCGTCGCCTTGATCGTCATCTCCGCCTGGGGAATGACCAGTTGCTTGTAGAGAAGCCGGAACGAGGGGATCGCGATGACCACGAGGATCAGAACCGGGAGAACGGTCCACACGACTTCGACCAGCGTGTTGTGCGAGGTCTTGGACGGGACCGGGTTCGACTTCCGGTTGAAGCGAACGATCACGTAAAGCAGAAGCACAGACACCAGCACGACGATCGACGTGACGATGATGAGCAAGAAGTGATGGAAGCTCTCAATGTCTTCCATGACCGGCGTTACGGCTTCCTGGAAGCCCATCTGCCCCGGCGTCGACATGCCGGTCGCGAATGCCGCTGTGGCGTTGAGTAGTAGCCCAGCCGCGAGCGCGAAAGCCCCAAGTCCGACCAAGCGCCCGATACCGTTCAGAAACCGCATGCTAGTTCCCAGCTCCCACTGCTTCCGCAAAGTGCGTCCTGCCTAAAAGTGTCTTCAATTCGCCCCGAAAAAGCCGCTCGGCCCTTCCATACGCAGGCGTATACGCCTGAAGCGTGTCGACACTCAACTCTCGGCGTCAGAAAACACAAACTGTTGCCCGCCGCAAGACTCTCGATGGCAGCGGAATTTCTACGCTTCGCCGGTGCGTTCCGACTCGCGATCCGGAGTATAGACGCGCCTGCGCGGCTCGCCACAAGCTCACGGCGGTTTTGCGACGTTTTGCCACAATAGTTCCGCATTCCCGGACGCTTGTGCCTTCCCCTCTGTGGAAAAAGGCATAGAGTAAGATTCACTATCAAAAACGGGGGCGTAATGCGCGACGAGGCCCTGATTCATTTCCACTACGGTCGGCAGATTTCAGCCGGGCTGCTGCTCGCCAAAAACGGGGGCGCGGCGCCTGAGCTCATCAGCGAGGCGGCGCCCTTTCTCTCGCCACGCAATCCGGGGCGTTCGGTCGTCGGCTTCTGCGCCTGCCACCCGGATGCGGTCGACGATGTGGTTGCGCCGCCGCCGCAAGGCTGGGAATCATGGCGTTTTCAGCAGTGGGACGACTGGTTTGGCCGCATAAACGGCGTTTTTCTTGTCGATCTGCGGCTGCTTCGGGTCGTGCAATATCCGCTCTATAGCTGCGCGCCGCAGGTTGTGCGCTGCGATCTTTCCGCCCTGCCCCACCGGCTCGTGCCCGTTGAAGAGTGGCTGGGGCAGTCATAAGTCAGTCTGACCGTTTATTGCCATTGCGGGTCCCGAAGAGCCGTGGCAATCCAGACTTCGCTGATTATGCCGCCGCCCCGAGTGCCTCGCCGCGTTCGCAATGGCGGCCAAGGAACACACATGACCGACGCTCCCGACGATCTCTTCTTTTCCCAGACCGGTCTTGACCGCGGCCGCGTCGAAGGCCTCGTTCAGGATGCGCTGCATGGCGCCGATGACGGGGAGCTGTTCCTCGAATATCGCCAATCGGAAGCCCTCGCTTTTGACGACGGGCGATTGAAAACGGCGAGCTTCGACACGACGCAGGGCTTCGGGTTGCGTTCGGTTGCGGGCGAATCAACCGGTTATGCGCATTCATCGGAACTGTCGGAAGAGGCGATCAAGCGCGCGGGCGCTGCCGTTCAGGCTGTGAAGAAGGGTCATACGGGCACATTGGCCGACGGGCCGAAGCGAACCAACATTCATCTCTATGGCGACCAGAACCCGCTGGCGGCGCAAAGTTTTGAAGAGAAGGTGAAACTTCTCTCCGATATCGACGCCTATGCGCGCTCCAGAGACGAGCGTGTGCGTCAGGTCTCGGCCTCGCTGGTCGGCGAATGGCAGGCGGTCGAGATCTTGCGGCCCGATGGCCATGTCGTGCGCGACGTGCGCCCGCTGGTGCGTCTCAATGTGTCGATCGTTGCAGGCGTCGGCGACCGGCAGGAAACAGGCAGTCAGGGCACGGGCGGACGCACGGGCTATGACGTCTATATCGATCCGGAAAAGTGGCAGGGACAGGTGGACGAGGCCTTGCGGCAGGCGCTCATCAATCTCGACAGCGTGCCAGCGCCCGCCGGCGAAATGGATGTCGTGCTCGGGCCGGGCTGGCCGGGCATCTTGCTACATGAAGCCATAGGCCACGGGCTTGAAGGCGATTTCAACCGCAAGAAGACGTCGGCATTTTCCGGCCTGCTCGGCTCGCGCGTCGCGGCACCCGGCGTCACAGTCGTCGATGACGGCACCATCGCCAACAGGCGCGGCTCGCTCACCGTGGACGATGAAGGCACGCCGACATCGCGCACCGTGCTGATCGAGGACGGCATTCTCAAGGGATATATGCA
This sequence comes from Parvibaculum sp., assembly GCF_049651025.1. Taxonomy (GTDB): domain Bacteria; phylum Pseudomonadota; class Alphaproteobacteria; order Parvibaculales; family Parvibaculaceae; genus Parvibaculum. The sequence goes on along the minus strand of NZ_JBASBH010000045.1, from coordinate 838 downwards.
GGATCGGCTGAATTCGCGGCTGATGGGCATGGCGGCGACCGGCAACGGGCGGCGCGAATCCTACGCGCATCAGCCCATGCCGCGCATGACCAACACCTACATGCTGGCGGGCGATGCGAACCCTGCCGACATTCTGCGCTCCGTGAAGAAGGGGCTTTATGCCGTTTCCTTCGGCGGCGGACAGGTGGACATCACGTCCGGCAAGTTCGTCTTCACCTGCACCGAAGCCTATATGATCGAGAACGGCGTCATCGGCGCGCCTGTGAAAGGCGCAACGCTGATCGGCAACGGGCCTGACGTGCTGACGCGTGTCAGCATGATCGGCAGCGATCTGAAGCTCGATCCCGGCATCGGCGTTTGCGGCAAGGCGGGACAAGGCGTGCCCGTCGGCGTCGGACAACCGACGCTGCGCATCGATGGCCTCACAATCGGCGGCACCGCGCGCGCGGCCTGATCGATCACGTTCAGGTTGCGGCTATGGGCTGGCAAAATTTCATGATTGCGGCGACGGACCCGACCCTGCTGGCCGGGCTGAAGCCTTTTCAGGTGGATCTGACCTCGCTCCCTGCGGAGGTCAATCTGTCTCCGGCGCGGATCGCGGGCTATGTCGCGCTTGGCGTTGCGGCGGTTTACGCCGCAGGCATGTTCGCCGCGTATTTGGACAATCAGCCACTCATCGGCAACAAACGCTTTGTGGCGCTGGCGGCGCTCGTGCCTCTGGTTCTTCTCCTCATTTGTGGCTGGAGCGTTTTGACGACGCAGAGGACCGCTCTTTTCGGCCGTCTCGATGTCGCCGTGACGGAGCCGGACGGGTCTCAATGGCGCACCAAATATGAAG
>NZ_JBASBH010000044.1:0-50320 GCF_049651025.1 Parvibaculum sp. | reverse complement strand
GACACGATCCTCGGGCTCGATGCAGGCGCAAACGATTATGTAACCAAGCCTTTTCGTTTCGGCGTTTTGCTGGCGCGCATTCGTGCCCAGTTGCGCAGCCATGAGCAGAGCGAGGATGCGGTCTTTGCCATCGGCCCTTACACGTTCCGCCCCGGTGCGAAAATTCTTGTCGATGCGCAGGAGAAGAAAGTGCGTCTGACGGAAAAGGAAACGAATATTCTGAAGTTCCTTTTTCGTGCCGGGCCCAAGGTCGTCAATCGCGAAGTCCTGCTTGCCGAAGTGTGGGGCTACAATTCCGGCGTGACGACGCATACGCTGGAAACGCATATTTATCGCTTGCGGCAAAAGATCGAAAAGGATCCCTCGAATGCGGAGATCCTTGTTACCGAAGCCGGAGGATACCGGCTCGTACCATAAGGGGAGGGAGACATGTCGGACACGGAGAGCGGCGTAATCGCGCTTGCGGAGTGTTTTGTCAGCGCGATCGAGCGCGGCGATATCGAGGCGGTGAAAGGTTGCTATGCGGAAGATGCGCGCATCTGGCACAACTTCGACAATGTCGACCAGACGGTCGCGGAAAACCTGAAAGTTCTCGGCTGGATGTCGCGCGTATTGTCGGATCGCAAATATAATATTCTGCGCCGCGTCACCATTCCGGGCGGCTATCTTCAGCAACATGTTCTGTCTGGCAAGCTGAAAAGCGGTGCGCCTTTTTCGATGCCCGCCTGCCTTGTCGTGCTGGTGAAGGACGGACGGATTTCGCGGCTTGAGGAATATCTCGATCCCGCGCAAGCCGCCGCGCTGCAATCGTAACGATCAGTTGTCGCCGGGAACGTCTGCGGTGAGCTTGTAGGTGTCGATGAATTCGGCGGGCATGCGCGTTGCCTTGCCGGATTCGATATTGATGCAGACGAAATCGGTCAAGCCTCTGAGCAGGGTGACGCCTGTGTTTGCGTTGACCATCTGGAAGCGGCGGCGCAAACGCAGACGCGCGTCATTGCCAGTGATCCATGTGGCGCAGAGCACGCGGTCTCCCTCATGCGAGGCGGCGAAATATTCAAGCTCGTGGCGGCGCACCACCATGCCGCGATTGAGGCGCGCATAGGCGGCAAAGTCGAGGCCGAGCACCTTTGAATGTTCCCAGGCGGTTTTCGCCATCCAGGTCAGATAGACGACATTGTTCGTGTGCTGAAAATCGTCAATGTGGTTTGCCTCCACGGCGACTTCATGGATGAAGGGGGCGGGGTGATCCCAGACAATCGTCGGCATAGGCAAACTCCCTTTGGTCCCGCTTTTCTTAGCGGTTGGGCTGGCGCGGGGCAATGGCGCGGGGGATGCAGCTTCGCTATGATTTGCCCATGAGCCTGAAGTCCATCATCTCGCTTTTGCAGCGCCACGACCTCTTTGCGGAGCTTGCGCCTGCACGTCTGGAGGTGCTCGCCTTTACCGGGGAGCGGCTCGACGTCGCGGCGGGCGATACGCTCTTCGAGGCAGGTGAGGAGGCTTTCGACGCCTATCTGATCCTTGAGGGGCAATGCGTCATGCAGGCGGACCCGGCGGTAGCGGGGCGGGCAGGGGAGGCGCGGGCGCTCAGAGTTGACAAGGGCGACCTCATCGGCGAAACCGCCCTCTTCCATCAGGGGGTCCGGCGGTCCACGGTTCGGGCGTCGAGCCGGGTCGAGGCGCTTGTCATCAGCCGCTATCTGTTTCAGCGGTTGATGGAGGAGTTTCCGGAAATGGCGGGCGCGGTTGCCCGGGCGCTGAGCGCGAGGCTTGCGACGACGAGCGGCGAGATGGCCGATCTGGCGGGCAGGCTCGGGCGGCAGAAAAACGAGAGCGAGTAATGAGCGTGACGGATAGTGCGACGACAAACTGGCCGCCGAATATTCAGGCCGTCTTCAAGCGGATGGCGCCTGCGAGCCGCTATCTCGGTCTTGAAATCATCTCGGCCGATGCCGAAGCGCGGACCGTTGAAGTTGCCTTCAATGCGGGGCCGGAGCTTTGCAACATGTGGGGCGGCATTCAGGGCGGCATGGTTGCGGCGATGCTCGACGATGTGATGAGCCTTGCCGTCGGTCTCGATCTTGAGTGGGGCCAGATCAGCCCGACACTGGAATTGAAAGTGTCGATGCTGGCGCCGGCGCGGCCCGGACGCATCACGGCGCGTGGCCGCGTCATCAAGCGGGGCAAGTCGGTCGGATTTATCGAGGGCGAACTTCTCGATGCCGAGGGCGCATTGCTGGCGACCGCCAGTTCGACGGCAACCTTCGTGACGCTGAAGCGCAAGGAAAAGACCGATACGGTCGAAACCGAAGCCGCGCGCTAGGCGTAGGCATGCGCGGCGAAATAGCTGCGCGCATTCGTTGTCAGATGCGTTTCGAACAGCGCGAAGTGATGGCGGATGCCGGCGTTCAGCGTCATGCGGTCGAGCTTCACGACGTGGCGCGTCTCGCGCAGGAAGCTCGGCCAATAGCGAATGACCATCCAGACGTTGTCGGCAAGCGGCGCAAGATCGTCATCGGGCATGGAGAGATGTTTCGCCTCGATCATGTGGCGGAACATTTTCTGCAGCATCGCGGTGGTGTGTTCATAGACGCGATGCACCTTGCCTTCCAGCTCGGGTGAGGTGCGGCCGAATTCCGCCTGGTCGCGATAGAGGAACTGGTATTGCCAGACTTCCTCGAAAACCTTCCGATTGAAAAGCGCGTAGGCGTCGAGAACGGTTTCGGGCGTCGACTTGATGGCGAGCCGCGAGTCGATGTCGCGGATCAGCGCGTATTGATGCGCCTTCACCAAATCCTTCTTGGTACGGAAATGATACCAGAGGTTGCCCTCCGAGATGCCGACCTCTTCGGAGATGCGCGCGGTCGTCACGGTGTCGTAGCCGTTCTCGTTAAAGAGACGGAGGCTGGCGACGAGAATGCGGTCCTTGGTCTTGGACGCCATTAGGGCTTTTGCTCTCTCTGCTTTGGCTCTGGCTGGTGTGCACGCCAAGTTTACCCCGCGTAAACGGGAGTTTTGCCGGTGATATTGGGCTCTTGCCGTTCTAGGGTCAATACCCTAGAGTTGGGTGGCTACCCTAATATTGAGAAGCTGTGGACGGCAGGTCCGAACCGCAGACGCGATCTTGGAGGAAGCCCCAAAGGAGCGGGTGTATCTCAAGGCGCTGTCCCCTAAGCCGCCCCCCGGCTTAAAGCGCCAGAGACGCGATCACGGGAACGTGGTCGGACGCCCGCTCCCATCCCCTCGCTTCTTTGAGAACCTTCATCGCCGTCGGCGCATCCTTCAGCGCGGGCGTCACCCAGATATGGTCGAGGCGACGGCCCCTGTCGGCGGCCTCCCAATCCTTGGCGCGATAGCTCCACCACGAATAAAGCTTTTCGCTCGGCGGTACGAAGCGGCGCATCACGTCGACCCAGTCATGCGAGGCGATCAGCTCGTTCATCAGATCGACTTCGATCGGCGTGTGGCTGACGATTTTCAGAAGCTGCTTGTGCGACCAGACGTCGTGCTCGAGCGGCGCGATGTTCAGATCGCCGACCAGCACCATGCGTGCGTCGTTCTTCTTCTTGTGGTCGCCGTACCATTGCGTCATCTCGCGAAGGAAGGCGAGCTTGTGGGCGAATTTTTCGTTCAGGACCGGGTCAGGCTCGTCGCCACCCGCGGGCACATAGAAATTATGGACCGTCATTCCGCCCTTTACGTCGAGATCGACGGAGACGTGACGCGCATCGCCCTTTTCGCAGAAGCCGCGCATGTCGACCTTCTTGAAGGGAATGCGGCTTGCGATGGCGACGCCGTGATAGCCCTTCTGGCCATTGATCGCGACATGCTCATAGCCCGCCTTGTGGAAGTCCTTCAGGGGAAAGGCGTCGTTGACGCATTTGATTTCCTGAAGGCAAAGCACGTCCGGGCTTTCGGCGGTCAGGAGTTTCTCGACCAGACCCATCCGTAAACGGACGGAATTGATGTTCCAGGTCGCGATCTTGATCGTCTCTTTGGGCATGGTGCTTCTTTGTCCGTCGCTCGAATGTCAGAAGAGGTTGAAGGTAAGGCCCGCAATGCCGATCGGCCAGCGGCCGCGCGCAAAGAGCGCAAACTTGCGGTGGAAAGGATGGTCGGCTTCCGCCTCGGTGATGAGCGCGAGCGTTGCGCCATGGGCGGCCTGGATCGCGGCGCCCGCGGCGGCATTCAACAATGCGTCGTCCTCGATCTCGGCGAAGGCGGCCGCGTCGCGCACGGCGGCACCGACGCGCTCGCCCAGAATGGCCGAAACATGCGTCAGCGCGATGGTCAGCCCATGTTCGGAAAGACGGTCGAGCGCTTCGGAAGCGAGGCCCGCGCGCAGCGACTCTTCGGCCTCCCATTGCGCGGTATCGAAATCGAGGCCGCTTGCAGCGTCGAGCGCATCGGCCCATTCGGTGACGCGGGCGACATCGACATCGGGAAAGCCGAGGCCGTCGAGATAGGAGCGCGACAGGGCGCGAATCTCGCGGTCGAGCGGGCGGCCGACATTGCCGAACCACGGCACGAGGGCCGCTTCCTCGGCAAAGGCGCGCACGCCGCGCAGAAGCGGGATTTCCTCTTCCAGCGCGTCGAGGTCGTCGTCGCTCAGAGTGATGTGATCGGGTTCGTCGTCATCTTCGTCATGCATGGGACGCTTATACACGCGTGGCGCTTGGGATGCCCGACATGCGCACAAAAAATTGCGCCCCGCCGGGGGGAGACGGGGCGCAACCGCGCGTCTTCTGCGCTTGGCGCCAGGAGGGGAATTTCCAGCGCCTCGGGGCTAGAGCACCTGCTGGACGAGCGGGGGGCAGGTCGTCCGGCGGGCTGTACGCGCTCTGCCCACATGACAGCTAGATAGGTTCAGAGCCGCGCGGGTTCAATGGCGAGAAATCATCATCTTTCGATGAATTCCAGTTCGCAAACACAGGGTAAAATCGCCTTGTTTGCCAATGGCTTGCGAGGCGAGTGAAAAAATCACCTGTGTGAGCCAGATTGTCGCATGCTCATTTATGGGCAGACGAGCCGCGAAATGAAGGCGGCTTCACTGTTTGCCGAGGTCCCTGGCGATCAAATCGATGCAGCGGCGGGCGAGGCCGAAAAGCTCGTCGATCTCGCTTTCGGAGATCACGAGAGGCGGGCTCAGGACCATGGTGTCGCCGATGGCGCGCATGACGAGGCCATTGGCAAAGCAATGGAGGCGGCAGCGATAGCCGACTTCCAGCGCCGGATCGAAACGCTCGCGCGTCTTCTTGTCCTTCACGAGCTCGATGGCGCCCAGCATGCCGACGCTGCGCGTTTCGCCGACGAGGGGATGATCTGATAGCTCGGCGAGTTTTTTCTGGAAGTAGGCGCCGGTTGCGCCGCCCGCCTTTTCGACGAGATGCTCTTTCTGCATCACCTCAAGATTGGCGAGCGCCACGGCGCAGGCGACAGGATGGCCCGAATAGGTGAAGCCGTGCGACCATTCCTCGTCGGAATTGAAAAGCACATCGCCGATGCGCGTGCCAAGGCCGACAGCGGCAATCGGCTGGTAGCCCGATGAGAGGCCCTTGGCCATGTTGATCATGTCCGGCTCGATGCCGTAGGTGTCGGAGCCGAACCATTTTCCCGTGCGCCCGAAGCCGCAGATGACTTCGTCGATATGGAGCAGCACGTCGTATTTCTTGCAGATGCGATTGATCTCGGCCCAATAGGTCGAGGGCGGAATGATGAGGCCGCCCGCGCCCTGCACGGGCTCCGCAACGAAGGCCGCAATATTCTCAGCGCCGAGTTCGAGGATCTTTTCTTCAAGCGCGCGCGCTGTCTTCAGGCCAAAATCTTCCGGCGTCATGTCGCCGCCGTCTCCATACCAATAGGGACAGGCGATATGGACGAAGCCCGGCAGCGGCAAATCCGCTTGCGGGTGCATTGCCGAAATTCCCGACAGCGAGGCCGAAGCGAGCGTTACGCCGTGATAGCCCTTGTTGCGGGAGATGATGATTTTTTTCTTCGGCTGCTTCTTCAGGTTCCAGTAGTAGCGGATGATCTTGACCGCACTGTCGTTGCCTTCCGAACCTGAGTTTGCGAAGAAGAAACGGTCGATACCTTTCGGCGTCACTTCGGAAAGCTTCTGCGAAAGCTCGGCGGCGTAGGGATGAGTCGTCTGGAAGAAGCTGTTGTAGAAGGGCAGTTCCTTCAGCGCCTTGTATCCAGCTTCCGCCAATTCCTCGCGGCCATAGCCGACCTGCACACACCAGAGGCCCGCCATGCCGTCGATCAGGCGGTTGCCTTCGGAGTCCCAGATGTAAACGCCCTTCGCCCTGGTGATGACGCGCGCGCCATGCTTGGCCAGTTCGTGATGGGTGGTGAAGGGGTGGAGGTGATGGGCGGCGTCCATCTCCTGCCAGCGTTTGGTCTGATTGGATTTTGCGATTGTCGAATTGTCGCTCTGGGACATGGGTTCGCTCCGTTTTCCGAAAGAGTGAAGGCGGCGGAAATTGCGCGGAGGCATATGGCCTCGCGCCGGCGCGGTTATGGATTGTAGCCGATGCGCGCGCAGAGGATCAGAAGCTCGTGCTTCTGAAGCAGACTGGTCTGGAGGTCATGGGTGCGCATGGCGACAGGCTACAGCAAGGGGTGACGTTGCGCGAGTCTCACACCTGCCTCCCGCATCGTCATGCCCCGGCCTGACCGGGGCATCCATCTTTTTCCTTCGCCTCGGGAAAGATGGATCGCCCGATCAAGTCGGGCGATGACGGGTAGGATGGGGCGTCAAACGTTGAGCAGAAGGTGCTCGCGTTCCCAGGCGGAGATCACCTGCTGATAGGCTTCGTGCTCGGTGTATTTCACGTCCATGTAAACGGTCACGAAATCATGGCCGAGGACTTCCTTGAGGTCGGAGGAAGACCGCAGATGGTCGAGCGCGTCGAGAAGGTGGCGGGGCAGGGCGTAGCGCTTCGACTCGTAGGCATTGCCCTTCATTTCCTTGGTCGGGACGAGGCCGTTGGTCATGCCGATATAGCCGCAGGCGAGTGAAGCGGCGATGGCAAGATAGGGGTTCGCGTCAGCGCCCGGCACGCGGTTTTCAACGCGGCGCGCGGCGCGTTTGGCTTCGGGAATGCGCAAGCCCACGGTGCGGTTCTCGTGGCCCCAATGCGTATTGATGGGGGCCGCGAGGTCCCGGACGATACGGCGGTAGGAATTGACGTTGGGCGCGATCAGCGCCATTGCGGCAGGCAAATATTTTTGCAGGCCGGCGATATAGGAGAGGAAGAGTTTCGTGTCGCGGCCCTGCTTCGTCGAGAAGAGGTTGTCGCCTGAATCCACATCGACCAGCGATTGGTGAATGTGCATGGCGCTGCCCGGTTCGCCTTGATAAGGCTTGGCCATGAAGGTCGCGTAGATGCCGTGTTTCAGGGCGGCCTGACGCATGGTGCGCTTGAAGAGGAACGCCTGATCGGCGATTTCGAGCGGATCGCCGTGATCGAAATTGATCTCGACCTGCGCGGCGCCGGATTCGTGGATCAGCGTGTCGATGTCGAGATCCTGCGCTTCGCAGAAATCATACATGTCCTCGAAGATCGGATCGAACTCGTTGACCGCATCGATGCCGTAAGACTGGCGCGCATTTTCGCGACGGCCATTGGTGCCGATGGGCGGCTCCAGCGGATAGTCGGGGTCGATGTTTTTCGCCGCGAGGAAAAATTCGATTTCGGGCGCGACGACGGGCTGCCAGCCCTTGGCCTCGTATAGTGCCAGAACTTTTTTCAGGACGTTGCGCGGCGCGATAGGCACATGCGTGCCGTCACGATAATTGGCATCGCAAATGATCTGCGCGGTCGGCTCGCTATACCAGGGCACGATGCGCACGGTTGCTGGATCAGGGTCAAGGATGATGTCGGGTTCGGTGTCGGAGAGCGCGTTGCTGTCGATGAAATCGCCGGTCACGGTCTGGCCGAAAATCGATTCCGGCAGGCGCAGCGTGCGCTCTGTGAGGCCGGTGATGAATTTCTTCGTTGGCAGGATTTTGCCGCGTGCGATGCCGGCCATGTCGGAGACCATCACCTCAACTTCGGTGATGCGCCTGTCTTTCAACCACTTTATCAGATCGTCTCTATTCTTGACCGCTGCGTTGCCGGTCATGGGACACCATTCTCTCTGCTAATGCGACGCGGCTGATGCCGTCTCTCGGACTGCGTCGCCAAACGTCCGGAAAAGTTTTTGTGAGACCGGGTTTTCCCAGTACTTCCACTCGGGATGCCACTGCACACCGATAGCGAGGTTTTGCGCGCCTTCGATGCTGGCGGCCTCGATCGTGCCGTCCGGCGCGCGCCCTTCGATGCGAAGGCGCTGCGCGGGTCGCGCAATGCCCTGGCCGTGCAGCGAATTGACGCGGATCGTCCGCTCACCAATTATTTTCTCGAAAACGCCGCCTGCCGTGAGTTCTATATCATGGGCGGGCGCATATTGCTTCTCGAGCGGGTCGTCCTTGTTTTCGCGATGGTCGAAACGCGGCGCATAGCCCGGCTCGCCGGGCACTTCCTGCCAATGCTGATGCAATGTGCCGCCGAATGCGACGTTCAACTCCTGAAAGCCGCGGCAGACGCAGAACAGAGGAACGGCGCGTTCAACGCAGGCGCGTATGAGATCAAGCGTCAGTGCGTCGCGCTGCTCATCGAGGAGCACGCCTTCGCGCGGCGGCGTTCCTTCATAATGTTTCGGGTGAACATTCGAATGCGAGCCGGTCAGGAAAATACCGTCGCATAGCGCGAAAATTTCATCGAGCTCAGTGGTGACGTTGAAGCTGCCGGCCTCGCTGGTAAAGCGCGGCACGGGCAACAGGATCGGCTTTACGTTCGATCCGCCTTCAACTGCAGCGATATATTTTTCACCGACTGCGTGAAAGGGGTGCGGCCCCAGCAACTTCACGTCGCAAGGCACACCGACGACCGGACGTCTCTGAAACTTTCGGCTCATGCCCATCAGAGGTAGCACGTCCCCCCCCGTCATGGTCAAGCCATGGGGCCGGCCTTGCGCGTTAAGCCGCTGAAATCAGGCGTTTATTGGATTATTGGCGGCCGACGCCGGGACGCTGCTCGTCTTTCAGCACGAAAAGCGAATTATCGGCGCGGAGGCCCGACTGGATGCCACGCAGCGCAACCGTCGTTTGCAGGCCTTGCGCGTCGGTCACGATCCATTGGCGCAATTGCAGGCTCGGCTCATCGAAAACCAGCGTCAGGTCGCCCGGTGCATTGCCGCTCTTGTCCTGAAGTTTGACGCGCAGCACGCCGGGCTGGCGCTCGACGGAGAGCACGCGCACTTCCTCGGCAAGGTTCACGTGGTTCTGCAGCAAGATGCCGAGCGGCGTGGAGCCGAGCGGGTAGCGCTGCGTTGCCGAGAAGCCGTCCTTCACCGCCACCCAGACGCCATCGGCGACGACGAGCATTTTCTCGGGCGGCGTATATTCAAAACGCAGGCGGCCGGGGCGGCGCAGATAGAACTTTCCTTCGGCTAGCGATCCGTCCGGCCCGACTTGCAGAAACTGGCCCTGCATGTCGCTGAGGCCGGAGAGATAGGCGCTGACGCGGTCGAGATCGGCTTTGTCGTCGGCGGAGAGCGGTTGCGCCTTCAGGCTGCGCGCGCCCGACATTTCTGCCGCATGAGCCTGTCGGCTTCCCGCCATCGCAATGGCGAGCGCCAGCATGCCAAGGCCGACAAGCGCTGCTGCGGCGAGCGTCATCTGGCGAATACGGCGGCTTTGATCAAGGTTTCTCATAGTCAAAAGCATGTGCGGCCTTTGTGGCAAAAAGAAGAGTTTGCTCGGGCGCTCCGGAGGCGTTTTGGAGAAGAATGGCGGACGGATCAATTTTGAGAGCGGGCTGTTGCTACAATACCGCACGCTTGCCTCAAGCCTTTAGTGATCGCCGACGAGAACCTCTCGCTTGCCTGAATGATTGGGTGCGCTGACGACGCCCTGTTCTTCCATAAGCTCGATCAAACGCGCGGCGCGATTGTAGCCGATCTGCAAACGGCGCTGGATGTAGCTCGTCGAGGCGCGCTTGTCGCGGGCAACGATGGCGACCGCCTTGTCGTAGAGATCGTCGCCGGAACCCGGTTCGCCGTCGAGGCCGAACATGTCGGGGCCGCCTTCTTCGGGCTCCGCTGTGATCGCTTCGAGATATTCCGGCACGCCTTGCTTCTTCAGGAAGGTCACGACCTTCTCGACTTCATCGTCGGAAACGAAAGGCCCGTGCACGCGGCGAATGCGGCCGCCGCCCGCCATGTAGAGCATGTCGCCTTGTCCGAGAAGCTGCTCGGCGCCTTGCTCGCCCAGAATGGTGCGGCTGTCGATCTTCGACGTCACCTGGAAGGAAATGCGCGTCGGGAAGTTCGCCTTGATCGTGCCGGTGATGACGTCCACCGAGGGACGCTGCGTTGCCGTGATGATGTGGATGCCTGCCGCGCGCGCCATCTGCGCAAGGCGTTGCACCGCGCCTTCGATTTCCTTGCCCGCGACCATCATCAGGTCGGCCATCTCGTCTACGATGACGACGATGAAGGGCATGGGCGAGAGGTCCATCTCTTCTTCTTCGTAGATCGCCTTGCCGGTTTCGCGATCGAAGCCCGTCTGCACGGTGCGCACCAGCACCTCGCCCTTGGCGTCGGCATCGATGACGCGGGTATTATAGCCGTCGATATTCCGCACACCGACTTTCGACATCTTGCGATAGCGGTCTTCCATCTCCTTGACGACCCATTTCAGGGCGACGACGGCTTTCTTCGGTTCCGTGACCACGGGCGCGAGAAGATGCGGGATGCCGTCATAGACGGAGAGTTCCAGCATCTTCGGATCGATCATGATGAGTTTGCATTGATCGGGTGAGAGCCGGTAGAGGATCGACAGGATCATCGTGTTGATGCCGACCGACTTGCCCGAGCCGGTGGTGCCTGCGATCAGCAGATGGGGCATGCGCGCGAGATCGGAGATCACGGCTTCGCCGCCGATATTCTTGCCGAGCGCGAGGGCGAGTTTCTGCGACGAGCTTTCATAGTCCGCCGTTTCCAGCAGCTCGCGCAGATAGACCATTTCGCGACGTGCATTGGGCAGCTCGATGCCGATAACGTTGCGGCCGGGCACGACGGCGACGCGAGCGGAAACCGCACTCATCGAACGGGCAATGTCGTCGGCCAGCGCAATGACGCGCGACGATTTGATGCCCGGTGCCGGTTCAAGCTCGTACAGCGTGACGACGGGGCCGGGGCGCACATTGATGATCTCGCCGCGAATGCCGAAATCGTCGAGCACAGATTCGAGCAGGCGGGCGTTCTGCTCAAACGACTCGTCGGTGATTTTCTGCGGCGCGGCAGGTTTGGGTTTGGACAGCAGGCTCAGCGGCGGAAGCTGGTAATCGCTTGCCGGTTCGAGCGGCAGTTTCGGCTGCGCTTCACGCACGGCGCGCTTTGACGGCTTGGTGATTTTCGGCGCGGTGCGGCTGACGCGCGGACCCGGTTTACCGTCGAGCTTCGGTTCACGGCGGCCAGCGCCAAGGGCGCGGCGCGGGTTCTCGCTTTCGTCCTCGTCGTCGTCTTCCTCGTCTTCGTAATTGGCGTCGACGTCATCGTCCACGAGATCGTCGTCGGCGATGCGGCGCTTGTTGAAGCCGCCGCCGCCGAGGCGCGCGATGGCGATTTCTTCAGGCGTGAGCGCGCCATATTCGCCCTGGCGCATCAGGCGGTCGCGCAAATCGGTGAGGCGGTCGGTGAGTGCCCAGAAAGCGACGCGCATGCGGCTCGGTTCGACATCGGGACGGCGCGGGAGACGCGATGCGCCGCGACCGCGCCGGGCGGGCGGCGCTTCTTCTATCTCGGCTTGCGCGCCGCGACGGCGGCGTTGCAGCGGATAGCTCAGCGTTTCCTCTTCCTCTTCTTCGTCCTCATCAACGACACGCCAGACGGCGGCGCGTTGCGCCCAGCCGGTGATTTGCGCGACTTCAAGATCGGCGGCGAAGAGCACGAGCCATGCGGCGAGCGGCGCCGCGATGAGCGCGGTCAGCGTATAGGCAAGGCTGCGGCCAATGAAGGGAGCGAAGACGTCGAGGCCGAGATCGGCAATGGAGTGGCCCAGAACGCCGCCGATGCCGGGATGGGTGGAGAGCGACCAGTATTTGACGACCGGCAGCGTGCCGAGAAAGGCCGCGGCGAAAAGCGTTGCCGCAAAGCAGGCGGCGACGCGAAGCACGGGCCGCGTCGGCAGATTATGCGTGGCGATACGCACGCCCCAGGCGATTGTCGGCAGAAGGAGGACGAGCGCGGCAATTCCAAGCGCCTGCAAAAGCACGTCGGAAATATGTGCGCCCCAAAGGCCCATCCAGTTGCTGGCTGCAGCGCCGGTGGCGTTGTTCCAGCTCGGATCGCTGCGCGACCAGCTCATCAGCGCAAGCAGGCTGAAGAGGCCGAGCCCGACGAGGCTCGCACCTGCCAGTTCTTCCAGACGCCGGCTGACGAAGACGCGAACGCCCATCGGCAGCCAGGCGAGCGGGTTGGGCAACCTCACAGGGAACCTCCAGCCTTGCCGTGACGGCGGTTTCTTTGCCGTCCTTTTCGTCGCGGGTTTCTTTGCAACGGATCGGCCACGTGCGGCGCTGCCGATCACAGAATCTCCGCCATGCGCTTCAATGCTTCCTCGGTTCTGGCCTCGTCCTCGACGAGAGCCACGCGAATATAGGCGGCGCCGGGATTGCCGGAATCACCTGTGCTTTTCATATTGGAATCTTCGCGCGAGAGATATGCGCCCGGCAAGACCTTGACGCCTGCTTTCGCCCAAAGCTCGCGCGCCGCTTTTTCGCCGTCGCCGACATCGAGCCAGAGAAAAAATCCACCAGCCGGGCGATAGAAGCCCAGTCGATTGCCGAAGACGCGCTCTGCCGCGTCGATCTTGCGGCGATAGCGTGCACGGTTTTCGGCGACGTGGCTTTCCTCGCGCCAGGCAGCGGCAGAGGCGGCCATCAGCGGCAATGGCACTTGCGGCGCGCCGATGTTTCGGAAATTGCGGAAGCGGATCATGAAATCGCGATCGCCCGCGCAGAAGCCCGAACGCAGGCCCGGAAGGCTGGAGCGTTTGGAGAGCGAGTGAAAGACGATCAGATTGTCGAGCGTGCCGGACAGTTCGATGGCCGCTTGCAGCGCGCCCGCGGGCGGCTCGCGGTCATAGATCTCGGCGTAGCATTCATCGACCGCCAGCAGGAAGCTGTGCTTGCGCGCGAGGCGCAGCAGGTCTTTCAGATAATCGAGGCTCGCGACCGCGCCTTGCGGGTTTGCCGGGCTGCACACATAGATCATGGCAGTGCGGGCGAGCAGCTCTTCGGGCAGGTCCGCAAAATCGGGCATGAAGCCGTTTTCGCGGGTGGCCGCGACATAGATGGGCTCTGCACCGGCGGCGAGGGCGGCTGCCGCATAGCATTGATAAAAGGGGTTCGGCATCAGGATCGCGGGGCGCTGGCCTTGCTTCGACAGCGGCGTTGCGACGAAGGCGACGTTGAAAAGGGCCTCGCGCGTGCCGTTGACCGGCAGGATCTGATGCTCGGGATCGAGCGGCTTCCCGGTTCCAATGACGTCGCCAAGCCCGTAGCGGCGAGCCAGCCAGTCGGCCACGGCGGCGCGGAAATCGGGCGTGCCGGCAATCGGCGGATATTTGCCGAATTCCCTGGCATGGGCGGTGATCGTCTCGGTGACGAAATCGGGGAAGGGATGTTGCGGCTCGCCCAGCGACATGATGATGGGCGGCTTGCCGGGGGCAATGCCCTCGATCAACGCGTTGAGGCGCGGAAATGGAGAATCCGGCAAGGACTCCAAACGGTTATGCGTCAAATCAGGCGCGGGCAAAGCGCGGCATCCCTTGGGGCTCGGCACGCTGTTCAGCGCGGCATGGTTAAGCTGGCGCGATCTTACCGGCGTCGCCGGGGACGGTCCAGTTGGTTGGCGAGGCTCGATCGGTGGAAAAACCTGTGGAGTCTCCGCAACTTATCCACACAATTGGAAGCAATTCCTTAATCTTCGGTTAACCGTGATGCCTTTGGGCCCTAGCGGGTGGGAAGTTCGGCCTCCGGATTTGCCCCGATCTTGTGGATGGAGAGGTCTGCGCCGCGATGTTCCTCCTCGGCGCTGAGGCGAATGCCGACAGTCTGGCGCAGCAGGCCATAGACGATGAGGCCTGCGATGAGGGCATAGGTCGCGCCGCTCAACGAGCCGATGAGCTGGCTCGCAAAGGAGACGCCGCCGAGGCCGCCAAGGCTTGCATGGCCGAAAATCCCGCAGGCAATGCCGCCCCAGAGCCCGCAAAGCCCATGCAGCGACCAGACGCCGAGCACGTCGTCGATCTTGAGCTTGCGCTGGCTCCATTCAAACATGACGACGAAAAGGGCGCCCGCGACGCCGCCCGTGATGAGGGCGCCGATGGGGTGCATGACGTCGGAACCTGCGCAAACGGCGACGAGGCCCGCCAGCGCGCCGTTATGGGTGAAGCCCGGATCGTTCTGCCCGATGACGAGGGCGGCCAGAATGCCGCCGACCATCGCCATCAGCGAATTCATGGCGACGAGGCCGGAGATGGTTTCGAGCGAGCCCGCCGACATGACGTTGAACCCGAACCAGCCGATGCATAGCAGCCATGAGCCGAGCGCGAGCCAGGGGATCGAGGAGGGCGGAAAGGCGACAAGGCGGCCGTCTTTCGTGTAGCGCCCGCGCCGTTGCCCGAGCATCACGACCGCGCCGAGGGCGAGCCAGCCGCCAACCGCGTGGACGACGACGGAGCCCGCAAAATCATGGAAGGGCGCGCCGAAGCTCGCGGTGAGCCATGCCTGAAGGCCCAGATTGCCGTGCCAGGTCAGGCCCTCGAAGAAGGGATAGATGAGGCCGACGATGATCGCGGTGGCGGCGGCCTGCGGCCAGAAGCGGGCGCGCTCGGCGATGCCGCCGGAGATGATCGCCGGGATTGCGGCGGCGAAGGTCAACAGGAAGAAGAATTTGACGAGGTCGCGACCTTGGGGCGCGAAGGCGCCGCCTTCATTGCCGTTGAGCGTTGCGGCATTGACGAAGAAGTGGATGCCGTAGGCGACCCCGTAGCCGATGAAGAAATAGGCGATGGTCGAGACGGCGAAATCGACGAGGATTTTGACGAGCGCGTTGACCTGGTTCTTGTGGCGCACCGTGCCGACTTCGAGAAAGGCGAAGCCGGAATGCATCGCGAAGACGAGGATGGCACCCATTAAAATGAAAAAGACATCGGCGCCGTTGGCGGCACCGGCTATGGCCGGATTCATTATGTTTCCCCCTGTCGCGCCTCTGATCGGGGCGAGGTGGTCGGCCGCATTTGGAAAAGTCAGCGGCAGCGGCTTCCGTGATTGTCCATATGCACAATCAAGCGCCGTGCCAGATGGGTTGCCGGTTATTTCAGCAGAAAATCCGGGTGGGATCGGCGCGGTTATCTGCGCCGCACAGGGCAGGCGAGGCCGGGGCCGCTCAAGAAGCGGTCACACTTATTGGGCAAACGGCGCGAAAGCAGGCAGAAAATGAGCCCGGGCGAGGAGGTCGTCCCGGGCTCCAAGGTGTGGCGCGTCTCAGGGAACGCGCCGGGGGGAGGGTTGGTCAGATGGCTTCATCGTTGGTTTCGCCGGTGCGGATGCGCAGCGCCTGCTCCACAGGCACGACGAAGACCTTGCCGTCGCCGATATTGCCGGTCTTTGCCGCGCCGCTGATGGCGGCGATGGTTCTGTCGACGAGATTTGAGGCAACGACGACTTCGATCTTGAGTTTGGGCAGGAAGTTCACTGCATATTCCGCACCGCGATAGATTTCCGTCTGTCCCTTCTGGCGGCCATAGCCTTTGACCTCGGTGACGGTCAGGCCCTCTATGCCGAGCGCGGTCAGGGCCTCGCGGACTTCGTCGAGCTTGAACGGCTTCACAATTGCCATGACGAGTTTCATTTCAGTGTCCTCATTTGTTTGGCGCGGGGCTTTTAAAAAGGGCGCTCATTCCAGCTTGAGAAGAGCGCCCTTTCCGGTCCTTGCGCGGCGTTACTGAACCGTCTCGCCGTGGAGGTTGATGTCGAGGCCTTCGATTTCTTCCTGCGGCGTGACGCGCAGGCCGAAGAAAGCCTTGGTGATCATCAGCAGGACGAAGGTGCCGATGCCCGACCAGACCAGCGTGAAGCCGATGCCCTTGATCTGCACCATGATCTGGGCCCAGTTGCCGTCGATGCCGCCGACCGGCGTCGTGGCCCCGGTGACGGCCATGGTCGCGAAGACGCCGGTGAGAACCGCGCCGACGATGCCGCCCACGCCATGGACGCCGAAGACGTCGAGGGCGTCGTCATAGCCCAGCGCGCGCTTCACACTTGTCGACGCGATGAAGCAGATGACGCCAGCGGCAAGGCCGATCCAGAGTGCGCCCGAGGGCGTGACGAAGCCTGCGGCAGGCGTGATTGCGACGAGGCCCGCCACCGCGCCTGAGCACATGCCCAGAAGCGTCGGCTTCTTGTGGACGATCCATTCGGCGAACATCCAGCCCAGAGCCGCCGTGCCTGTTGCAACCTGCGTTGCGACCATGGCGAAGGAGGCGCGGCCGTCAGCGGCAAGTTCCGAACCCGCATTGAAGCCGAACCAGCCCACCCACAGAAGCGATGTACCGATCATGGTCAGCACGACATTGTGGGGCGCCATGTTCTCGTGGCCGTAGCCCTTGCGCGGGCCGAGCACGAGGCAGGTGACGAGGCCCGCAATACCGGCATTGATGTGAACGACCGTGCCGCCTGCAAAGTCGAGCACGCCGGCGCTGCCGAGGAAACCGCCGCCCCACACCCAATGCGCGATCGGCGCATAGATGAAGATCAGCCAAAGCGACATGAAGACGATGAGCGAGGAGAACTTCATGCGATCGGCGAAGGCGCCCGTGATGAGCGCGGGCGTGATGATCGCGAAGGTCATCTGAAAGACCATGAAGAGGCTTTCGGGGATCGTGCCCGAAAGTGCGTTCACATCAAGGCCGTGGAGGAACATGCGATCGAAGCCGCCGATATAGGCGTTCATCGCTTCGCTGGGGTTGGTGCGGAAGGCCAGCGAATAGCCGATGACCACCCACAAGACCGTCATTATACAGACGATGACGAAGTTCTGCGCGCTCATCGTGACGACGTTCTTCTTGCGAACCATGCCACCATAGAAGAGTGCGAGGCCGGGGATCGTCATCAGCAGCACAAGGGCTGTCGATGTCAGCATCCAGGCGGTGTTGCCGCTGTCGAGCTTCGGCGCCGTATCGGCAAAGGCGCTTCCGACAGAGGCCAGAAGCGTCAGCGCCGTCGCTGTGGCTCCCAAGGGGATCTTTCGTAAAACCCCCGCTCCAATTCCTGTCCCAATCATCCGTCTCTCCATTGACTGCCAGGTCACTGCTCCCGGCTTGAAGCTCTGAACACCTTGTCATGCGCGTCCTGCAGGGCGCATCTCGGCATTTCAGACTTTTCATTCTCAAGAACCGTGCCGAATGGAAGAAAATCTATAATCTATTGATTCCGCTTATGTATTTCAGGCAGCGGGGAAGGATCGAGCATTCCTGCGGTTTGAAAACAGCTCAAAAAACAGGCAAACAAAATCAGGTGCCTATTTTTTCATCCGCTCAGTTCGGGCGAGGTGAAAAGCGGTTCGGTTTGGCTGGCTTTCACGGCTCAAAAGCTTCCGATAAGCTTTCCGGCGATGCGAGGGGGCCGCATAAGAGCCCCCCAGAATCGGATCGTCGGGAATGCGGTCCGCAGGGAACAGGGAACAGGGGAGCTCATGGCTCAATCTTCAGTCAGCATATGGCCGAGGGCGCTTAGCGTCGCGGTCTGCGCGGCGCTTGTCGTCGGCGTCGGTATTGCCGCGGTTAAATCTCGCGGCGATGGACATGGCGCTTCGAGTGTCGCAGTCGGCGAGCCTTTGCCGAATGGTCAGTCTACAGAGAAATCAGCGTCGCGGCCCGCCGCCGATATCGATGCCGCGCGGCTTGCCAATGCCGATAGCGAGCCCGGCAATTGGCTCGGGCATGGACGCACCTATGACGAGCAGCGCTTTTCGCCGCTCGATCAGATCAACGATAAGAATGTCGGCCAGCTCGGTCTGGACTGGGCACTCGACACCGACACGACACGCGGCCTCGAAGCCTCGCCCATCGTTGTCGATGGCGTCATGTATGTGACGCTGACATGGGGCGTCACCATTGCGGTGGATGCGCGGTCCGGCAAGGAACTCTGGCGCTTCGATCCTGAAGTGCCCGGCGAGTGGGGCCGCTATGGTTGCTGCGACGTCGTCAATCGCGGCGCGGCTGTCTGGAAGGGCCGTGTTTATGTCGCGAGCTTTGACGGACATTTGTTCGCGCTCGACGCGAAGGATGGCTCGGTCGTCTGGAAGGTCAACACGGTTCCGGGCGCGCCCTATACGTCGACGGGCGCACCGCGCATCGTCAACGACAAGGTCATCATCGGCAATGGCGGCGCGGAATATGGCGTGCGCGGCTATGTCACCGCTTACGATACCGAGACCGGCAAGCAGGTCTGGCGTTTCTATACGGTGCCGGGCGATCCGTCGCTGCCGGTTGAAAATCCGGAACTGACCAAAGCCATTCCGACATGGAAGGGCGGCGAGTGGTGGAAGCTTGGCGGCGGCGGCACGGCCTGGGACTCCATGGTCTATGACGTCAAGTCCAACACGATCTTCATCGGCACCGGCAATGGTTCGCCCTGGACGCGCGAAATTCGTTCGCCCGGCGGCGGCGACAATCTCTATCTCTCGTCGGTGGTCGCGCTCGATCCCGATACCGGCAAGATGAAGTGGTATTATCAGGAGACGCCCGGCGACAACTGGGACTACACCTCGACGCAGCCGCTGATGATTGCCGATCTGGAGATCGACGGTAAGCAGCGTCACGTGCTGATGCATGCGCCGAAGAACGGCTTCTTCTACGTTCTCGACGTCGAGACGGGCGAACTCATCTCCGCCAATAATTATGCGATCACGACCTGGGCGACGCATGTCGATCTCAAGACAGGTCGTCCCGTCGAGAATCCCGAGCTTGCCTATGACAAGACGGGTCAATGGGTGCAGCCGTCGGCCAATGGTGCGCATAACTGGCACCCGATGGCCTACAACCCGAAGACCGGCCTCGTTTACATTCCCGTTCAGGAATTGCCGCTCTTCTATTCGCTCAGTCAGGAATGGAAAACCAAGCATCACTACACGCCGGAAAAGAACTGGTGGAATCTTGGCCTGTCCTATGCCGATCTCGTCGATGCGGTGAAGGCGCTGGGCGACGTGCCGCCGTCCAATGGTTATCTGCGCGCATGGGATCCCGTGGCGGGCAAGGTGAAGTGGGAGGTAACCTATCCCGCGCCGCTAAATGGCGGTGTACTGACGACTGCGGGCAATCTCGTTTTCCAGGGTACGGCGGACGGGCATCTCTATGCCTATAAGGCCGACACCGGCGAGAAGGTCTGGTCGAAGGACATCCAGACCGGCGTCGTTGCCCCGCCCGTCACCTATGAGGTTGACGGCGTGCAATATGTTGCGGTGCTCGCGGGCTGGGGTGGCGTCAACATCACCAGCGGCGATGCGCGCACGTCAGCGGCGGCGAAATACGGCAATCAGGGCAAGCTGCTCGTCTACAAGATCGGTGGCACGGCAGAGCTTCAGAAGCTCGCGCTGCGCGACCAGACGATCCCGGCATGGCCTGCATTGACGGCGGACGATGCGACGATCCGCAAGGGCGAAGTATCGTTCCAGCAGCATTGCGCTTTCTGCCACGGCACGCTGGCGGTCAGCCCCGGCGTCATCCCCGATCTGCGGCGCAGCAATGAGAATACGCGCGCGCATTTCCAGGACATCGTGCGCGGCGGCATGCTGAGGGATAACGGCATGGCAAGCTTCGCCGACCTCATCTCGGAAGAAGAGGCCGATGCGATCCTGTCCTATATCCAGAAGCGTGCGATTGAAGACCGTGCGCGTCAGGCGCCTGTGAGATAGGGCGCCACAGAAGTCGATGAGAATTGGGGCGGACAAATTGTCCGCCCCTTTTTATTCCATCTATTGATGTCACCCCGGGCCCGTCCCGGGGTCCAGGGTCGCGTACTCTGCGCTTGAGGCTCCTGGACCCCGGCACAAGGCCGGGGTGACAACCATTGGTAATGTCGGGCCTCGCCTAACCCTCGTGCAGTGCTTTCTCTACCGCTCTGGCGATGCGCAGCAATCTTTCCTCCGTATGAGGATGGCTCTGCAGCATCAGGCCGACGGGGATGCCGTGTTCGTCATAGCCTGCGGGCAGGCTGATCGCGCAGAGGCCTAGCTGGTTGCCGATGGTCGTGTTGCGAAGCGCCATGCGGTTCGCCTTGAAATATTCAGGCCCGCCTGCTTCGAGTTTTGAAATCGGTGGCGGCGTGATCGCAACGGTCGGCATCAGCACCGCATCGATGCCAGCGGTCGCCGCGAGATAGCGTTGCGTGATTTCGTGGCGGCGCGCATCGGTATTCAGCAGATCGCCAGCCTTTATGTCGGCGCCCGCCATCACGCGGTCGAAGACCGGGGGATAGATGTCATCCTTGTTGGCATGCAGCGTATCGGCCCAGCGCGCATAGGCTTCGGCGACGAGACGGCTTGCGCCGCCGCCCCATGCGAGCGCGTCGATCTCGTCAAGCTCCGGCAATTTGTGTTCGACGATCCGCGCGCCTGCGTGAAGCAGTTTGCGGATGGCCTGATCGAGCGCGGTGGCGACGCCTTCGCCGAGTTCCGACCAGGCAACGCCGCCCGGCAGCAGGAAGGTGACGCCCTTGAGTTGACCGCCTTCGATATCTATCGGCTTTGAACCATTGAGCAATGAAAAAAGCGCGGCGGCATCGGCGACGTCACGGGCGAGCGGGCCGATCGTGTCGAATGTCGGTGAAAGCGGCAGCGTTCCCGTGAGCGGCACACGGCCTGCTGTCGTCTTGAGGCCGACGAGACCGTTCCAGGCGGCGGGGATGCGCACGGAGCCGCCCGTGTCGGTTCCGATTGCGCCCGTGGCAAGGCCGCGCGCGAGCGAGATGGCAGCGCCCGACGACGAGCCGCCCGGCACGCGCTCGATCCCTTCGTCGAAGGCGTTGGCGGGTGTGCCGCATTTCGGATTTATGCCGAGGCCGGAAAAGGCGAACTCCGTCATCGTCGTCTTGCCGAGGCAGACGGCGCCTGCGCGCGTGGCGCGCGCCAGCGTTTCGGCGTCATGGGTCGGGACGCGGTTTTTCAGCGAGAGCGAACCTGCCGCCGTCACCGTTCCGGCGCTGTCGAAAAGGTCTTTCCATGAAAGCGGCACGCCGTCGAGCGGGTGGCGGCGCAACCCGCGTCTTGCGCGGTCGGTTGCGGCGTCGGCTTCGGCGCGGGCGCGGGCCTCAGTCAATCGCGCATAAATGCGGCGATCGGGGTCCAGCGCCTCTGCACGGGCGAGAAAAAACTCGGTCACGTCGCGGGGGCTTGCATCGCCTCTCTCGAACAGAGAACCGAGCGTCAGCGCCGTTGTCTTTTCAGTGAAATTCGCCATGGCCTCGCCTCCCGCCGTTTTGCGTGAGAGTAGGCAAGGGGTGGCCCCGCGTCCATTGGCCATCGCTGCGAAAGCTGGACTTTCGGGTCCATCCGTTGGACTCTGCGCTTCATGGAAAAAGCGGATTATGAGAGCGATATTCTGATCGTCGGCGGCGGGCTTGCGGGCATGCCGCTGGCGCTTGCGCTGGCGCAGGGTGGCTTGAGCGTCACGCTGGTCGATGCGCTCGATCCGGCGACCGCGACGGGCGCGGGTTTCGACGGGCGCGTCTCGGCCATCGCGTTTTCGTCCTGCCGCATGCTGGCACAGCTTGGCGTCATCAAGCATCTCGCCGGGCAGATGCAGCCGATCAACGACATTGTGGTGTCGGACGGGCGCGTGCGCGGGCCCGGCTCATCGCTCTTTCTGCATTTCGATCATAGGGAGATCGGCGACGAGCCGCTCGGCCATCTGATCGAGAACCGGCATTTGCGGATTGCGCTGCAAAAGGCGGTTGAGGAAACACTGGGCGTGCGCCTCATCGCGCCCAATGCGGTGAAACAGATTTCCTATGGCGCGGCGGCTGTCGCGACACTTGCCGATGGATCGACGGTGAAGGCGCGCGTCTGCTTTGCCGCAGATGGACGCGGCTCGCCAACGCGCAATGCGGCGGGCATCAAGACAGTCGGCTGGGACTATGGCCAGACGGGCATCGTGACGACGGTCGAGCATGAGCGGCCGCATGAGGGCGTGGCGCAGGAATATTTTCTGCCGGGCGGTCCCTTTGCCATTCTGCCGATGGTCGGCAATCGCGCCTCGCTCGTCTGGACTGAACGTCACGAGGATGCGAAGGCGATACTGGCGCTCGACGATGCGGCCTTCGCCGATGAGATGCGTGCTCGCTTCGGCGATTATCTTGGAGCGTGTCGCCCGGTCGGGCCGCGCTGGTCTTATCCTTTGTCGCTGCAGCTTGCGCGAGACTATGTGCGCCCGCGTCTTGCGCTGGTGGGCGATGCCGCTCATGCGATCCATCCGATTGCGGGGCAGGGGCTCAATCTCGGCTGGCGCGATGTGGCGGCTGCGGCTCAGGTCGTGATCGAGGCGGCGCGGCTCGGTCAGGATATCGGCGCGCTCGATGTGCTGGAGCGCTATCAGCGCTGGCGGCGTTTCGACAATGTATCGCTGTCGCTGCTGATGGACGGGATGAACCGGCTATTCTCAAACGATATCGGGCCGCTGCGCCTTGTGCGCGATCTCGGTCTCGGCGCGGTCAACCTGATGGGCCCGGCGCGTCGTCTGTTCATGCGCCATGCGGGCGGCTCGGTCGGCGATCTGCCGAGGCTGTTGCGAGGCGAGGCTATCTGAGGATCGCCATTTATTGCGCTGTCACCCCGGCCTTGTGCCGGGGTCCAGTAGCGTCAAATTCTGAGCGTGCGGTCCCTGGATCCCGGTACAAGGCCGGGATGACAATGAATGGTGAGTCAGTCGCGCTTCAAGCCCTTGGCTTCCATCGCGCCCAGATACTCGCCCCAGATTTCTTCCCGCTCGCTGCCCAGACGGTAAAGCGTTTCCCAGGTGAAGAGGCCGCTGTCATGGCCGTCGCTAAAGATGATGCGCACGGCATAGTTGCCGACCGGCTCAAGCGCTTCGATCGTCACGTTGCGTTTGCCGGGCACGATGGTCTTGTTTCCGGTGCCGTGGCCCTGCACTTCAGCGGATGGGCTTTCGACGCGCAGATATTCGGCGGGGAGCGAAAAAGCCGTACCGTTCTCGAAGGTCACTTCGAGCAGGCGTTCGGATTTCTTCAGCTTGATTTCCGTGGGCCAGGGGCGGGCGTCATTCGTCATCGAGCGCGCGCGCCTCGTCGGCCAGCATGATCGGAATGCCGTCGCGGATCGGATAGGCAAGACGTGCCTTGTCCGAGATCAGCTCTTGATGCTCCCGGTCATAGCGCAGCGTCGTCTTGGTGACGGGGCAGACCAGAATTTCGAGAAGCTTCGGATCGACTTCTCCGCGTGTCTCCTGACGTCCTTCGGGCATAGGCGGTTCCTTGATCAAGAGGTCTTATTGAACGGTGGTTTCGTTCGGCGAGATTTGCTGAAGGGCGACTTCGGTGAGCGCGATCAACATCTGGTTGCGATCTTCAAGCGTCTTGGCTTCGAGCAGGGCCTGTTTCTCGCGCGGCCCGTAAGGGCTGATGAGCGAGAGCGAATTGACCAGCGCTTCGTTGGTCGAAAGTTTGATGGTGCGCCAGTCCGCCTGCAGCCCATGCGTTTCGAGATATTGCTTCAGAATATCGAGCAGGCGGTCGCGGCTCACATGGTCCGCGCCGAATTCCGGCTTGAGATCATCCGCGAATTCATTCCAGTCGACCGTGCACTGGCGATAGGGCGTCGTCGTTTCGAGTTCGCCGGTAATACGGAAACGCGAGATACCGGTCAGCGTGATGAGCGTGCGGCCGTCGGGCGTCTCGTTGTAGGAGGTGAGACGGCCCGCGCAGCCGATCTGCATCAGCGCCGGTTTCTCGTCATTGCCATGCGATGCCGCTTCGTCGGGCTGCACAAGGCCGATGATGCGCGCGCCGCGCAATACGTCGTCCACCATTTGCAGATAGCGCGGCTCAAAAATATTCAGCGGTACCTGACAGCGCGGCAGAAGCAGCACGCCGGAAAGCGGAAATACCGGGATGGTAGCGGGAAAGTCCGCGACGCTTTGATAGCGATCCGTCGATCCCATGACGATCTGAATTCCTTTATCTAGCTGAACAGGATTGATGACAGGCGACGTCGGCCAGACAGCGTCACTTCGTCTTTCGGGCCATAGGCATCGAAAAACTCGACGAGCTGCTTGCGGGCCGCCTGATCGTTCCAGTTGCGGTCATATTCAAAACTGATGAGAAGCTGATCGACCGCGCCTTCCTTGTCGCCTTTCGCGTTCAGTGCGAGGGCGAGCTGGAAGCGGGCGTCGTGATCCTTCCTGTTCTTTTCGATGCGGGCGAGAAGTTCGCCCGTGTCGCCGATGTCGGCGGATTTTTCGGCAAGCGAAAGGGCAGCCTCGGCGGCCTTGATCTCGGGATCGTTTTTCGCATCGGGGCGGACGAGGCCGAGCGTCTGGCGCGCGCGGTCGAAATCTCCGCTCTCGATATAGCAGCGCGCCAGACCGGCGACGGCAGAGGGAATGCCCGGTTCAAGCTGAATGGCGCCGGCGAAAGCCTGCGCGGCGGCTGCAAGGTCATGCGCCTCGAAGGCGGCGTGACCGGCTTCGATCATTTCCTCGGCGGGCGTCGGGCCGACGCCACCGGCAAGGCGTTCGATGAAGGCGCGGACCTGGCTTTCGGGCAGCGCGCCCATGAAGCCGTCGACCGGCTGGCCGTTCTTGAAGGCGAAAACGGCGGGGATCGACTGCACGCGCAATTGCTGGGCGACGGCAGGGTGCTCGTCGATGTTCATTTTGACGAGGCGTACAGCGCCTCTGGCGGCCAGCACGACTTTCTCGAGGATCGGTGTCAGTTGCTTGCAGGGACCGCACCATGGGGCCCAGAAATCGACGATGACGGGCACCTTCTCGGACGCGTCGAGAACGTCATGCGCGAAGGTTTGCGTCGTTGTGTCGATGATGAGGTCGGCAGC
This sequence comes from Parvibaculum sp., assembly GCF_049651025.1. Lineage (GTDB taxonomy): Bacteria > Pseudomonadota > Alphaproteobacteria > Parvibaculales > Parvibaculaceae > Parvibaculum. The sequence goes on along the minus strand of NZ_JBASBH010000044.1, from coordinate 25,138 downwards.
GGACGGTGCGCCGGGAGCGGCTGGGGTCTGTCCGATGATCTGGTCCATGTGTCTCGGCCCTGGCTGTGCGCGCCATGTCATGGCGACTGTCTCGCGTATTTCCCCAATGTGGGGACCGCCTCTTTTGGAAACAATGGTTTAGCGGCAGATTGCCCGCGCTTACAAGGCTTCAGTCGCTATCGCCGCTGCCCGCCGCCACGAGGTCGAGAATGATGGCCTCGTGGCCCGTCGCGCGCAAGACGGCGAGCAGATTGTCGCGGGAGATGGCTGTCGTCGCCCGATTGTCGAGCGGATGGTAGTGCAGGCGCTCATGGTCGAGCATCGGCGCATCGAGAACGACCGTTACGCGGGCAGGGCGGTCATTGACGAGCGAGAAGGGCGTGACGGAGCCCGGGCGCACGCCAAGCACCTCCCAAAGCAGGTCCGCATTGGCAAAAGACAGCCGCGCCGCGCCCAATGGCTTGCCGAGGCGGTTCAGCTTCAATTCGCGGTCTTCCAGCGTCACGACGAGGAAAAGCGCGCCTTTTTTGTCTTTCAGGAAAAGATTCTTGCAGTGGCCGCCCCCGGTCCAGGGTGCGCCCCACAAGGCGCGCGCCGCTCGCGCGTCCTCGACCGTGTGCAACGGCTCGTGTTCGCGGGTCTCGTGGGCGATGCCCTGCTTTTCCAGCCAGGCGAGAAAGGCTTCCTTCGTTGTGAGCTTTTCGATTTCAGGTGCGCTTTGCATGGTGATTTACTGGCATGAGCCCATGGGGCCCCGCAAGTTGCAGATAGTCACATATGTTGGAACTGACCCCTTGCATTGGCGAGTTCTATGGGTCATAAAGCGCGCCTTCGGATGCGGGTGTAGCTCAGGGGTAGAGCACAACCTTGCCAAGGTTGGGGTCGAGGGTTCGAATCCCTTCGCCCGCTCCAAAGTTTCCTAAAATCAGGAATGGAAAGCAGCCCGTTTACGGGCCGTTTCTATTTTTGTTTGCGTTCCGTGCGGCCGTGAGAAGCATCCGGCCTACCACGGACGGGCCTGTCGAGACGGCTTTTCATCGCGTCGATTTCTGTGTTCAATGACCTGCCTGACCGATGTGAACGGGGAGGAAGTCATGACACATGTTGGCAAATGCTTTTGCGGTGCGGTCGAACTGGAAGTCACCGGCTCGCCCGAGGCCATGGGCTATTGTCATTGCAGTTCCTGTCGTTCCTGGTCCGGTGGGCCTGTGAACGCTTTCAGCCTCTGGAAACCGGAGGCTGTGCGGGTGACCGCCGGAGCCGAGCATATTGCGACATTCCAGAAAACCGAGATGAGCCAGCGCCAGTATTGCTCAAAATGCGGCGGGCATCTGATGACCAATCATCCGCCGCTTGGCCTTGTGGACGTGTTTGCCGCGACGATTCCGACTTTTGATTTCGTTCCTGCCGTTCACGTCAATTATGCCGAGACGGTCCTGCGAATGCATGACGGACTGCCGAAGCTGAAAGACTTTCCGGCGGAGTTCGGCGGTTCGGGCGAGATGATCGCGGAATAAAGTGGACCTGAAGTTCAGGAGGGTGAGATGGCCGCAAGCGTCAAGCAAATGCTGGAGGCTGCAAACGCCGTGGTGCCGCGCCTTACGCCGAGCGAAGCGGGCGAAATGATCGCGCGGGGCAATGTACTGGTTGTGGATGTGCGCGACGCGCCGGAGGTGGCGCAGAGCGGCAAGGTTCGCGGCGCCATAAATGCTTCGCGCGGGATGCTGGAATTCCGCGCCGATCCTGAATCGCCGTATCACGACAAGAACTTCGCCAAGGACAAGACGCTTCTCCTTTATTGCGCCTCGGGCGGACGGTCGGCGCTGAGCGGCAAGGTGCTCAAGGAAATGGGCTATGCGAGCGTTTACAATCTCGGCGCGTTCAAGGACTGGCTTGAAAGCGGCGGCGCGGTTGAAAAGTGAGGCGGCCGGGCTGTCGCAGCGTTTTGGCGTTCAAAACCGGATTTCGTGGCCGGCTCCCGACAAGGGAGCAGAAGAGTATTTGGCTTCTGGCGTTTCCTGCCCTATGCGGAGTGTGAAACTATCCGCGCCAATTCAGAGGGCGAGTGAAGCGAGCAGATGTCCGACGTCGATAACCACTACATCCTGACCATTTCCTGCCCCGATGCCGTCGGCATTGTTGCCGCGGTTGCGGGGCTTCTTTCCGCTGAAAATCTTTTCATCACCGAATCCCATCATTTCGGCGATCCCGACACGAAGCGCTTTTTCATGCGCACGGTCTTTCATCCGGTCGAGCCGGGGGCTTTCGGACAGAAAAGTTTCGCCGAGAAATTCGAGCCGGTGGCGGCGCGTTTCGGCATGGAGTGGCGTCTCCATAATGTGGGCGTGAGGCCGTCTTTCCTGCTCATGGTTTCGCGGGCCGATCACTGCCTGAACGATCTACTCTATCGCTATCGCACCGATGCGCTGCGCATCCACATTCCCGCGATCGTGTCGAACCATCTCGACCTTGCGCCGCTTGCCCAGCAACATCGCATTCCCTTCTTCCATATCCCGGTGACGAAGGACACGAAGCCGGAGGCGGAGCAGCGCCTGCTTGAACTGGTGCAGGAGACAAAGGCGGAATTCGTCGTTCTTGCACGCTACATGCAGGTGCTGTCGGACGAGACATGCCGGGCGCTTGCCGGTCAGGCGGTCAATATTCACCACTCCTTCCTGCCGAGCTTCAAGGGCGCAAGGCCCTATCATCAGGCGCATGAGCGCGGGGTGAAGCTCATCGGGGCGACGGCGCATTTCGTGACCAGCGATCTCGATGAGGGGCCGATCATCGAGCAGCGCGTCGAGCCTGTGAGCCACACCACGACCGTCGATCAGATGATCGCAGCCGGTCGCGATGTCGAGGCGCTGGTGCTTGCCCGCGCTATTGCTGCGCTCGCCGCGCGCCGGGTTTTTCTGAATGGAATGCGCACTGTTGTGTTCGGCCAGTGAGGCGTTTGTCCGGCCGGGTTGCCGGTGATTTCCGCGAATATCGTCTGGCTCTCCCAAATTTTCCGTGGTACCGAGGCTTCGCTATTGGCGGCTTTTCCATGCCCGAACGAGGCTCTCGATGACCCTTCCCGACAAATGCCCCTGCACGTCCGGTAAATCTTTCGCCGATTGCTGCGGGCCTTTTCTCGATGGCAAGGCGCTGCCGCCGACCGCGGAGGCGCTGATGCGCTCGCGCTATTCGGCCTTTGCGACCGGCAATATCGACTATCTGGAAGAGTCGCTTATGCCCGGTACGCGGGGTGATTTCGATCGCGCCGCTGTCGGCGAGTGGTCGAAGTCGAGCGAGTGGACCGGGCTTCAGGTTCGCCATGTCGAAGCCGGCGGGGCGGGCGACGAAGAGGGCTATGTCGAGTTCGTGGCGCTTTTCCGTCAGGAAGGCACCGACCGTGTCCATCACGAGACGGGTCATTTCGGTCGCAAGGACGGGCGTTGGTACTATGTCGACGGCACCATGGGCATGCGGCCCCGCACCGTCGTGAAAATCGGCCGCAACGATCCCTGCACCTGCGGCTCGGGCAAGAAATACAAGAAGTGCTGCGGCGCAGCCGCCTGATCGGGCTTCGGTAAAGAACTTCTAAAGACTGGCGTTCTAGGCTTTCGTGAATTGCGCTGCATTTGCGGCGCGACAGCGGAACCAGAGCGCCCATGAGCCCTGCCAACCCGGATTCTCTTTTCGATGCCGAGCGTCTGCGCGTTTATCCGCGCATGACGGTGGCGATCTATATCCTTGCGGCCATCGCCGTCGTCGCAACGTCCACGGCGATGATAGATATTTTCGGCAAGCCGCTCGGCTATGACTTCATCACGTTCTGGGCGGCATCGCATCTGACGCTGGCGGGCGAGGCGGCGGCGGCCTTCGACGTGCAACGCATATTCGCCGCCGAACAATTGGCCGTTCCGGCGGGCGACAGCATTTTCCTGTGGAACTATCCGCCGACCTATCAGCTTGTCGTCGCGCCGCTCGCTTTGCTGCCCTATGTCGCGGCCTATCTGGTCTTTGTCGGCGCGAGCCTTGCCGCTTACGTGCTGACGCTGCGCCGCTTGTTCGACGAGCGCGTTGCGAATTCGCGCGATGCGTTTTTTCTGCTCGTCGCTTTTCCCGGCGCATTCGTCTGCGTTTTTCACGGCCAGAACTCGCTCTATTCCGTGGCGTTATTTGCAGGCGGGTTGCTCGCGATGGAGCGGGGTCGGCCTTATCTCGCGGGCTTTGCGCTGGGGCTTCTTGCCTACAAGCCGCAACTCGGCCTCCTCATTCCCATCGCGCTTATCGCCTCGCGGCAGTGGCGGGTGTTTTTTGCGACCGGCGCGACGGCGTTCGGCTTCGCTGCGCTTGCGACGCTTGTTCTCGGCCCGGATCTTTGGCTCGCCTTTCTGAAGAATACGCCACTCGTTCGCGAGGTCATGGAGCAAGGCTTGCTGCGCTGGTACAAGATGCCGAGCGCCTTCATCTTCTTTCGCTATCTCGGCGTGCCGACTTCCATCGCTTATGCCTTGCAGGTGCTGACGGCGCTGGGTGCTGCGGCCTGTGTCGCGCTCGTCTGGTGGCGCGCGGGGCCGAGCCGCCTCGCCTGGGCCGTGCTCGTCGCGGCGACGCTGCTCGTGCCGCCCTATACGTTCGATTACGAACTGGCGATCCTGGCCCTCGTTCTCGTCATTCTTGCAGGCGACATGGTGGCGCGCGGCGCGACGACGTTCGAGAAGGCCGCCCTTGTCTTCCTCTACGTCATGCCGGTACTTGTCGCGCCGATCTCGCAAGCGACACATCTTCAGATCGGCTTTCCCGCGCTTCTGCTCGCGCTGGCGCTCAGCGTAAAGCGCGCATTGGCGCAAGCGGATCGTCTCGCGAGCCTTTCCAGCCCAGCGCCTTTGTGATCCAATCCGACCGCATCGGGCGAAATGCGTCGCATGAGAAGAGCGCGTTCCCGATCTCAGGGAGGGCGGCCAGTGACTGCGATGAAAGATCTGGGAGAAGTGCGTGAAGCGATAGAGAACGATCCGCATCCATCATCTTCCGCTACCCGATCATTATCCGCGACCGGCCAGCCCGCCGCCGATTTCAAGGGCCAGATGAGCTGGGCGATTTTTGAATGGGCCCGCGACCCTTACGTCATCATCGTCACGATCTATATTTTCGCGCCTTACTTCTCGAACACCGTGGTCGGCGATCCGGTTCGCGGGCAAGCCATCTGGGGCAATATCAACAGCATCGCGGGCTTCATCATCGCCTGCTTCGGCCCCATTCTCGGCGCCATCGCCGATACGGGCGGGCGGCGCAAACCCTGGCTCATCGGTTTCGTTGCCGTCATGGTGCCGGCGATCTTCGCGCTCTGGTGGGCGCTTCCGGGCGGCGAAGGGCTCGGCATTTATCAGATCGCGGCGCTCTTCATTATTGTGTCCGTCGCGTTTTCCTTCACCGAGGTCTTTCACAATTCGATGCTGCCTGCGGTCGCGCCGCATGAGCGCATAGGATTTTTATCGGGACTTGCGCTGGCGCTCGCCAATGCGGGCGCGCTGATCATTCTCTGCTTCATGCTTTACGCCTTCATGCTGCCGGGCCATGTGAACTGGAGTTTCATTCCCGACAAGGCACTGTTCGGCCTTGATGTGTCGATGCATGAGAACAGCCGCATCTCCGGTCCGATCACCGCCATATGGCTGCTGGTGTTCACGCTGCCGCTTCTGTTCTTCACGCCGGACGTAAAGCCCGTGTCGAAGATCAACAAGCGCAAGGCGGTTGTTGACGGGATCAGGCGCGTCATCAAGACGGTGCGGCAGGTCAAGCATTACCGCAACGTCGCGACCTATCTCATCGCGCGCATGTTCTTCAATGACGGGCAGACGGCCGTGCTGATTTTCGGCGGCGTCTATGCGGCGGGCGTTTTCAAATGGGATGCGCTGACGCTGACGATCTACGGCATCATCCTGTCGATCTTTGCAGTGGGCGGCGGCTTCTTCGGCGGCTGGCTTGACGACAAGTTCGGATCGAAGCGCGCGATCCTCACCTCCATCGGCGGCACCTCCATCGGTATCGTTCTTGCCGTCTCGATGACGCCGACAAGCATGCTCTTCTTCATTCCCTATGATCCGGCAAGCGCGCCGATCTGGGATCTGCCTTTCTTCCGTACACTGCCTGAACTCATGTATCTGCTTGTCGTGCTCGTCGTCGCGATCTGCATCACGGCCGCTTATGCCAATAGCCGCACCATGCTGGCGCGCATTGCGCCTGCTTCGAAGATGTCGGAATTTTTCGGACTCTACGCATTGTCGGGCACAGCGACGGCCTTCATGGGGCCGCTGCTTGTCGGCGTGGTGACGACGATTTTCCAGAGCCAGCGCGTGGGCTTTGCATCGATCCTGATCCTGATGCTGACAGGGCTTGGTCTGATGCTCTTCGTTCAAGAGACCCGCGCGGAGGCGATTGATTGACCAAGACACGTGCGAATGGCGAGCCTGCCAGCACTTTGGCGCAGGCCGCCTGGGTTTGTTATGAATGGGCGAACCAACCCTATTTTTCGCTCGTCACCATCTTTCTCTTCGCTCCCTATCTGACAGCGACGGTGATCGCCGATCCGGTGCATGGGCAGGCCGTCTGGGGTTACACGCAGGCCATTGCGGGTATCATCATCGCGCTGTCGAGCCCGCTGCTCGGCGCAATGGCCGATGCGGCGGGGCCGCGCAAACCGTGGATCGTTTTCTTCACGCTTCTTTGCACCGTGGGTTGCTTCGGCTTGTGGATCGCTGTGCCGGGCGCGCCGATCCTGCCGATCATGGCATCGCTGATCGTCGCCTCGGTGGGCATGGAATTTGCGATCATCTTTGCCAATGCCATGCTACCCACCATCGCGTCGGAGCGGCGCATCGGGCTGCTATCAGGCATCGGCATCGGCGTCGGTCAGCTTGCCGCGATTTTCGCGCTCGTCATCGTTCTGATCCTGTTGCAACTGCCGGGCGTGGTGCATGCGCCCTTCATTCCCGACGCGCCTGTATTCGGCCTGTCGAAGGCAGCGCATGAAACCGACCGCATCGTCGGCCCGATTTCGGGCGTGTGGTTTCTCGTCTTCATGTTGCCGCTGCTTCTCGTCGTGCCGGATCAGGCGCATCGCGGCTTGTCGCGCGGTCAGGCGGCCAAGGCGGGCCTTGTGCGTCTCGGACACACGATCACCAAGGCATGGCACTTCCGCAATGTGGCGCTCTATCTGATTTCGCGCATGGCGTTTTATGACGGCATGAATGCGATCTTCATCTTCGGCGGCATTCTCGCGGCGACGACATTCCATTGGGGCGCGATGGAGATGGCCGTCTATGGCCTCTGGGCCACGTTCTTTGCCGCGCTCGGCGCTTTCATCGGCGGCTGGACGGATCAGCGCTTCGGTTCCAAGAAAACACTGATGGTGTCTCTTGCTCTGGCGCTTGTCTCCTTCATCGTCTTGATCTCGTTCGATCACGACCGGATTTTTTTCATCATTCAGGTGCCGGTTGCCGCAGATGCCAAGGCCTTCTCAACCCTGCCGCAGCAGTTGTTCCTGCTCACCATCGGCTTTTTCGCCCTGATGGCCGGGCCGACCATCGCGTCGAGCCGCACAATGCTCGCACGCATCGCGCCGGTCGAGATGATGACGGAGTTCTTCGGCCTCTATTCGCTGGCAGGCAAGGCGACGACCTTCGTCGCGCCGCTGCTCATCGGCGTCGTGACGGCATGGAGCGGCAGTCAGCGCATCGGTCTGACGGTCGTGGTGCCGCTTATCGTGCTGGGCATCATCATGCTCGCCTTCGTTCGCGAGGAACGGGCGACTGCGATCGAGTAGGCGGGGTTTCCGCGCAGGCATCCAACACAACACAAGCTGTCATCCCGGCGAATGCCGGGATCCAGGGCATCATATTCCGAGCGAGCGGCCCCTGGACCCGGGGACGAGCCCGGGGTGACATTTGTTTTTGGATAACATCAATGCCGGAAGTGACGCATTCCCGTCATGACCATCGCAAGGCCCTTCTCATCGGCGGCGGCGATGACTTCATCGTCGCGCATCGAGCCGCCGGGCTGGATGACCGCCGTGGCGCCGGCTTCGGCGGCTGACAGCAATCCGTCGGCGAAGGGGAAGAAAGCGTCAGAGGCAACGACCGAGCCAACGGTTGCGGGCACTGAGTGGCCTGCGGCTTCGGCGGCGTCCTGCGCCTTGCGGGCTGCGATGCGGGCGCTGTCCACGCGGCTCATCTGGCCAGCGCCGATACCGACCGTTGCGCCTGCCTTCACATAGATGATCGCATTCGACTTCACATGCTTGCAGACGCGGAAGGCGAAGATGAGGTCGGCAAGTTCCTGCGGCGTCGGCTTGCGCTTCGTCACGACCTTGAGGTCGAGCATGTCGATGCGGCCATTGTCGCGCGACTGGACGAGAAGTCCGCCTGCAACCGACTTCACGGTGAGGCCCGGCGCGCTCGCATCCGGCAGGCCGCCGGTGATGAGGAGGCGGAGGTTCTTCTTCGCGCCGATGATGCGACGTGCGTCCTCATCGGCGTCGGGCGCGATGATGACTTCGGTGAAGATCTTGGCGATTTCTTCCGCCGTTGCGCCATCGAGCTTGATGTTCGACGCGATGATGCCGCCGAAGGCCGAAACGGGATCGCAGGCCAGCGCCTTGCGATAGGCGTCCGCAAGCGAGGAGCCGGTGGCGACGCCGCAAGGGTTCGCATGCTTGATGATGGCGATGGCGGGCGCGAGCTTCGGATCGAATTCGCCGACGAGTTCGAAGGCGGCGTCCGTGTCGTTGATGTTGTTGTAGGAAAGCTCCTTGCCCTGAAGCTGCGTCGCGGTGGAAACGCCGGGGCGCTTCTCGCCGGTGACGTAGAAGCTTGCGAGCTGATGCGGATTCTCGCCGTAGCGCAGCGTCTGCTTCAGGTGGCCGCCAAAGGCACGGTATTCGGGGGCGGTGTCCTTCAGCTCGTCGGCAAACCAGTTCGAGATGGCCGCGTCGTAAGCGGCGGTGCGCGCATAGGCCTTGTGGGCGAGATGCTTGCGCAGGCCGAGCGACGTGCCGCCCTTCGCCTTGATCTCTTCGATGACGGAGGCGTAGTCGCTGCCTTCGACGATGACGGCGACGTAAGCGTGGTTCTTTGCCGCCGCGCGGATCATGGCCGGGCCGCCAATATCGATATTCTCGACGCATTCGTCGTAAGCCGCGCCCTTGGCCACAGTGGCCTCGAAGGGATAGAGATTGACGCAGAGCAGGTCGATCGCGCCGATGCCATGCGCCTCCATCGCCGCCTTGTGCTCGGCATCGTCGCGCACTGCGAGCAATCCGCCATGGACCTTGGGATGCAGCGTCTTGACGCGCCCGTCCATCATTTCAGGAAAGCCCGTGATCTCGGCGACGTCCTTGACCGGCAGTCCCGCATCCTTGATCGCCTTTGCCGTGCCGCCTGTCGAGACGAGTTCGACGCCCGCTTCGTGAAGCGCGCGGGCGAAATCGAGAAGGCCGGTCTTGTCGGAAACCGACAGGAGAGCGCGGCGGACGGGTTGAATATCGGCGGCTTTTGGGGCGGGTTTGGCGGAAACGGACATGGGAGGGCTCTTTCGGGTTTCGGGCTGGCTGGCGGTGGCCGGGCGATAGCACGAAACAAGCTATGCCGCCAAGGCGGGCGAAACCCTGTCTAGCGGGGATCTTGCTCGGTATCGAGTTCGGGCAATTCGGGTGGCGCGGTGTCCTGCGTCTTTGTCTGTTTGCCGCTGCGGTCGGAAACGCGCCGCCAGGCCCAGTTGACCCTGGCCTCGCCCCGGAAAACCGTGCCGGAGACGACGATTTGCTCGGCACGCCGCGTGGGCTCGCCTGCACCAAGATAGACGCTTTCTTCCAGCGTGATGGGGGCCGGTCCGCCTTGTCCGATGGCACGAAATTGCCAGCCGTCGCCATTGGGCAGGCGCACGAGCACGTTCGAGCCGTCATGGGCGAGCGAGGCGCGTGCATCGGGGTGAAGGTGGAAGCGGATCGTATAGGGCGGGTCTTCCGGGCGGCTATGCCAGCGGGCACGCTCCCAGGGCATGGGCTTGCGGGCATCTTCCGCCGTGACCAGCAGATCCTCGCCCCGAAGCTCGTCGCCCGACGCATTGAGGAAGAGCCTGCGCCGATGCACCAGGCCAAAGAGTTTCTCATAGCCGTTATGGCTCGCATCGAGCCAGATTCCGGCATCGTTCTCGTTGCGGCCGCTTTCGACGCGGCGCGGGCCTTCCATCAAGCGGGCGCCGAGCAGGGCGCGGCCGATGCGGCCACGCAGAATGCGGGCCGATGATGTGTCGGCAAGCGAGAGCGTCGATTGGGCGGCGGTGGCGCGGCTTGCGGCTTCCCAGTCGGCGCCGAGCACGCGGGTCGAGCCGCAATTGACGACAAGGCGCGCCTTGCCTGCGCTCATCTCGAAGGACAGGCAACCGGCATGGGCGGCATGGCTATAGCGGCCAGGCGGGGGCGGGCCGGTGTCGGCGACGACATAGCTCGTGCCGGCGGTCAGGCGCTGATAGCCGGAATGCGGGGCAAAGCCGAAGGGGCGGCCCTTGGTGTCGTCCTGTTCGAGCACCGCATCGACCGCGCCGTCCGGGCCTTCATTCGAGCCGTTGAAGAGGGCGAGCCGCCCGTCTCCATGGCGGAAGAAACGCAGCATCGGCATCATGCGGTCGATCGCGTCGCGGATCGGCTTTGGCACCTCGATGCGGCGCGCTTCGAGCGCTTCGCGCAGCGAGATCAGGTCCAGCATGATCGAGAGAATGGCGCTCGGGTTGCGGCTTACATGGCCGCCATCGGCTAGGATTTGCCGGTCGAGTTCGTGGCAGACAAGCGCCAGCCCCTTGTCGAGACGCTTCTGGCCTTCCGAAAGGCAGAGGCCGGAAAAGGCGAGGCCGACGGCGGCTGTAAAGCGCGGTTCGCCTGCGGGCGCGAGGGCCGCGGTGCGGGCCAGATGGCGTGCCTGCCGGGCCATGTTGCGCAGAAGCGTCGAGCGGTAGATGAGGTCCGAGCCGTCGATAATGAGCGCGCCGTTCGAGACCCATGAGGTCAGGCGGCGGCCGATCACCTGCGGACGCCAGGCAATGTCGTTCCAGTTGCCCGCCTCGATGATCCATCGCGCGACGAGGGTCTGGGCATAGGTTCGCGCCGCATCGCCGCCTGCCGCCGTGAAGTGGCGCAGCCATGAGAAGCCATGCAGTTCTTCGCTCCAGGTTTCGCTGGGGGCGATGGCGTCGAAGGGTGTGCTTCCGTCGGTCTTCACCTGTCCGCCGGGCAGCGACCAGCGGCCCTGAAACAGCGCATCCGCCGTTTCGGCGCGTCCGGGGCGCAGGTCGCGCGGATAGAGCATCATGTGATCGGGCATGGGCCCGCGCAGGCTTTGGCCGTAGGCCCAGCTTGCATAGGCGCGCGCCAGCGCCTTGTCGCGCAGCCGTACAAGGGCGGCGAGGGCAAGGTCGGTCGTGCGGTTGCCGGGCGGCATCGCGTAATACGCCGGCGCGGGTTGTGTGCTGGCGGGGAGGGCCGTCATCTGCGGCTGATCGAGCTCGGCGTCCGTCATGAACCTAACGCCGCCTCCTGGCGGTTTCCCGGCGGAAGCAAGGCCGATCAAACGCCTCCGCGAAGGGTTGCGATGTTTTTTGCATAGGCGGCTTCTCCGCCTTTGAAAGTCGCCGTGCCGGCGACGAGCACATTTGCACCTGCCGCAATCGCGCGCGGCGCAGTATCGAAATTGATACCGCCATCGACTTCAAGGTCAATGTCGCGTCCAAGGGCGTCGATCTGCTTGCGTATGGCCTGGATTCTGGCGATCTGGCTCTCGATGAAGCTCTGGCCGCCAAAGCCCGGATTGACGCTCATCACGAGAACGAGGTCGATATCGCCGATCAGCGGCTCCAGAACCTCAAGCGGCGTGCCGGGATTGAGCACGAGGCCGGGTTTTGCGCCAGCCGCCCGGATCGCCTGAACGGTGCGATGGGGATGCGGCCCGGCTTCGGGGTGGAAAGAAATGATATCGGCGCCAGCCTTCGCAAAGGCTTCGATATAGAGGTCGACCGGCGCGATCATCAGATGCACGTCGAAGACCTTCTTCGTGTGCGGGCGCAGCGCCTTCACGACATCGGGGCCGATGGTGATGTTCGGCACGAAATGGCCGTCCATCACGTCGATATGAATATAGTCGGCGCCCGCCTTGTCGATGGCGCGAACTTCCTCGCCCAGCCGTGCGAAATCGGAGGCGAGGATCGAAGGCGCTATTTTGATTGGAAGCTTGCCGCTCATTGAACCCTCGGGGACCCGATATCGTCGGCCGATGCCGGCTCAAACACTAAATCTTGCTGATTTCAGTGATTAACAGCTTGAAACTTCTGGTGCAAGGCACTGTCGGTCGCCGCGGCAGATCCTTTATCGCTTGCGCGCAAGAGCCTTAAGACCCGGCTTCATATTCCATTCAAATTTCACCACATCGAGACCGTGGAGCGTCAATAGCTGGGCGAGTGACTGTTTGTTAAAGTAGACAATATGTTCTGGTGGCCTGACCTCACTCCAATTGGCAAAGTTGGCGGGAACGCGCCAATGCCCGGCGTCGGGTGTCGTCAGATAGAGCAATCCGCCCGGGTTCATGCGTGCTGTCAGCGCAGCGCAATAGCCGTGCAACTCCGGCAAATGCTCGAAGACCTCGCTCGAGTAAATGAAGTCGAAATTGCCCCAGCTGGTCGGTAGACTCTCCATGGGGCCGGCGTGGTATTGACCCAGCGGGAAAAGCTCGCGAGCGGATGCGATGCTGTCATTCCCAACATCGATGCCATGAGCCTCGAGGCCGATCAGTCGTGCGGCCTCGACGCCTGTTCCGATATTGCACCCTGCGTCAAGAAAACGACGCCCCGGGGACATGTGCAGATAGCGCAAGATGCGCCGTTTGGTGCGGCTGATTTTTGACGCGGTTTTTCGCGAATAGGCCTTATTTGGCGAATAGGCACCGTAAAGAGCGTCGAGTTCAGCAGGCGTGGGTGTCGGATCGGCGAAACGGAGACTGCAATTTGTGCATTCAATGAGTCGGTAGCCGTTCTTATGGCCAATAATTTTGCCGCCATCCTGGCCGCAAATCAAGCATGCCATCTGGTCCCCCGTCACAAATACTCGCCCCGGAATTCTGTCGACCTTATGACAAAAATTTATCAACTGCGCAATTTGTCCGTAAACGTGCGAACCAGCCGCGCGGCGTAAAAGCCGTCCAGCCCACCTTCGTCGGCCAGATGCGAGGGCAGTGTGCGGAGGTCGCCTGCGGGGGTGATTGCTTCGGTGAGGCCGCCGATTTCGGCGGGCGTGACGGGCGCGCGGGCGAAATCGGGGTGGGCGGACAGAAAGGCCTCGATCTGTTTCGGGCCTTCCTCGGGTTCGAGCGAACAGGTGCAATAGACGAGCGTTCCGCCCGGCGCGAGCAGCTCGCTTGCGCAGACCAGAAGACGCGCCTGCAGGAGCGCAAGGCGGTCGCGGTCGGCGGCGGTTTTCAGATGCAGCACGTCTGGGTGGCGGCGCGCGGTGCCGGTCGCGGTGCAGGGCGCGTCCAGCAAAATCAGATCCCATTGGCGTTCCGGCGCGTAGCTTGTCGCATCGGCGGTGACGACTTCGGCCTTGAGGTCGAGGCGCGTGAGGTTCTGCGTCAAGCGTTGCAGGCGTGGGGCGGAGCGGTCGAGTGCGGTCACGTTCGCGCCATGGGCGGCGAGCCATGCGGTCTTGCCGCCGGGCGCCGCGCAGAGGTCGAGCACGTCGCGCCCATTTACATCGCCCAGCAGGCGCGCGGGCAGGGCGGCGGCGGCGTCCTGCACCCACCATGCGCCTTCTTCAAAGCCTTCGAGGTTTTCGATGCGGCCTGCGGACGTCAGGCGCAGCGCGCCGGTCGGCAGTTGTATCGCGCCGAGCTTTTCGGCCCAGAGCGAGGTGTCCGCCTCGTGCTTGACGCTGAGATCGAGCGGCGGCTCCTTGAACTGCGCGCGGATGATGGCGCGGGTCTTGATCTCGCCATAGATGCCGATCCAGCTTTTCCAGAGCCAGGGCGCGAGTGCGGCGCGTTCGGCGTCGATGCCTTCGCGTAAGGTGGCTTCCTCGCGCAGCAAGCGGCGCAACAGCGCGTTCACCAGAGATTTGAAATGGCGGGCATCGGCGTCGCGCGAGGCGGCTTCGACCGCGAGATCGACAGCGGCATGTGGCTTCACGTCGAGGAAGAGAATTTCGGCAATCGCGGTGCGCAGGATCGTCTGCGTGAGCCCGGCGCTTTTCGGCAGCTTCTTGTCGAGAAGCCGTTTGATGATGAGGTCGATTTCCCCCAGATGGCGCAAGGTCGTGGCTGCGATGGCGCGGGCGAAGCCGCGATCGGGGCCGGCGGCTTGCGAAAGCCCTCCGCGCGAGGTTTCCTCGGCAAAGGTTTCATCCAGCGCCCGCTTTTGCACGAGTACGGCGGCGACAAGGCGGTGCGCGCCCTGCCGGGCGGCAAGGCCGGGCTCGCTGCCGGGCGCTTTGGGGTCTATTTCACTCATGCGGTGAGGTTAAAGCACAGGCGGTGCCTCCGGGGAAGCTCCGCCTGAAACGGCTTTCTGATCCGTAAGCGGAGCATATCAACCCCATGGGCGGCCTTCTGCGCGGCCCTGCTCGGCGGCCAGCGCGCGGAGTTTGGCGATGCGGTTGGCGGTCGCCGGATGGGTGGAGAAGAGATTGTCGCGCGCGCCGCCATGAAGCGGGTTGATGATGAACATGTGAGCGGTCGCCGGATTTGCTTCTGCCGTGTCGTTGTCCACCACATGGGCGGCGCGGTCGATCTTCTCGAGCGCGGAGGCGAGCCAGAGGGGGCGGTTCGAAATTTCTGCGCCCATGGCGTCGGCTTCATATTCGCGGGTGCGGCTGATCGCCATCTGCACCAGCGCGGCGGCGAGCGGCGCAAGGATCGCAAGTGCGATCGTGCCGATGATGCCGCCCTGATTGTCGCGGTTGCCGCCGAAGAAGAAGGCGAAATTTGCCAGCATCGAGATCGCGCCCGCAATCGTTGCGGTGATCGTCATGGTCAGCGTGTCGCGGTTCTTGATGTGGCTGAGTTCATGCGCGAGGACGCCCGCAAGTTCTTCTGGCGACAGGATCTCGAGAAGGCCGGTCGTCACGGCGACGGCGGCATGTTCCGGATCGCGGCCCGTCGCGAAAGCGTTAGGCTGCGGCTGGTGCATGATGTAGGTCGCGGGCATGGGCAGGCCTGCATTTTCGGCAAGCTGGCGGACGAGGCGCACATATTGCGGCGCGCTTGCCTCATCGACGCGTTCGGCCCCGTGCATCGAGAGGACCATCTTGTCGGAGTTCCAATAGGCAAAGAGGTTCATCGCCGCTGCGATGACAAATGCGATTATTGCACCAGCGGCCCCGCCAATCAGATAGCCGAGCCCCATGAACAGGGCGGTCATCGCTGCGAGAAGAAGTCCGGTTTTGAAAGTGTTCATGTCGCTTTCTGTGTTTGGGTCGGGGTTCTGGCGCCTTGGCCCGGCATCTCCTATATGTAGGCTCTATGTGAGCGCTTCAAGCGAGCAGGATGATGGCAGAGAGCGACCAGAAAGAAGCGAAGGTATTGAGCCCGGCAGCGGAGCGCGCACTGGCGGAGGCTGCCGCGCGCCGCAAGGCCGCCGATGAGGCATTGGCAAGCGCGCCCCGGCCCCGTGAGATCAATGGGCCGAAGGGTGCGAAAACAGGCGCCGAGCCGACGCGTTATGGTGATTGGGAAGTCAAAGGCATCGTCTCGGATTTCTGAGCACTTTGCCTGCGCATGGGGCGGTTCAGGTTTCCGCCTTGTTTCTGCGGCGCAATTCAATCATCCGTTCCCGAACCAATTTCATTTTGACGTGGCAAATTGGATGAAATGCCTCTGAATGCGCATGGGCGTTCGTGGTAACGACGTTTGCTGCGCTTCCAGAAATGGCCGTTCGATGATTCGTCCCCTCGTTTTTCTCTTTGCTCTGGTGATGCTGTCGCTTGCCGCGCATTGCGTGGAGGCGGCGGATGTCATCGAGGGTCCGGTGGCGGCTGAAGTCTTGCGCGTCGTCGATGGCGATACGTTGAAGCTCAGGGTGCACATCTGGCTCGGCCAGACGGTCGATGTCGATGTACGTATCGCGGGCATCGACGCGCCGGAGCTTCGAGGCAAGTGTCCCTACGAGCGCGCGCGGGCGGAAGAGGCGCGCGACTATCTTGGCCGAGGCCGCGCCATTCTTCTTGCGCGCGTGCGCAACGACAAATATGGCGGTCGCGTCGTTGCGGATGTGACAGAGGCCAATGCGGGTGACATTGCACAAGCCATGGTCGCGCGTGGATTGGCCCGCGCTTACGACGGCGGCAAGCGCGAGCCCTGGTGTCAGACGGGAAGCTGAGCGTCACCCCGCCTTGTTCTGCCGGTTCTCCACCAGATCGTCGACGACGCCGGGATCGGCCAGTGTCGAGGTGTCGCCGAGGTTGGAGAAATCGTCTTCGGCGATCTTGCGCAGGATGCGGCGCATGATTTTGCCTGAGCGGGTTTTCGGCAGACCGGGCGCGAACTGGATGAGGTCGGGCGAGGCGATGGGGCCGATTTCCTTGCGGACCCAGGTGACGAGTTCCTTGCGCAGTTCCTCGTTGGGAGGCTCGCCTGCGTTCAGCGTCACATAGGCATAGATGCCCTGACCCTTGATGTCGTGCGGATAGCCGACCACTGCGGCTTCGGCGACTTTGGGATGAGCGACGAGCGCGCTTTCGACTTCCGCCGTTCCGAGACGATGGCCGGAAACATTGAGCACGTCATCGACGCGGCCCGTGATCCAGTAATAGCCATCCGCATCGCGGCGGCAGCCGTCGCCGGTGAAATACATGCCCGGATACTGAATGAAATAAGTGTCGATGAAACGCTGGTGGTCGCCATAGACGGAGCGCATCTGGCCCGGCCATGAATCGGCGATGCAGAGATTGCCCGTGGCTTCGCCTTCCAGAATTTTTCCTTCTGCATCGACAATGGCGGGCTGCACACCGAAGAAGGGTTTCGTTGCCGAGCCGGGCTTTTGCGCAATGGCGCCGGGCAGCGGCGAGATCAATATGCCGCCGGTTTCCGTCTGCCACCATGTATCGACAATCGGGCAGCGCCCGTCGCCGACGACGCGGTGATACCAGAGCCAGGCTTCGGGATTGATCGGCTCGCCGACGGAGCCGAGAAGGCGAAGCGACTTGCGGCTCGTCTTCTTCACCGGCTCGTCGCCTTCGCGCATCAGGGCGCGAAGCGCTGTCGGCGCGGTGTAGAAAATATTGACCTGATGCTTGTCGATCACCTGCCAGAAGCGCGAGCTGTCCGGATAGTTCGGCACGCCCTCGAACATCAGCGTCGTTGCGCCATTCGCAAGCGGACCATAGACGATATAGCTGTGACCCGTGACCCAGCCTACATCCGCCGTGCACCAGTAGATGTCGCCGTCCTGATAGTCGAAGATATATTGATGCGTCATCGCGACGTAGAGAAGATAGCCGGCGGTCGTGTGCAATGCGCCTTTGGGTTTTCCGGTCGAGCCGCTTGTGTAGAGAATGAAGAGCGGGTCTTCGGCATTCATCACTTCGGCCGCGCAGTCGGCGGATACCTTGGCCGCTTCCTCATGATACCAGACGTCGCGGCCCGGTTGCATGGCGATCGCGCCGCCTGTGTGGCGCACGGTAATGACGCTGGTCACGCCGGGGCATTTCTTCAGCGCTTCGTCGGCATTGGCTTTCAGGGGAACCTTGCGGCCACCGCGCAGGCCTTCATCCGCCGTGATGAGGATATGTGAATCGCAATCGACGATACGGCCTGCAAGGCTGTCGGGCGAGAAGCCGCCGAAGACGACGGAGTGCACCGCGCCGATGCGCGAGCAGGCAAGCATGGCGTAAGCTGCTTCAGGGATCATCGGCAGGTAGATCGTGACGCGGTCGCCCTTCTTTGCGCCCTGCGCTTTCAGCACATTGGCGAAGCGGCAGACTTCAGCATGAAGTTCGCGATAGGTGATCGATTTTGAATCTTTCGGATCGTCGCCTTCCCAGATGATCGCGACCTGATCGGCGCGGTCGGCCAGATGGCGGTCGATGCAATTCACGCTGACGTTGAGCGCGCCGTCCTCGAACCATTTGATGGAAAGATTTTTCGGATCGAAGGATGTGTTCTTCACCCTGGTGAAGGGCTTGATCCAGTCGAGGCGCGTCGCTTCTTCGCGCCAGAACGTGTTCGGGTCCTTGACGCTTGCTTCATAGAGCGCCGCGTAGCGCACGTCGTCGATGATCGCGCGGGCCGCCCATTCTGACGATACGGGGAAGAGTTCATTCGACATGGGGGACGTCTCCTTATGGGCACCTCTGGCGGGGCTTCAGTCGTTGAAAGCATTATGCTCAGACCGTTCGGGCGCGGCAAGGCGGCGGCGACAGACATGCTGCGCCGTCTTCTTCCTTGCCGCCACAGCAGCATTCAATCAGTCGCCGGGAACCGGCACCGTGTCGTTCAGCGCTGCAATCTCGTCCTCGCTCATGCCCACTTCGCGCAGCACTTCCAGCGTCTGCTCGCCGAGCTTGGGCGGATGGCGGCGAATATTGGCGGGCGTCGAGGCGAAGCGCACGGGCGGCTTCAGCGCGAAATAAGGTCCTGCATGCGGGTGCTCGTAGCGCTGGAAGAAATCGACCGCCTTCAGATGAGGATCGTCCTGCAGGTCTTCGAAACGGTTCATCTTCACGGCGGGAATGTTGCGCGGCACGAGCAGGTCGAGCCATTCCTCGGTCGTTTTCGTTTCGGTCAGTTCCTCGATCATCGCGTAGAGCGCACGAATATTCTGCGTGCGTGCCTTGTAGTTGGAAAAGCGCGGGTCTTCGGTGAAGACGCCGGGGCGGCCCGCCAGATCGAAGAAGACTTCCCACTGCTTGTCGGAATAAGGCAGCAATCCGATATGGCCGTTCTTCGTCTTGTAGGGGCGGCGATCGGGATTGGTGATGCGCGGATAGGTCCACTGGCCCGTCGGCGGATCGTAGACGTGATCGTAGAAATGCTCCGCGAGCACGAAGGATGTGACGGCTTCGAGCATCGGCACTTCGACGAACTGGCCTTCGCCCGTGCGCTCTCTGTGAAAGAGCGCGGCGGTGACTGCCGAAACGAAGAAGAGGCCGGAGACCTTGTCGGCCATGATGGTGGGCACATAGCGCGGCTGTGGATTGCCGTCCATATAGGGCAGCAGATCGGCGGCGCCCGAGGCGGCCTGAATGAGATCGTCATAGGCGGGCAGGCCCGCATAGGGACCGTCTGAGCCGTAGCCTGCCGCATGGATGAAAACGATATCGGGCTTTACGGCCTTCACGTCCTCGTAAGACAGGCCGAGCTTCTTCATCGCGGCGTAGCGGATGTTCGAGGTGAGCACATCCGCCGTTGCGATAATTTTCAAAAGCGCCTTGCGGCCCGAGGGCTTTGCGAGATCGATCAGCACCGAACGCTTGTTGCGGTTGATGGTGAGGAAGATCGGGCCGAGGTCGTTGCTGGCACCTTCGGGCGTGTGGCCCGGCCAGCGCATGATGTCGCCGCCATGTCCGCCGCCGCCCGTGGGCGAGGGCGCTTCGATCTTGATGACGTCCGCGCCGTAGTCGCCGAGAATCTGCGTCGCATAGGCGCCGAAGACCACGCTGGTCAGATCGACAATGCGCACGCCCTTCAAGGGGCCTGTCGCTTCGGTTCCGAGTTTTCTCGTCTCACTCACTGACTTGCATCCTCCATCAGACCCGCACCGCGCCAGACATAAAGCGCATCGGGAAGCCCTTCTTCGTTATCGCCCCCGTCGCTCAAACGCGCAAGCACAAGGCCGTGACGTTCGTAAAATCGCTGTGCGCCAGTGTTTTGTTGGAAGGTCCAGAGCGAAAAGCCTTGTGGCCGCTGCGTTTTCACGATGTCGAGCAATGCGGAACCTATGTTGAGGTTTTGCATTGCGGGATGGATATAGAGGTGATCGAGCCAATCTTCATGGATCGCGGCAAAGCCTGCAATGCGCGACGCTGCGTCAAGCGGCGCGTCCACCGCCCAGATTTCCTGCGTTTGCGCGACGCCCTTGAAGAAGGCGCGCGTTTCGCCGCGCGTGTGCAGGTCGGGCAAATAGGGCATGGCGGAGCGGGCCGCGATGAAGACCTCCGATATTTGCGGCCATTCGTCGGGCCGCGCCCTTCGCGGTTCGATTTGCATTTGGCGGTGTTCGCCTCCACCTTGATGTGGAATGAGAGACTATCAGGGCTTCGGCCCATGCGCGCGGTCGCGCAAAGGAAAGGCGACCCATGCAGTTGCAGCTTTCAAGCTGGCCGGAAATTGAAGATTACCTCACGCGCTCGCGCGGGATCGTCATTCCGATCGGCTCGACCGAGCAGCACGGGCCGACCGGGCTCATCGGCACCGACGCGATCTGCCCTGAAGTGATTGCGAGGCGCGCCGCCGAGGAAGCGGGCTTTCTGGTCGCGCCGACATTCAATGTCGGCATTGCGCAGCATCATCTCGGCTTTCCCGGCACGCTGACGCTTCGGCCTTCGACCATGATCGCGGCCATCCATGACTGGGTGTCGTCGCTGGCGCGGCACGGGTTCGAGCGCATCTATTTTTTCAACGGGCATGGCGGCAATGTCTCGACGATCAATGCCGCCTTTGCCGAGATTTATGCGGATCGTTCGCTCAGCGCCGATGCGTCGAACCGGGGCCCGGTCAAATGCCGTCTTGCCAATTGGTGGGACTACAAGCCGGTGATGGATTTCTGCCGCAGCCGCTACGGCGCGAGCCATGGCAGCCATGCGACGCCATCGGAAGTGGCGGTGACATGGTTTGCCTATCCGCAGGCGATCAAACAAGCCGAGATGAGCCCGGTGATCGCGCCGACGGGGCGGTTCACGGATGCCGACGACTACCGCGCAAAATTCCCCGACGGCCGCATCGGCTCCGACCCGACGCTTGCCGATCCCAAGGATGGCGAGACGCTGGTGGGCCTGTCCGCGACCGGGCTGGTGGAGGATTACCGTGCGTTTTTGGCGGGGTGAGAGTTGTTTCTTGATGTTTCTTGACGTATCTTGATGTTTCAAGAAACACGAAATGGCGTGACTGACATGACCGCACGAGAAAAATTCGCGACCCAGGCCGACCCGGAACTGCTTGCCCAGATGCGTGCACTGGCAAAGACGGAAGGTCGTCAGTTTCAGTCGCTCGTCGAGGATGCCTTCCGCACTTATCTGGCCGGCAAGCAAGGCGAGCGGCCGCGAGAAAATGTGATGGCGCATTTTCGTGACAGCGTGCGGCGTAATGCCGAACTCTACAAGCGGCTCGCGAAATAGGGCATGCCGGATTATCTGACGCTGACCGAAGTCCTCGCGATGCACGAGGAGTTGATCGAACTTTATGGCGGTGCCCATGGCGTGCGCGACATGGGCGCGCTTGAGTCCGCCTTGTTCAGGCCGCAGACCGGCTATTACGAGGATGTGATCGCGGAAGCGGCCGCATTGCTTGAAAGCCTTGCGATCAATCATCCTTTCATCGACGGCAACAAGCGTATCGCGTTTGCTGTTGCAGATGTCTATCTGCGTCTTAACGGTTTCATCTTCGACGCGGATCCGATCGACACCTACGATTTCATGATCGGCTTGTTCGACCGCGGAGCGTTTCGGTTCGAACAACTTGAGCCGTGGCTAAGGGCGAACGCGAAGCCGCTCTAATTCTCACGGCGCTTTTTTCAGTCCGCCCATCTTGCAGATGAGTTTCCAGTCCTCGTCGCGGACCGGTTGCACGGAGAGGCGCGACATTCTCAGCAGGATCGAGTCTGCGAGTTTCGGTTCGGCCTTGATGGCGGCGAGCGTTACGGGCTTCGGCATGTCCTCGACCGCCTCGATGACGACGAGGCCGAATTTTCCTGTCTCGTCGGTCGGGTCGGGGCGATGTTCGCCGATCACGCGGACGATGCCGACAATCTGTTTTTCTTCGACCGAGTGATAGAAGAAGCCGAGATCGCCTTTCTTCATCGCCTTCATATTGTTATTGGCCTGATGATTGCGCACGCCTGTCCAGGGTTCGCCTTTCGCGCCATTTTTCTTCTGATCATCCCATGACCAGGCGGAGGGTTCCGACTTGAAGAGCCAATAGGCCATGATGCGTTCTCCCTATTTCGGACCGAGCAACCACTTCCAGGCGCGCACTTCGACGCGCTGGAAAAGGCCGGCGACATTATAGGGGTCTTCGGCGACAAGCCTGTCGGCGGTTGCGCGATCGTCGACTTCGATGATCAGCATGCTGCCGTTCATCACGGTGCCGTCATCGCTGGAAAAAGGTCCGCCGACTTTTACGCAGCCTGCGTCTGCCCAATGTTTCAGATGCGCGTCGCGATTGGCGAGGCGAAGGGCAAGGCTGTCTGGCTTGTCGATGCCGGTGAAACAGAAATGCATGAAGGTCTCCGAATATTGCGAGCGTCAGATTTCGCTCTTGAAGGGGCGGGTGAGAAGGGCGGTGATTGCTTCATCGACATTCATCTTGCCCGTGACGATGGCGGCAATGGCTTCCGAGATCGGCATCTCGACGCCGAGCGTTGCAGCAAGTGCAATGACGGCGGTTGCCGAGTGAACGCCTTCGGTGACCGCGCTGCGCGCGCTCAGGATTTCGGCAAGCGACCTGCCTTCACCGAGCGCGAGGCCGAGCGACATGTTGCGCGATTGCGGCGAATTGCAGGTGAGAACGAGATCGCCGAGGCCTGAGAGACCGGCAAGCGTTTCTGCGCGTGCGCCGAGCGCGAGGCCGAGGCGCGTCATTTCCGCAAAGCCGCGTGTGGTGAGTGCGGCGCGTGCGGATGCGCCGAGTTTCTTTCCTTCAACGATGCCGCAGGCGATGGCGAGCACGTTTTTCACAGCGCCGCCGACTTCCGCGCCGATGAGGTCGGACGAGTAGTAGGGGCGGAAAGTCGGAATGCCGATAGCCGTCATCAGGGCCGTCGCCAGTTCCTCGTCGGCGCAGGCAAGCGTCACCGCTGTCGGCAAGCCGCGCGCGACTTCGGCGGCAAAGCTCGGGCCGGAGAGAACGGCGGGGATCGCGTCCGGCAAGGCTTCGGCGAGCACGTCTGTCAGAAGTTTGTGCGTGCCTTGTTCGACGCCCTTGGCGCAGAGAAGAACGGGCGTACCGGGTTTCAGTATGGGCGCGAGGCCGGCGCAAACGGCGCGCATATGCTGTGCGGGCGTCACCATCAAAAGAGCGTCGGCGCTTGCGAGATCTTCAAACGCGCCGGTTGCGCGGATCGCGGGATCGAGCGCGATGCCGGGCAGGAAGGCCGGGTTTTCGTGATGTGCGTTCACGGCCTCGACGACTTCGCTTTCGCGCGCCCAGAGCGTCACGCGGCGGGGTTTGTTTTCGCCCGCGCGCGCGGCGACCTGCGCCAGTGCCGTTCCCCAGGCGCCGCCGCCAATCACGCCGATATGCTCGAACTCACGCATCTCTGTGTTGCACCCGCTAACGATTGAACGATTCGTTGATTATTCACTGCTTCGGAATACAATCATCTGTATGACCGCTCCAGACGATACGCGCCAGAAAATCATCGACGCCGCAAGACAGCGTTTCGCGCATTACGGCTATGGCAAGACGACCATGGCCGATGTTGCGGAAGACTGCGCGATGTCGCCGGGCAATCTCTATCGATATTTTCCGGGCAAGCTCGACATTGCCGAGGAAATCGCCCGCGCCGCCTCGATCCGCACGGCCGAGGAGTTGTCCTACATCCTTACCAAGCCCGGTCGCGATGCGGCAGGGCGGCTGCACGACTTTCTGTTCCAGGATTTGCGCGAGACATTCGGCACGCTGGAGCGCGACCCGAAGCTCGTCGAGATGGCGCAGATCATTGCCACCGAGCGCCCGCATTTCCTCAATGAGGGCATGTCGCGAGAGCGCGAGGTTTTGCGGCGGATCATCGAATACGGGAACGTCTCAGGCGAATTTTCGGTCGCAGACCCCGAATTCATTGCCGAGATGATCCAGTCGGCAACGCTGAAGTTCAGCTATCCGCAGCTTTTCACGCGGCTGCCGCTCGAGCGGCTGGAGCGCGAGCTTGAGGGTGTCTATCAGATCGTGATCGCGGGCCTGAAGGCCGGCGTGGCGATTGTCGACCCTATGGAGCCGATTTCCGAGGGGTAAAGTTCGACACCTCGCAATCGCAGCAAATCCATGCACATTCGCAAAAATTCACTAAGCCACTGATTTAAAAACATTTTCATATCTTATATCAAAACTTAATGTTGCATCGCAGCAACACCAAATGGAACAAGTGAACATTTTTCATTTCGTTCATTGTTTTTCGTTCATAGCTCTCCTAAATCACTCTTGCCGATGGGAACCCCTCCCCAGTGGCCAGGATCGAAGGAGAACCGCCATGACCTATGCAGCCGATAAATTCACCTCCGTTGCCGCGACCGTTGCCCTCGCCGGTTACGCCGTGGTGCTGCTTGTTCAGGTCGCGCTGCAATACGCGGCCTGATCCAACCCGACCAAAATTGGGTGCTGCTCGCCGGGAACGCCGGACAAGCCCGCACCCCAAGACCTGAGAAGGATATTCGCCATGAAGCTCAATCTGACCGGAGCGCCGCGCGCTGAAGCCATCACACTTCGGCTCGTGACCGTCGTCCTTGGGGCATATGCCCTCGCGCTTTTCGCGCAAGCAGCCGGCGTCATCAACGTCGCCTGATTTCGACCAGTTCTGTTGCCGGGCTACTCCTCCCCCTCCCGCCCGGCAGCGGCAAAGGCCCCTTTAACGGGTCTCCCTTAGCCCCGGCGCACCTCCCCCATAGGCGCCGGGGCTTTTTTATGTCCGGTGGGTCGGGGTCAGGCTTTGACGCCGGCGCCGCGTGCGGGATGTGCGTTGGGGTCGAGCGGCCAGCGGGCCAGCGGGCTTGCGCCGAGGCCGTCGATGAGGCCCATCGCCATCCGCTCCGCGCCTGCCCAGGCGATCATCGCGCCGTTATCGGTGCAGAGCTTCGGCGGCGGCACGATCAGCTCATAGCCACAGGCGCTTGCCGCCGTTTCAAGGCGCGCCCGCAAGGCCAGGTTCGAGGCGACGCCGCCAGCGACGACGAGCCTGCGTGCGCCCGTGC
>NZ_JBASBH010000043.1:0-8430 GCF_049651025.1 Parvibaculum sp. | reverse complement strand
GCGCGATGCCGCGCTCCTTGCGGAAGCGGTCACCTTCACCTGCTGCCGGGATGCGCTCGATTGCAGGATGGCCGACATAGACGCAATCGAGGTTCGCTTCAGCGCGGAAAAAATCCGGCTCGAAGGGCAGCAGCGCCAGAACGCGCTTTACATATTTCGCCATGGCGCGCGCGCGGCCGCGCCGCCAGGCCCAGACGCTGGGTGAAACGTAATTCGCAATCAGAATATCCGGCGCGCGTTTGGCGACACGCTTTGCCACCATATGCGTGAAGTCCGGGCTGTCGATGATGACGAGCACGTCCGGTTTCTCGGCGATGGCGAAGGCCGCCGTTTCGCGCACGCGGCGCAGGATCAGCGGCAGGCGCGGGATGACTTCGGCTGGGCCCATGACGGATGTATCCGACATGGGGAAAACGGATGTGAGGCCATGCGCGATCATGTTCGGCCCGCCGACGCCGGTGATACGCACTGCGCCGCCCGTGAGGCTTTTCAGCGCTTCCATCAACTCGCCGCCGAGCGCGTCGCCGGAAGGCTCGCCTGCAACGAGCATGATGTGCGGGATTTTCGATGCGGCGCTCATCGGACCAGACTTTCAACGCGGGAGGGCGGGAAGCCCAGAACAAAGAGGCCGAGCGCATTGGCGATGCGGGTCATTTCTTCGGCGTCCGCTATGATCGCGCCGCCCGCCTCAACTGCGATGCCTGCGAGACCTGCCGCCGCCGCGCGCTCGACCGTGCGCGCGCCGATGGTTGGCCGATCGACGCGCCGATCTTGCGCAGGCTTTGGCAATTTAACGAGAACGCCCTGGCGCGTTGACGCGGCGTGCGGGGTTTTCGCCGCGACACGCGTAAGCATAACGTCCGTACCCTGTATATCTTCAAGTGCGATGACGTGGCCCTGGCGCGCGACGGCGCCCTGACCTATGTCTTGCGCGCCGATATCATGCGCGGCGCGGATCGCGAGATCGATGTCGGCCTGATGAGCGGCATCGGGCGCTATTCGAGTGAACAGACCTTCAGCGGCGAGCAGCGAGGTCAAAATGGTTTCCGCGCCGATGACGCGCAGGCCGTTATCTTCGAGGAACTCGACGACGCCGCGCAGCAGCGCATCGTCGCCGCGTTGCATGCGCTTTATAAACCGGGGAAGCAGGAGCAGGCCGCGAAAATCCGGCACTATGTCGCGCAATGTCGGCCGGGTCATGGGGCCGATGATGACGATATCCTCGCACCCGGCTTCCCTGAAAAGTTTCAGGAAGCGGCCCATCGCGCCGACGCGGACCCAGCCGTGCGGCCAGGCTTCGATGGAGGAGCCTGCCGCGCCTTTGACGCCGACGATGAAGACGTCGCGGCCGCTGGCGCGGGCGGCCTCCGCCAATTGCAGCGGCAGAGGGCCGCTGCCTGCGGCGATGCCGAGTTTGCGCGGTCGTTCGGCGGGGGCGCTCATGGCCTGATGTTAGCGCGACGGCAAGCAGAGCGGGCGGTCGCTGGCGGACTGGATGAAGTTCACGATTTCCATCACGTCAGGACTATCCGCAAAACGCTCGGCCGTGGCGGCAACGCGGTCGCGCAACGCGCCCTCCGCGGAAAATATCTGGCCATAGGCGTCGCGCATCGCGTTTATGCGTTCACGGGAAAAGCCGTGGCGCTTCAGGCCGACGAGGTTCAGCCCCATCAGGCTTGCGCGATTGCCGACGACGAGACCGAAGGGGATGATGTCGCTTTCGACCGCACTCGCACCGCCGACAAAGGCGTTGCGGCCGATGCGCACGAACTGGTGGACCGCTGCGCCTCCGCCGAAGATGACGTGATCGCCGATGCGGCAATGGCCTGCGAGGAGCGCCGCGCTCGACAGAATGACGCCGTTACCGATCTGGCAGTCATGGCCGATATGGACGCTCGACAGAGCCGTGCAATCATCGCCCACGCGGGTCACCATGCCGCCACCTTCGGTGCCGGTGTTCATGGTCACATATTCGCGGATCAGCGCATCGGCGCCGATTTCAAGCGTGCTCGGCTCGCCGTGATATTTGAGATCCTGCGGCGGCTGGCCCAGCGAGGCGAAGGGATATATCCTCGCGCGCGGGCCGATGGTCGTGCGGCCGTCGATGACGACATGCGAGTGGAGCACGGAGCCTTCGCCCAGCGTCACGTCACCGCCGATGACGCAATAGGGCCCGACTTTCACATCGGCGCCCAATTGCGCTTTCGGATCTATGATGGCCGTTGGATGAATATCCACCATCAGGCCGACGCCTGATCGATGATCATCGCGGCGAAATCCGCTTCGGCGACGACTGCGCCCTCGACCTTCGCCTGGCCGCTGAACTTCCACACGGGCCCGCGATTTTGAATCTTCGAGACATGCACATGGAGCACGTCGCCGGGTAGGACCGGTTTGCGAAACTTGGCGCGCTCGATCGACATGAAATAGACGATCTTGCCTTCAGCGCCTGTGCCGAGGCTGTTCAGCACCAGCGCGCCTGCGGTCTGCGCCATTGCTTCGACGATCAGCACACCGGGCATGACCGGGTGGCCGGGAAAATGACCCTGAAAGAACGGCTCGTTGTTCGACACGTTCTTTATGCCGATTGCGCTTTCATTGCCGCGCATTTCGATGATGCGGTCGATCATCAGCATCGGATAGCGATGCGGGAGCAGTTCCATCACCCGCTTGATGTCCGCACTTTCGAGCTTTTCGGCTGCCGCCTGCGCCTCGCTCATGGTCTCGTCCTCTTCTTCCGCGTTATCAAGCCCAGTTTCGTTTTATTCGCCGCCGGTTTCACCAGTGCCCGTGCCGGGCTTGCGACGCTTACCCAAATTCTTGACGGCTGCGAGTTCACGCGCCCATTCACGCACCGGGCGCGCCGGAACGCCGCCATATCGCTCACCCGGCGGCACATCATGGATCACAGCACTGCGCGCGGCGATTTGCGCGCCGGTGTTGATCGTCAGATGCCCGGTCACGCCGACCTGCGCCGCCAGCACGACAAAATCGCCGAGCTTCGCGCTGCCGGAAACGCCAGTCTGCGAGACGATTATGCAATGGCGGCCAGTCGTGACGTTGTGGCCGATCTGCACGAGATTATCAATCTTGGTGCCTTCGCCAATCACAGTGTCGGGACCGGCGCCGCGATCGACTGTGGAGTTCGCACCGATCTCGACATCGTCCTGAATGATGACGCGGCCAAGCTGCGGCACCTTTTCGTGGCGCGGAAGACCCATCGCAAAGCCGAAGCCGTCCTGACCGATGCAGACGCCGGGATGCAGCATGACGCGGTCGCCGATATGCGCGTGACTGATGGTGACGTTGGGGCCGATGAAGCAATCGCGGCCGATGGTGCACCCCTTGCCGATCGACGCATTCGCGCCGATGACGGTGCCCCGACCGATTTCGACGCCGGCACCGATACTCGCGCCCGGCTCGATGGTCACGCCTGCCCCGAGCTTCGCGCCCGGATGAACATTGGCGCGAGGGTGAACCGTGCCGCGCTCGCCGAAGGTGTCGCTGCCCGTTGCTTCTTCAGGATAGAAAAGCTGGCTTGCCAGCGCATAGGCGCGATAGGGCTCCTTGCTCAGCAGGAGCGCCAGCCCTTTGGGCGCACGGTCGACGTAGCGAGGATGCGCGAGACAAGCGCCCGCCCCCGTCACCTCGAAGGCGCCCACATATTTGGGATTGTCCAGAAAACTCAGGTCGGCAGACCCGGCCGCATCGAGCGGCGCGACGTCCGCGATCATGCGTTCCGCATCCGCCGGGGATGCGAGTTCGGCACCGACGCGCCGGGCGATATCGCCCAGCGCGAAGGGACCTTTATTGAGGAAAAAACGAGTGTCAGCCATTGCCGTTGCCGCGCGGCAGCCGAGCTAAACCCGTCCGCCCTTTCCTTGTTACTGCTTCAGAGAAGAAAGCGGGACCGGCTTCACGTCAACCGTGGTCAGTTTTGCGTCAAGCGCCTTCAGCACTTCGGCGGTCACGTCGAGATCGACGCCGCCTGCAAGCACGACCGACTGGTCGAGAAGAATATTGGCACCGTGCTTCTTCATGACGTCTGCGAAGATCGGACGAATTGCCGCTTCGATTTCACCGCGCGCCTTGTTGCTGCCGAGCTGCAATTCCTGGCCCTTCTCCTGCATCGTGCGCTGGAGATCCTGCTGCTTCTGTTCGAAGGCCTGAACCTTCTTGCCGAAATCAGCTTCGCTCAGAAGCGCGCGCTGCTCGCTGAGCTTCTTCGCTTCGGCCTTGAGCGCGTCTTCGCTCTTCTTGCCTTCGGCCTGAAGCTTCTTGGCAAGCGCCTGAATCTGAGTGCGGACGTTCTGCCCGACCTTTGACTGGCCGAAGAGCTGCTCGGAATTGACGATCACGATGACGCTCGGCGTGGCTGCGATTGCGGCCGTCATGGAGGCGCCGGAAACGAAGGACGCGAACGCCAGGCCCGCCAGCACGCGCGAAACAGAACGATAGAACTTCATGGTAGAGCTATCCCCTTGAAAACTAGAAGCTGGTTCCAGCGCTGAAGCGGAATGCCTCGCGTTGGTCATAAGGCTCGTCGATAAGTACTTTGGCGAAGTCGAGACGGACGGGGCCGAATGGCGACTTCCAGTTCAGGCTCAGACCCGTCGAGACACGCGGCGCAATTTTGTCTTCAAACAACCCCGCATTGGTGCTGTCCTCTGCCTTGCCGATAACGCCGTAATCGACAAATACGCTCGTGCTAATTCCCAGGGCTTCGGGCAAGCCGTTCGGGAAGGTCATTTCGGTTGTGCCGAAAGCATAGACCTCTGCACCGATTGCGTTGTTGAAAGATATGCTACGAGGGCCGATGCCGCCCGATTTGAAGCCACGGAAATCGGTGCCACCTTTGAAGAAGCGGTCATTGAGGCGGACTTGCTCACCGATTCCCTTGATTACACCGAGATCGAACCGCTGTGACGCGACAAAACCATCGGCAACCTCCAGATAGCTATGCGCAAGAACCTGTGTTGACAGATAGCGCACCGTGCCGCCGAGACCGGCAAAATCCTGGCTGAAGAGA
This sequence comes from Parvibaculum sp., assembly GCF_049651025.1. GTDB lineage: Bacteria > Pseudomonadota > Alphaproteobacteria > Parvibaculales > Parvibaculaceae > Parvibaculum. Next base: position 3,401 of record NZ_JBASBH010000043.1, on the reverse strand, counting down.
AGATCCCAACCGCCCTTCGGATCGACCGGGTCGTCACGATTGTCGAGATAGTAGTCGTAGCCAACGATCGATCGCGTTTCCTGCCCTTCGGCGTCCTTAATGATCGGATCGGTCGTCGTGACATTGCGAATTTCTTCGCGGCGCAACTGATAGCGCGCCAGGAAGCGGCTGTTGTCAGAGAGGGGAAAGCCAAAGCGGAAGCCAAAGCCTGTGGTCCTCGAGTCGAATGAGGCCTGGTCCTGATAGTTGGTTTCGCTGCCGAAGATATCGATACCGCCGACCAGATCGCGGTCGAGGAAATACGGATCGGTATAATGGAACTGGATCAACTGCTGACGCCTGGACAGCGACACGCTTGAGCCGAGTTGCAGGCCGCGACCAAGGAAGTTCCGTTCGTTCAACGACAGGCCGACGATGGCGCTGTCCACGGACGAGAAGCCGAAGCTCAATGACAGCGAGCCGGTCGACTGCTCCTGAACCGCGACATTGACGATTGTCTGGTCAGACGCGCTGCCCGGTTGCTGACTGACATCGACCTTGCTGAAATATTGCAGGCCGCGAATGTTCTTTTCGGACTTGTCGAGAAGCACCTTGTTGAAAGCATCGCCTTCGACAAGCTTCATCTGGCGACGGATAACGCGGTCAAGCGTGCGCGAGTTGCCGCTGATATTGATGCGCTCGACATAGACGCGCGGTCCCTCGCTGATCGTATAGGTCATATCGACCAAGCGCTTCTCGCGGTTACGCTCGACGCGCGGGCGGACCTGCGCAAAGGCATAGCCCTGGGCACCGGCGGCAAAGGTCAGCGCATCGGTGCTCTTGTCGATCAGCGTCGCATTATAAGTGTCGCCGGACTTCGTCTTGATGAGTGCTTCAAGCTCTTCCTTGTTCAGCTTTTCAAGGTTGGTCTTGATGGCGACCTTGCCGAACGAATAGACCTCGCCCTCTTCCACCGTGAAGGTGATGTGGAACGACGAGTTGTCGCGGCTGAGGTCGGCAACAGCGGAGACGACGCGGAAGTCCGCAAAGCCTTTGGAAAGATAGAAGCGGCGCAGCAGCTCGCGGTCATAGGTCAGACGATCTGGATCGTAGCTGTCCGAAGAGGAGAAGAATTTCCACCAGGACGATTCGCTCGTCGAAATGACTTCACGCAAAGTGCCGTCGCTGAATTCCTTGTTGCCGAGGAATGTGATGGCCGCGATCTTCGTCTTCGGGCCTTCATTGATTTCAAAAACAAGGTCGACGCGGTTCTGCGGGAGACGGATGACCTTGGGCTCGACGGTCGCGGCGAAACGCCCGCCACGCCGGTAAAGCTCGATGACGCGCGTCACGTCAGCCTGAACCTTGGCGCGCGTATAGATGGTGCGCGGCTTCAGCTGAACCTCATTGTTGAGGTCTTCTTCCTTGATCGCCGAATTGCCTTCATAGGCAACGCGATTGATGATCGGGTTTTCAACGACCGAAATGATGAGCTTGTCACCATCGCGGCGGATGCCGATATCGGCAAATAGGCCTGTCGCAAAAAGCGTCTTCAGGGAGCCGTCGATCTGGCCTGCGTCGTAGGGCATGCCTTCGCGGAAGGCCATGTAGGACAGGACCGTTTCGCGCTCGATGCGCTGATTGCCCTCCACGACGATCTGACGAATGACCGGCCCGGCCTTGGCAGCGGCGGCGGGCTGGGCGGCTTCAGCGGCCATGGCGGCAACGCCGAACACGGACGCATCGCCCGTGACCTGCGGTGCGAGTGTCCACGCCGAGAGAACCAAGGCAGCCATGCCGCCAAGGCTCGCAACTCTGGTCAAGTAACCGGCCAGTCGCCCCATCCCAACACCATCCTCAACCGCGCAACACTTGCACACTGCAAGCGCCGCATTGTTATTTCCAAACCCCGACCGGGGATCGCACCACCATCCGCGCTTGTGCAGACGATCAGCTAAACAAATGCACCAAGTCATTCCAGGTGGCAAAGACCATCAGCATCATGACCAGCGCAAGACCGATGCGGAAACCGAATTCCTGCGCCCGCTCGCCCATGGGACGTCCGCGCACAGCCTCGACCGCATAATATAGAAGATGCCCGCCATCAAGCATGGGCACCGGGAAAAGGTTCAGCAGGCCGATACTGACTGAAAGGACTGCCGTCAAGTTCAGCAAGGCACCAAAGCCGATAGAGGCGACCTGACCGGAAACTTCGGCAATGCGCAGCGGACCGCCGAGCTGGCTCGAATCTTCCTTGCCGACAATGATGCCGCCCAGATAGTCGATCGTCCGCGCCACGATGAACCACGTCTCTTTCGCGCCGAGCCAGAGGCCCGTCAGCGGATTCGTCTTCACGACCTTGTAGCTGCCATCGCTCGCGTCGCGCTGGATGCCGAGAAGGCCGATGCGGTGAACATTGCCGAAGCGGTCTGTCACTTCCTTAAGGCGCGGCGTCGCCACGACCGTCACTTCGCCGCCAGCCCGCTTGAGGCCGAAGGTCAACGGCACGTCGGCGCTGGTGCTGACGATGCGCTGCATCTCCTCAAAGCTGTCGATGGCGCTGCCGTCGATGGAGGTGACAAGGTCGCCGGATTTGAAGCCAGCCTCTGCGGCAGCGCTGCCGGGCTGAACGATATCGATGAGGGGTGTCGCCGTGCCCTGCCCGACAATGGTGAAGATGCCGGCGAAGATGACGGTTGCGAGGATGAAGTTTGCAATCGGCCCGGCTGCGACGACGGCGGCGCGCTGATAGAGCGGCTTGAAGTGGAAAAGGCCGGCGCGCTGGTCTTCGGGCACCTGCGCAAGATGGGCGCGGTCGGGCGTGCTCGCGGCGTTGTTGTCGCCTTCGAATTTCACGTAACCGCCGAGCGGCACCCAGCCGAGCTTCCAGCGGGTGCCGTATTTGTCGGTGCGTCCGAGAATTTCGCGACCGAAGCCGATGGAAAATACGTCGACTTTCACGCCGCACATGCGGGCAACGAGAAAGTGGCCGAGCTCGTGAAAGAACACGACGACCGTCAGCACAAACAGGAACGGAATCAAATAGCCCCAGAGAGAGACTCCGAAACCACCAATCCCCGCCAACAGGTCCATCACACTCAAAATCCCATCTCACGTCGCGCGGCGCGACTCATATCAGAATTATGATTCCGGTCGCCCAAACCGCAACGCACTCCCCCACGCGCGCCCCAAGGGCAGCACGTCCAGAATGGAGACTACGTCAGCGGCTGACCAAATGCACCAGTTCCTCAGCGTGAATCCGCGCAATTCGGTCGATTTCGTAAATCTCCTCAAGGTCCGCCGGGGCGCCGTTGACCCGGGAGGCCTTGGCGAGCACGGATTCGACAATGGAAGCAATGTCCAGAAAGCCGATATGCCCTCCGAGGAAGGCTGCAACGGCAATTTCATTCGCAGCATTGAGA
>NZ_JBASBH010000042.1:0-18800 GCF_049651025.1 Parvibaculum sp. | reverse complement strand
GGCTGCATCATGATGCGCAAGTGCCATCTGAACACCTGCCCTGTCGGCGTCGCAACGCAGGACCCTGAACTCAGGAAGCGTTTCGTCGGCATGCCCGAGCATGTCATCAACTACTTCTTCTTCGTCGCCGAAGAAGTGCGCGAGATCATGGCAACGCTCGGCTATCGCACCTTCAACGAAATGATTGGCCAGATCCAGATGCTCGACAAGCGCAAGCTCGTCGATCACTGGAAGACGCAAGGCCTCGACTTCACGCGCCTCTTCCACAAAGTCGATGTGCCCAAGGATGTCTCGATCTACAAGAGCGAGAATCAGGCGCATAACATCGAGCATGTGCTGGACCGCAAGCTGATCGAGCTCTCGCGCGAGGCGATCAAGGCAAAGAAGCCGGTGCAGATCGAGATGTCGATCGGCAATACCGACCGCACGGCAGGCGCGATGCTTTCCGGCGTCATCGCAAAGGCCTATGGCCATGCGGGCCTGCCCGAAGACACGATCCATGTGAAGTTCAACGGCACTGCCGGGCAGAGCTTCGGCGCATGGACCGCGCATGGCGTGACGCTCGAACTTGAAGGCCAGGCCAACGACTATGTCGGCAAGGGTCTTTCGGGCGGACGCCTCATCGTCTACCCGCCCGCCAATACACGCATCGTGCCGGAACACTCGATCATCGTCGGCAACACTGTGCTCTATGGCGCGATCAGCGGCGAATGCTACTTCCGCGGCGTCGCGGGCGAACGCTTCGCCGTCAGAAACTCCGGCGCCATCGCGGTCGTCGAAGGGACGGGCGACCATGGTTGCGAATATATGACCGGCGGCATTGTCGTCGTGCTTGGACAAACGGGCCGCAACTTCGCAGCCGGCATGTCGGGCGGCATCGCCTATGTGCTGGACGAAGACGGCATGTTCGAAAAGCGCTGCAACATGGCGATGGTCGATCTCGAACCCGTCGAAGCAGAACTCGCGCTTATGGAGAAGCTGCACCATCAGCGCGGCGATCTTGAAAGCCACGGCCGCGTTGACGTCATGTCCGACATGACGCGCTTCGATGCCGAGCGTCTGCGCCAGCTCATCGAAAACCACGCCCGCTACACAAACTCCGGGCGCGCAAAATCGATACTGGCAAACTGGAGCGCCATGCTGCCGAAATTCCGCAAAGTGATGCCGGTCGAATATCGGCGCGCCTTGAAGGAAATGGAACGGGCGCAGGAAATGAGCGCTCAGACGATCGCAGCGGCGGGAGAGTGAATTGGGAAAGATAACCGGCTTTCTGGAAATCGACCGGCAGGATCGCAAGTACCTGCCAGCGTCCGATCGTATCCGTAACTTCAAGGAGTTCGTGATCCCGCTCGGCGCCGAAGCCGTGCGCGATCAGGCGGCGCGCTGCATGGATTGCGGCATCCCCTACTGCCACAATGGCTGCCCGGTGAACAACCAGATCCCCGACTGGAACGATCTCGTTTACCGCGACAACTGGCAGGAGGCGCTGCGCAACCTCCATTCGACAAACAACTTCCCGGAGTTCACGGGCCGCATCTGCCCGGCACCCTGCGAAGCCTCCTGCACGCTGAACCTCAACGACAATCCGGTCACCATCAAGACGATCGAATGCGCCATCGTCGATCGCGGCTGGGTTGAAGGCTGGATCAAGCCGGACGTGCCCGCACACAAGACTGGCAAGAAGATTGCCGTCATCGGTTCGGGGCCTGCCGGCCTTGCCTGCTCGCAACAGCTTGCCCGCGCAGGCCACGACGTTCATCTCTTCGAGAAGAACGCCAAGGCCGGTGGTTTGCTGCGCTACGGCATTCCGGACTTCAAACTCGAAAAGCACACCATCGACCGTCGCGTGACGCAGATGGAAGCCGAAGGCGTGACCTTCCACTACGGCGTGAATATCGGCGTCGACAGACAGGCATCCGAACTGGTCGGCGAATTCGATGCGGTCGTCCTGTCAGGTGGCGCGGAACATGCGCGCGACCTGCCCATTGAAGGCCGCGACCTTCGCGGCGTGCACTTCGCCATGGATTTCCTGCCGCAGCAGAACCGCCGCGTCTCGGACGAACCGCTGATGAATGTCGAACCGATCCTTGCAGGCGGCAAGCACGTTATCGTCATCGGTGGCGGCGACACGGGCTCGGACTGCATCGGCACATCGTTCCGTCAGGGCGCTGTTTCGGTGACGCAGCTTGAAATCATGCCGATGCCCCCGGAAAAGGAAAACAAGCTCCTCACCTGGCCCGACTGGCCGCTGAAGATGCGTACCTCGTCAAGCCAGGCTGAAGGTGCCGCGCGCGACTTTGCCGTGATGACGCGACGCATCATCGGACACGAAGGCAAGGTGAAAGCCATCGAATGCGTGCGCCTCGACGACAAGATGCAGCCCGTTCCCGGCAGTGAATTCGAGTTGAAGGCCGATCTCGTGCTGCTCGCCATGGGCTTCGTCTCGCCCGTGCATGAGGGCATGCTGAAGGAGCTTGCCGTCGAACTCGACAAGCGCGGCAACGTGGCCGCCGACACGGCAACCTACAAGACCAGTCTCGACAAGGTCTTCGCCGCAGGCGACATGCGGCGCGGCCAGTCTCTGGTCGTCTGGGCGATCCGTGAAGGCCGCCAGACCGCACGCGAAGTCGATCTCTTCCTGATGGGCGAGACCACACTTCCCCGCTGAGAAGGTCATTTTCTGACGTAAAGGCTCCCGGTTTGACCCCCGGGGGCCTTTTTGTCGTGGTTTCATCCGCATTACGCGCATTGGCGGACAACGTCGCTGGACATAATCATGCGGGACGCCTTCACTACGGCATGATCTGAGCCTTGGGGGACTTTGCGTCATGCCATCTCGTTTCCACGCCGGAATTGGGCTGAGGGTGCTCGGCTTCCTTTGCGTTTGCCTTCTCGTCGGCGCCGCAGTCGGCTTTGTCGCGCTGAAGCAATATAGAAACGTCGCGAATGAGTTGTCGCTGGAAACGGCGCGCCGCACGAGCGACTTTGCCGACACACTCAAGACCCAGATTGTTCGCAACACCTTCTCAACCCTCCACGCCATGTCGGGTTTCCAGCGTGTTCGTGGATTGAACGCGAAAGATTGCAGCGACGTTGCCCTCTTCTTCCTTGAAAGCTCGATCGGCTACGCGAATATCGGCTCGGTCTACCCTGACGGCAAAATTTATTGCGCGGCGCGTCCGGGCGATGCCTCGCAAAACATGAAAGGAATGTCGTGGTTCGACGAGGCCATGGAGACGGGCGAATTCACGATGGGCAATTATCTCATCAGCCCTGTCACGCATAACGGCATCGTCGTTTTTTCCCTGCCGCTAAAAGGGCCGGATGGTAAAATCGAGCAGGTGCTCGCCCTCACGCTCGAAACCGATTACCTGAAAGAAATCGTCAATCTGCCGCATTTGCCCGCAGATTCCTCGATAACGGTCATCGACAAGTCGGGCAATGTTCTCGTCACCACCGAAAATAGCGGCATGCGCGTGGGCGAAAATATCGCCCACTGGGATGTCGCCAGACGCGCCATGACGGCGGAAGAAACCTTCGTCATGGAGAGCAAAGGCTTCGACAAATTCGCCCACCTCTTTGCCGCCACTTCCTCGCGCGTCAGCAATCAGGCGATGCCGGGCGCCGACAAGGCCACGATCCGCGCCATGTCCATCATCATCGGCATTCCCGCAAGCCGCGTCGCCGCGACAGTGATCAAGCCCATCCAGTCATCGGGCATCGCGATCGGCATCGTCTTCACGATCATTCTGATCGGCACCTATTTTTTCATCAGGGGCACGGTGCTGCGTCCCATCGAAGCCATTCAGGCGGCAGCCAAGCGTTTGACCCTTGGCGATCTCACCGCACGCGTGAAACTGAAACCCCGCTCCGACGAAATCGGCGCGCTCGCGACTGCCTTTGACGCCATGGCAACATCGCTCGCCACACGCGAGGCAGAGCTTCGCCGCAGCAATGAAAGGGTAAAGCGCATCTTCGATACGGAGCCCGCCTGCGTGACCCTGCTCGATCACAATCTGAATGTGCTCGACGTAAATCGGGCCGGGCTGGAAATCATCGGCGTCGACAGCGTGGACGCCATACGAGGCAAGCCTCTGTCTCCCATGGTCGTTGAAGAGGATCGCGACCGTTACAAAGAGCACGTCAATTCCGTGCTCAACGGCGCGACGCATTCAACCACCGTCCAGATTGTCGATCAGAAAGGCAAACACCGCTGGCTGGAAATCCACGCTGCGGCCATACAACTCGTCGATGACGGCCCCTCCGCCTATATCTCCATCGCACGCGACAAGAGCGACGAGCTTGCCACGGCGGCCCAACTCGTTCAGGCGCAGAAGATGGAAACCGTCGGTCGCCTGACAGGCGGCGTCGCGCATGATTTCAACAATCTGCTCACCGTCGTTATGGGCAATGCCGAAATCCTGAGCGAACAATTGACCGACAGGCCGGAACTCGGAAATCTCGCCCGCATGATCGAGACGGCCGCGCAGCGCGGCGCGGAGCTTTCTCATCGCATGCTCGCCTTTGCGCGCCGTCAGGTCCTGCGCCCCACCGAACTCGACGTGAATGCGCTGGCGACCCGCATGGTCGACATGATGGGCAGAATTCTGGGCGAAGATATCCGCATCCATATCGATCTCGACGACAAGCTCTGGTTTGTCGCCGCCGATCCCGCGCAGATGGAATCGGCCATTCTCAATCTCGCCATCAACGCGCGCGATGCAATGCCGGATGGCGGCGTCCTGACCATCGAGACCACCAACACGGAGCTTGATGCAGACTATGTGGCACGCAATCCGGAAGCGGCTGAAGGCGCGTATGTGCTGATCGCGGTTTCGGACTCCGGAAGCGGCATGTCGGCAGACGTGTTGAACCGGGCGTTCGATCCCTTCTTCACGACCAAGGAAGTCGGCAAGGGAAGCGGCCTCGGCCTCAGCATGGTCTATGGTTTCGTCAAGCAATCGCAAGGCCACATCAAGATCTACAGCGAGAGTGCCAACGGCACGACAGTGCGCATCTACCTACCCCGAAGCGTCGGCAACCAGGCCGAGAGCGATATCGTCGCCGAAAATCCGTCAGGCGCGACGACCGGCTCGGAAATAATTCTCGTGGTCGAGGATGAGGAGGCGGTGCGCGTCTATGTTGCCATGCAATTGCGCGCGCTGGGCTACACCGTCATAGAAGCGATAGACGCCAACGCCGCGCTCGCCGTCCTCGCAAGCGGCACTGAAATAGACCTGCTCTTCACCGACGTCGTACTGCCCGGCGGCATGAACGGACGCCAGCTTGCCGACAGCGTCAAAAAGACGAAGCCCTCGCTCAAGGTGCTCTACACGACCGGCTATACGGAAAATGCCGTTGTCCATCACGGCAAGCTCGACGCTGGCGTCGAATTGCTGAGCAAGCCATATCGCCGTGCCGAACTCGCAAGGCATGTGCGAAAAGTCCTCGATAATGGCTGACGATCAAAAACTAGACTACGGTACATTTACATATTAGGGTCCGCGCCAAAATCAGGAGAGCAGACCTTTGATACGGACAATCGAGCAGCGCACCTTCGAAACCCTGGTGAAGGATTTCGGGAGCACATTCAACCAGCCGGGCTTCTCGCTGGAAGAGCGGACACGCGCCGCAAAGGCCGGTGACAATGAAGCCGCGGACATGGTGGCCGCTGCCATCGTCCGCATCGCCTTCATCACGCCAACCGTCGCCGTCGCCCTCATGGACGACGTGACACGCGGTTGGTTCGATCTCGCACCCGAGGCGCTTGCGACGCCGCAGCAGCAGCGCGCGAACCTTGCCGAACTCTCCGAACCCGGCGCGCTGGGCGATGCCTTCTGGAACGACTTCTGGGGCTTCGTCTGCGATCCCAACCCATCCACAGGCGGCGACGAAATCACCGCCCGCGTTGCCTCGCTTGCCGCCAATCGCGCCGCAGGCTTCAACGAGCATGCCGAACGGGCCGTCAAAACGCATCCGGGCGCCATCGATGCCGCGCACCGGGATATGCCGCCGCGACTGACGCTCGAAACACTTGGCCGTCAGCCCGAGGGTTCGCTCGGCCACGACTTCTATCGCCTGATCGTCGACAATAATTTCAATCTCGAAGTTCTCGACCGTGAGGCAATCGGCCTTGCCAACCTGTCGCCCGCGCTGAGCTACCTCAATACGCGCATTCTCCAGATGCATGACGTCTGGCATCTTGTCGGCGGCTATCGCACGACAGTGCTGCAGGAGATTGGCATTTCAGCATTTCAACTCGCGCAATTCGGGCACGATTATTCCGCCATGTTGATTGCCACGGCGGTAGCGGCCTCGCGCTTCAAGGCACCGGAAGGCTTCAACCTTATCATGCAGCTCATCGCCGAAGGCTGGCTGCACGGTCGCCAGATGCCCGCCTTCATGGCCATCGACTGGGAGAGCGAGTGGCACCTTCCGATCACGGAAATCCGCGCCCGTCATGGCATCTCGGCTTTTGAAAGCATCTTCCCCGCCGATCTCATCGAGCAGGTGCGCGACGCGGCTTGATTTCAGCCGCGCTCGCCGTCTTGCGGGCCACGCAAAATCTGTGCGCCCCGCTCGTTCACATGCGCGGTGGGAAGATCGCTCCATTTCGCATCGCGCATTCGAACCACCCAGCCGCGAACCACCTCGACCGGCTTTGACAGCCCGTTCTTCTCCATCTGCTCGTTCCAGGTCGTCACCACGGCAACCACCGTGTCCTGCACCGGCCCTACGCCAAAGCCGTTCACCACGGTCACAAGTTGCGCGCTGTTGAAAAGCAGCAGCATGAAGACAGCCACCCACATGGCGCGGATGAAACGCCCGACATTGCGCCGCGTTTCAGCCTCGCGCGCCATGCCGATCACGGTGACGGTTTCAACTTCCGCTTCCGCCTCACGATTTGTTTCGATCAGATCGAGCATGGCATCCTCAGAACTGGAAGTAGATGAAAGGCGCAACGCCCTCTGGCGCCAGCGCCCAGATCATGAGAATGCCGGAGCCCAGAAGCAGCCCGAGCGTGAGCGATGGCAGCGAGCGCAAACCCAATGCCAACTCGCGTCCGAGATCGCGCGGCGTGAACTGGAACAACATGCCGAGCGCGACGAGACCGACAAGAAATGGCGTGACATGTTCATTGGCCGCCGACCAGTTCGCAAAGCCCTTCAGATAATCCCAGGCGGTCGGAAAATCGCTGGCGCGGAAAAATATCCACGCAAAACAGACAAGATGAAACGTCCACACGACGCCGACGACATGCTGCGCGAAGTTACCTGCACGCCCAAAAATGCCCGGCTCATCACTATGCGACGGCACGAATTCATCGAGCTTCGTCCGCGCCCAGCGCTCGAAACCAAGCATGGCGCCGTGAAACGAGCCCCAGAAAATAAACGTCCACGCCGCGCCGTGCCACAACCCACCGAGAAACATGGTGAGAAAGAGATTGCGATATCTCTGCGCTTCGCCATTTCGGTTGCCGCCAAGCGGAATGTAGAGATAGTCGCGCAGCCAGGTGGAGAGCGATATGTGCCAGCGCCGCCAGAAATCCTGCAGGCTCGCCGCGCGATAGGGCTGGTCGAAATTCGGCAGAAAGCGATAGCCAAGCAGAGCGGCAACGCCGATGGCGATATCGCTATAGCCTGAGAAATCGCAATAGATCTGGATCGCATAGCCATAAATGCCGACCAGCAGATCGAGCGCGCCGACCGCCGTGGGATCAAAAAACACCGGATCGACAAGCTCGGTCGCAAGATAGTTGGCGATCACCATTTTCTTGGCGAGGCCCGACAGGATCAGCACCACGCCCACCGCAACATGTTCACGCGTCAGCCGCGCCGGCGCATGAAGCTGCGGAAGAAAATCGGCAGCGCGCACGATGGGTCCAGCGACGAGCTGCGGAAAAAACGATTTGAACAGCATCACATCGAGAAGCGAGCGCTCGGCCTTGATGAGCCCGCGATAGACATCGACGACGTAGGAAATGCCCTGAAAGGTGAAGAAGGAAATGCCGATCGGCAGGATGATTTCCAGAAAGGGCAGATCGCGCTGCAGCCCGAGCGAGGTCAGCATGCCGTCGAGCGATGTTAGGAAAAAATCGTAATACTTGAAGAATGCGAGCACGCCGAGATCGACGGCGACGGTCGCACCGACGATGAACTTGCGCAAACCTGCGCGCTCCGTCCGGCCCAGCGCCAGTCCGCCCAGATAATTGACAAGCGTCGTGCCGAACAGAAGAAGCGTGAAGCGCCAGTCCCACCAGCCGTAAAAGAAATAACTCGCGCCAACGAGAAACCATTTACGCGGGTTCGGCGTCCAGCGCATGCCCCAGCTGACCGTGAAAACGATCAGAAAGAAAATTCCGAACTCGATTGTCGGAAAAAGCATGCGTTGGTCAGCCCCGGTTGCGCCCATAACGGAACGCGCCGGAAACCTGACTCAAGGATTCCAGCGCGATCATGCCACCAAGGAGGGCCTTGACGGCTTGTCCCAATATCGGACAGCCACCGAAAAAGCTCAATCTTTAGCTGGACTTATGGTTAACGCCCGAGCCTGTCTTGACGCTGTCAGAACATCAGCGAGAAAGTCGCCGCCGCTTGATGCGACGTGAACTTGCTGCCGAGCTGACCGGTATATTCAAGCGAAAGACGCGAGTAGCCCCCAACGACCGAAACGCCCGCGCCGACGAAAGGCACGTCCTTGTCGAGCGTCTCGCCCTGCAATGAGAAGGACGGGCCACCCGCCACGAATTTCCCCTGGGCTTCGCCGCGCGCTTCAAGAAGCTCATGCGAAATACCACCGCGCACGAACGGTGCGATCTTCGTATCGCCGCCAAAAATACCCGTCACGCGAAGCTCTGCATTGGCGCGAAGCGACTGGAACGAATTGGAATCGATCTCCAGATCGACGCCCATACCGCCGCCGCTCTCCTTGAATGCTTCCTGCTGAAGAAAGGTATAGGACGCGCCGACAGACGGGCGGACTGCAATCGGACCCCAAACTGCCGAATAGCCAACCTGGCTGGAAAGGCCAGCCTGATAGCCCGACCAACTCGCGCTGGTGTTGCGCGAGATAGCCGCGACCGTGACATTGCGATAGGCCTCGTAGCTGTTCCAGCCGAGCGCACCGAACGTATCCCAGAAGAGCGGGCCTCTGTTCATGGAGCGATAGACCTGGATCATCGTCGACTGGCTGAGGTTGTCCTCGGTCGCCCTGCCCGTCGAGTAGTTCATTGCCGAATAAGTCAGAGCGCCGCCCCAAACGTCGCCATCCCTGTCGCGGGAATCGTAGCCGAGGGCGAGCGTGTAGAGATTGCCGCTATAGGACAGCGAATCCGTGCCGCCCTTTCCTTTTTCAGATGACACGCCCTGCTGCGCCCAGAAACCTGCGCCACGGAACTTCTTGGAACGCAGATTGCCGCCATAGCCGACGCTCTGCTCACTCGTACGCAGAAGATCCAGTCGGTCGCTGACGATACCAGCCGTCACATCCTGAACACGGATCGCCTGCTGCTCGCGCGCACCACTGAGGTCCGGCAGAAGCTGGGCATAAGCCGCCCGCACTTCGTCCTCGGTCGCGAGATTGCCGACGGCTACGCCAAAAGCCGTATCGGCCACCAGGGCGGTCGGCGCAGCGTCATAGATTGCTGCGACATTGCGGCTGAGGCCCAGTTGCGCGGCCGTTTTGCGCGACAGCGTGACAACAAGATCGGCACCCGCATTGGCCAGATCAACCGCCGCATTGTAACCGGCGCCGATGCCGCCAATGACCAGACCGGATGTGTCACCAGGCGTGTCCAGAGTAAGGCTCCCGGTCGTCTCGGCCAGCGTGATCACCGCCGTGCCCGAACCGAGATAAGAAGTAAGCTCGATGTCGACGATCGCTCCGTCATGAAACGTTGCCGCACCGGCCTTCAATATGCCGCCTTGCGTGCCCGCCACTGCGTCATAGGTTGCGGAAAAAATGGCGCCGGAATTGAATACTGCCGTCGTCGCATCGAAGTCACCCGCACCGGCCTGGAATGTCGCTCCCGAACCGGCGTTGAGATCAAGAGTGCCTGCATTTGTCAGTATGCTGCTCGCCTTGAGAACGGCAGTGCCACTCAAGTTGAAAATACTGGTAGCGCCATCCACCTCGATGTTGCCGGCAATCGCGCCGCCCGTTGCTTCGAATGTGTAGTTGCCGTCACCAAGCAGAATATCGCCTTTGATGGTGCCGGCATTCTTCACGGTCGTATTCGCAGTTGCCGAATTGAGATCGAGCGCGATCGCTCGACCCGTCGCGGTGGTCGCCGTCGTGATGATGCCCTTCTCGCCGTTGTCGATTGTCGTCAGCATACCGGATAGATCGCGAATGGCCGTCGCTGTCGTACCGTCACTGGACGAGGTGGCAAGAATCGTTCCCGTATTCTTGATTTCATCCAGCGTACCCGCGGCGTCGATATCGATGGCATATGCATCGCCGCCTACCGTTCCGCTCGTCGTTGCTTGAATGGCGCCGCTATTGTCGATCGTGTTCACGGTCGCATCGGCACCGATGCGAACCGCTGTCGCCGTCGATGCTGTCGTGGCCGCTGCGACGGCTGCACTAATGGTCCCGGTGTTGACAAGGCCCGTGGTCGCGCCGTCGCCAAGCGTGACGAACTGGCCGATATCTATGGCTGTCGCATCTGCGTCGACCGAGGTCGCCCTTATGACGCCCTTTTCATTATGAATACCGCTCAGCGTCACGCTGTTTACAGCGTCCTGACCACGAAGGCCGAGCGCAACCGCGGCCGCCGTTGCGTCATAGCCGTTGGCAAGAATGCTCCCGCTATTGTGGAGCGAATAAGCAAGCGCAGGCGTGGCGTCATCGACATTGCCGATCGTCACCGGCGCACCATTCGTCTCGATGAGAACGGCAAAGGGATTGGTCGCCGAGGCCGTGGTGGTGATCGTGCCCGTATTGTCGATACCGGTTCCGAGGTCAGCCTCGACATGGATCGCCGGACCACCGCCTATGGCCGCAGTCGTTACCGCGCCGGTGGCGTCTTTGACTTCCGCTGTACCGGTGGTGATGGTGCCCGTGTTCTTGATACCGCCCGTCGTCGCTACTGCCGCAGAAATGCCGACCTGATCAGCCGCCACCGCCTTGATCGTGCCGGCATTGGTCACCGATGCCGCACCGCTATCGATGGTGATGGCAGGATCGGTGGCGGCCGCACCCAGTGTGACTGACGCACCCACCTCGACAATCACGCTGCCCGGGGTGCCATTTTCTGCCGTCGATGTGAAAATAGGGTCGGTGATCGTCGTCCCGTTCGGGATAGTCAGATCATCGGCCCGGGTAAGACTCGTCGTGCACATAAGAGCCGCGACCGCAGCCAATGAAATGCCGACGCCGCGACGCGAATTGCGCCGAACGGCAAACGAAAATGACGTCACGTGAAGCCCCCCGAATATGTCTAGAACCCTAGAAACGAGAGTTTCACGATATTCCGTCGCAGGTAAACCGACTATTTTACCAAGCCACCAGAGGACCCGGCCGGACCAGTTCAAGATAACGCGAGAAAAATTAGCATAGTCCATAGCTACGGTTCGCACCGCCCTGCTTCATATGCGCCCATCAAATCAGTCCAGAGTGCCGCACCGGCGCGGCGGGCGCCTTCCGATCTCAGGTGAACGTGATCGGGCCAGGCGAGTGGCGGGGTGGCGCGCACCCATTGTTCCATGCCGCAGGCCGACCCCATGACGCGGGAACTGTCGAAAAAGGCAGCGCCTGTCCTCTGCGCAACCAGCCTCTGCACTTCGCGCAAAGGCCCGAGCTTCAGCGGCGTCGCCCAGCCATCGCCACAGGTTTTTACGTCACCCGGCCTCGCGCGCCGCGCGCCATCGAAGGAGCCGAGTACGGCAATCGATGCCTCCGGCGCGAGGCGCTTCAGGCGCTCGATCAAGGCTTCAAAGCGGGCCGCATAGGCCTTGATGTCGAGCCGGTCGTTGAAGCCCTCATTCGTGCCATAGCCGAGCATGATGAGATCGGGCGCAAGCCGTCTGACCTGTTCATCGACAATGGCGGCGTCCCAGTGGTCGATGACGTCAACGGTTGCGCCGGAGATACCATAGCTGTCATAGCGAATGCCGGGCTTGCCCGTAAGCATCGCCCAGCCAAGCAAAGCGATCGGCCCGTCGCCCGCCGGCGAAAGAGAAACACGATGCGCCGCCGCAGCCGGGACGTGCAGCCGCACCAGACCCGGCAATGCATTCCGCGTCGAAAGACGCAGCGGCGCCGCATCGTCGATCCGCAGCAGCAGCGATCCGCTTGCAGGCTCGCCCACAGCGTCGATTTCGACGGCGTTGATCTCGCGCGCCGTCTGCAGCTTTATTTCTGCGGCCGTGCTCGCCGACGAGACACGAAAGCCCGCGATACCGAACGGGCCGTCCGCGCTCGCTTTGAGACTGGACGCCACATCCCATGGTCCGCTCATCGTGACCGAATAGGACTGCGGCGCGTAATAGGGATAGGCCACCCCCGGCGGCAATCCGCGACCCGCATCGCCAAACTCCGCCTGCCAGCGCGCGCGCAATACGCCCGTCATATGGTCAAGCGCGATGTGGCTGTCGCCCAGATGCAGGATATTGACGGGCGTTTTCCGCCGACCCGATTTTACCGCATCAAGCGCCGTATAAAACTTCTGCAGTCCGGGCGGCGGCGCAACTTCCGGGCAATTCGGTGCCGCAGCACAAGCTGAAATCAAAGCCGGAAAAACGAAAAGGATGCCGACACGCCGCCAGCTTGCAAGCCGCGCCATTCGCATCGCGACGGTCATGCACTCAGCGCGTGACCTCACTCCAGCGCCAGTCGTCGCTACGGCCAGGACGGCCTTCCGCCACATCATATATTTGCGCCTTCAATCCAATCGAGGCCGCCGACTTTGGTTGTGCTTCCGCTGCAGCGCTGGAAATAATGCCCGTTGAAGCGCCGGCAGCCACGACGCCGCTGTCCACATCGCGCAGGATCGTGTCGCGGACCGCGTGCGCAAGCAGATCATAGCCTTCCATCGTGAAATGGATGCCGTCTTCCGCCCGCAACAGCCGCTTGCGGCCCGACGTATCAAGTCCGTAAGCAGAATATTTTCCGTCCTTGTCGGCAACGAGATCATGGGTCGGCACGAAAATGATGCCGTTTGCCACCGCGCGCTTTTCAAATATCGCGCTGAAATTTTCCATGTCGCTCTCGAAGGTGGCGCCGCGCATGACGGGCAAACCCACCCAATAGATGCGCGCGCCTGACGCCTTGAGCGTCACCGTGAAATCATCGACGCGCGCCTCGTAAACTTCGCGCCACTTCGGGGTGAAGAGAGCATGGCGTGCGCCATCTTCGACAATCGTCTGCCGGTCATTCGTACCCATGATGATGACGGCAATGTCGATATGCGTTTCTGCGGCGGCCTCGCGCACGCCTTCGCTCCAGTCGAAATAGTCCTTGCGCACGAACCCCGTCGCAACGCGCGACTTGCGGATAACGTTGAAGCGCTTGTCCTTCCGCAAGGTGTGATAAAGCCCGGCCCATAGGCCATCGCCAAGCGAGTCGCCGAAGACGACGACGTTGTAGCGCGTCTTCGCCGCCTGTTCTTTGGGCTCAGCGGGAATGGCGGCTTGAGCAGGCGCAGCAACCGGCGCCGGAACAGGTACTGGGGTCGTGGTCGTCAATGCGGCTTTCGACACGGGTGCGGGCGGCACCTGCAAGGCCGAAGGCGCAGCAGCGAGATCGGGCGGTATCAGCGACAGAGGCTTTGCCGTCGCGCCACCGGCAAAAAACACCAGCGAAAGCGCCGCAAGAAAGATGCGCAGGAAAACTGCCCCAGCCACACGGCCCCCGATAAATTTCAAACGTGCAGAAATGGCTCTGCGACAATCCCCATTGCAGACACCATGCCCCGAAAAATGCGCGGCAAACGCACCAAAACGGGACAAATCCACTCTATCGAAGTATCAAAGCGCTGCCAATCGGCTCAGCTTGCGTGGCGCAAAAGCTCGGACACCACCCGCTCGAGGTCCTTGAGCGAGGCGCAGGTCTTGGCCGTATCGCAATAGGGCTGCAGGCGGCGCATTTCGCTATCGCCCGAATTCCACATGCTTTGCGGCTCCGGATTGAGCCAGATAACGCGACGGGCGCGGGCATGGATCTTCTTCAGAATATCCCCGCGCGGATTGCCGTAATTGGATCGCGCATCGCCGAGGATCAGCACAGTGGTACGGTGATCGACATCGTCAAGCGCAAGGCGCTCGAAATCGACAAAGGCCTGACCGTAATCTGTCGAGCCGCCGCCATGCTCGCGAAGCGCGCTGGTGATCGCCTCTTCGATCTTGCGCGTCGTTTCGAACATCTGCGTCGTCTCGCCGAGCTGCCCCGAAAAAGCGAAGGAGCGCACGCGCGGCAGCACTTCCTGAATGCTGTAGAGAAACATCAGAAGAAACCGCGCGACCTGCGCCACCGATCCTGACACGTCGCAGATCGCCATCACTTTCGGGCGGTCGATCTTTTTCTGTTTCCAGATTGTATGGAAGAGAAGCCCGTCATATTCGATATTGGCGCGGATCGTACGGCGTACATCAAGCTGTCCGCGCCGATCGACCTTCTTGCGTCGCGAATGCAGCGCAACGAGGCGCTTGGCCATCTTGGCGACGAGAACGCGCATGATCTTCATGTCCCGCGCGTCAATATTGCCGAGCCGCACCTGACTCAGAACTTCCTCGCGAAGCTGCCGCCCGGCATTTGCCGTGAATATCTCAAGCTGCTTTTCGACATAGTTGCGAACGTCCTCGCGCAACTGGTCGCGAAGCCCGCGCAATGTGTCGGCCCGCGCCTGCTCGCCACGATCTTCGCGCCGCTCGATCTCGTCCTGAAGCTCGTTGAGCCCCATCATCTCCATCATGCGCCGCACATACATGCCGCGCTGCGTGAAAAGCCTGATCCGGTTGAGTTGTGCCTGCCGCGCAGCCTCCGCAAGCGCTATTTGCAATGCCGCCTGATCGCCGCCTTCAAGCATTGAAACGAGATCTTCCGCGCTCGGCGCATCGCCGCCCGGCTCGCCCTCCATGCCGCCGCCGCCCGGTCCGGGCATGCCACCGGACTGGCCCTGCTGCGGCGAGCCTTCGCCACCTTCGCTCTGCTCCTCGCTCTCGCCAGAGTCCTCGCTCGCCTCGCCGGGCTTGCGCGACTTGAATTGGTCGAAAGCGAAGAAACGGTCGAAGGTCTCGCGAAACGCCTGCTTTTCATCCTCGCTCTTGGCGAGAACCTGCGAAAGCCCATCGCGCAGAACATGCCGATTGCCGAGACCCACAAGGTCCATGACATTGCCGGCATCGATCGATTCCGACGTCGAAACGCGCACATCCGCCGCCCGCAACGCGCGGATGAAGTCGCCCAGAACTTCGGTCATGGCAGCACTTCTCTCATGGCTCAGCCCGCGACTTGCAGCGCCTTGGTCGTCAGCGCGTTGATCTCGGAATCGACATTCTCGATATCGTCCTGGAACTTCAGCAGCACGTTGAGCGTGCGGCGGACGAGATCGGCATCGAGTTCACGCGCATGGAGCAACACAAGCGTCCGCGCCCAGTCGATGGTCTCGCTGACCGCTGGCTGCTTCTTCAGGTCCAGTTCGCGCAAGCCTTGCACGAAAGCGACGAGTTGCTTGCGCAACCGCTCTTCCACTTCCGGCACGCGCGAGCGAATGATCCGCTGTTCGAGCGCCGTATCGGGGAACGGAATATAGAGATGCAGGCAGCGGCGCTTCAGAGCGTCGCCAATCTCGCGCGTATTATTCGAGGTCAGGAAAACGATGGGCGGCGTGCGCGCCTTGATCGTTCCAAGCTCGGGGATCGAAATCTGATAGTCCGAGAGAATTTCCAGCAGGAAGGCTTCAAACTCGTCATCCGACTTGTCGAGTTCGTCGATCAGCAGCACCGCTCCGCCCGGCTGCCACAACGCCTTCAGAAGCGGACGAGGCTCCAGAAATTCCTCGCTGAAAAACGTATCGTCGAAATCATGCAGGCGCGAGATCGATTCTTTCAGCCCCTGCGCGCCCGCCATCAGATCGCCGAGCTTCTCTTTCAGCACCTGCGTATAGAGAAGCTGCTTGCCGTACTTCCACTCGTAAAGCGCCTTGGCCTCGTCAAGCCCCTCATAGCATTGCAGACGGATCAACGGCTTTCCGACCAGCTCCGCCGTCGCCTTGGCAAGCTCGGTCTTGCCGACGCCGGGAGGCCCCTCGACCAGCAAAGGCTTCTGCAAGCGCTCAGCGAGAAAAATCGAGGTCGCAATCATCGAGTTGCAGATATATCCGCTCCGCTCGAAGCCCTGCTGAATGGAGGCGATGGTGGATTCCGCACCGCCTTCGTTCAGCCTTGAATTGTCCTTGTTCAATTTCGTTCGAGGGGCATTTTACGCCGCCCCTTCCCTGCTTTATTCGGTTCCAATTGGGCTATAGGGTAGCACTTACAAAAATTCCGCAAGCACAAACAGAAACTCTTCAAAGGAGCGAAATATGGCGGCCATCAACGAAGTCGGCGATCTGAGCATTGAGGGCGAGGTAGCCGTCCTTACCTTGAACTCGCCGCCGGTCAACGCGCTCTCGGCGCCCGTCCGCACCGCAATCAATGACGGCATCAAGCAGGCGCTCGACAATCCGGCCGTCAAGGCGATTGTGCTGATCTGCGAAGGCCGCACCTTCATTGCAGGCGCCGACATCACCGAGTTCGGCAAGGCCCCCTCGGGTCCGAGCCTTTTCGATGCGCTCGACATGATCGAAAACGCCTCCAAGCCCGTCGTCGCCGCGATCCACGGCACGGCGCTCGGCGGCGGCCTCGAAGTGGCCCTCACCTGCCATTACCGCGTCGCGGTTCCCGCCGCAAAATGCGGCCTGCCGGAAGTCAATCTCGGCCTGCTGCCGGGCGCTGGCGGTACGCAGCGTCTGCCCCGCATCGTCGGCGCTGAAAAGGCGCTCGAAATGGTCACCTCGGGCAGCCATGTCGGCGCGAAGTCGGCCAAGGAAATGGGCCTCGTCGACGAACTGACCGAAGAAGGCAAGCTGCGCGAAGGCGCCATCGCCTTCGCCAACAAGATCGTCGCCGAAAAGCGTCCGCTGAAGAAAGTGCGCGATCTGTCTGAAAAGATGGAAGCAGCCCGCGCTCACCCGGAACTCTTCGCGAATTTCCGCAAGGCGAATGCCCGCAAGTTCCGCGGCTTCCTCGCGCCGGAATACAACATCCAGTGCATCGAAGCTGCCGTGAACCTTCCCTTCGCGGAAGGCATCAAGGTCGAGCAGAAGCTCTTCCGCGAACTCGTCACCGGCACGCAGTCGGCTGCGCAGCGTCACGTCTTCTTCGCCGAGCGTCAGGTCTGGAAGCTGCCGGACGTTCCCGCCGACACGCCGCAAATTCCCGTGAACACGGTCGGCATCATCGGCGCCGGCACCATGGGCGGCGGCATTGCAATGAACTTCCTCAATGCAGGCATCCCCGTCACCATCGTGGAGACGAAGCAGGACGCGCTTGATCGCGGCCTCGGCGTCATCCGCAAGAACTATGAGAACACGGCCAAAAAAGGCCGCATAACGCAGGACGATGTCGAAAAGCGCATGGCTATGCTGAAAGGCACGCTCGCACTTGACGACCTGAAGGACAGCGACCTCATCATCGAAGCGATCTTCGAGAACATGGACGTCAAGAAAGACGTCTTTGGCAAGCTCGACAAGATCGCAAAGCCCGGTGCAATCCTGGCGACAAACACCTCGGCCTTGAACATCGACGAGATCGCAACGGCGGTAAAGCGCCCGGAAGCCGTGATCGGGCTCCACTTCTTCTCGCCCGCAAACGTCATGCGTCTTCTCGAAGTCGTGCGCGCCGACAAGACCTCGAAACCGGTCATCGCCACCTCGATGGCAATTGCCAAGAAGATCGGCAAGATCGCAGCACTCGTCGGCGTCTGCCCCGGCTTCGTCGGCAACCGCATTCTGGCCCAGCGCCAGCGTGAAGCGCAGAAGCTGATCCTCGAAGGCGCGCTCCCCTGGGACGTGGATCGCGTGCTCTACGACTTCGGCTTCCCCATGGGCCCGTTTGCCATGTCCGACCTTGCTGGCCTCGACATCGGCTGGTCGAAGGAAAAGTCGAAGGGCGAGACGATCCGTGATCGCCTTTGCGAAATGGATCGCCGCGGCCAGAAGACGAGCGCGGGCTTCTACGACTACGACGAAAACCGCAATGCGAAGCCGTCGAAGATCACCGAAGACCTCATCCTCGAATTCGCCGCGAAAAAGGGCATCAATCGCCGCACGATTTCCGACGAGGAAATCATCGAGCGCTGCATCTATCCGATGATCAACGAAGGCGCGAAGATCCTCGAAGAGGGCAAGGCGATCCGTGCTTCCGACATCGATATCGTCTGGATCAACGGTTACGGCTGGCCCGTCTATCGCGGCGGCCCGATGTTCTATGGCGACACCATCGGCCTCGACAAGGTGCTGGCCAAGATGAAGCAGTTCGAAGCCCAGATGGGCGCAGACTTCAAGCCCGCCAAGCTCCTCGAAAAGCTCGTTGCCGAAGGCAAGGGCTTCAAGGACCTCTGAGCGGTTCGATTTGCGATAGAATATACGGGGCGGCCCAACAGCCGCCCCGTTTTGCTTCGACGATGCACCATGCGCCCCGCATGAATTCCGGGAGACTCAAATGACGATCCGCCTCTACGAACTCGTCACAGCCGATGGCCGCGCGATAAGCCCCTTTGTCTGGCGCATAAAATATGCGCTTGCCCATAAGGGTCTCGAC
>NZ_JBASBH010000041.1:0-15036 GCF_049651025.1 Parvibaculum sp. | reverse complement strand
CAGGACGATCAGGCCGCCCGGAAGAAGGGCCCCTTTGTTCCAGTCGCCACCGATGCGCCCGCGGGCGAATACAAGCTCGACAAGTCCCATGCAAGCCTGACATTCAGCGTCGATCATCTGGGCTTCTCCATGTACACGGCACGCTTCACGAGCCTCGATGCGACGCTGAAATTCGACCCGAAAAATCCCGCTAATTCCGTTTTCAGCGGCAAGGTCGATCCCAATTCGCTCGATATCCCCGCGCCGCCGCCCGGGTTCCTCGACACTCTGCGCGGTCCGCAATGGTTCGACACGGCGAAATATCCACAGATCACCTTCAATTCCAAAAGCATCGAGCTCACCAGTTCGAATAGCGCGCGCATTACCGGCGACTTCACCCTGCATGGCGTGACGAAACCGCTGACGCTGGGTGCGACATTCAACGGCGGCTATGCCGGCCATCCCTATGACCCTAATGGACGCATCGGCTTTTCGGCGGTCGGATCACTGAAGCGTTCGGATTTTGGCATGGGATATGGCGTTCCCGAACCCGGCTCGACCATGGGCGTGGGCGACGAGGTGAAGATCGCGCTTGAAGCGGAATTCACCGGCCCGCCGCTTCCGGGCGCAAAGCCTGTTGAGCCACACTGATGAGCGGCGGATTTTCCGCACCGCGTCTGGGCCTCATCCATGAGGGGATGAGCGCCCGTGTCGAGAGCGGCGAGGTAGCGGGTCTCGTTGCGCTCGCCGCGCGCGGCAGCGATGTGCATGTCGAGGCGCTGGGTATGAGCGATCTTGCGGCGGGCGCGAAAATGAGCCGCGATACGATCTTCCGCATCGCTTCGATGACGAAGCCGATAACGGCCGTGGCAGCGATGATCCTTGTCGAGGAAACAAGGCTCCGCCTCGATGAGCCGGTGACGCGCCTGCTGCCGGAACTTGCTGACCGTAAAGTTCTGCGTTCGCTCAACAGCGAACCGGACGATACCGTTCCGGCGAACCGCCCGATCACCTTGCGCGACCTGCTGACGTTTACCTTTGGTTTCGGCGCGACGATGTCGCCGCCCGGCACCTATCCAATCCAGAAGCGCGTGGCAGATGCGGGCCTTGGGCCCGGCCCCAATCCGTCGCCGCTGTCGCCGGATGACTGGATCGAGCGTTTTGCCGGGCTGCCGCTGATGCATCAGCCGGGCGAGCGCTGGATGTATCACACGGGCTCGGACGTTCTGGCTGTGCTGATCGCACGCGCCGCCGAGATGCCTTTCGACCAGTTTCTCGCAGAGCGCATCTTCACGCCGCTCGGGATGAAAGACACGGGCTTTGCCATTCCAGACGCCAAGCGCGCGCGTCTTGCGCGATGCTATGAGCGCGACGAGGACGGCAAGCTCAAGGTGTCGCCGATGGGCCTCGACGCGGTCAATTCGGCGGGCAGCACAGGACTTCTGTCGACGGCGGATGATTATCTCGCCTTCGCCCGCATGTTGCTCGGTAACGGAAGGCTCGGCAAAACGCGCATTCTCTCGCGCCCCTCCGTCGAGCTGATGACGATGGACCATCTGACGCCTGCGCAAAAAGCCCTCTCTCCCTTCGCTCCCGGATTCTGGGACCTGAACGGCTGGGGCTTTGGCGTGTCTGTCGTTACGAGGCGCAACGGCCTTGGGCCGATGCCGGGCAGTTATGGCTGGGACGGTGGCTTCGGCACTTCATGGCGCAACGATCCTCCCGAGGCCATGACGTCCATTTTTCTGAGCCAGCGCATGATGCAGAGCCCCGACGACCTCGCAATCGCGACAGATTTCCTCACATTGGCTTATCAGGCCATCGACGACTGAAGCGGTATCTTCAGGCTCGTGCGATTGTCGCTTTCCCTGAAATGACCAAAATGATAGTTTCGGTCATTCGTCTGTTTTGGGTCTGGCTCTTAACGGATATAAGATCCGCCAGTCTGAGGCCCTCGGCCCGGACCCGGCTGAAACGGGAGGAGGCGAGGAATGTCCATCACATTCAAGGTCAATGGTGTCCGGCACACGCTCGACATCGAAATGGAAATGCCGCTCCTCTGGGTGCTGCGCGATGAGCTTGGCCTCACCGGCACAAAGTTCGGCTGCGGCGTCGCCGCCTGCGGTGCCTGCACGGTGCATGTCGATGGCGTCGCCACACGCAGTTGCGTGACGCCCGTTCTTGAAGTCGAAAACAGCGAGGTCGTGACGATCGAAGGTCTCGCCGTATCGCAAGGCGCGAAAGATGCGTTGGCGCCGATACAGGCTGCCTGGATCGCTCATCAGGTGCCGCAATGCGGCTATTGCCAGTCGGGCATGCTGATGGCCGTCTCGGCGCTTCTGCACGAAAACCCCAAGCCCAGCGATGAGGAGATCGACGAAGCGATCACCAATGTCTGCCGCTGTGGCACCTATCCGCGCATCCGCGCCGCGATCCATTCGCTGTCGAACGCCTGAGAGGGGAACGCGCCATGAGCATCAAGGACAAACTGACAAATCCGACGCGCCGTCAGCTGATCGTTGCGGGCGGTATCGCGGGCGGCGGCTTGCTTCTCGGCTACGCGTTCTCCGGCCCCTCGCGCCACACGCTGGCCGAGCGCGCGACGGCGCGCAAGGGTGAGCATGTCTTCGCCACCTGGCTGAAGATTTCGCCGGACAATACCGTCACCGTCTATGTGCCGCATGCCGATATGGGGCAGGGCGTTATCACCGCCCTTGCGATGATGGCGGCGGAAGAAATGGAAGCCGACTGGTCGCGCGTTCGCGCCGAAGTCGCACCGGCTGAAAAAGCTTTCGCCAATGAAAATTTTGGCCAGCGCTTCACGGAAGGCGTCAATATCCCGCCGATATTCCAGGGCGTTACCGACACGGCCATGCTGAAGCTTGTGCAATTCCTCAATGTTCAGGTCACCGGTGGTTCCTCGTCGGTGCGCTGGACCGGCCAACACGGTATGCGCCCGGCCGGTGCAGCGGCAAAGGATATGCTGATCCGCGCCGCCGCCGCGCGCTGGAACGTCGCGCCGTCCGAATGCATGGCGAAGCTTTCGCATGTCACGCATCCGTCAGGAAAATCTGCCAGCTTTGCCGAACTTGCCAATGACGCCGCCGAGCTTTCGCCGCCATATCATCCGGTGTTGAAAGCGAAGGCCGACTACACAATCGTCGGCAAGCCGATCCAGCGGCTCGATATTCCAGCGAAGGTCAATGGCACGGCGATCTATGGGATCGACGTCCGCCGTCCGGGTCAGCTTTACGCCGCTATCAAATTCTCCCCTGTCTTCGGCAGTGAAGTCGTTTCTTACGACAGCGAACCAATACTGAAGCGCTATGGCGTCAAGAAGGTCGTGGCAATCCCCGGCGGCGTCGCCGTGGTCGCGGATAATTTCTGGCGGGCGAAGGAAGCCGCTGCCGCACTCGAAATCAAGATCGACGCCAAAGGCAACGATGCCATTTCAATGACGACGATCTACGCTCAGCACGATACCGATCTCGCCAAGGGCGATGGCTCAAAAGACGTTGAAATCGGCGACGCGGGCGCGGTGCTTGGCCAGGCGGCCAAACGTATCGAGGCGACATATCGCGTGCCTTATCTCGCCCATGCTTGCATGGAGCCGATGAACTGCACGGTCTGGATTCATGGCGGCAAGGCTGAGGTCTGGGTCGGGTCGCAATCGCCGCTCTCTGTGCGCGGCCGCGTGGCCGACATCGCCGGACTTGATTTCGAGGACGTGACGGTTCATCCGCTGCTTCTCGGCGGTGCCTTCGGGCGCCGCGTGCCTGTCATCAAAGGCTTCATCGATTTCCCCAGCGAGATCGATTTTGCGACCTTGATCGCAAAGGAAGTCGATGGGCCCGTGCAACTGATCTACACGCGCGAAGACGATATTCAGCACGATGCCTATCGCGTCGCCGTGACAAGCACCTTCCGCGCTGCACTTGATGGCGAAGGCAATCCCGCCGCCTGGAGCAATCGCTATACGACGAAGGACGAGCCGGGCGAGGCAGCGCATATTCCCTATGCGGTGCCGAACCAGTCCATCCGCTATGTCGAGAGCCCGACACCGGTGCCGCGTGGTCCCTGGCGCTCGGTCGCACATTCGCAGCACACTTTCTTCACCGAAAGTTTCATGGACGAGCTTGCGCATGAAGCCGGCAAGGACCCGTTTGAGTTTCGCCGCGCATTGCTGAAGGATCAGCCCCGTCATCTCGCCGTGCTGGAACTGGCTGCGGCGAAAGCGGGCTGGGGCACTCCACTTGAAAAAGGGCGCGCGCGCGGCATCGCGATACAGGAATCGTTCAAGTCGATTGTTGCTGAGGTCGCGGAAATTTCAGTGAGCCCGTCAGGCGAGTTGAAAGTTCATCGCGTCACTGCTGCAGTCGATTGCGGCAGCGTCATCAACCCCGACACGGCGGCGCAGCAGGTTGAATCCGGCATCATCTTCGGATTGACGGCAGCACTTCACGGGGAAATCACAATCGAGAAGGGTGCCGTCGCGCAGTCGAACTTCCCGGACTATGAGATGGTCCGCATGGCCGACGTGCCCGTCATCGATGTGCATTTCATCGAGAGCGGCGCGAACCTCGGCGGTCTTGGAGAACCGGCAACGCCGCCCATTGCAGCAGCCGTATCGAATGCCGTATTCGCCGCCACCGGCAAACGCGTCCGCGATCTGCCGTTGAGAAATCACGACCTGACGCCCTTGAGCGCCAAGCTTGCGCGCGCGGCGGACTGATCGATACTGCAACCACTGATGGATCCCGGGACTTGTTCCCGAGATCCATCAGTTTCACAAAATGTTGCTGAGTAGAATGGGTCCCGGGGGTCAAGCCCCGGGATGACGCATCCATTTAATCGGTCGCCCGAATTAGTGCTGGTTTTCCGGCATCGTCACGCGAATGCCCTCAAGTTCCGGCGTCACTTTGATCTGGCAGGAAAGACGCGAATTCTCGGCGGCGTGCTCGCAGAAATCGAGCATCGTCTCTTCCATGTCGTCCTTCGCCGCAAGCTTGCTCGTCCATTCCTCGGGAATGAAAACCATGCATGTGGCGCAAGCGCATGCGCCGCCGCAATCGGCATCGATTCCGGGAATCATATTCTTCGTTGCCGCTTCCATCAGCGTCAACCCATCGGCCACATCGATCGTGTGTTCCTTGCCGTCATGTTCGATAAACGTGACCTTTGTCATCTCGTCTCCCGAGGGTCTTTTTTGTTTTTGCAATGCCGGAGCGCGTCTCATGCGTTCGCGACTTCCTTCATATTAATCGTCTCGTCGGCGAGCCGTGCCGGATCAAGCTTTGCGTGTTTAGCGATCAGTGTTTTCGACATCATGAATTCCGGCGCGCGATTGACCGCATCGACGGCAATGAGCACCCCATCCTTCAGATAAAAGACTGCGAAACTGCGGCCCGTCTCCGGATCGCCGCGCGTCACGGCCTGCGTATAGCCCGAAGACAGGCCTGCGATCTGCAATTTGAGATCATACTGGTCCGACCAGAACCACGGCACTTGATCGTAAGGCTTGTTCTTGCCGGTCAGAGCCGCCGCCGCCGCCTTGCCTTGCTCAATTGCGTTCTGCACGCTTTCCAGCCGCAGGCGCCGCCCGTAAATGCCGCTGGGGTGATTGGTGCAGTCCCCCGCCGCGCAAATATCAGGATCGTTTGTGCGCGCGCATTCGTCGACGACGATTCCGTTTTCGACTGTAAGGCCGGCGGATTGCGCCAACTCGACATTGGGAATAATGCCGACGCCAACCACGACGAAGTCGCAAGGAAAGCTGTCGCCTTCGCCTGAAACGACACGCTCGACCTTATTGTTTGCGCCTTCAAAGCCTGCAACGGTAACGCCGGTGCGAATGACGACGCCTGCCTCTTTATGGATGCGCTCGTAAAAACGCGAGACGATGGGGTCGACAACGCGCGCCATTACACGTTCGGCTGTTTCCAGAACGGTCACATCGATGCCGTTCTTCCTGGCAACGGCTGCAACCTCAAGCCCGATATAGCCGCCGCCGACGACGACGAGCTTTGCGCCCGGCTTGAAATGAGCCTGAATTTCGCTGACGTCGCCGACAGTGCGCAGATAATGCACGCCGTCGAGGTCGAAGCCCGGCACGTTGATCTCGCGCACGCGGCTGCCCGTCGCGATGAGCAGCTTGTCATAGGGCACGGCGCGTCCGTCTGAGGTTTTGACGTAATGCTCCGCGCGGTTGATCTCCACAGCGCGTGTGCCGAGCAGCAACTCGCAATGGGCGCCGGCATAAAACTCGGCGGGCTTCAGCTCGACACGATCGAAGCCGATTTCGCCGGCGAGAAATTTCTTTGACAGCGGCGGGCGCTGATAGGGGGGCTCGGCCTCATCGCCGATCAGCCGGATCGGCCCTTCATAGCCTTCCGCACGCAGGCTCACGACGGCCTGCGCGCCTGCCTGGCCCGCACCGATGATAACGACGCCGTGTTGAGTGCTCCCCGCCATATGCCTCCCTCTCGCCTCAAATCGCGGACCGATACTACGCGAAACTCCCTGTCCGCTCCCGTCTTTTAGCGGTACGCCCGGTCCCCGTCACTTTTCTAATCTTTATATCGACCGATTGGCGATCGCTGGGGGAGCGAAGGTTTTTCAGACAAACCACGCCATAAACATGACGCTAGCGTCAACTTTTTTATAGGGATTGTTTGAAAATAGCGGACATTCCGTATCTTCGACCGGGTGGTGGCCGGACGCGCTGAGAAACGGAGAGGATTGGAGCGGGTTCCGGCAAGTTGAGGGGGCTGGAGCGTCTAGCCCAGCACGCTGTCACTTTGCTCCAGAACGCGGGCATAGTCGAAAGTGAACACGCACATCAGCATGTTGGCGGTGACGCCATCATCCGACAGCGGAAGATAGAGTGAATCGAATTGGGGGAAGCCGCGCCCTTCGGTTTTCCAGCCGGTCAGCCAGTTGGCCTCGCCGTGCGCGCGGACCGGAATGCACTCGCGTGCGGCTTTGCGATAGACCGCCTGTACGCCCTTGACCGCGCCGGGGCCGAAATGGCTGAAGGCTTCCGAGACGGTGCGGCCCGTGCTGTTGGTCACGAAATAGCGCGTTACCTTGGTGCCGATGAGCTTGTAGCGAAAATCGACATAGTCCGGCAGCACCTCGACCATCATGATCCAGCCCAGATGGTCGCGAAGTTCAACGGGGTTGATGTCGGCGCGGCTTGGCATGGCGCGTGTGCCGCGCTTGGCGTCCCAATAGGCTTTCACGGCCGCAAGCGTCGGATCGTCGATCCTCTCCGGATCGACGTCGGCCCAGGCGCGTTCAAGTTTTTCTGATTTCATCGCCTCCCGCTCCCCACGGTTGCCAATGGTCGGCAGTGTGATGGCGGGCGGGTTAAGTAGAGCTTAAGGGAAGCGCCTCATTTTCCCGATTTTCCGTCGCGCAACCCTGCATCCTGTCATGAGTTTCGGCCCCGGAAATTGACAAGTCCCCGAGACTTTGCCTCCATGCGGCCAGATGGTCGATGAAATCGAAAATGAGCTGACGCGCATAGTGCCGCTGCCCGATGAGGCGGCGACGCGCGCGCTTGGGGCCGCGCTCAGCCTGCTTGTGCGCCCCGGCGACTTTCTCGCGCTGAAAGGCGATCTGGGTGCGGGAAAAACCGCGCTCGCCCGAGCGCTCATTCAGGCGCGCCTCGGGCCGGACGGCGAGGACGAAGAAGTGCCGAGCCCGACCTTCACCCTCGTCCAGAGCTATGAAGCGCCGGACCTGCTTTTGACCCATGTCGATCTCTATCGCATCGATCAGCCGGAAGATGCGCGTGAGCTGGGCCTTGCAGATGCGCTCGACGAGGGTGTTCTTCTCGTCGAATGGCCCGAAAAGCTCGGCACGCTGCCCGCCGACCGCCTCGACATAGAACTTGTTCTTGTGAGCGATAGCGCCGCGCAAGGCGCGAGCCGCGAAGCACGGCTGACGCCGCATGGATCATGGGCGCCGCGCCTCGCCGGATTGCAAGACGGTCGGAGTTAAGGGCCTGATGACGCAATCCAATATAGATTCCCTTCCTCCGTTACAGCGTGACAATCGGCATATGACATCCCACGAAGATACGATCCGCGCCTTCCTTGCACGCGCAGGCTGGGGCGACGCGCAGCGCGCAAACCTTGCGGGCGACGCCTCGACGCGTCGCTATGAGCGCCTTGCAGGGCCCAGGGGTGCCGCCGTGCTGATGGACTGGCCACGCGCGCCTGAAGCGCCTGTGCCTTCCGGCCAGCTCTCCTATAGCCAGGTTGCCCATCTTGCGGTCGACTGCCGCCCGTTCGTTGCCGTCTGCGAATATCTGCGCGGCCTCGGCCTTTCGGCGCCTGAGATTTTTGCGCGCGACATCGAGAACGGATTGCTGCTGCTCGAGGATCTGGGCGATGCGCTTTACGGCCCTGCAATCGATAGCGGTGTCGGACCCGGTGGCGAAACGCTGGATGAGATGTATCGCGCCGCCATCGACGTGCTGATCGCATTGCAATCGGGCGAAGCGCCGCGTGCGCTTCCCGTCGGCGACGGCAGCATGCATGAGGTGCCGTCTTTCGACGACAGCGTTTTCCGCGCCGAGATCGACATTCTGCTCGACTGGTATTTTCCCGTCGTGCTGAACCGCGAAGCCGATGCCGGATTGCGTCAGGAATATCACGCGCTCTGGTCGGACATTCGCCCGCTGATCGATGCAGGCCCGCGCACGCTTTTCCTGCGCGATTTTCATTCTCCGAACATGCTCTGGTTGCCGAAGGGCGCGGGCGCGACGCGCGTCGGCCTGATCGATTTTCAGGACGCGCTGATCGGTTCGCGCGCTTACGATCTGGTTTCTGTTTTGCAGGATGCGCGCAAGGATGTGAGCGCGGAGCGCGAGACAGAGATGCTTGCGCATTACGTCGCGCGTGCCGGGGCCGAGCTTGCCGGTTTCGACGAGGAAGAATTTCGCGCCGCCTATGCAGCGCTTGGCGCAGAGCGCGCGCTGCGTCTGATCGGCCTTTGGCCGCGGCTGCTCAAGCGCGATGGAAAGCCGCATTACATGGCGCATATGCCGCGCACCATGGCCTATCTCCGCCGCAATCTCGCGCATCCATCGCTTGGCGCCCTGAAGCACTGGCTTGATCGGCACGTGCTGGTCGACGCGTAATTTCAGAGTGCATGTGATGCAGATCAAACGGGCAATGGTGATGGCGGCGGGCAAGGGCACGCGCATGCGGCCCTTGACCGATACATTGCCGAAGCCGCTTGTGCCCTTCATGGGGCGCCCGCTCATCGATCATGTACTTGATCGTCTGGGGAAAGCCGGCATCGAGGAAGTGATCGTCAACACGCATCACTTTGCCGACATGCTGGAAGAGCATCTGAGCCGCCGCACTTTCCCGCGCATCGTGATTTCGGATGAACGCGCGCAACTTCTCGACACGGGCGGCGGCGCGAAACATGCGCTGCATCTTCTCGGGTCCGAGCCGGTCATCACCTTCAACTCGGACAGCGTGTGGATTGAAGGATTTGGCGAAAACCTCCGTAGCCTGATGGATGCTTTTGATCCGGCGCGCATGGATGCGCTGTTGATGATCGCCGATGCGAGCCGCACCATCGGCTATGTCGGGCGCGGCGATTTCCATATGGACCCGCTCGGTGCATTGACGCGGCGTGGGCCCGGCGAGACGGTGCCCTATATGTTTGCGGGCGTTCAGATCATCAAGCCGTCGCTCTTTGCCGAGGGACCGGATGGTGTGTTCTCGACCAATCTCATCTGGGATCGGCTTATGGAGCGCGGCACGCTGTTTGGCCAGCGCATGTCGGGCGTCTGGATGCATGTCGGGACGCCTGAAGACCTCGACGCGTCGGAAGCCTTCCTTCGCGACCTCTGAGGCGCGGCAGGCTAGACTTTGCCCATGTCCCACGATTCGCCACGCGTGTTCACGATCCCTTCCGGCACGCCGTTTCTCGACGCGCTGGCCGCGACCCTGCTCGCCGATCCCACGTTGGGCGGGCAGCTTGGCGATTCGGTCGAACTGGCGGATATCACCATTCTCTTGCCGACCCGGCGCGCGATGCGCGGGCTGGCCGATGCATTCTTGCGCATGGGCGAGGGGCGGGCATTACTTTTGCCTGACATTCGGACGCTCGGCGATGTCGATGAGGACGAAATTGTCCTCGCCGGTAGCGTTGACGGGCGGCTGGCGTCGCGTTTTCCGCAAGCTGTCGGGCAGCTCGAGAGGCAGTTGCGGCTGGCGCGGCTGATCCTCGATCTGGCGAAAAACCCTGATGAATCAGATGTTTGCCGGGCGGCGGCACTCGCAAACGATCTCGCGCGCTTCCTCGATATGGTCGAGACGGAGCGCGTCGATCTGGGCGGGTTGGCGGCGCTTGTTCCTGACGAATTTGCCGAGAACTGGCAGCTCACCATCGAGTTTCTGAAGGTTTTGACGGCCCGCTGGCCCGACGAACTGGGGCGCCTCGGGCTTCTCGATCCGGCGCGGCGCCGCAATTTTTTGCTGGATGCGGAAGCGGCGGAGCTGCGGGCCTCGCCGCCGAAAAAGCCAATCATTGCAGCGGGTTCGACGGGTTCGATCCCGGCGACGGCGACCTTGCTCGATACGATTGCGCGATTGGCGAATGGCGCGGTCGTGCTGCCGGGCCTCGATACGGGGCTTGATGAGGAAGCCTGGGAGGCGGTTGCCCATTCCCATCCCCAATATGGCATGAAGCAATTGCTGGCGCGGATGGGGGCGGCGCGTGGGGATGTGGCGCTCTGGCCGGGGATAAAGATATCCGGGAGGCAGGCGGCGCGGACGCGGCTTCTCTCCGAGGCGCTTCGCCCGGCGGAGACGACCGAGCATTGGCGCGCGCGTCTCGACACGCTGCGTCCTGAAGCGGAGGCAGCGCTTTCGAGCCTTTTCGTGCAGGAGATTGAGACGTTTCGAGCGGAAGCCGAGACGATTGCGATGATGATGCGCGAGACGCTGGAAATCCCCGGAAAGACGGCGGCGCTGATTACGCCGGACCGGGCGCTGGCGCGGCGCGTGGCGATGGACCTGCGGCGCTGGAATATCGAGATCGACGATTCCGGGGGTAAGCCGCTTGCGCAGACGCCGCCCGTCGCCTTTCTGCGCCTCGTCGCGGAAATGGTGGCGCAGGAGTTTTCCCCGATTTCGATTCTCGCCTGCCTGAAACATCCGCTGGCGGCGCTGGGGCAAGAAACTGTCCGGCTACGGACGGATATTCGGCGGCTGGAGCAGAAACTTTTGCGCGGGCCGCGACCGGCGCGCGGGCTGGACGGATTGCGCGCCGCGCTGCGGCAGGAAAGCGAAACCCGGAATGCGGGCGAGTTGGTCGGGCTCGACAAGCTGATCGACAGGGTCGAGTCGGCCGCCGCGCCGTTGCGGATGGCGCTGGCGGCGCAGGATGCCGAGCTTGCCGATATCGTGCGCGCCCATGTCGAAAGTGCCGAGCTGCTGGCTGACAGTGGAACGGGCGATGGCGGCGAGCGGCTCTGGGCGAAGGAAGATGGCGATGCGGCCTCGAATTTCGTCAGCGAATTGATTGCATCGGCCCCGGCGCTGGGCGCGATTGAAACGCGAAGCTATCCGAGGCTCTTTTCCGATCTTGCCGCCGCGCGTGTGCTGCGCCCGCGCTTTGGCCTTCATCCGAGATTGTTCATCTGGGGTCCGCTCGAGGCGCGCTTGCAGCATGCCGACCGCGTGATCCTTGGCGGGTTGAACGAAGGCGTCTGGCCGGGCGAGGCGAATATCGATCCCTGGCTCAATCGGCCGATGCGCAAATCGCTGGGGCTTGAGCCGCCGGAACGCCGCATCGGACTTTCGGCGCATGATTTTGTCGAAGGCGCATGTGCGAGCGAAGTGATCCTGACGCGCGCGCTGAAAGTCGATGGCGCGCCGACGGTTGCGTCGCGCTGGTTGTTGCGCCTGCAGGGATTGCTGAAAGGCATGGGCCTCGAGACGGCCACCGCCGCGCCGCATTGGGTGCAATGGGCGGCGATGCTCGACAGGCCCGAGACGATTGCGGCGACCGAAAAGCCGATGCCGCGCCCGCCGCTGAGCGCGCGCCCGGTGCAGTTCCGCGTCACGGAAATCGAAACGCTGATCCGCGATCCTTACGCGATCTATGCGCGGAAGATTCTCGGGCTTCGCGTGCTCGATCCGATCGACGCCGATGTGGCTGCCGCCGAACGCGGCACGATCATTCACGAGGCGCTGGAGAAATTCGCGGTGCTCTATCCCGAAGGCCTGCCGGAAGATCCGCTGCCGGAACTGATCCGCATCGGCGAAGAGGTTTTCAGCGCCGCGATGGATCGCCCCGGCGTTGCCGCCTTCTGGTGGCCACGCTTCAAGCGCATTGCGCATTGGATTGTCGATTATGAGCGCACGCATCGCCAGACCATGCGCCGCGCTCACGCCGAAGTGACGGGCAGCATCGTGATCGACGGGCTGGCGCGCGAAACCACGCTCAACGCCCGCGCCGACCGCATAGACGAGATGCGCGACGGCACGCTGGCGATTGTCGATTACAAGACCGGGCAACTGCCGACTGCAAAGCAGGTGGAGACGGGATTGACGCCGCAGCTTGCGCTTGAGGCGGCGATGGCGGCGCGGGGCGGCTTTAAAAATCTTGATGCGGCGGAAACATCGCGGCTGCTCTATCTGCGCCTCACCGGCGGCGAGACGGCGGGCGAGAAACGGCTGATTTCGCCCGATGGTCTGGTCGAGGAAACATGGGCGCGGCTTGTGGCGCTGCTCGCGCAATATGAAAAGGAGGAGACGGCTTATCTGTCGCGACCGCGCCCGATGTTTCAGGGTCGCTTCAATGATTACGACCACCTTGCGCGTGTGAAGGAATGGTCGGCGAGCGGCGAGGGCGGCGAATGAGCGCGATGCCTGAAGCGAAGAAGCAACCCGATGCCGACGAGGCGCAGGCGCGCGCCTCCGATCCGCAAGCCTCCGTCTGGGTGTCGGCAAATGCGGGCTCTGGAAAAACCCATGCGCTGACGACGCGCGTGACGCGGCTGCTGCTGGCTGGCACGGAACCTGAGCGCATTCTCTGCCTCACCTTCACCAAGGCGGCGGCGGCGGAAATGGCGAGCCGCCTCTATCAGCGGCTCGGCGACTGGGCCATGGCGAGCGATGAAAAGCTCGGCAGCGAGATCGCGAAGATCGAAGGCGAAAAGCCCGACAAGGCGAAGCTCGTGCGCGCGAGGCGGCTTTTCGCCCGCGCTATTGAGACGCCGGGCGGGCTGAAGATCCAGACCATTCACGCCTTTTGCGAACGCCTGCTTGGCCGCTTTCCGCTTGAGGCGAAGGTGCCGCCGAATTTCGACATTCTGGACGAGCGCAATGCGACCGAGCTTTTGCAGGAGGTGCGCAATGCGGTGCTGATGCGCGCGCGCGAAGACAGCGAAAGCCCGCTGGGACTGGCGCTGTCGCATGTGGTCGGCCGTATTGATGAACTTGTCTTCGACAAGCTGATGCGCGAGATGACGGCAAAGCGCGCGAGCTTTACACGCCTCACCGATCATTATGGCGGCGTCGATGGCGTATGCGGCGCAATCCGGCTTGTGCTGGGCGTTGCGCCCGGTGAAACGGTGGAGGTGGCGCGCGAGGCGCTGTTTGCTGCGCCTGCTTTTCCTGAGGCGGCGATGCGCGCCGCGCTTGAAGCCTTGCGCAGCGGCACGGCGACGGATCAGAAGAATGCGGAAAAGCTCGCAACGGTGCTGGGCGCGGGCGATGCGCGCGAGGCCACGCGCGACACCTATCTGGAAATATTCCTGACTGCCGAAGGTGCGCCGCGCAAAAGCCTTCTCACGAAAAAGCCCAGCGAGAAATATCCGGCAAGCGCCGAAGCGCTGGCCGAGGAACAGCTTCGCATCGTTGAACATGTGACACGGTTGAAGTCCGTTCAGATTGCGGAAGCCAGCGAAGCCATATTGCGGCTTGCCGATGAAATCCTGAAAAGCTTTGCCGATGCAAAGCGCCGTCGCGCCTGGCTCGATTATGAAGACCTCATCACGCGGACGCGCGATCTGCTGAAGACGAGCGCCATGGCGCCGTGGGTTCTCTATAAGCTCGATGGCGGCATCGACCATATTCTCGTCGATGAGGCGCAGGATACGAGCCCGGATCAATGGGATGTGATTTCGGAACTGACCGTCGAGTTTCTGTCGGGCGCAGGCGCGCGCGGGTTCACGCGCACGATCTTTGCGGTGGGCGACGAGAAGCAGTCGATCTTTTCCTTTCAGGGCGCGGACCCCAAACGCTTCGACGAGATGCGGCGGCATTTCGAGTTGCGGGTGAAGGCGGCGGAACTCGTCTGGTCGCCTGTGCGGCTCGTGCGGTCTTTCCGCTCTGTGCCGGAAGTGCTGAAGGCGGTCGACGCCGTGTTCGCGCTTGCTGGCGAAGGGCTGACGGCATCGGGCGCGGTGGATGAGCATATCGCGGCGCGCGATCTCGATGCAGGGCTTGTCGAGCTTTGGGATCTGGAGCGGCCCAATCCGGAAGAAAAGCCGGAACCCTGGGACGCGCCGCTCGATTACATGAACGAAGATGATCCGCGCGCGCGGCTTGCCGATCGCATTTCAAAAACCATTGCGGGCTGGCTCGACAATAAGGAAATGTTGACCGCCAAGGGCCGCCCGATCCGGCCTGGCGATATTCTGATCCTCGTGCGCCGCCGCAACGTCTTCGTCACGGAAATGATCCGAAGGCTGAAGGCTCTCCACATTCCGGCGGCGGGCGCCGACCGCATGGTGCTGACCGACGACATCGCCGTCATGGATCTGATGGCGCTGGGGCATTTCGTGCTTCTGCCGGAGGACGATCTGACGCTGGCGACACTTTTGAAAAGCCCGCTGGTGGGGCTCAATGAAGACGAGCTTTACGCGCTGGCGTCAAGTCGCGGCGAGGATACGCTTTGGCAGAGTTTACAAAAACGCGCGAAGGGCAATCCGCGTTTCGAGGAAGCGCTGGCACTGTTGACGCGGCTTCTTGCGCGCGCGGACTTCGAGCCGCCTTATGAATTCTTCGCGCATGTGCTGGG
>NZ_JBASBH010000040.1:0-13338 GCF_049651025.1 Parvibaculum sp. | reverse complement strand
GTGTGGCGCATAACGTGATGAGACGGGCTGATACGGAGGAGCGCCGATCGGCAGTTGGAATCGGAGCTTTCAACCCGGGAGAAAAGCGCCTACCGTTTGGAAGTGCGGGAGGCGCTGGTGCTTCCGTTCCACCGAGGGCAGAACGTGAACCGTAGCAACATTCTCTACCTCGTCATCGGCGTGCTCGCTCTTGCCGTCGTCATTATTGGCTATCAACTTTACCAGGACCGCAAGCAGCCTGACGGTGTGCAGATCAATGTCGGCCCGAACGGCATGTCGATCGAGAAGAAGTAGCGGCGCCAGTCTTCTTGCTGCAGATATATTTCTACATCCTCGTTGTTATTTGCCGAAGCGAGGCCGCAATGACGGCAATACACCATAGGTAAGACCGATGGTGATGCTCTTGTTTGCCTCTGCGCCGGTGTCTGAAATGAGGACCGCGCTTGCATCAAATGACGGT
Source organism: Parvibaculum sp. (assembly GCF_049651025.1). Classification (GTDB taxonomy): domain Bacteria; phylum Pseudomonadota; class Alphaproteobacteria; order Parvibaculales; family Parvibaculaceae; genus Parvibaculum. Next base: position 12,878 of record NZ_JBASBH010000040.1, on the reverse strand, counting down.
GCACTGAAAAAGCCGGTTGCATTATTGCTGAAGCCATAACCTTCCATGGGTATGCCCAGCAGGTTCATGTCCAGCCGACCGTTGCCATTCTCATCGTGAAATACGATGACGGCGTAGCGGCCCGGAGGAAGGCTCGGGAAGTCGATCCCTTGTGTGCCGGGCGTGGCCCTCATTGTCACGCCGATCAGGCGGCCTTTGTCGTTCAGCAGCCCTTTATGCGCTGAATTGGCAATCGCCTTTTTGAATTTTTCGGGGCTGTCATAGAGCCCGATCATCAACGCGCCTTTGTCGGACCGAATACCTGCGATGGTCACCTTGAGATCGCCCGCCTGAGCGGGAAGCGCCAGACTGAACGCCGTGGTGATGACGGCAAGACACATCGCGCATGACGTCAATGTCACGGTCCCCATTGGACGCACTCTTATCGTATGGCGAAGCGTGTCCGTGTCCGGCGCGTCGCGATCCGAACGCTGACTGTCGTCATCTCATCATGCCGCCGCCGCCAATGATGCCCATCAACCAGAGAACGAGCAGGATAATCACAACGACGCCAAGCGCGCCGCCGAGACCTCCTGTGCCATAGCGGTTGTAGCCGTAGTAGCCGCCACCACCGCCGAGCAGAATGATGACGAGGATAATGATCAGTATTGTACCCATGGGAAATACCTCTCGATCCAGTCTGTGGCTCACGGATGAAGCACTGACGACATTCTTCTGTCGCCGATCCTGTTCCCGTCAGGCTCCTTTGGCAAATGTAGTAATGCCCGTCTCCCGATGCGCGCCGGCTACCTCTTTTGGACCGGCTATCTATCGCAAGATTGACAAAGTTCCCTTTTAAGACTTACTTGGTTCCAGCGAAAACCCGGATCGGAGGAACTCATGGCCGCCAAACGCGATGCGACTGTCGCCGTGATCGGTGCAGGCGATTATATCGGCGGCGCCATCGCCAAGAGGTTCGCCGCCGAGGGCTATACCGTCTTTGCCGGGAGGCGCACGGCGGACAAGCTTGCGCCCCTGAAAGCCGAGATTGAAGCTGCGGGCGGCGCTTGCGAAACGCGCGGCCTCGACGCGCGCAAGGAAGATGAGGTCACCGCCTTTCTTGCGGCCGCCGATGCGCATGCCCCGCTCGAAGTTTGCATTTTCAACGTGGGTGCCAACGTCAATTTCCTTCTGCTTGAAACGACCGAGCGCGTTTTCCGCAAGGTCTGGGAAATGGCTTGTTATTCGGGTTTTCTCGCAGGCAGGGAGAGCGCGAGGCTTATGCTTCCGCGCGGTCGTGGTTCCATCTTCTTCACCGGCGCAACGGCGAGCCTGCGTGGCGGGGTCGGCTATGCCGCTTTCTCCTCCGCAAAATTCGGTCTCCGCGCTGTCGCGCAAAGCATGGCGCGTGAACTTGGTCCGAAGAATATTCATGTCGCTCATCTCATCATTGATGCGGGCGTCGATACGGCCTTTGTGCGCGACCGCATAAAGGCAGCACAGGGCGAGGAAGCGTTGAAAAACCTCGCTCCTGATCGCCTGATGAACCCGTCCTCCATCGCCGACACCTATTGGCAACTGCACAGCCAGCCGCGCGATGCCTGGACACATGAACTCGATATCCGTCCTTATGGGGAGCAATGGTAATGGCAAACGTGAAAGTGGAGCACCACTTCGATTTCGGCAGCCCGAATTCCTACATGGCCTGGAAGGTCATCCCCGAGATCGAGAAACGCACGGGCGTGACGTTCGAAAATGTACCCGTCCTGCTCGGCGGGATCTTCAAGCTCACTGGCAACCAGCCGCCGATGGTCGCGTTCGGCAATATCAAGAACAAGCCGCAATACGACATGATCGAGATGCAGCGCTTCATCGCGCGCCACAAGCTCGACGCCTTCAAGTTCAATTCACACTTCCCCGTGAACACGGTGCAGATCATGCGTGGCGCCGTCGTTGCGCAGATGGACGGCGTACTGCCGAAATACATGGACGTTGTCTTCCGCGCCATGTGGGAGCAGTCCAAGAAGATGGACGATGCCGAAGTGATCCGCGCCGAACTCGACGCAGGTGGCCTCGACGGCGCGCACTTCATCGCCCGAATGCAGGATGCGGACGTGAAGGAAAAGCTCATCGCCAATACATCCGCCACCGTCGAGCGCGGCACCTTCGGCTGCCCGACCTTCTATGTCGGCAAGGAAATCTTTTTCGGCAAGGACCGCCTGCGCGATGTCGAAGAGGAAATCCTGAAAAATGCATAACCGTCATGCCCCGCTTTACGCGGGGCATGACGAGGATGGGTTTGTGAGTCTATCATCCCCCGGAGCAACCAGAGGGGGAGACCATGAAAGACCCGGAAATCGGCGCGATCCGTGAATTTCTCGCTCAGGCGGGATTTCCCGAGGACATCGGTGAATTGCGCAAGGCTTATGACGCACTAGGCGACCAGTTCCCTACAGCCTCTGACGTTTCCAGAGAAAAAGTGAGTGCAAACGGCGTCCCTGCCGAATGGTCATCGACGCCGAACGCAGTACGCGATCGGGTGATCCTCTATGTGCATGGCGGCGGCTATGTCATCGGCTCTGTTGCGAGCCACCGCCACCTCGTGACCGAGCTTGGTCGCGCCGCGCGCACGCGCACCTTGTCCCTCGATTATCGTCTTGCGCCGGAGCATCCGTTTCCCGCTGCCGTCGACGATGCGCTCGCCGCTTATCGTTTCCTTCTGGCGCAGGGCCTGGAACCCGGCAACATCGCTATCGCCGGTGACAGCGCAGGTGGCGGCCTCACCGTCGCGACGCTGCTTGCCATTCGCGACGCGGGGCTGGAGCAGCCTGCTTGCGGCTTCTGCATTTCGCCATGGGTCGATATGGAGGTCACCGGTAATTCCATGACGACGCAGGCGGCTGTCGATCCGATGGTGCAGAAGGACGGGCTACTCGGCATGGCGGCTGCTTACCTCAACGGCGCCAATCCGCGCACGCCGCTTGCCGCGCCGATCCATGCCGATTTTCGTGGTATCGCGCCGCTGCTCATACAGGTCGGTGCGGCTGAAACGCTTCTCGACGATTCAACGCGCCTCGCCAGCGTCGCCGGCGCGGCGGATGTCGAGGTGAACCTTCAGATATGGCCGGAAATGATCCACGTCTGGCACTTCTTCCACCCGATGCTCGGCGCCGCCCGTCAGGCGATCACCAGCGCGGGTGACATCATCGCCAAGGCGATGGATAGAAGTACGGGCGTGAAGAAGGTGGCTTAGAGCTAACGCCTTTCCATACATTCAGCGTCATCCCGGGGCTTGACCCCGGGATCCACCGGCGTGTCCGGGAAACAGAAGCAAGATGGGTCCCGGGAACAAGTCCCGGGACGACGCAATAATCGTAGCGTTTTCTATTCCCCCATCGCCTTCGCGAACGTATCGCCGATCTTGCCGCCGCTGAGCTGGTCGAGCACTGCCGCCGTATCCAGCGCCTCGAAGACCTCACGAATGCCGCCGCCGCTGCCGCGTGCAAAGAGCGTGTATTCGTTTTCATACGTCGCGCCGCTTGCCTTGAAGCGCGCGCGATAGATAAAGCGCACGGCGCTCAGGCGCTCGTCGCCGATCTCGTCGAGGATGGTCACGCTGCAATCGGGAAAATAGCTGTCCGTCCAGACGCTCTTGTTGAAAGCGACAACGGCGTCAAAGCCTTTCATCGGACGCGGAAAGGGCAGGGAGGCCGAAAGGCTCCATTCCACATCGGGCGCATAAAGCACGCTCATTGCATCCACATTGCCAAAAGCCGAGACGAGTTTGCCCGCAGGCGTCCTTGCCGTCATTCTATTCTCCCTCAATCCAGTATCATGCCGATGGAGCCGACAATCGCGCGCGGGCGCTTCGGCGCAGATGTCCCGGCGAACAGTCCTTTTTCGAGCGGTGCTTCCAGCATCACAGTCAGCGATTGCATGAAGTGCTCAAGCGTGTCCGCCGAACTCCAGTTCGGATGCGGGCGCGTGCGGTCGGTCAGCGCTGCCTCCCGCAGCGAGAGCACACTGCTCATATAGGCACCCATGAAAACGAAACGCTGGTTCTTCGCCGCAGCGGGCATGTCCGGCATCAACCGGCGCAAATGATCGAGGCAGCGCAGATAACCGGAGTTCCAGCGCTTCTCCAGCGCGTCCATAAAAAGTTCGCGATGGTTCATGGCAAGCATCGCGATGAAGCGGAGATAAGTATCCTCCTCATCTTCCGTCTCGCCCGACAGTCCGATGGAAGGATAAACCAGCGCCTCTACAGTGTCGCGCACACTCGACGGCCCACCGGCAGCTTCAAGTCGATCGAGAAACGCATTGCGGCGCATATCGATGAGCTTTGCACCATCGGCAACAAGCTCGCGTACCAGGGCTTCCTTGGTGCCGAAATAATAGCTCAGCGATCCGTGGTTCTTCTGCCCCGATGCCTCGACGATCTCGCGCACGCTTACGCCGTCAATGCCGCGAATGGCAAACAAGCGCCGCGCCGCAAGCTTGATCTGCTCGCGTGCTCCCGCTTGTGCTTTCCGTAACGCCTTTGTCATGAGCAAAGAATGCCTTGCGCAAATGCGATGGTCAAATATATTATCCAAACGACCTAATTCATAAATGCTGAAAAACATCAGGGAGAGGCCATATGTCCGAGCTCGATTTCACCGGAAAAACAGTTCTCGTCGTCGGCGGATCGAGCGGCATCGGCAATGGCATTGCGCAAGCATTCAAAGGCAAGGGCGCGAAGGTCCATGTCTGGGGCACGCGCGAGAAGGCGTCCGATTATTCCGCCGCTGAGGGCTCCGACATGGTGGGCCTCGCTTACGACCGCATGGATGTCTCCGACTTCGATGCGATCGAAAAATACAGGGCGCCTTTTGACAAGCTCGACGTCCTTGTTCTGAGCCAGGGCACGGTCATCTATCAGCGCGGCGAGTTCAAGATGGATGGCTTCCAGAAGGTGATGGACGTCAACGTCAACAGCCTCATGGCCTGCGCGATCAAATTCCACGACATGCTGGCAGCCTCGAAAGGCTCGCTCATCACGATCAGCTCCACGGCAGCATTCCACTCGACGCGCGGCAACCCCGCTTACAATGCATCGAAGACGGGTGCGGTCGGCCTCACACGCACACTTGCCGAAGCCTGGGCGAAAGACGGCATCCGCGTGAACGGCATCGCGCCGGGTCTTGTCGACACGAAGCTCACGAAAGTCACGACTGACAATCCCGAGCGCCTGGCAGGCAGTATTCGGGGCATTCCCATGCGCCGCCTCGGTACGCCGCAGGATATGGCGGGCGTTGCGCTCTTTCTTGCCTCACCCCTCGCAGCCTATGTGCTCGGTCAGACCATCCCGGTCGATGGCGGCCTCATTCTTTAAAATTCAAGAAATCAGTACAGGGAGAGAAAAATGGCTTGGGATTTTGAAACCGACGCCGAGTTCCAGAAGGACCTCGACTGGATCGCCGAATTCGTCCGCACCGAAGTCGAGCCGCTCGACCATGTGCTGGGCAGCCCCTATGACGTGAAGAACCCGAACAACATCAAGCTCGTTCGACCTCTGCAGGAAAAGGTCAAGGCGCGCAAGCTTTGGGCCTGCCATCTTGGGCCCGATCTCGGCGGTCAGGGCTATGGTCAGGTGAAGCTTGCCTTGATGAATGAAATCCTCGGCCGCTCGCATTTTGCGCCCACCGTTTTCGGTTGTCAGGCACCCGACACAGGTAATGCCGAAATCCTTGCCCATTACGGAACACCTGAGCAGAAGAAGAGATATCTCCAGCCGCTCCTCGACAATGAGATCGTCTCCTGCTTCTCGATGACCGAGCCGCAGGGCGGCTCCGATCCGCTGATCTTCACGACGACGGCGGTGCGCGAGGGCAATGAATGGGTCATCAATGGCGAGAAGTGGTTCTCGTCCAACGCCAAATATGCCGCGTTCTATATTGTGATGGCCGTGACGGAGCCGAATGCGCCGCCTTATCAGCAGCAGTCCATGATCATCGTGCCCGCCGAAACGCCGGGCATTGAAATTATCCGCAATGTCGGCTTCGGCTCGGAAGGCGAGGGCAGCCACGCCTATATCCGCTACACTAATGTCCGTGTGCCTCTCGATCACGTTCTTGGCGAACCGGGCGGCGCTTTCGTTGTTGCGCAGGTTCGCCTCGGCGGCGGCCGCATCCATCATGCGATGCGCACAATTGCCGATGCGAAGAAAGCCTTCGACATGATGTGCGAACGCGTCATTTCGCGCGAGACGCAGGGCTCGAAATTGTCTGAAAAGCAGATGGTGCAGGAAAAGATCGCGGATAGCTGGATAGAGATCGAGCAGTTCCGCCTTCTTGTCTTGCGCACCGCATGGCTCATCGACAAGCACAAGGACTATCGCGTCGTCCGCAAGGACATTGCAGCCGTGAAGGCCGCCATGCCAAAGGTGCTTCATGATGTCGCCGCACGCGCGCTGCATCTGCACGGCTCGCTCGGCCTCTCAAACGAGATGCCTTTCACGGGGCAGGTCATCTCGTCCTTCTTCCTCGGCCTTGCCGATGGCCCGACCGAAGTTCACAAGGTGACGGTCGCCAAGCAGGTGCTTCGCGAATATCGCCCCTCCAATGAACTTTTCCCGGCCTATCATCTGCCGAGCGTGCGCAAGCATGCCTTCGAGAAGTATGGCGACCAGATCGAAGATCTCGATCCTGCCGCATAACGACTAGCCGTCATTGCGAGAAGCGAAGCGACGAAGCAATCCAGTCTTCCTCGCGATGTCTGAATTGCTTCGCTCCGCTTGCAATGACAAGAACGGGAGGGACAAGAATGAGTGACAATAGCAGATCCGTAAAAGGGCTCACCGCGCTCGTAACGGGCGCGGCCAGCGGCATGGGGCGCGCCACAGCAGAAGTTTTCGCGGCTGAGGGGGCGAATGTCGCCGTCACCGACTACACGCTCGAAGGTGCGCAAGCCGTTGCCAGCGCCATTGTCGCCAGAGGCGGCAAGGCAAAAGCCTGGAAGCTCGATGTCGGCGACAAGGCCGAAATCGAAAGCGTCATCGCCGAGATTGCAAAACATTTCGGCGGCATCGATGCGGTCGTCAATAATGCGGGCATCTCCGGCTTCACGCAGATCGATAATGAAGGCTATGACGATCTCTGGGAGCGCATGATCCGCGTTTGCCTTACCGCGCATCAACGCATCATCCGTGCCTCGCTGCCATTCCTGCGCAAATCGAAAAGCCCGCGCATCGTCAACATCGCTTCGACGGAAGCGCTGGGCGCAACTGCGCTCGACAGCGCCTACTCGGCGGCGAAGGCGGGCGTCACTGGCCTCACCCGCGCGCTCGCCGTTGAACTCGGCAAGGAAGGCATCACGGTCAATTGCGTTTGCCCCGGCCCGATCTCGACCGGCATGACGCAGGCGATCCCCGATGATCAGAAGGAAATCTATGCCAAACGCCGCACCGCGCTCCGCCGCTATGGTCGCCCGGAAGAAGTGGCGCATATAACGGTGAGCCTCTGCATGCCCGCCGCTTCCTACATCACCGGCGTCACCATCCCTGTCGACGGCGGGCTGATGGCACGCAACGCTTGAATTGACGAGGACTTCATGAAGGCGCTTCTCTATCAAGGCCCGCGCGACATTCGCTATGAAAGCTTCGACGACCCGAAGCTCGCTGCCGATACCGATGCCATCGTCAAGATGGACAAATGCGGCATCTGCGGCAGCGATCTCCACATCTATCACGGCGAAGGCTTCAGCCCCGATCTCGGCTTTTGCGTTGGCCATGAAGCGGTTGGCGAAGTGGTCGAGGTTGGCCGCGGCGTCCGCCGTCTGAAGGCGGGCGACAAGGTGATGCTATCGGCAGCGGTCGGTTGCGGTTCATGCGCCTCGTGCCTCGCTGGCAATATCAATCGATGCGAAACGGGCGGCGCGGGGTGCTATGGCCTCAGCCATCGTCTCGAAGGCTGTCAGGCCGAAGGCATCCGCGTGCCTATGGCCGACTTCAATGCGCACCATATTCCAGAAGGCATCACCGCCGATCAGGCATTGATGCTCACCGACAACCTGCCGACGGCGTGGTTCGGTTGCGTTAACGCCAATATCCGACCGGGTTCGAAAGTCGGCGTCGTGGGCCTCGGCCCCATCGGCCTCATGGCTGTGCAAAGCGCATTCGTGCTCGGCGCATCCGAAGTCTTCGCGATCGACCTCGTTCCGGAGCGCCGCGCTATCGCCGCAACGCTCGGCGCGACGCCGGTCGATGGCGCCAATGCACTCGAGGTCATCGCCCAGGCGACCAAAAATCAGGGCCTCGATTGCGTGGTCGAAGCCGTCGGTGCCGACGCTACGATCAAGATGGCGCTGATGCTCGCAGGCAAACGCGGCCACGTCTCCGCCATCGGCGTCAACCAGACCCGTGACTTTGCGTTCCCGATGGGTCTTGCCTTCATGAAGGGTCTCACCTTCCACATCGGCACCTGCTCGGTTCAGTCGCATTGGCCTGACCTCGTGCCGCTGATCCGCAATGGCCGCCTCACGCCTGAGCAGTTCATCACCCATGAGATGAGGCTCTCCGAAGGTGCAGAAGCCTATCGTCTCTTCGACGCCAGAGAAAAGGGCGCGCTGAAGACGGTGATGGTGCCGTAATCGCAAATATCAGATGCCACCTCGGCCGATGCCGGGGTAGCAGCGAAATGAGAGTTGAAGCCCCATGGCCCTCGAAACCTGGACCGACCTCGTCGATCTTGAAAAGCTCACCGCATGGATGGATGAGGAACGCCTGGAATCCGGCGCGCTTCAGGATGTAACGGCACTGGCCGGTGGCACGCAGAATATCCTGCTGAAGTTCCGTCGTGGTGACCGCACATTCGTCCTTCGGCGTCCACCGCATCGCCCGCATATGAACGGCAGCGAGACCATGCGCCGTGAGGCCCGCGTGCTAGCGGCGCTGAAGGGCAGCGATGTTCCGCATCCGGGCCTCATAGCAGCGTGCCCCCGCGAAGATGTGCTCGGCGCAGCCTTTTATCTGATGGAGCCGGTGGAGGGCTTCAATCCGACCGTGGGATTGCCGGCGCTTCACGCAGGCGACGCAAATATCCGCCGCCGCATGGGCTTTGCAATTGCGGACGGGGCGGCAGCGCTTGGCCGCATTGATTACGTCGCGGCTGGTCTTGCCGATTTCGGAAAGCCGGAAAACTATCTTGAACGGCAGGTGGCGCGGTGGCGAGGCCAGCTCGACAGCTATCGTGAATATGAAGGCTGGGCTGGCCCGACAGAAATTCCCGGCGTCGAGCGCGTTGCCGACTGGCTGGATGCAAACCGCCCGAAAAGCTTCAAGCCCGGCATCATCCACGGCGACTATCACCTCGCTAACGTCATGTACCGCTTCGACGGGCCGGAACTCGCCGCCATCGTCGATTGGGAACTGACCACTATCGGCGATCCGCTGCTCGATCTCGGCTGGCTGATGGCCACCTGGCCGGATGCGGAAGGCCGCGGCAGCACCGGCTCGGTCGGTGTACAGCCCTGGGACGGCTTCCCGACTGCCGCCGAACTGGTCGCCCGCTATGCTGAAGGTACAGCGCGCGACATGTCCGCCATTGAATGGTACGCGGTGCTTGCCTGCTACAAGCTCGGCATTATTCTCGAAGGCACATATGCGCGCGCCGCCGCCGGAAAAGCCCCGAAAGCGACCGGCGATATGCTCCACGCCTCGACGCTGGGCCTCTTCCGCCGTGCGCTTGGCTGGATCGAACAGTAGGCGGGCGCTTCTGAACAGGGTTTCCACCTGCAAGACTGCTCATCATTATAATATCAGCACACGAATAATATTATCTTATGGCAAAGGTGTTTTGCAGCTTTGCGGACAGGTTGACGCTGACCATGCCGGAAGAAGGTCACTTGTATTCGTGCCGATAACCCGACCCACAACCTCCCGATCGCCAACTTTGGCGGCCTGCCGGCTCAACGCGTGATGATGAACCGAAGCTAGGACCTGGGCACCGCCTGCACCGAGGACCCCAAGCTCGCAGCCGTCAAGATCGATCAGTCACACAACAACATGGCCCCGCACCCCTTTCCTTTTCGGGAGGGGGCAGCGAAGAATCGCGGAGTTTCGGGTGGCGCCGGGTGATTTCCTGTGCATATCCGCCCCCAACTTCCCGCTGCGGGCGATTCATCCCCATATCCGTCCGTGCGCACCCTTTCACCACTGTGCGCGCATGTTATGCTTTGCTGTCCATTTCCGGCTTCTTGCGAAGGCACGATATGACCGCATTTCATCGCCTGCTTCCGTTTCTCGTCATCGCGCTGGCAACAGCCGGTAGCTTCTGGGCACCTGATCAGGCAATGGCGGCGGCGGACGGCACCCTGGCTGTCGCCCGCATCACTCCGTCAGGCGAGGATGTGCCCGCGACACGGCAACTGGTCATCGAGTTTGATCGTGCCGTTGTCCCGCTCGGTCGCATGGAGCGCAGCTCTGCTGAAATTCCGGTTGAATTCAGCCCGAAGCTCAATTGCGAATGGCGCTGGCTCACGGCGAGTGCGCTCGCCTGTCAGCTGAAGGAAGCAGACGCGCTGCAGTCCTCAACTCGTTACAGCATGACGGTCAATCCCGGCATCAAGGCCGAAGACGGGACGACGCTTGCCGCTCCCTTCCATCATGAATTCATTACGACACGCATCGCGCTTGATCGCGCTGAATTTTCCGATTGGGCCGGGCCGGGCCAGCCGTCCATCCTCGTCACCTTCAACCAGCCTGTCCGCCGCGACAGCGTGGTCAATCATCTCGCCTTCTCCTGGAGCGAAAATGGCGAGGGCCAGCGCGCCGTGCATGCCGTCGAAGGCCCGGAATGGACGCAAGCGCCCGACGACGCACTTGTAGACGTGCCGCGCGAGCCGGGGATCAGGGGCTTCTTCAAGCGCCTGCTTTCCTACTTCTCCTGGTTCCGCCCTGAATCTTCTCCTGCTGCGAAAGAATGGACGCGCCGCGCCTGGCTGGTAACGCCCGTGAAGCCGCTTCCCCTCGATACCGACGTCACACTCGACATGAAGCCCGGCCTCATTTCCGGCCTTGGAATGGAGCCAAGCGTCGTTGATCAGCAGGTGCAGAAATTCGCAACATTTGGACCGTTCAAATTTCTCGGAGCACGGTGCACGGCCAATGACGGGGCGGAGATTGTTATCGCGCCCGGCGAAACGTCTTCCGCCGCCTGCGGCCCTTGGAACCTCGTGCGTCTGGTTTTCTCGTCGCCCGTGAAGGCAAAGGAAATCCGCGACCATGTTCAGCTCTCGCCGGAACTTGGGAAGCCCACGCCAGATAGCGACCCTTGGGCAAATGTCGATCCGGAACAAACGGAAGGTTACTATTCCTGGAAGGTTCACCAGAAAGGCGACGAGTTCTCGCCCCGTTTTCCCATCTATCTGCGTTCGGCCCGCGACTATGAAGCAAACCTGAAGCCCGGCGATAAAACGAAACTGGTCGACATGTTCGGTCGTCCGCTGGAGGGCGACCTGTCCGTGCGCTGGCGCATGGATGATCGGCCGCCGAATTTCGAACTGCCCAACAATATCGCAGTGCTCGAAAAAGCGATCGACAGCGACGTGCCGCTTTACGTCAACAATCTGACGGATCGCGATTTCAATTTCTCTCGCATGACTGTGAAAGGCATCGAGGATGGGCTGAGCGTCCATCGCAAACTGGACCCGATCCGCAACCTGCAATATGCCGTGCCTTTCGGCGTGCGCGATATGCTCGGTCAAAAGTCGGGCGTCGTGCTTGGTACCTTGTCCGTGAAGCCGGACTTGCCGAACACCAAGCCGGGCCTGCTTTTCGCGCAGGTCACACCCTTCAGCCTTCACGTCAAGCTTGCGCACTATAATACGCTGGTCTGGGTGTCGGACCTTGCGACCGCCGAGCCTGTCGCTGGCGTCAAGGTGTCGCTCTATCGCGATCCGGCGCTGATGACGGCGCTTTGCGAGGGAACCATGTCCGCCGAATGGACACGGCCCGACAGGGTTGAGGCGACCGCGATCACGGACGCAAACGGCGTCGCGACGCTACCGGGCAGTGCGCCCGTTGCCGGCACATGGGAATCGCCTTGCTCGCGCGCCCTGACGATCCGTGCCGAAAAGGACGATGATCTCGCGCTCATGCCGCTCAACTATCAGTTCGAAGCCGATATTTATCGCGCTTCGGGCGAAACGCTGTGGTCACAGGATCAGGCCGAGCAGGAGCATATGCGCGTCTGGGGCACGACGGCGCAGGGCGTCTATCGCGCAGGCGACACGATTCAGTACAAGATTTATGTTCGTGGACAGAATAATGAGGGTCTGACAGCCGCGCCGCCTTCGAGCTATCGCCTGCAACTTGTCGATCCGACCGGCAAACTGGTCGCCGACATGAAGAGCGTCTCGCTGAATGAATTCGGCTCGACCTCGGGCGAAGTCGCCGTTCCCAAGACCGGCGCGGTCGGCTGGTACAAGTTCCGGCTTCTGCAAAAGCTCCGCATGGATGCGGAGGAGCCCGAAGGCTCATCCGAAAATGAGGATGGAAGCGCCGATGCGGAAGGCGCGATAGGCGAGGGCGACTGGTATGCCTGGAAGCCGATGCAGGTTCTGGTCAGCGATTTCACCCCGGCATCATTCCGCGTGACGGCAACCGTCAACGGCAAGGTCTTCTCGGCTTCCCAATCGGCGGAAGTCGAGGGCAAGGCGGAACTTCATTCCGGCGGGCCTTACACAAATGCCAAGGCGCGCATCACCGCGATGTTCGATCCCAAGCCGATGCGCTCGACCCATCCCATTGCGTCGAATTTCGATTTTTCGCGCAGCGAGGTCGAGACCAATAGCTATCAACGCATGATTGCTCAGCTTGAGGTTCCACTCGACGCACAAGGTCTCGCAAAGACTGCCATTGC
>NZ_JBASBH010000039.1:0-1814 GCF_049651025.1 Parvibaculum sp. | reverse complement strand
GCCACGCTCATAGTCACGGCAACGAACGCCGCGTGTTCATCGCCATGTGGCTGACGGGCGGCTTCATGATCGTCGAAGCACTGGGCGGCTATTTCTCCGGCTCGCTCGCCCTCATCGCCGATGCGGGCCACATGCTGACCGACACGGGCGCATTGGCGCTGGCCTGGCTTGCCGTGCGCTTTGCGCGCCGCCCTGCCGACGACGCGCGCTCCTATGGCTATCACCGCGCCGAAATTCTCGCAGCCTTCCTCAATGGCGCGACAATGATCGCGCTCGCCTGCTGGATCATCTTCGAAGCCGCCATGCGCGTGATGGAGCCTGCACCCGTTCTCGGCACGCCGATGCTGGTCGTCGCCATCGGCGGCCTTCTCATCAACATCGTCTCGTTCCTGATGCTTCACGGCGCGACCGACAATCTCAATATTCGCGGCGCGGCGCTGCATGTGCTGGGCGACATGCTCGGCTCGGTCGCCGCCATCGCCGCCGCCATCGTCATTCTGTTGACGGGCTGGATGCCGATCGACCCGCTTCTCTCCGTCCTCGTCGCACTGCTCATCTTGCGCAGCGCATGGAACGTGACGCGCGACAGCGCCCATATCCTGATGGAGGGAACGCCGTCCGGCCTCGACCCCGACACCATCTCGTCGGATCTCGTGGCAAATGTCGACGGCGTGATCGACGTCCATCATGTTCATGCCTGGACGCTCGGCTCCAGCCGATCGGTCGTGACGCTTCACGCGCGGCTCGCGCCGCTGGCCGATGCCCATGCCGCGCTCGCCGCGATCAAGGCCCGGCTCAGCTCGCATTTCGGCATCGGCCATGCAACCGTGCAGCTTGAACCCGGAGACTGTATCGACACGGCCCATTCTCACGAACACGAGCATCACTGAGGGGGAAATCGATGGCGGCGAAGAGACCCACACTCGATACGCAAGAACGCAGCCTTTTCTCGCGGCTTGGCGAGTTGCGCGTCTTTCTCGAACTCGGCTCGGTCGTGCCCGCGCTCCCTGCGCTGATGAACGCGCCGCGCGGCGACGGTCATGCCGTTCTCGTATTGCCGGGCATGCTCGCATCCGACGGCTCGACCTTCGTGCTCAGACAATATCTGAAGGCGCTGGGCTATCAGGTGCACCCATGGAAGCTCGGCCGCAACTGGGGGCCGAGCACGGAAATTCGGCAGGGCATTCGCGACCGCTTCAAGGAATTGTCCGATCGCTATGGACGCCGCATCAGCATTGTCGGCTGGTCGCTTGGCGGCATATATGCGCGAGAACTGGCGCGCGAATATCCGGCACTGGTGCGTCAGGTCATCACGCTAGGCAGCCCCTTCGGTGCGGGCTATCGCGTCGATGGCGAACCGGATGCGAGCCTGGCCGCGCGGCTGCGCCCGGCGCCGCCCGTTCCCTGCACGGCAATCTATTCAAAAACCGATGGCGTCGTGCCATGGGAAGCCTGCCTCGAAATAGAAGGTCCGCAAACGGACAATATCGAGGTGCAGGCGAGCCATATCGGCATGGGCGTCAATGCGCTGGTGCTCTGGGCAATTGCCGACAGGCTGGCGCAAGCGGAGGGCCAGTGGCGGCACTTCGACCGCTCCGGACTGAAAAGCCTTTTCTATCCGGTCGGCGCGTGAGCCTCAGAAGCGGAATTCATATTCGACGACGCTTTTCAGCATGCCCGAGGGGCTGGCGCTGGTGACGCCGAACAGATAGCCGACATTGTAGCGAAACTTGCCCGGCAGCCAGCCAAGCCCGCCAATGGCGCCCTGAATGGCGGGGCCGACCATGTGCTTCTGGCTGTTGGGCGAATCGAAA
>NZ_JBASBH010000038.1:0-4895 GCF_049651025.1 Parvibaculum sp. | reverse complement strand
TTCCCAAACCATCTCGCTGTAAACGCTCGGCCCCTTGATCTTCCAGTTCTGCGGATCGACGCGCCCGAGAAGATCGAAATCGACGAAGCTGTCATTCATAGGCGTAATCAGCGTGTCGGCAGCGGCATGGCCCAGCCGCGACAAATGAGTGTCGGAGCCCGGACAATCGATAACGACAAAATCATTCTCGCTTGAGAGCCGATTGAATATCTCGTCGAACGCCGCGCGTTCCGCCGCCTGTGCCTCAGCCACAGTGTCCAGATCCGAACGCGGGATCACGGCATGATCCGGCATCACGAGGTCAACCCCCGCTCCTTCCGCCCAGGCTTTCCGATTTTCAACATAACGCGTTAGCGAGCGCTGCCGTCCGTCAAGGTCGATCGAGCCGACACGCGCGCCTTCATGGAGCAGAAGCGCGATCACGTGCATCGCTGTGGTCGTTTTGCCCGACCCGCCTTTTTCATTGCCAAGAACGATGACGTGAGCGGAGCCCCGCCCATGAGCCGAATTAGTCATCTGGCCCCCGAGACCGCTTACATGGAATCACTTTGGCGAGTTTGGGTTAGTCGGCGGTCAGGCGTCAACTGCCACACCCCTTCGCCTTCAAGTCATTCTGCGAAACAGAACGCAGCGTTCTGAAAATCAGAGGAACGCGCTTCATTATCCAGATGAAACCAGCCCTGAATCCGTGCAAGCTAAATTATTGGGAAGTCCGCGCGGTTCACAAAGGGGGGCCGCCCTCGAAATGACATCGCAAACCAGCCTGAAAAGTTCGGAGGAAAATATAGCCCGGCGGTGAAAGCCGCGGGACTGACGGCTGCGTGTTGTCTTCCCGTTTCTATGAGTGAGGCAATTGGATTTTTCCAGAACGCAACACACGTTGAACACGAGGGGAAGATGAGTGCAAATCTGAATCCACCGGGGACTGGAGACATTTCCGAAGACGTCAAAATTCTGCACAGCATGGGCTACGCCCAGGAGCTGAGACGCAGCATGGGCGGCTTCTCCAACTTCGCGATTTCTTTTTCGATCATCTGCATCCTGTCTGGCGGCATCAACTCGCTCGCCCAGGCGACGTCCGGTGCAGGCGGCATCGGCATCGGCATCGGCTGGCCGCTCGGCTGTCTCATCTCAGGCGTCTTCGCGCTTGCCATGGGCCAGATCGCATCGGCCTATCCAACTGCTGGCGGCCTCTATCACTGGGGCTCCATTCTCGGCAATCGCTTCACCGGCTGGGTCACCGCCTGGTTCAATCTGCTGGGCCTCGTCACCGTGCTCGGCGCAATCAATGTCGGCACCTATTACTTCTTCTTCGGTGCCTTCGGCCCCACTTTCGGCATGGAAGACACGATCACGGTGCGCGTCATTTTCCTGACGATCCTCACCGGCCTGCAGGCGCTCTTTAATCACTACGGAATTGGCCTGACGACAAAGCTCACCGATTTCTCCGGCTATCTGATCTTCGCAACCGCCGTCGTGCTCGCAATCGTCTGCCTTGCCGTCGCACCGAGCTATGACCTGTCGCGTCTTTTCACCTTCACGAATTACTCCGGCGAAGCAGGCGGCAATGTCTGGCCGCTCGTGTCGAACAACTGGGTCTTCATCCTCGGCCTTTTGTTGCCGATCTACACGATCACCGGTTACGACGCCTCCGCGCATACCTCGGAAGAAACCGTCAAGGCTGCTCATTCCGTGCCACGCGGCATGGTGATGTCGGTCCTTTGGTCCGCCATCTTCGGTTACATCATGCTCTGCGCTTTCGTGCTGATGATCCCGAACATGGATGAAGCCGCAAAGCAGGGTTGGAATGTTTTCTTCTGGGCAATGGACGCCCAGGTCAATCCGACGGTGAAGCTGATCCTCTACATCGCCATCTTCGTCTCGCAATTCCTCTGCGGCCTGGCGACTGTCACATCCGTATCGCGCATGATCTTCGCCTTCTCGCGCGATGGCGGCCTGCCCTTCTCGAAAGCTCTTGCCAGGGTTTCGCCAAAATACCGCACGCCGGTTGCCGCAATCTGGACTGGCGCGACACTCGCCGTTCTCTTCGTTTGGGGATCGTCAACCGTGACGCTCGGTGAAACGCCGGTTTATACGATCGTCGTTTCCTGCACGGTCATCTTCCTCTTCTTCTCATTCGCCATTCCGATCGCCCTTGGTCTCTTCACCTATGGCACGCCGAAATGGCCGAAAATGGGTCCGTGGAATCTTGGCCGCGGTCTCTTCTCGCTCTTCGCCGTCCTGTCACTCATTTCGATGGTGCTGATTTTCATCATCGGCGTTCAGCCACCCAATGAATGGGCGCTGAGAATCACGATCGGCTTCCTGATCGTGACGGGCATCGTCTGGGTCGCCTTTGAAAGCCGCCGCTTTCAGGGACCGCCCATCGGCGACATGATTGCCAAGCGTCAGGCGGAAATTGCCGCCGCCGAAGCCGCTTTGCACAAGTAGCAACAGCTCGTCGAACAGGGAGGGCTCCGCTCCAGGAGCCCTCCACCCTCTCAAGCGGAAATGGGCTGCGGCTTCTACCGCAGACCGTTTCCTTTTGTTCGGACTGGCTGGCGCATGGGCCCCGTCCGGCGCAACAGCATAAAGCTCGTCTCCAAAGGAGCATGATCGATGCCTAATTCGCCGTCAGGAAAACTAACCCTCGACCAGCTTTCAAATCTCGCGACCAAGGGCGAAATCGATACCGTCATCATGGCAATGCCCGACATGCAGGGCCGTCTCGTCGGCAAGCGCATGCAGGCAAGCTACTTCCTCGATACCGCCGTTCACGAAACCCATGCCTGCAACTACCTCCTGACCGTCGACACCGACATGGAGCCCGTGCCGGGATACAAGGCAGCAAGCTGGTCGGACGGCTATGGCGACTTCGTGCTGAAGCCCGACATGAACACGCTGCGCCGCATCCCCTGGCTGCCGGGAACCGCGCTCGTCATCTGCGACACGCTCGACCATGACGGCGAGGATGTGGCTCATGCGCCGCGCGCAATTTTGAAGAAGCAGCTGAAGCGGCTCGCGGCAAAGAAGATGACGGCGAACACCGCGTCCGAGCTCGAATTCTATCTCTTCGACGAGACCTATGAGAGCGCCCATGAGAAGCGCTTCCACGGACTGAAAACAGCGAACAGCTACATTCAGGACTATCACGTCTTCGGCACGACCAAGGAAGAAGGGATCATGCGCGCGATCCGCAACGGTCTCGAAGGCGCTGGCATCCCTGTCGAAAATTCCAAAGGCGAATGGGGCCCCGGACAGGAGGAAATCAACATCCGCTATGCCGAGGCGCTGGAAATGGCGGACCGCCACACGATCCTCAAAAACGGGATCAAGGAAATCGCGCATCTGCATGGCAAGGCCATCACATTCATGGCCAAGTGGAACTACACGCTGGCAGGCTCCTCCTGCCACATCCACCTGTCGCTATGGGATCAGGCGAACAAGAAGGCGCTCTTTCACGACACCAAAAGTCCCGTCCACGGCCTCTCCGAACTGGGCCAGCAATTCCTGGCGGGGCAAATCAAACATGCACGTGAAATCACATATTTCCTCGCGCCTTACATCAACTCCTACAAGCGTTTCGTGAACGGCACCTTTGCCCCAACCAACATCGTCTGGTCGAACGACAACCGTACCGCAGGCTTCCGCCTGTGCGGACACGGCAAGAGCCTTCGCATCGAATGCCGCATCGGCGGCGCGGACCTGAACCCCTATCTGGCCTATGCGGGCCTCATCGCGGCTGGCCTCGAAGGCATCGAGAAAAAGCTCAAGCTGGAACCGGAATTCAAGGGCGACGCCTATGTCGGCAAAGGCGTTCCCTTGCTGCCGAAGAACCTCCGTGACGCACTGACCAACCTTGAAAAGTCAGCTACGCTACGCGCCGTATTTGGCGACGATGTCGTCAATCACTATCTCCACACGGGCCGCTGGGAACAGCTCGAATATGATCGTCGGGTTACGGACTGGGAAGTTACGAGAGGATTTGAGCGCGGATGACCGCATCTGTTTTGAAAGTCATATCTCCCGTCGATGGGAGTGTTTATGTCGAGCGCCCGCTGGCAACCGCCCGCGATGTCGATGAAGCGCTAAGCGAAGCAAAGCGCGCGCAAGCTTCGTGGAAGCTGATGACGATGAAGCAGCGTACGGAGCTTTGCCTGCGCTTCGTCGATGCCCTTGTCGCGATGAAAGATGAGATCGTGCCGGAGCTCGCATGGCAAATGGGGCGGCCAATCGCCTATGGCGCGGGCGAAGTGCGCGGCTTTGAAGAGCGCGCCCGCTACATGATCGGCATTGCCGCCGAAACGCTGGCCGATATTAATGTTGGCCTGAAAGACGGCTTCAACCGTTACATCAAACGCGAGCCGCTAGGCGTTGTTTTTTCTATCGCCGCCTGGAACTATCCCTATTTGATCGCCGTGAATTCGGTCGTGCCTGCGATCATGGCCGGCAATGCCGTCATACTGAAACATTCAGGCCAGACGCCACTCTGCGCCGAGCGTTTCGCGCAAGCCTTCGAAACAGCAGGCGCGCCGGATGGGCTTTTCACTTCGCTCCATATGAGCCACGAACTGACCGAAAAGACGATCGGCGATCCCCGTATCGACTACGTCGCCTTCACCGGCTCCGTGGCTGGCGGTCACGCTATCGTCAAAGCCGCCGCCGACCGCTTCATCGGTGTCGGCCTCGAACTCGGCGGCAAGGATCCTGCCTATGTGCGGCCGGATGCGAATATCGCTTTCGCGGTCGAGAACCTCGTCGACGGCGCTTTCTTCAACTCCGGCCAATCCTGCTGCGGCAAGGAACGGCTCTATGTGCATGAAGCGGTCTACGACAAATTCGTCGACGGCTTTGCCGAACTGACCCGGACATACAAGCTCGGCTCGCCTCTCGAC
>NZ_JBASBH010000037.1:0-72039 GCF_049651025.1 Parvibaculum sp. | reverse complement strand
CCGAAGGCGTGGCCGATGTCCGCCTTGTACGGGTCGACAAGATGAACGCGCTCGACGATGCGATGTTTGCCGCGCTCATCGAAACGGGCGAACGCCTCAAGGCCGACAAGTCGGTGCGCGCTGTCGTCATTTCCGGCGAAGGCCGCGCCTTTTGCGCGGGTCTCGACATGGGCAATTTCGGCAAGATGGCGAGCGGCGAGAGAGGCTCGCCGGACAAGAAATCCGTCACGAGCGGCCTCACGCCGCGCACGCATGGCGACTCCAACCGCGCGCAATATGCGGCGATGGTGTGGCGCGATATTCCCGTTCCCGTCATCGCGGCGGTTCACGGCGTTGCCTTCGGCGGCGGTTTCCAGGTCGCCCTTGGCGCGGACTTTCGCTATGTCGCACCGGGCACGCGTTTCTCGGTCATGGAAATCAAATGGGGCCTCGTGCCCGACATGGCCGGCACGCTTTTGATGCGCAACCTCGCACGCGAAGATGTGGTGCGTGAACTCACCTATACGGGCCGCATCTTCTCCGCCGAAGAAGCCCTCGCCTATGGCTTTGCCACGCGGATCATCGAAGATCCTTATGCGGCAGCCCTCGCAACGGCGCGCGAAATCGCCGACAAGAGCCCGACCGCCATCCGCGCCGCCAAACGCATCCTGAATGCCGCGCCGGATGCAGACCCTGCCGCCGTGCTGCTTGCGGAATCCGTGGAGCAGGACAAGCTGATCGGCGGCGTGCATCAGAAAGAGGCCATCATGGCCAATCTCGAACAGCGCCGGCCCAAATTCGCGGACTGAACCTGTCGCCCCCACGTGATACCGTGCCGAAAGGCACGGCTATCGCTTCTTGAATTCTCTCCCGCCCAATCTTCGGGCCACGCAGCATATTGTGGACGTTCTCATGCCAACACTCTTCGACCCGCTGAAGATCGGCGCGCTTGAGTTGCCGAACCGGATCATCATGGCGCCGCTCACAAGGGCGCGCTCGGGCGTCGCGCGCATGCCCAATGAATTGATGGCGGAATATTATGCGCAGCGCGCTTCCGCCGGCCTCATCCTAAGCGAGGCGACATCGGTGACGCCTGCTGGCGTCGGCTATACGGATACGCCGGGCATCTGGTCGGACGAGCAGACCGAAGGCTGGAAGCTCACGACCGACGCCGTGCACAAGGCGGGCGGGCGCATATTCATGCAGCTTTGGCATGTGGGGCGCATCTCCGACCCCATATTCCATGATGGCGCGGCACCCGTCTCGGCAAGCGCCGTCGCGGCGAAGGGCCATGTCAGCCTTCTCCGTCCGCAGCGTCCCTATCCCGTTCCGCGCGCGCTTGAAACCAGCGAAATCGCCGATGTGGTAGAGGCCTATCGCAAGGGCGCGGAGAATGCGCTGCGTGCAGGCTTTGACGGCGTGGAGTTGCACGGCGCCAATGGTTATCTGCTCGACCAGTTCCTGCAGGACGGCTCCAACCAGCGGACCGACGAATATGGCGGATCCATCGAGAACCGCGCGCGCCTGATGCTCGAAGCCGTCGATGCGGCAATCTCCGTCTGGGGCGCCGATCGCGTCGGCCTGCATATTGCGCCGCGCGGCGATGCGCATTCGATGGGCGATTCAAATCTCCCCGCGACCTTCGACTATGTCGCCCGCGAGATGGGCAAGCGGCGGCTCGCTTTCCTCTGCGCGCGCGAGCATCGCGGCGACGACTGGCTCAGCCCGCAGCTCAAGGCGGCCTTCGGCGGCGTCTATATCGCCAACGAAGGCTTCACGAAGGAAACGGCCGAGGCCGTTCTCGCAGCGGGCGAAGCGGATGCCGTCGCCTTCGGAAAAGCCTTCATCGCCAATCCCGATCTGCCGCGCCGCTTCAAGGAAAACGCGCCGCTGAACGAGTGGAAGCTTGAAACCTTCTACTCGCCCGGGCCCGCCGGCTATGTCGATTATCCGAGCCTGCGAACAGCCTGACCCGCGACACGCAATTCAAATCCGACGCATCATCGATCCATCGCATTCCAATACGAGGGCAATCAACGTGAAAACACGCATTACAGAACTCTTCGGCATCCAGCATCCGATCATTCAGGGCGGCATGCATTTTGTGGGTCTTGCCGAGATGGCGGCCGCCGTCTCGAATGCGGGCGGTCTTGGCATCATCACCGGCCTCACGCAGCCGACGCCCGAGGCGCTTGCCAAGGAAATCGCGCGATGCCGCGACATGACCGACAAGCCGTTCGGCGTGAACCTCACCTTCCTGCCCGGCTTTGCCAACCCGCCTTATCCCGAATATATCGACGCGATCATTCAGGGCGGCGTGAAGGCCGTTGAAACAGCCGGTCGCAGCCCCGAAGCCTATATGCCCGCGCTCAAGGCCGGCGGCATCAAGGTCATTCACAAATGCACGTCGGTTCGCCATTCGCTGAAAGCCGAGAAGATCGGCTGCGATGCGGTGAGCGTTGACGGTTTCGAATGCGGCGGCCATCCGGGTGAAGATGACATTCCCAACATGATCCTTCTGCCGCGCGCTGCGGAAGAGCTGAAAATCCCCTTCGTCGCCTCGGGCGGCATGGCGGATGCGCGCAGCCTCGTCGCCGCGCTGGCGCTGGGTGCCGAAGGCATGAACATGGGCACACGCTTCATCGCGACAAAGGAAGCGCCCGTGCATGAGAACGTGAAGAAGGCCCTGCTTGCCGCCAGCGAACTCGACACGCGCCTCATCATGCGTCCGCTGCGCAACACCGAACGCGTGCTCACCAATACGGCGGTCGAGAAGATTGTCGAGATCGAGCGCGAAAAGGGCGCAAGCCTCGGCATCGAGGATATTCGCGAACTCGTCGGCGGCGTCTATCCGCGCGTCATGCAGGATGGCGACATGGAAGCGGGCGCTTGGAGCTGCGGCATGGTCGCGGGCCTCATCCACGACATCCCGACCTGCAAGGAACTGATCGACCGGATCATGAGCGAAGCGGAAGCGATCATCCGCAAGCGCCTCGAAGGCTTCCTTGCAGCCTGATCCTCACTGCTATCTGCGGGAGCTTGCCCTTGGCGGCAGGCTCCCGCGCTAGCTGCCTGTCCCCGTCGGATCGTCATCATCGTCATCGAGCAAAACGCGCTGGGCTGCGCCTTCCATATCGTCGTACTGCCCGGCCTTCAGCGACCATAAAAATCCCGCAAGTCCGAGCAGGCTCATGACCAGTGCGACTGGCATCAGATAGATGAGAATGTTCATAAGCGCGCCGCCTTTTCATCCCGCCGATTGAGCCGAAGCGAGTTCAGCGTCACCGTGATCGATGAAGTCGACATGGCGATGGCCGCCACGAGCGGCGTGACGAAGCCCGCCATGGCAAGCGGCACGGCAATGCAGTTATAGGCGATCGCCAGTCCGAAATTTTCAAAGACAAGCCTGCGCGATTTTCTGGCGACGTCGATGGCCTCGATCAGCGGTCCAAGCTTTGCGCCCTGGAAAATAAAATCCGCCGCCGTCTGGCTGATATCCGCAGCACTTGCCGGTGAGGCGGAGACATGCGCAGCGCGCAAAGCGGGGGCATCGTTGAGACCGTCGCCGACCATCAGCACCTTGCGTCCCTGATCCGCCAGTTCTTTCAGGCGCGCGATCTTGGCGTCGGGCCTTGCGGCTGCTCGCCAGTTCGGCAGACCGAGTATATCCGCCGCCGCGCGAACGGCGGGCTCACGGTCGCCGGACAGAAGCTCCACCGCAAAGCCGCGCGATTTCAGCGCATTCACCGTTGCGACAGCGTCGGGCCGCAATATATCCGTGAAGCGGAAACAGACCGGCGCGTCATCGCCCCGCCGCAACCAAAGCTCCGAGCCTGCATGAGCATCGAGCGTGACATCGCCTGCGCCCACCCAGTCGCGATTGCCGAGACGGATCACCTGCGCACCCAACCGGCCTTCAAGGCCCTGCCCCGGCTCCTCGCGCGGCTCGGTGAGTACCGGCAGAGACATGGAAGCTGCATGCTCGACTAGCGCGCGCGACAGGGGATGTCGGCTTTCTCGCGCAAGGGCCGCGCCCAACGCGATATCTGCAGGCGCGACTGACGAAGCATTCGCGAGTTGCAACTGCCCGAGCGTCAGCGTTCCGGTCTTGTCGAAGACGATCGTGTCGACTTCCGCCAGACGCTCAAGCCCGTCTGCCGCCTTCACCAGCACGCCAAGGCGCAGCAAGCGCCCGGTTGCAACGACCTGCACCACGGGCACGGCAAGACCGAGCGCACAAGGGCAAGTCACGATCAGAACAGCAATCGCGTTGGCGACGGCGGTGACGATGCCCGCATCAAGGAAGAGCCAAAGTGCAACGGTCACAGCGGCCAGCACGTGAACGCTTGGCGCATAGATGCGCGCCGCGCGGTCGGCGACGCGAATATAGGCGGAGCGACCTTGCTCGGCCGTCTCCATGAGCCTGACGATTTCGGAAAGAAGCGAATTCTCGTCGCGCGCCGTGACCGTAACTGTCAGTGGTCCTGAAATATTGAGCGTTCCGGCGAAGACCTTCGCTCCCACCTTCACAGGTTCGGGCACGCTTTCCCCGGTGACAAGGCTCGTATCGATATCGCTCACGCCGATTGACACAACGCCGTCGGCGGGAATGCGCTGCCCGGCGGCAATCGCAACGATCATCCCCGGCTCAAGGCTTTCGACCGGGACCGAACGATGGCTGCCATCGGCCTCGACAAGCGTTGCCGCCATCGCGCGAAGGCCCAGAAGATTCTGTGCGGCCGAACAGGCGCGATTGCGCGCCTGCACGTCGAGATAACGGCCGATCAGCAGAAAGAAGAGAAGTGTGATGCTGGCGTCGAAATAGACGTGGCGCGCATTGACGATGGTTTGAACGATGCTCATGCCGGTCGCCAGCGTGATCGCCAGCGAGATCGGCACGTCCATATTCATCTGCCGCTTGCGCAGCGCATTATATGCCGAGCGATAGAAGGGCCGCGCGGAATAGGCAATCGCCGGCAAAGCGATCAGCGCCGATATCCAGTAAAAGAGCGCGCGCGTCTCGGGCTCCATGTCGCTGATGAGGCCCCACCAGACCGCGACGGACAGAAGCATGACGTTGGCGGCGGCAAAGCCTGCCACGCCAAGCGCGCGCAGCAATGATTTACCCTCGCGCTCATCAAGCGCACCGAGCAATCTTGGATTGAAAGGCACAGCCTCGAAGCCGATAGAGGAGAGCTTGTCCACGATCTGCGCGGGCTTCAATTTCTCAGGGTCCCAACGCACCACGACGCGTTTCGTCGACAGGTTCGCGCGGACCGACTGAATGCCCGGCAATTCGCCGACATTGCGCTCGACCCGGCGCAAGCAGCCCGCGCAATGCATGGCCTGCACGACGAGATCGAGCGTTGCGCCCTGCCCGTCTTCCGCGTCACGCACAAAGAGGCCGGGATCGACCCTCAAATGAGTTGTTGCCTGCGGCAGAACGACGTCGCTCATATCTGCGTTCCTAATCGCGAATGGTGACGCGCTGCTCCTGCGCAAATTTCTCGCCATGCGGCCCTTCAGCCGCAACGCGAGCAATCCAGTTGCCGCCTTCGGCGAGATGGAATTCCGCTTCATAGCGGCCGGGCGAGATTTCCTTCATCGCAAGGCGCTGATCGAGACCGCCGACGACGGGCCGGTAGAAGACGCCATGCGGCGTCAATCCTCGCAGCGGTTGACCTGCCCGGTCGGTGAAGGCGACGCGCAGCCGCACATCATGTGCGCTGCCCTTATCGTCAACCTCGACGGCGGCGCTCCAGCCCAACTGCTTCTGGATTTCCATCGCCTCAAGCACATGATTATAGGCACGACCCTTCTGATAGGCGTCGGCGACCTCGATGCCGTCAAAGGTTGAAAGCGCGTTGTAGATCAGCAAGCCGTTTGCGGTGAAGACGACCGCAAAGGCGCTCAGCAATCCAATGAGAACGCCCCTGCCTGTCAGCAGGCCGAAGCGTGTGGTAGGCTGAAAGTCGCTGCTCGCGCTCTTCATTGGATTGGTCCTCTGAAACTTGTGACGCTGGCGGCGCGTTGTCCGGTTTCTACAGCGGTCGCAACAATCGTCAAATCCGCCTCGCCGCCGTTCAGCGCCGAGAGATTTGCGTGGGGCAGGCTGACAAAGATGCGGATATTTTTCAGCGAATCCGGGCCGACTTCGATCGCATCCAGGCCGCCCGGCGTCGCTTCCGGCCCGAAAAGCGTTGCGCCCTCCATGCCCTCTGCCGTTATGCGGAATCTATGCGTCACATGCTCCTTGTTGATGAGCTTGATCGCATAGCCATTGCGAATGCTGCCATCAGACAAGGTGACGAAGAGCGGATTGCGGTCGCGGATCACGCTGACCTGCAGCATTTCCCGCGTCGCCAATGCGTAGATCATGATGCCGGAAACCAGAAGAAGGGCCAGCGTATAGACGATGGTGCGCGCGCGCACGAGGTTGAGACGCGGCTTCTCGCCCGCCTGCCGCCGCTCCTGATTGCGCGACGTGTCGTAAGCGATGAGCCCGCGCGGGCGCTCGATACGATCCATGATCTCGTCGCAAGCATCGATGCAGAGCGCACATTGAATGCACTCCATCTGCATGCCGTCGCGAATGTCGATGCCCATGGGACAGGCGACCACGCATTGATTGCAATCGATGCAATCGCCGCGGCCTTCCCAGCTTGTCCCCTTCTTGTGCGGGCCGCGCGCCTCGCCGCGATCCGCCTTGTAGCTCACGAGGAAAGAATCCTCGTCGAACATGGCGCCCTGAATGCGCGGCCAGGGGCACATATAGATGCAGACCTGTTCACGCGCGATCCCGCCCAGAACGTAAGTCGTGGCCGTAAACAGGGCTATGAAGAGATAGGCGAACAAGGGCGCATCGAAAGTCAGCAACTGCCCCGCCAGCGTCGGCGCATCGGCGAAGTAGAAGACCCATGCGCCGCCCGTGAGTATGGCGATCAATATCCAGACGCTGTGCTTCACCGTCTTGCGAAAAAGCTTGTTCAGCGACCATGGCTCCCGATCCAGGCGGATGCGGGCAGACCTGTCGCCTTCGATGAAGCGCTCGATATGAATGAAGAGATCGGTCCAGACGGTTTGCGGGCAGGTGTAACCGCACCAGACGCGCCCCGCGACGCTTGTCACGAGAAAGAGCCCGAGCGCCGCCAGAATGAGCAGGCCGGTGATGTAGTAGAATTCCTGCGGCCAGATTTCGAGAAAGAAGAAATAGAAACGCCGGTTCGGGAAATCGAGCAGGATCGCCTGATCGGGAAGGCTCGGGCCGCGGTTCCAGCGAAGCCATGGCGCGCCGTAATAGATCGACAGCGTCACGAGCATCACCAGCCACTTCACACGGCGAAACGTACCGTGGACAAGCTTGGGATAGATCTTGGTCCGGCTCTCATAAAGCGGCCCGGCATGTCTGGGCTCCGCGCCGCCTTCGTCGTCGTGCGGCGCGCGTGCGAAAGTGGCGGAGCTTGCCTCCGCCACCAGCGCTTCCAGACCATGTACTGCATTCGTCATACTGATGGGACTCTCGAAACCGACGAGGCGCCCGGACGACTACTTCCCGCCGCCGAGCGAGTGAACGTAAAGAGTGAGTTCCTTGATCGTACCGGCGTCCAAACGACCTCCCCAAGCGGGCATAACGCCGCTGCGACCATGCGCAACCGTCTGCACGATGCTTGCGCGATCGCCGCCATAGAGCCAGATCGCATCGGTGAGGTTCGGCGCACCGAGTTCCTGATTACCCTTGCCGTCCGCGCCATGGCACGAAATGCATTGCTGTTCGAAAACAGCAGCGCCACGCGTGACCGCTTCCGCATTCTCGGTCTGGCCGCTCAGCGAGAGAACATATTCAGCGACATCGTTCACCTGCACGCGCTGAAGCATGCCGTCGTCCAGAAAACGCGGCATCTGGTTCTGGCGCGTATTGTCGTCGGCTTCCCAGCGAATGCCATGCGTGATGGTGAGCTGAATGTCGGCAAGCTTGCCACCCCAGAGCCACTCATCGTCATTGAGATTGGGAAATCCCTTTGAGCCTTGTGCGCCAGAGCCGTGACAGGGCGCGCAATTGTCGCCGAAAGCCGCCTTGCCGCCAGCAAGCGCAACTTCCATGAGGCTGTCATTTTTCACGACCTCCTCCAGCGGCGTCTCCGCGATCTGCTTCAGCACATCCGCGCGTCCGGCGACTGCGGCGTTCAACTCACCGGCCACGACATTGCGCTGCGAATAGCCGATCGTGCCTTCGGTGTAGCGCCACGCGCCATTCCAGAAATAGGGCCAGGCGGGCATCAGGATCCAGTATCCGACGGACCAGACGATGCAGGCATAGAATATGTAGAGCCACCATTTAGGCAGCGGATAGTCGAGCTCGCGGATGCCGTCCCATTCATGGCCGGTTGTCTCGACGCCGGTCACTTCGTCCTTGAGGCGTTTGTCGCTCACTGTTTGTCTCCCTCATCGTCGAGCGGCAGTCGCGCCATGTGCTCGAAGGTCTGCTTGTTGGACGGCCAGAGCGCGTAGAGCACTGCGACCGAAAACAATGCGATGAAGAATAGAAGCCCGACCGTTCCTGCGAGAGCCGAGGCGTGTACTTGCATCATGGTTCTTGCCTCACTGGCTGAAGTCGGCGCTGTCATGCGCGTTGAAATCGACAAGCGTTCCCAGCATCTGCAGATAGGCGACAAGCGCGTCGAGTTCCGAGATGGTCTTCGGGTCGCTGTCGAAATCGCGAATGACCGCCTTGGGATAGCGCGCCGTCAGGCCTTCGGTATCGGCATCGGGATTGACCTGAGCCTGCAGGTCCGCCTTCGCGTTCGCAATCGCCTCATCGGTATAAGGCACACCGGTAACGCGGAGTGCGCGAAGATCGTTCTCGATATTCTTGTAGTCGAGCGGCCTCTTTGCCAGGAACGGATATCCCGGCATGACGGATTCCGGCACGAGTGCGCGCGGGTTCGCCATGTGAAGACGATGCCACTCATCGGAATATTTGCCGCCGACGCGGGAGAGGTCGGGGCCCGTGCGCTTCGATCCCCATTGGAAGGGATGGTCGTACATGCTTTCGGCGGCGAGCGAGTAATGCCCGTAGCGCTCCACTTCAGAACGCAGCGAGCGCACCATCTGGCTGTGGCAGAGGTAGCAACCCTCGCGCACATAGATGTCGCGTCCCTTCAGCTCCAGCGGGCTGTAGGGCCTCATGCCTTTCACATCCTCGATGGTCGTCTTGATGAGGAATGTCGGCACGATCTCGATCAGGCCGCCAATCGAGACAACGATGAGGGTGAGCACCAGAAGAAGAATGGAATTCTTCTCAATGACACCATGGTCGAACTTGGCCATCTTCGTGTCCCTCACTCAGCCGGTTGAAGGTTGAGATTTGACGTCACCCCGATGGGGAGAGGCTCGTTTTCACGCACGTCGCCCCTGATGGTCCGCCAGCAGTTGTAAGTCATGATCAGCATGCCGACGAGGAAGAGCAGCCCGCCCGTCGCGCGTATCACATAGAAGGGATGCATGGCGGCGACAGATTCCACGAATGAATATTCGAGGAAGCCTTGCGTGTCGTAGGCCCGCCACATGAGGCCCTGAAGGATACCCGACACCCACATCGACGTGATGTAGAGAACGATGCCCATGGTCGCGATCCAGAAGTGCCAGCTCACCAGCACCATCGAGTAAAGGCGTTCGCGCTTCCAGAGCCACGGCACCATGCAATAGACGGCACCGAAGGTGACGAAGCCGACCCAGCCCATCGCGCCGGAATGCACGTGACCGATGGTCCAGTCCGTGTAGTGCGACAGGGAGTTGACAGCCTTGATCGACATGACCGGGCCTTCGAAGGTCGACATGCCGTAAAAGGCGAGCGACACGACGAGCATGCGCAGCACCGGATCGGTGCGAAGCTTGTCCCATGCACCCGACAGCGTCATCAATCCGTTGATCATGCCGCCCCATGAGGGCATCCAGAGCATGATCGAAAAGGTCATGCCCAGCGTCTGCGCCCAGTCGGGCAGCGCGGTGTAGTGGAGGTGATGCGGGCCCGCCCAGATATAGATGAAGATCAGCGACCAGAAGTGGATGATCGACAGGCGATAGGAATAGACCGGGCGCTCCGCACGCTTGGGCACGAAGTAATACATCATGCCGAGGAAGCCCGCGGTCAGGAAGAAGCCCACCGCATTGTGGCCGTACCACCACTGGATCAGCGCATCCTGCACGCCGGAGAAGAGGCCGTAGCTTTTGCTTGAGGTCAGCGTCTCGGGGATCGAGAGGTTGTTGCCAAGGTGGAGCATGGCAATCGTCACGATGAAGGCGAGATAGAACCAGTTTGCCACATAGATATGCGGCTCGCGACGGCGCGCCAGTGTGCCGAGGAAGACGAGAAGATAGGTCACCCAGACAATCGTCAGCCAGATATCCGCATACCATTCCGGCTCGGCATATTCTTTCGACTGCGTCACGCCCATGAGATAGCCGGTGGCGGCGACGACGAGAAAGAGCTGATAACCCCAGAAAATGAACCAGGGCGCGATGTTGCCGGCAAGGCGCGTGCGGCATGTGCGCTGCACGACATAGAAGGACGTTGCGATCAGCGCGTTGCCGCCAAAGGCAAAGATGACACCCGATGTGTGAACGGGGCGCAATCTGCCGAAACTGATAAAGGCGGAATCGAAATTGAGGACGGGGAAAGAAAGCTGCAGCGCGATGTAGAGGCCCGCCAACATTCCCGCGACGCCCCAGAAGAGCGTGGCGATGACGCCGGCTTTGATCACCGCGTCGTTGTAGCCCGTTCCATCATCGGCACTCGGGCGACCTTCCATTGCGTTGAAATGTCGCTGAATGATCGCAAAGGCGCCTGCGAGCATGGCGAAAGTGAACATCCATGCATGAATGGCCATCGGCATGTCGGCCGCCTTTGCAGCGACGAAGAGCGCCATGAACGCTCCCGCCAGCAATGCGGCCGTCACGGCGTAAGAAGCCGTGGTCATCGCCCCGTAGTTAATATGATCGCGCGAAATCGCCATGCGACGATCCCCCTAATGTTGACGTCTTGGTGAAGATGCCGCGATGCGGCGAAAGTAAAAATCCGTGACACTACGTATATGTCGCTACGCAGGCCGCGCACTGCATAGCAAAGGGCGGCGCTTTTCTCGCGCCGCCCTTCCGTCGCGCGTCATTCCGCCGCTGTTACCTGAAGCGGCGATTTCTTTGCAAAGTTCACGGTCTTCAGAAATTCGATGCCCTGCTCGGCGATATCGTCGCCAACCATGCGATCGTCTTCGTCGTGCAATTCATCCATATCGACATAAACAGCGTAGAAGGCCTTCGTGCGCGAGGTGATGATTCCCGCCTTGAGCAAGGTCTTCACGAGGACGCGGAACACATTTGTCGCGTCCTTCATCTGCTCGCGGCGATCGGCATCCGTCACTGCTTCGAGCATTTCAGCCTGCACCTGCTTCCAGTCCAGCCCGAATTGCGCATAAAGCGCCTGCTTCTGTTCGGGATTTACGAGATTGAAGAGCAGCGTCTGGAAGCAGCTTGCCGCCCAGTCCTCGATCAGGTCGCGCTCGTCCTGCGCAAGCTTGGGGATCGTGCGATCGGCCCAGATCTTCCCAAACTTGTGATGGAAGGCCTCGTCCGTCATGGCGAGCTGGCACAGCTTGACGAGCAGGGGGTCGCGCGAATGGTTGTAGAGCGAGGCGAAGGTTCCCATCGCGAGCCCCTCGACGAGCAATTGCATGCCGACGATCTTCTTGTAGACCTCCTGCGCGTGGACCATCTCGGACAGCAGTCCACTCAGCGTCGTGCCGACCGGAAGCGGCTTGCCCCAGCGTGCTTTCACATAACGCGCAAAGGCCGTGACGTGACGCGCCTCTTCGCGCGCCTGGTTTGCTGCATATTCCTGCGCGCCCGGATCGCGAAGGATGTGGCAAAGGCTCGCGGAAAGATTGAGCGCGCCCTGCTCTCCATGCAGGATCGAGGAGAGGAACCAGCGTGCCGTCTCATTGGCAAAGCGAACCTTGTCCTTCTCCGACAGCGCCTCGAAACATGGCAGGCGCAGTTCCGGCACCATGTCCGGCGAGAGAATCATTTCATTGGCAAGATCGAACGGTTCGCTGAAGTCGATGTAGCGCACATCCAGCGGGTCCCAGAAATGGTCGTGGGTTGCCGAGATGATCTTGTCAAAAGCGCCCGAGCGCTGCCCGTAGCGTGTTGTGTCCATCATTGCCGCGAAGTCGCCCGGAGCGACCGTGTCGTAGGCTTGGTCTTTCGTGATCTGCCTTACGTCGTTCATCGTTTCCTCCTTGGTTTCACTTCCGGCCCTTCGTTCTTCGAACGCGGCCCGGCCTTCGTCGCACTCTTTACGCATAAAAAAATTATGGGTATTTGCGCGTGGCGGCGATTATCAAAAATGACGCATGCGTCAACTTTACACAGGCACGCCCGGCCGCCGGTTTGAAGGGGTCTGGATGGTCAAAAGGGCTTTGAAACGCTAGGTTCAGCCTGAAACCCAAAGCAAAGCGGTCGATGTCTCCCGGATTCAGCCTTACACAGAGCAATGATGAGAGCGCCGCGCGCCTTGAGGCACTGCTCGCGACCGCTGTTGACGGCATCGTCATCATCGACGCCATGGGCAACGTGCAGGTCTATAGCCCGGCCTGCGAGAAGCTGTTTGGCTACACCGCGGACGAAGTCATCGGCCAGAACGTGAAGATGCTGATGCCCGCGCCCTATCGCGAAGAGCATGACGGCTATCTGGAACATTATCGCACCACCGGCCAGAAGCGCATTATCGGCATCGGCCGCGATGTGCATGCCCGCCGCAAGGATGGCTCGACCTTCCCCATGTATCTGTCGGTCGGCGAAGGCATTATCGCCGGCGAACAAATATTCGTCGGCATCATTCACGACATCACCGAGCGGCGAAGCACCGAGCGGCATCTTCGGGACGTTCAGGCCGAATTGCTGCATGTCTCGCGGCTCAGCGCGATGGGGCAGATGGCGGCGGCGCTCGCGCATGAATTGAACCAGCCGCTGTCGGCTGTGATGAACTATGTCAACGCGGCGAGACGCACCATTGCCGGGATCGAGATTCCGGAAGTCGTTCGCAGCCTCGAATATCTTGAAAAGGCGAGCGCGCAGACATCGCGCGCAGGACAAATCATCCGCCGCCTGCGGGAATTCATAGCCAAGGGCAAAAGCAACCGTGCTTCCGAAAATCTGAACAAGGTTGTCGAGGAAGCCGTCGCGCTCAGCGTAACGGGCCTTGCCGAGAGCAACGTGAAGGTGCGCACCGAATATCAGGCTGAACTGCCGCCCGTTCTCATCGATAAAATCCAGATTCAACAGGTCATTTTGAATCTCGTGCGCAACAGCTTCGAAGCCATGAAATCGGTCGAGAGGCGCGAGTTGACGATCAGCACCCTCACGGACGAGGCAGGCTCCGTCGTCGTCTCCATATCGGATACCGGTCCCGGATTGACGCCGGAGGTGCAGGCACAGCTCTTTCAGCCCTTCACGACGACCAAGCAAGATGGAATGGGTATCGGGCTGTCGATCTGCCGGTCGATCATCGAATCGCATGACGGTCTATTGTGGGCGAACGCAAATACAGAACATGGCGTCACCTTTGCCTTCAGGCTGCCAATGACCCCGGAGACGCAAGAAGCTCATGACGCCTGAAACGGTCTTTATCGTCGATGACGATGCCGATGTTCGCGATTCGCTGAGAGCGCTGCTCGAATCGGCCAGGTTCAATGTCGTCGACTTCGACTCAGCCAGAGCATTTCTCACCGCTCCGCGCGCACATGGCGGCTGCATGATTGCAGATATCCGCATGCCCGACATGGATGGACTGGAGCTTCAGGAAGAACTCACAAGGCAAAATGTCGGCCTTCCCGTCATCATCGTCACCGGACATGGCGATGTTCCGCTCGCCGTGCGCGCCATGAAGGCGGGCGCCGTCGACTTCATAGAGAAGCCCTATGACGATGAATTGCTGCTTGAAAGCGTGAGGCGCGCGCTTGATGCAGGCCAACAGCAGAACAGGCAAACCTCAACGGCGGACCCCGTCCGGGCTGGTCTTGTCGCCTCGCTGACGCTGCGTGAGCGCGAGGTTCTTGAACACCTGATTGCCGGACAACCCAACAAGGTCGTCGCGTTCGAGCTGGGCATCTCGCCCAGAACCGTGGAAATCCATCGCGCCCATCTGATGGAAAAGATGCAGGCGCGCAGCCTGCCGGAGCTTGTCCGTACCGCCCTTGCCGCAGGCGTCGTGCCATCGGGCGAGGCCTAAGGGGATTACCGTATATCGGGTGATTTTCTCTCTTCCTATCCTCGGCGCTTGTGTATCTCGCGTTGGAGAGCGTTGTGGCATCTATTCAGAACCGGACGGTGTGCGTCGTCGACGACGACGAAGCCGTTCGCGATTCAATGCGCGCCCTGCTCGAGTCCCACGGCATGATCGTGCGGGATTATGCGTCTGCACGCGCATTTCTGGCCGATGCAGACGACGCGCCGGTTGAATGTTTTCTGCTCGACCTTCACATGCCGGAAATGAGCGGCCTCGATCTCCTCGAAACGCTCCGGTTACGCCATATCGAAACGCCGGTCATCGTCATCACCGGGCGCAGCGACGTGACGCTGAGAGAGCGCGCCAGGCGCGCAGGCGTTCTTGCCTTCCTCGACAAGCCCGTCGATGAGGACGAGCTTATTCTTTCCATTTCGATGGCATTTCCAGACGCAAGGCCCTGATCGCCGGCGATGCAAACAGCTATGCCGCCGTGCCTGCGCTTTCAAAAAGCGCGCTGCTTGCCCGAAGCATCGTTTTCTTCGCCTGGGCGACAGACAGTCCCTGATCCAGCCTCAACCGCCGCCAGCTATCGAAACTCATCAACAGGTCCAGCGCCTCGAAAGTCGGCCCCGCCGGGCATTCCTTCAGGGAAAACACGTCACGCAATATCTTGCGTTGCATCGTGCCAAGACGGGCATGTTCATCGCGCAGGAATTCGGATCGATGCCGGTGGACATCGGCTGCGATCTTGAACGGCATCATTTTTTCAAAGACGCGGGCGCGCCGATCCACCAGTTCAGCCACAAGTTCGCGCCAATCGCCTTTCGGCAAGGGTGCCGCCGCTATCGGCATCAACTCGGTAGCCATCACTTCGGATATTTCGCGATAAAGGCTGTCCATATCGTCGAAATGCCGGAAGACCGTGCGCAAGCCCACATTGGCCTGCGCCGCGACCTCTTCCGCGCTTGGCGAAAGATTGCCCTCGCCTATCTGGCTGAGCATCGCCTCGACGATCCGGCGACGGCTTTCCTCGCCGCGCGCGCGGCGGCCATCCGATGGTTTCTCAGTCTTTTCAATCTGCGCCATTACGCTTCCAGAGCCAGAATTCCCGTGCAGTTATGACGCTTAACAGCAGGAAAGAAAACACCGCTCCATATTGCCCCGGCACAACGACCGGAAGCGGCTTCCAGACAAGGAAGAGGAACAGGCCCAGCGCCATTCCGACCAGATGGATGACCAGAAGCGGGCGCACCATCGCCCTGTGCCGGGCGATGACGTAAAGGTCGAGAATGCCGAGCGTAATTTGCCCCGCGCCGACAGCCGCGATGAAGAAGACGATGGTCTGGCGTGCGGTGGAAAGATCCAGCCCGGCAATCGAAGTCAGCCCGCCATCGGGCGCAAAGAAATGGATCGAGCCGCGCGCGAGATTGATCACTCCAAGCAGGCCGATGGCGAGAATGGCCAGTTTCGACGGGGCGGTTCGATCCATGATGTGTTTCCGTATCGTTGCTAGATTTCGGGACGCAATGTCGAGCGGATGAGAATCTGGCCCGCAAGCCCGGCTTCGCGATCCACGCCCGCTTCCATGACCTCCGGCGAGGTGGCGATGGCGAAAAACTCCGCGGCGGAGGGATATTCGACCATCGCAACGACGTCCCACATGTCTTCGACTTCGCCTATCACCACCCTGTTCAGCTCCGCCGAAATCAGGAAGCGCCCGCCTCTCGCCGTGACGATCGTCTGCATTTTCTCGCCATAGCGCATATAGGCTTCGCGGCCGCTGATCTTTTCCGCGCGGCCATCCTTGTATTCGGCGACATCGCGGAATTTCAGCAGGTTCAGCATGACGATGGGCGAGGGATCTTTCGACCCGGCAAGTTCCATCAGCTTTTCTTGCGTCGGGTAGACGGCAATTTCGTAGTTCATTGCGATTTCTCCCTCAGGATGTTTTGCGGATAAAGCCATCGATCAGGTCGACCAGTTCGCCGGGCTTGTCTTCCTGCAGAAAATGGCCGCCGCCTGCAATTGTCACATGCGCCTGGCCCTTCGCACCGGGGACACGCTCGTGGAAAACGCGCTCGCCGCCCTTGGATACGGGGTCGCCATCGCTGAATGCCGTGAGAACCGGCTTGTCGAAGCGTTCAAGCACTTTCCACGCCGCCTTGTTCTCAGCCACGGAGGCATGTTCCGGCGTGATCGGCACAAGCGTCGGAAACTGCCGCGCGCAGGCCTTGTAGCTTTCGTCGGGAAAGGGCGCGTCATAGGCGGCCTTTTCGGCGGCACTCAATCCACGCACAGTTCCCATACTGACGATTTCGCCGACCGGGAGCACCGACACGCTCTGGCTGAAATCGAGCCATTGCTTGAAGCCTTCGCTCCAGCCCGTGCCGATGGGAAGGCCGGTATTGGCGACGACGATGCGCGCGAAACGTTCGGGGAAAGCGGCAACAAGGCGCAAACCGATCAAACCGCCCCAGTCCTGGCAAAACAGCGTGATGCCGGTGAGGTCCATGGCGAGCAGCCACTCGCTCATCCATTTCACATGGCGCTCATAAGTATAGTCGGATTGTTCGGACGGCTTGTCCGACTTGCCAAAGCCGATGAGATCGGGCGCGACAACGCGATGGCCCTTGCCCGCAAGCCCCGTAATCATGTGGCGATAAAGATATGACCATGACGGTTCGCCATGCATCAGCAGCACGGGCGCTGCATCTCTCGGACCTTCGTCCACCGTGTGAAGACGCAAGAGCTGGCCGCCATCTGCCTTGATTTCGGTCCAATGCGGCGCGAATGG
Source organism: Parvibaculum sp. (assembly GCF_049651025.1). GTDB lineage: Bacteria > Pseudomonadota > Alphaproteobacteria > Parvibaculales > Parvibaculaceae > Parvibaculum. The sequence continues at coordinate 54,985 of NZ_JBASBH010000037.1, read as the reverse complement.
ATAGTCGGCAATGCCGGCGAAACGCTCATCGGGCGTTCTCAACACTTTCATAATCACCTCTCCCTGATGCCATGCCCTCTTTCCATGTATTGACACTAATAGTGTCACTATATAGATTTGTGTCAAGAGCGATGGAGGGGATCGAAGATGAGGCAATTCATCCGACGGAGAGCGACTTCTCTTCTGACAGGGCGCGCGCTCCGCAATACGCGCCGTTTCATCCACACGCTGAAGCGCAAGGCGCGCGGCACGCGGCCAACCGTTCATTACTTCCATCAGCCTGACGACCCTTACAGCCATGTTGCTGCGCAGGTGTTGCAGTCATTGCAGCAACGATATGACATCGACCTCGTCCCGTGGATCGTTTCCGCGCCAGACGATGCCGCCGCGCCGGAGCGCGAAAAGCTGCGCCACTACGCATTGAGAGATGCCGCCCGGCTTGCGACTGAATATGGCCTCGAATTTCCCACAGGCGCGACGCTGCCCGATGCGAGCCTCGCTCTGGCTTGCGCGAGAGTTCTTGTGGCGGCACAAGGCGGCAAGAAATTCACCGAGGTAGCACCGGCGGCTGGCAAGGCGCTCTGGGCGCGCGACGTCAAAGCGCTCAACGCGATTGCGACGAGCCAGGGCGAGGCCTCGGCCACCGTCACTCAGGCGGCTACCGCCAATGGCGACAGGCAGCGCAAACGCCTCGGCCATTATCTCAGCGCGATGTTCTATTTCGAGGGCGAGTGGTATTGGGGCGTCGACCGCCTGAACCATCTTGAAGAGCGGCTCGCAAAGCTCGGGCTTGATAAGGCGCCTGCCGGAACCGCGCCCATCGCGCCCTATCGCGACATGAAGCTCGGACCACGCGCCGCCAACGGCGTGCGCCCGGTCATCGAATACTGGTTTTCCTTTCGCAGCCCCTATTCGTGGATTTCCTTTCCGCGCATGCGTCGCCTCGCAACGCATTACGATTGCGAATTGCAGTTGCGGTTCATCCTTCCGATGGTGATGCGCGGCCTTCCCGTGCCACTGGTCAAGCGGCTCTACATTATTCTCGACACGAAGCGAGAGGCGGAGCGTGCGGGGCTGCCATTTGGCACCATCATCGATCCGGTGGGTGCTGGCGCGGCGCGCGCTCTTGCCGTGCTGCATCATGCAATCAGGCTCGGACGCGGCGAGGATTTTGCCGAACTCGGCCTGCGCGCGGCCTTTGCCGATGGCATCGAGATCGCCTCCGACAAGGGAATGTTCGATGTCGCCAGACGGGCCGACCTCGGCGCCGATGGTGTGCGCGCGGCCCTGACCGATGAAAGCTGGCGGGACATTGCCGAAGAAAACCGGGTGGCGCTATTCGATGCAGGCCTATGGGGCGCGCCCTCTTTCCGCGTCAACGGCAGGCCCGCGCATTGGGGGCAGGATCGTTTCTGGGCGCTGGAGCAAGATATTCTCGATGTGATTGACGGCCGCAATGCCTGAAAGGACTGCCTCATGAGCAACTCAAAATCAGGCCTCATCGCTCCGTCGCGACGCCATGTGCTTGGCGGGGGCATTGCCGCATTGGCGGCAACGGCTGCCAGTCGCGCGATCGGCGCGCCTGCCATCGGGAAGGCAAAGCGGCCAAATATTCTCTTTGTAATGACGGATCAGGAGCGCTCGGCAAGCTGCCTGCCGTCCGGCCTCGATCTTCCTGCGCATGACTGGATGCAGGAGCGCGGCACCTTCTTCAGCAAATACAACGTCAATACGACGCCCTGCTCGCCGTCGCGGTCCACCATCTATTTCGGTCGCCACACGCAGCAGACCGGCATGGTTGTGAACGAAGGCGCGCCGCCCTTTCCCAAGCTCAACGGCAAGCTGCGCTCCATCGGCCACCATCTGCGCGATCTCGGCTACTACACCGCCTATAAGGGCAAATGGCATTTGAGCGACATGCCGTATGCGGCGCAGCTCGGCTATGGTCCCTATGCGAAGACCGACAAGTCGCTCGAAGCGTTCAGTTTCAGCGATTACAACATCGACGGCGATCCGCATGGCAAGGTCTGGGACGGCTATCGCTATGACGGCCCGACAGTCAGTTCCGCAATCCAGTGGCTCGACGAAGTGCCGCGCAAGTTGCCGGAGAACCAGCCGTGGTTCCTCGCCGTCAACATCGTCAATCCGCACGACATCTGCTTTTTTGAATCCTGGGACGGCCAGACCGCGACGCGCGGCAATCCCGATGCGCTATCGCCTCTGGCGCCTGCGCCCGCAAGCGACATTTACGACAAGGACTGGAGCCACATTCCGCTGCCCAAGAGCTTTCATCACACGCCGGATGAAAACGAACCTTGGGCGGTGCGTTCCTATCGCGAAGTCTGCGACGTCACCTATGGCAAGCTACCCGATGACGAAGCCATATGGCGCAAGAACCAGAGCTATTATTTCAACTGCATGCGCGACGCGAGCTACAAGATCCGTCGCCTCTTCTCCGCGCTGGAAACGCTGGGCCTCGCCGACAATACCATCGTCGTCTATACCGCCGATCACGGCGAGATGGCGGGCGCGCAACGCCTGCGGCAGAAGGGGCCGGTGATCTTCAAGGAGAACGTCGCCGTTCCGCTCTATATCAGCCACCCCGATGCGCGCACGTCACGCGTGGTCGAAAGCCTCGGCAACACGGTCGATCTTCTGCCGACGCTTTATGAATTTGCAGGCGGCAAGCTCGCCGATCTTCAGGACCCGCTGGGCAAGCTTCCCGGCGTGAGCCTTGCGGCTGCGATCACCGGCGGCAAGACCGAGCGCGATACGCGCGGCGCCTTCTACAATTACGGCGTGCCTTTCTATATCGATCCGCAGATGATCGAAGGCATGATGCGCAATGGCAGCACGCCGGGCATCGCCTCGATGTTCAAGCAGTCGCTGAAGCTCGGCCAGTTCGGCCCGTCGCGAACCAATCGCGGCCTGCATCGCGGCGTCTTTGACGGGCGCTACAAATTCGCGCGCTTCTTCGGTCTGGGCGAGCATCATATTCCCCGCGATTGGGAAACGCTGCTCGCGCATAACGACCTTGCGCTTTACGACACGGAAACCGACCCCGATGAGGTCGACAATCTGGCGCTGAAGCCGGAGGCGCATCGCGACCTCATCATGCGTCTCAACGCCCAGACGACGGCGCTGATCGAGACGGAGGTCGGGCATGATGACGGGCGGGAATTTGTCGGCCCCACATGGCTCTATGAGCTTTGAGGCCGACAGGTTTCCTCTGATTTCCGGTCGCCTTACGCGTCCATCAACAGCACGACCTTGACGCAATCGCCGTGATGCTGCTCGGCGATGGCGCGATTGATTTCGGAAAAGGGATAGGTGCGGATCAGCCTGTCGAAGGGGAAACGCCCGGCCTTATAGAGATCCATCATCTGCGGGATAAAGACATCCGGCTCGCTGTCGCCCTCGATGATGCCTTTGATCGTATGGCCGAAAGTCATCACGGTCGTCATATCGCCCGGCACAGGCGTTCCGGGCGGGCTGATGCCGACGATGCCGAATGTGCCATGCGGCGCAAGGCAGCCCATCGTCGCCTGTTGCAGCGGCGGGATGCCGGTCGTGTCGAAGGCATAGTCGACGCCATGCGGCAGGATCGCACGCAGCGCGGCGATGAGATCCGGTGCCGTAGCAGGATCGATCACATGAGTTGCGCCGAGTTCTATCGCAAGCTTGCGCCGCACCTCATGCGGCTCCAGAACGATGATGGTGGAGCAGCCCTGAATGACCGCACCCATCACCGCGCTCAGACCTACCGCACCGCCGCCAAGTATGAGCAGCGAGCTTCCAGGCTTGCAGGCCAGTGAGCGCATGATGCCGCCCGCGCCCGTCTGCACGCCGCAGCCGAGCGGGCCGACCAGTTCCAGCGGCACGTCATCTGGCACTTTCACGACGTTGCGCTCATAGGTCAGGCAATAGGTTGCGAATGAGGACTGGCCGAAGAAGTTGCTCGCCAATTGTTCGCCGCCGCTGCCGCGCAGCGCCTTGGTGCCATCGGGGCGCATGCCGATATAGTTGAGCATGGGCATGGTGAGGCAATAGGCAGGCTGGCCTTCCTTGCAACGCACGCATTCGCCGCAAGAGCGGAATGAAATCGCCACACGGTCGCCGGGCTTCACCTTGGTGACGGAGACCCCGACCTTGTCGACAATGCCCGATCCCTCATGGCCGAGGACAGCAGGCAGGCCGCCGATCGCGCCGGTCTTTGCAACCATATCCGTGTGACAGAGACCGACGCCCACGACCTTCACGAGAATTTCATCGGCGCGCGGCTCATCAATATCGACAGCCTCGAAGCTGAAATCGGCCTGGCCTTCGCGCGCCACGGCTGCGGTAATTTTCATAAGCGCTCTCTCGTCAAGGAAGGAGATGGGGGATCGGAACCGACAGGATTCCGCAAACACAATATGGCGATCTTAGCCTTGGGCATCGTTCGTCAAAGAAGAATTTCGGCTCAGTGCGAGTGCACCGCGCAAAGATTGTCAGTCCGGTTTTGGCATCGCGTGAAAGGATCTGAAAAGAGACTGGATAGACGTAATGCCTGTATCGACGATCTCGAAGCGCGTCGTGTCTTCCAGCCAGTCGCGAAAAAGACCAAGGCACAAAGATGAAACGACCTGCGCGGCGACGCGCGGCTTCCAGTGTGATGCGAGCGTACCTTCCGCTTCGGCGATTTCGAAAGCGCGGACCAGCCTTTCGAACATGACGGCGTTCGTCTCGCGCTGATGCTGCGGGATATCGATGACAACATCGCATCGCAGCATCGAGATCGTGAAAACACGCTGGCGCTGCGGATCGTCGTGCAGCAACCGAAGACAGCCGACGCATGCCTCTTCCAGCGTGGTCAGCGCGTCTTTCGCATTGTCAGGGGAAATCCCCGCCACGACATCTTCCTGCGGAAAGCGCACCCGTTCGAGCATGGCGTCGAGCACGTCCGGCTTGTTCTTGAAATGCCAATAGACGGCGCCGCGCGTCACATTGGCGGCCTGGGCAATATCCGCAAGCGAAGTGGCCGGAACGCCTTTCGCAAAGAAAACACGCTCCGCCGCGTCGAGGATGTCCTCCCGCGTCCGCTCTGCCTCAGCTTTGGTTCGTCTTGCCATAAGTTCGACTATACCTCCCCGATCGCCCCTTGCATACATTCACGAACGTATGTATATATATCTCGCTCCCGAGGTGCCGGTTGTCAGCTTTCGAACTGACTCCCCCCATCGGCGCTTCGGGAGTTCACAGCTTTAGCGGCCCGGCGGCGCATCAAGCCACCCTTAAATTGCCGGCCTGTTTTTCAGGCCGCGTCAGTCATTGCCGCCGCTACGTCAAGACCCCGACGCCGTATACGGAAAGAGAATTCAATGCGCCCTCACTACAACGTCCTTCAAACGGGCGCCGCCTGCGCTTTCATCCTTTTTGGACTTGCGGCCTGCGGCGAAGGCGAAAGCGAACAGAACTTTCCACCTTCTGAAGTGAGCGTAGTCACGGTCGCGCCGACAGCCGTCACGCTGGTGAATGAATTGCCAGGACGCATCAGCGCAGTACGTGTCGCCGAGGTACGTGCGCGTGTTCCCGGCGTGGTGCTGGAGCGTTTGTTTACCGAAGGTGCGGATGTGAAGGCGGGAGACGTTCTCTACCGCATCAATCCCGCGCCCTTTCAGGCCGACGTCGATAGCGCGAAAGCGGCGCTTGCAAAAGCCGACGCCAATGCCGCCAAGGCGCGCGTTTTCGCACAGCGCTACAAGGACCTTGTCGCGGTCAACGCCGTCAGCAAGCAGGAATATGACGACGCGGCATCGTCGCTGAAGCAGGCGCAAGCCGATGTTGCCTCCGCAAAGGCAAACCTCGAACGCGCTGAACTCAATCTGGGATATGCAACAGTCCGCGCGCCCATTTCAGGCCGCATAGGCCGGGCGCTCGTGACCGAGGGCGCGCTTGTCAGCGCAACCGAAGCGACGCCGCTTGCAACGATCCAGCAACTTCAAATCGTCTATGCGGATTTCACCCAGTCGTCGGCACAATTGATGGCGCTTAAAAAAGCTTTCGCGCAAGACAGGCTGCAAAGCGTTGCGCCGAACGTCGCAAAGGTCACGCTCAAGCTCGATGACGGTTCGGATTACGGGCAGCCCGGTCAGCTTCTCTTTTCCGACGTCTCCGTCGATGAGAGCACCGGCGAGATCATGCTGCGCGCAGCATTTCCAAATCCCGACGAGCAACTTCTTCCCGGCATGTATGTGCGCGTGCGCCTCGAACAGGGCATCGACAAAAAGGCCTTCGTTGTGCCGCAGCAGGCCGTGCAATACGGGCCGAGCGGCACAAGCCATGTGCTGATCGTCGGCGATAAAAACCAGCTCGAGACGCGCCCGGTGAAAGTCGGTCATGCCCAGGGTCACAACTGGGTCATTACCGATGGTTTGCAGACGGGCGAGAAAGTGATCGTCGAGGGATTTCAGCAGGCCGCCATGCCCGGCGCCAGCGTCATTCCCGTGCCGTGGAAGCAAGAAGCCAGCGACGCGCCGGCCGCTCAACCTTCGCAGAGCGAATAAAGGGGTCGTCGGTTCATGCCTAATTTCTTTATCGACAGGCCGATCTTTGCCTGGGTCGTCGCGCTCTTCATCATCATTGCCGGTGTGCTCGCAATTCCGCAATTGCCGGTCGCGCAATATCCGAGCATCGCGCCGCCCTCCGTCAATATCATGACGAGCTATCCGGGCGCGTCAGCCGAGACGCTTTACGAGAGCGTCACGAAGGTCATCGAGAATGAGCTCAATGGCGCCGACGGCTTGATGTATTACGAGTCGCAGAGCGACGCCTATGGCATCGTCCAGATCAATGCGACCTTCGAGCCCGGCACGAACGAGGATCTTGCCGCCGTCGATGTGCAGAACCGCATCAAACGCGTCGAGCCGCGCCTGCCGCAGTCGGTCAGCCAGCAAGGCATTCAGGTCGAGAAGGCAAGCTCGAACTTCCTGCTCGTCGTCAGCCTGATTTCCACCGATGGCAGCTTCGACCAGATCGCACTGGGCGATTATCTGTCGCGCAATGTCATCAACGAAGTGCGCCGCGTTTCCGGCGTCGGCAAAGCGCAGCTTTTTGCGACCGAGCGCGCCATGCGCATCTGGATCGACCCCGACAAGCTCGCTTCGCTGAAACTGTCGGCGCAAGACGTTTCAAACGCCATCGCCACGCAGAATGCGCAGGTCGCGTCAGGCACCATCGGCGCGCAACCGAGCCTGCCGGGCCAGCAGATCGCCGCGACCGTCATCGTGCAAGGTCAGCTCACATCGCCGGAGGAGTTCGGCAATATCATTCTGCGGGCAAATCCGAACGGATCGACCGTGCGGCTGCACGATGTCGCGAAGATCGAAGTCGGCGGCCAGGACTATCAGTTTTCAGCGCGCCTGAACGGCAAGCCGAGCGCGGCAATCGGCGTGCAGCTTGCGCCCAAGGCCAATGCGCTGCAAACAGCCAATGCCATTCGCGCAAAGCTGGATGAGTTGCAGACGAATTTCCCGGCAGGCATCCAGTATGCCATCCCCTATGACACCTCGACCTTCGTCGCGCTGTCCATCAAACAGGTTGTTTACACACTGCTCGAAGCCGTCGCCCTTGTCTTCCTGGTGATGCTGCTTTTCCTGCAAAATATCCGCTACACGCTGATCCCGACCATCGTCGTGCCCATCTCGCTGCTCGGCACATTCGCCGTCATGGGCGCGATGGGTTTCTCGATCAACGTGCTGACGATGTTCGGCATGGTTCTCGTGATCGGCATCATTGTCGACGACGCGATCGTCGTTGTCGAAAATGTCGAACGCATCATGAGCGAGGAAGGATTATCGCCACGCGATGCCACGCGGAAAGCCATGGGGCAGATCACGGGCGCTGTCATCGGCATCACCGTCGTTCTCACATCGGTCTTCATTCCGATGGCTTTCTTCAGCGGCTCTGTCGGCGTGATCTATCAGCAGTTCTCGCTGTCCATGGTCGTCTCCGTTCTGTTCTCCGCCTTCCTAGCGCTCACGCTGACGCCGGCACTTTGCGCCACTCTGCTGAAGCCGGTCGAAGCGGGCCACCATCACGAGAAGACGGGATTTTTCGGCTGGTTCAACAGGGTTTTCAATCGCACCGCAACCAACTATGAAGGCGCTGTCGCCAATGTTCTGGCGCGCACGGGCCGCTACGCATTGGTCTATGTGGCGCTCGTCGCCGTTCTTGGCTTCCTTTATATGCGGCTTCCCACGTCCTTCCTGCCCGTCGAAGATCAGGGCTATCTGATCACCGACGTACAGCTTCCCTCTGAAGCCACCACCGGCAGAACGCTGGACGTCATGAAGCAGCTCGAAGCGCATTTCGAAACGCAGAAGGGCATCGCCAACGTCACCAGCATTCTCGGCTTCAGCTTTTCCGGCACAGGCCAGAATGCGGGACTTTCCTTCGTGACGTTCGACGACTGGTCGGAACGCGGCGCAGATGAATCCGCCGACGCCATCTCCGAAAATGCGAACGGCGCCTTCCAGAAAATCCGTGACGGCGTCGCTTTCGCAATCGTGCCGCCGCCGATACCCGAACTCGGCAATGCGACGGGCTTTTCCTTCCGGCTTCAGGATCGCGGCCAGCTCGGCCACAAGGCGCTGATGGAGGCGCGCAACCAGCTCGTAGGCCTCGCCAATGCAAGCCCCGTCCTGCATCAGGTGCGCGTCGAGGGACTTGAAGATGCGGCGCAACTCGAGCTTCAGATCGACCGGCAGAAAGCCAATGCGCTGGGCGTGAGCTTCGATGCGATCAACAGCGCCTTGTCCCTCTCGATCGGCACGGCCTATGTCAACGATTTCCCCAATAGCGGCCGCATGCAGCGCGTGATCGTGCAGGCGGAAGCCGCACAGCGCATGCAGGCGAACGATCTGCTGAAGCTCCGCGTGCGCAATGCGCGCGGCAAGATGGTGCCCTTCTCGTCCTTCGCGACGACCGCGTGGACGTCCGGCCCCATTCAGCTTGTCGGCTATAATGGCTATCCGACCGTGAAGATCGGCGGCAATGCGGCGTCCGGATACAGCACGGGCGAGGCCATGGCCGAAATGGAAAAGCTGATGACGAAGCTTCCCGTCGGCTTTGGCTATGAATGGACAGGTCAATCGCTGCAGGAAAAACTCTCCGGCGCGCAGGCGCCCGCCCTGCTCGCCCTGTCGATCCTCGCGGTCTTCCTCTGCTTGGCAGCTCTCTATGAAAGCTGGTCGATCCCGCTTGCGGTGTTGCTGGTCATCCCGCTTGGCGTGATCGGCGTCGTCCTCGGCGTCACGCTGCGCGACATGCCCGACGACGTCTATTTCAAGGTCGGGCTCATCACCATCATCGGCCTGTCGGCGAAGAACGCCATTCTGATCATCGAGTTTGCCAAGGACCTGCAGGCTCAGGGCAAAGGCCTTGTCGAGGCGGCGCTCGAGGCGGCGCGCTTGCGCTTCCGTCCGATCATCATGACATCTCTTGCCTTTATCCTCGGCGTCCTGCCGCTGGCGATTGCAAGCGGCGCAAGCTCTGCAAGCCAGCGCGCCATCGGCACCGGCGTGATGGGCGGCATGATCACTGCGACAGTGCTGGCGGTCTTTCTCGTTCCACTCTTCTTCGTGGTGGTCCGGCGCCTATTCTCGCGCAAAGGGGCGCAGTGACATGAACCGCTTATTCCCGATCGTCATTTCCGCCGTTTTGCTCGCGGGCTGCACAATGGCGCCCGACTATGAACGTCCAGCCTCTCCGGTTGCGGCAAGCTGGCCCGACAAGACACCGGATGCGCAAACGCAATCTGCCGCCGATATCGGCTGGAAAAGCTTTTTCGGCGATGCGCGGCTGCAGAAGCTGATCGAACTCGCGCTCGCCAATAATCGCGACTTGCGGATTTCCGTACTCAACATCGAGCAGGCGCGCGCTCAGTACCGGATTCAGAGAGCGGACCTTCTGCCCACTCTGGAAGGAACCGCGAATGCCACGCGCCAGCGCCTGCCGTCGGATCTTTCCGGCACGGGCCAATCAGGCATGGCGGACCAATATAGCGTCGGCCTTGGCGCGACGGCTTTCGAGCTCGATCTGTTCGGTCGCGTCCGCAGCCTGAAGGATTCGGCGCTGTCGCAATATCTCTCAACAGTGGAAGCGAGACGAAGCGCACAGATCAGCCTGATCGGTGAGCTTGCCAATGCCTATCTGGTGGAGAGAGCCGCCGACGAACAACTGGAACTCGTGCGCCGGACGCTTGCGACCCGCGAGACATCCTACGACCTCATCAAGCGGCGTTATGCATCCGGCATCTCGTCGGAACTCGACTTGCGCCAATCGGAAACGCTCGTGCAATCGGCGCGCGCCGATCTCGCCGGTTTTGAGCGCCAGCGCAAACAGGCGCGAAATGCCCTGGAGTTGCTCGTCGGGCAGCCACTGTCCGCCGATCTCCCGAAGGCGCAACCGCTGCACGCCCAGTCGCTGCTGGCAGATATTTCTGCCGGCCTGCCCTCGCAATTGATTGAACGCCGCCCCGACATTCTTGCCGCCGAACAAAAGCTTCAGGCGGAGAACGCAAATATCGGCGCGGCGCGAGCAGCTTTCTTTCCACGCATTTCGCTCACCGGCGCATTCGGCACAGCCAGCACGGAGCTTTCCGGCCTTTTCGGCGCCGGTTCCTCCACCTGGTCCTTCATGCCGCAAATCTCGCTGCCGATTTTCGACATGGGCCGGAATGCGGCGAGCCTCGATGTTGCAGAGGTGCGCAAGAATATCGCGGTCGCCGAATATGAGAAGACGATCCAGAGCGCTTTCCGCGAAGTGGCCGACGGACTTGCGGCCCGCGCCACGCTTGACGGCCAGATCAAGGCGCAGGAAGCCGCGGTCGATGCGTCGCGGCGCAGCTTCGAGCTTTCCGATTATCGCTATCGCAAGGGTATCGACAATTACCTGGCATTGCTCGACGCGCAGCGTTCGCTTTTCAGCGCCGAACAGCTTTTGATCCAGGCGCGTCTGTTGCGACTGACAAGTCTCGTCGATCTCTATCGCGCGCTTGGCGGCGGCTGGCTTGAGCATGACGCGGCGTTGGCCTCCGGCGAAATCCCGCAACCGTGAGCGAGGCCGCGGCCGCCGATAAGCACGCATTGTCACGTCCGGACGGAACTTGTTGATATTCCCGGCAGCCGGTCCTTAAATGGGCATAATGAATGCCTGTTTATGGAGTGGCGCAAAATGAACGCTTCTCAAGTCGCGGGGATTTCACGCCCTGACCTGATCGAGGGTCTGCCCGCCGGATTGACCGCGTATAAGCGCACGCCCGTCTTTGACGAACAGAGCCTGCCTGCCGGGTTGAAGCGCAGCCACAGCACCAAGGCAGGCGTCTGGGGTGTGATCCATATTATCAGCGGCGAACTTCTCTACAGAATAATCGAGCCCTTCAGCGAACGGCGCGTGGACGCCGCCTCGCCAAAGGTCGTTATTCAGCCTCAGGAACTTCACGAAGTCGCTCCACTGGGCGCGGTGCGCTTTTACGTGGAGTTTCACGCGATACGGGATGTTTCATCATGACGAAGGATGTCCAGATCAAGCGGGTATACGAAGCCCCCGACAAGAGCGACGGAACACGCGTGCTCATTGACCGTTTGTGGCCTAGGGGGCTCAAGCGGGAAGACGCAGCGCTCGATGCGTGGATGAAGGACGCCGCGCCGACCAACGAATTGCGGAAATGGTTCAACCACGATCCGGAAAAATGGGCGGAGTTTCAGCGTCGCTATGAAGCCGAATTGCGAGCGAACGAAGAAGCCGTTCGCGCCATATCGGAAAAAGCGGGCAAGTCGCGATTGACGCTTCTCTACAGCGCACATGACGAGAAGCACAATAACGCTGTCGTTCTGGCGCGCCTCATTCGCAAAATGCATTGATCGCGGCAGCGCTTCCTAGAAGCGCGTCCAATTATCTGTATCGCCATTGAGCGCAATGCGCAGGCCTTGCCTTGCGATCTGCGTTGCGGGGCTATCTGAATGCGCCGACGACAGGGCGTAGATCGAAAAGGAAAACTCGGGCGCATTTGGAATACGGTGAAGCCTCCCGGTATCGAGATATGGCTTTGCCGCGCGCGTCCGGAAATAGCCGCTCCCGCCCACCGCCAGAATATATTGCAGCGCCAGCGGACCGAGGCCGACGAACATGCCCGCATCGCGCAAATGCGGAAAGACGATCGCATGATGGGCCTCGAAGTCCGGGCCCCAGTCCACATGGACATAATCCCCGCTGAGCAATTCTGCCGTGTCCGGCGAAGTGCTCACCGCGATCAGCTTTTCTTCCATCAGCAATTCGAACTGAATGCCCGGTCGCTGCGACGGCGCATACATGATGGCGATGTCGAGGACACCCGTTTGCACTTTTTCGATCAGGCGCTCGCCGAGATCGACATGGGTTCGCAGCGCAATTTCCGGTGCCTCGCGCCTCATCCAGATAAGCCAGTTGAGAAGAAGCGGATGGCCGAGACTGACCTCGCCGCCGACCGTGATCATGGCCTCACGCCCGGGGGGCAGCGCCACCTGCTGGCGCGCGCGCTCCCATATCTGAACGAGCGATGCGGCGTAGCGGATGAAGTCATTTCCTGCCGGGGTCAGCCGCGCGCCGCCCTTGTTTCTGACGAACAGGCTGCGCCCGATCTGCTCCTCCAGCGCCTTGATGCGCGCGCTGACCGCCGTCTGCGTGATGTTCAGCCGCTCTGCGGCACGCACGAAGCTTCCCGCCGCCGCCACGTCCAGAAAAGTCTTTGCCAGATCGATATTCATTTAAAACCAAAATATTTGCGTTTAAGCCCGAATAATATTCGTTTGTCGCGTCATAAGCCAAGTGTCACTTTCCAATTGGTGGCGGGACAGACCTCCTAACCCTGTCCGCTATGCCGCATGCCTCATAAATACATTATTTTTTTGTATATAAAGGCAATTCCGCAATCTTCGCGGAAAATTGGGGCATCTAGTCATTTTCGCCGTGATTTGTGCGTGAAGCCGAGAGCAGAGAGCCCATGAACATGTCCGTACCCGCCCTGCCCGGCATTGGCCTGAATGCCCCTGAACTTGCGCAACTCGAAGCCTTGTCGAGGGCCTTGCGGCCCGACCAGATGCTTTGGGCAAGTGGATATCTGGCGGGCATAGCGCATGCGCGCCTCGCTCAGGGCGATGGCAGCATGCTCAGTGCCTTGCCGCCAGCGGCCGCACCTTCAGCCGCCGCACAGGCGACCAGCACGACACTGAGCATTCTCTACGCCAGCGAGACAGGAAATGCGGCTGATGTTGCCCGTCGCGCCGAAGCCCATGCGCGCGGGCTTGGACTGACGGCAAACGCCTTCGACCTCGCAACCTACAAGCCGCGCAATCTGGCGAACGAACAGCTCGTCCTCATCGTGTCGAGCACGCATGGAGAAGGCGAGCCGCCGGAACCGGCCATCGGATTTTTTGAATTCATCGACAGCCGCAAGGCGCCGAAGCTTGAAGGCATCAAGTTCGCTGTGCTCGGCCTTGGCGATTCGACCTATGAATTTTTCTGCGAGGCGGCAAAGCGTCTCGATCGGCGCTTTGAAGAGCTTGGCGCAACGCGCTTTCATGACCGCATCGATTGCGATGTCGATTATGAAGAGCCTGCCGATGCGTGGCTCGATGCTGTGCTCGGAAAATTGAAAGCTGAACAGGCATCCACCGGCGCAGCGTCGAGCCAGCCCGTCGCGCAATTCAGCATCGCGCCTGTTTCCGCGCCCGAACATGACAAGCGCAACCCGCTTTCCGCGTCTGTCGTCGAGAACCTCGTCATCACGGGTCGCGGGTCGAGCAAGGAAACGCGGCATATCGAGTTTTCGCTGGAAGGCTCGAACCTTGTTTACGCGCCGGGCGACGCACTCGGCATTCTGCCCCGGAACGATCCTTCATTGATCGACGAGGTGATGGAGCGCGCGGGCCTGTCCGGCAGCGAACGCATCGCCACCAAGACCGGCGACATCGCCCTGTCCGACGCCCTGTCGCAAGATTATGAAATCACCGCGCTGACGCCTCGCTTTCTCCAGCATTGGGCGGAAATTTCATCCGCCGACGATCTGCGCGCCTTGACGGCTGAAGGGAACCGCAAGGAACTCGCCGCCTATATGCAGGCCAACCACATCATCGATGTCATGCGGCGCTACCCTGTGCAAAACCTCAATGCGAGTGATTTTGTCGGCGCGCTTCGGGGATTGCAGCCGCGCCTCTATTCCATCGCGTCGAGCCAGCTTGCAGCGCCCGATGAAGTCCATATCACCGTGTCGACCGTTCGTTACGAACTGCATGGCACGGAGCGGATGGGCGTTGCCTCTTGCCATCTGGCCGACAGGGTGAGGCCCGACGATATCTTGCCCGTCTATATCCAGCGCAACGACAATTTCAGGCTGCCCAATGATCCCTCGACGCCGATCATCATGATCGGTGCGGGCACGGGCGTTGCGCCCTTCCGCTCTTTCGTGCAGCAGCGCGAAGCGGAAGAAGCCGAGGGCAAGTCCTGGCTCATCTTCGGCGAACGCAATTTCCGCACGGACTTTCTCTACCAGACGGACTGGCAGGGCTGGCTCAAGGACGGCGCTCTCCATCGCATGGATGTCGCGTTTTCGCGCGACCAGGCGGAGAAGCGCTACGTCCAGCATGTCATCGCGGAGAACGGTGCCGATCTCTTCGCCTGGCTCGAAGAGGGCGCGCATTTCTACATGTGCGGCGATGCGGAGAAGCTGGCGCCTGACGTTCATGACGCACTTCTTTCCATCATCGAAGCGCAAGGCGCCGTGACGCGCGAGGGCGCAGAAGAATATCTGCGCAATCTACAGCGCGACGGCCGGTATCAACGCGACGTCTATTGAGGGCCATATCGTGAGTTCCCAGACAAAGACCCCTGAAGTCGACCGCAGCCACGACATTTCGCAGCCGCTGGAAAAACTGCATGACAATGAGCGCCTGAAAGACAGGAGCAATTATCTACGCGGAACGATCGAGGAAAGCCTGCGCGCGCCGCTGACCGGCGCGGTCACGCATGACGACACGAAGCTGATGAAGTTTCACGGCATCTATCAGCAGGACGACCGCGACCTGCGTGACGAGCGCCGCCGCCAGAAGCTCGAACCCGCCTATCAGTTCATGGTGCGTGTCCGCCTTGCAGGCGGCGTGTGCAGCACCGCGCAATGGCTGAAGATCGACGAACTGGCGCGTAATTATGGCGGCTCGACGCTTCGCATGACGACGCGCCAGACGTTTCAGTTTCACGGCATTCTGAAGCCGAACCTGAAGAACACCATCAAGGGCCTCAACGACGCTCTGCTGGATACGATTGCCGCCTGCGGCGACGATACGCGCGGCATCATGTGCTCGGTCAATCCGCATCTCTCCGCGCTGCATGCCGAGATTTACGATCTCGCAAAGCGCACATCGAACCACGTCATTCCCAAGACGCGCGCCTATCACGAGATCTGGCTCGACGGCGAGAAGATCGAAACATCGGCGTCCGAAGATCCGATGTATGGGCGCACCTATCTGCCACGCAAATTCAAATTCGGCTTCGTGATCCCGCCGATCAACGACATCGACGTTTATGCGCAGGATGTGGGTTTCATCGCCATTGCAGAGGGAGAGAAGCTCCTCGGCTTCAATATCTGTGTCGGCGGCGGCATGGGCAATACGGATAATTCGCCCGAAACTTATCCCCGCCTTGCCGACGTCATCGGCTTTTTCCCCGCCGACAAGGTTCTCGAAATCGCCGAAGCGGCAGCGACCATCCAGCGCGACTATGGCGACCGCGTGAATCGCGCACATGCCCGCTTCAAATATACGATCGACGACAAGGGGCTCGACTGGTTCAAGGCGGAACTCGAAAAGCGCGTCGGCTTCGCGCTCGAAAAAGCACGGCCCTATACGTTCAAGACCAATGGCGACGACTATGGCTGGACGCAGGGTTCGGACGGGCTGTGGCATTTCACGATGTTCGTCGAGAACGGACGCATCAGAAACACGACCGGCCATCAGATCATGACCGCGCTGCGCGAGATTGCCCGCGTTCATAAGGGCGAGTTCCGCCTGACGCCCAATCAGAACCTCATCGTCTCGAATGTGACCGAGGCCGACAAGCCGCATATAGCGGACATGCTGGCGGCTTACGGACTCGACACGTCGATCCATGCAAGCGCATTGCGGCTCAACTCCATGGCCTGCGTTGCGCTGCCGACATGCGGGCTCGCCATGGCGGAAAGCGAGCGCTATCTGCCGAGCCTCGTTACCAAGGTCGAGCATATTCTTGCCGAGAACGGTCTGGCGGATGAGCCGATCACCATGCGCATGACGGGTTGCCCCAACGGTTGCGCGCGGCCCTACATCGCAGAAATCGCGTTCACCGGGCGCGCACCGGGCAAATACAACCTCTATCTCGGCGGTGGATTTCACGGCCAGAGACTCAATCGGCTCTATCTCGAGAATATCGGCGAGGAGCGCATCCTGCAGGAGCTGGGAAAGATGATTGGCCACTTCGCCAAGGACCGGCTCGACAAGGAGCACTTCGGAGATTTCGTCATCCGTGCAGGTTATGTGCGCGAAGTGACGAGCGGAAAAGACTTCAGCAGTTGACGGCGTGGCCGTCGCAAGGAGGACCGGAATGAGTAGCTATATGCTGATTTCGTCGCGCGATCCGTTCGAGTGCGGCGATACGGAAGGCTTCTATCAAATAGCGATCGATCTGAAAGCGAAGGGGCGCGATGTCACGCTGTTTCTCGTTCAGAACGGCGTTCTGCCCGCGCGCAACAGCGCGGAAAGCAAGGCACTTCGTCACGCCATCGGCGCCGGCGTGAAGGTGCTGGCGGATGATTTTTCGCTTCGCGAACGCGCGCTCGACAAGGCAGCGCTTGCGGACGGCATCACGGAGGCTTCGCTTGAGCGCGTCGTCGATGCGCTTGCGGCGGGCACCAAGACACTCTGGCATTAGGAGAATTTCCATGGCCAACAAGACAACACTCGCTTTTGCGATCATGGACCCGCCCTATGAAAGCGCGCGGTCCACAACGTTCTTCCGCCTGCTCGAAATCGCGGCGGGGCGCGGCTACAACCTCAACGTCTTTGCCTATGAAGGCGGCGTGCACCTCTCGTTCGAGCAGCAGAAAGCGCATGGCAACGGCGTGCACGGCACGGACGTTGAAACCGAGCACCACCCGCTCCCCAAGATCTGGGTCAGCGAGATCATTGCCAAGGGAGCGAAAAACGGCGGCGTCGTGAACTGGGTGAATTGCGGTCTCTGCGCCGACGAACGCGGCATCGACAAGGTGGTGGAGGGCGTCCGCCGCGGCGGCCCTGCCGACTTCTGGAAACTGGCAGAGGCGTCCGACAACGCGCTTGTCATTGGCACGAGGTGAGCATCATGAAAGCACTTCAGATCATAGAGACTGCCTATCGCGGCACGCTTGAAGAGCAGGACGACACCATCATCTGGCTCACGCATTCCATGCGCGATGCCGGTGCGAACCTTTCGGTGCTCCTGACCGGCAATGCGGTCAACTATGCGGTGAGCGGGCAGAATGCGAGCGGCTTGCGCTTCGGCAACTGGGTACAGACCAATCCGCCGCGCATCGAGAGAGAGCTTGAGAAGCTGATCGCCAAGGGCGTTCCTGTTTACGTAGTGAGCGACGACCTCAAGCGCCGCGGCCTTGCCCAGGCCGAGACGATCAAAGGGGTCAGCTTCATCGCACGGAATGCCCTTGCCAATCTTCTCGATGAGCATGAGCGCGTCTGGCATTGGTGAAACGACAATGCAAAACGTAATGGATCTGGCAGCGTCCCGGTTTCGGACCAAAGCCTGCGACATACTTGGCTGCGACGTGCCCATCATTCTGGCTGGAATGGGGGGCGTCGCGCGCTCCGAGCTTGTGACTGCGGTCAGCGAAGCAGGCGGCTATGGCTTTCTCGGCATGGTCCGGGAGTCGCCGCGATTCATCGCCAGGCAGATCCGCGAAGTGCGGGCGGGTACGAAGCGGGAGTTCGGCGTCAACATCATTCCGGCCGCGACGCCGCCAGATCTTTTTCGTCGGCAGGTGGATGTCTGCATCGAGGAACATGTTCACTCGGTCTGTCTGTTCTGGGATGTCGATAAAGACGTGATCTCGCGATTGCGCGATAGTGGCATTCTCGTCGTCTGCCAGATTGGATCGGTGGCGGAAGCCAAAGAGGCGATCGACGCGGGCGCACAGATGCTCATCGCGCAGGGCGTCGAAGCGGGCGGACATGTTCGCGGACAGATAGCGCGCGCCACCTTGCTGAGAGATACCGTCGCCATTGCAGGCGACATACCCGTGCTTGCGGCGGGCGGCATTGCCTCGGGCGCGGATTTCGTAGCAGCGCTTGATCTTGGCGCATCCGGCGCAGTTCTCGGAACCGCCCTTCTTGCGACCAAGGAATCCTTCGCTCACGACTATCACAAGCAACGGATCGTTGACGGCTCCTCCGTCGACACGCTTCGCACGCAGGACTTCCACATCAACTGGCCTGAAGGTGCATTTGTCCGCGTGTTGAAAAACAGCGTGACGGATGGCGCACACGGCGACCCGTTCAAGAAGGCCTTTGACGTGATCGGGGAGGATTACGGCAGGTCGCTTTATCGCTTCAGCACGGACTCGCCCCTGCGCACGACGACCGGCGACCTTGAATCGATGGCGATTTATGCCGGCAAGGGCACGGACGCCATTCACGACGTCGTGTCGGCGGCAGAACGCATCGAGACTATCCTGAAGGACGCACTTGCCTTGCGTCCTGCCGACGACGGGGCACAGCATGCAGAAGAGCAGGCGCCGCCGCCTGAGCTTGCATCACCCAGTTGCTCGGCTTCTGAAGGCGATGACGCCTATATGGGATTTCTGTCGCATGCCGAAGTCATTGAGCTTCTGAACACGCTGCTCGAGGCGGAGCGCGCAGGCGCTCGCTCAGCCGCGCGGCTCGCCGTCGATCTCGCCGATCCCAAAGCTCGATCCGAGATGAAGAATCTTCATGCCGACGAGGTTTTCTGCTGTCGCCTGTTGCTCGACGAAATCGTCCGGCTGGGCGAAAGCCCTTCGCAGCGCACCGGGGACTTCTACGACAAGCTGATGGCTATCGAACCCGTCGCGGATCGCGTCGCCTTTCTCGCCAAGGGGCAGAGGTGGGTCGCAAGAAAGCTGCGCGAAGCATTGCCCAAAATCCGCTCCGACCAGCTTCATGCGCGATTGAGCGAGATGCTCGTGCTGCATGAAACGCCCGAAGCCTGATCGGCAGCGCGCTGCGGACTATGCGCGGGTGAAACCCGTCAGGGCTTCTTGACCCATTTGCCCGCCGCATCCTGAACGAACTGGCCCGATGCCGTTTTCCCGATGAGCTTTGCTGCCGCGAGCTTCTCGACGGCGCTCAGCGTTGCGCCGGGCGTTTGGGCGACCACATCCTTATAGGCGCTGCGGCGGCGCAGGTTGACGTCATCGACGAGAGCCTTGAGATCGGCGGCAGGGGTCGCCGTCACGATGCCGACATAGCCGTTCTGCTGTTCGCCGACGAGGCCTTGAGCCTTGGCTCCATCGAGATCAATCGCAAAGGCGGCGGAGGCAGCACCAAGCGCGAAAAGCAGCGTGAAGGCGGCAAGCAGGGATTTGAAGTGGCGCATGATCTGTCTTTCTCAGAAAAGGTCGGGATGCTTGGCAAGCACGTCGTCAAGCTGGCGATCGACCTTGACGCGAACTTCCTGCTCGATCTTGACGTTCAGGTTTATTTCAATCGGCTTGTCCGGCGCTTCGATCTTCACCGTGGGATTGCATGCGCCAAGGCCGAGCAGAAAGCCGATCCAGAGCGCTCCGCTCGCATAGGGACGACGCGTCGCCAGTCTGGATTCGATATGTGCAGTCATGGTTTTGCCTTCTTCGTCGGGGCGATTTCGCTTCGGATCAGTTCCAGGGGTCGCAGCCCAACGGTACCACGCCGAATGAGGTCCGCAAGCGAGCCTTGTAGATTGACGTTGAGGATGATCGGATATCCGTCATAAAGCGCCGGATTTGCGCCGCGCAGCCGGAGATGGAACAGAAGGTCGCCATTGGCATTGCCGCTCAATGTGCCAACTAGCTCCGTATAATGAAAATCCTTCAGCGCGTCCGTCAGCACCCTGGTCTGGTCATTTGTCGCTGCGGCATCGGCGGATGCGCTCTTGTAAATGATGACGCCGCCCTTTTCGGCATCGAGCATGCCGTTCTTGATAATCGGGTTTCCGTTTTCTATCGCGATTGGAATTGTGCCGTTGAGCGTTCCCGTGCCGCTCAGACCCGGCACGTCGGCAAGCGACAGAAGCTCCGCGACATCGACATTCTCCACCAGCAGTTCGAATTCGGTATTGCTGCCTTTGACGGAGGTAAGCGTGAGTCCGCCATCGGCGAAAGGCCACTTGGCATCGACCAGATGGGGAAGCGCCGCATTGGCGATCTCGAACCTCACCCGCCCATTCTGGAGCTGAATTCCTGCATCGAGCATAGCGACGGAGAGCGTCTGCGTCCCGCTGGTGCGCGGCGGCACAAGGCTTGAGAGCTTCGTCGTTCCGTTGAGCCCGGCGACCTTGGCGGAATAGGCGTCGAACCCGACCTGCGTCAATGCAAGCTGGCCGGAACTGCGCAAAGCGCCCTTGGCAATGGAGAAGTCCGCTTTATAGGCCGCCTTCCCCTGCACATTGGCCATCAGGCCCTTGAGCACAGGAAACAGGCTTTGAGGCTCCAGCTTGCCCGGAGAAAAAGCGAGATCGCCGGCAAGCTGCGCATTGCCGCTCGCTGCCTTCAGATCGTAACGACCGGAGATTTTCCCAAGCGGGACACCTTGCGCCTTCGCCGAAAGGCTCCGCCCCTCGGCTTCGACCGTCAATATGTCGCCGTCGAGTTGAATCGTTCCCGAAAAATCAATCGGCTCGAAGCGGACAGACGAAGCGCGGTCTGCAACACGCATGGAGGGAACCGAAATGCCGATCGGCGCTCCCGTTGCCGATTGCGAAATATCGATGCTGCCATCGAGCAAGAACGGACCTTGCGGCGTCGCGAGATGAACCGAGGCATTGGCGACATGAATTTCGGGCAGCACGCCCGCGCCACCGCCAGCGCCGCCCTCATTCAACAGGCTGCTCGCCGCGCCCAGCGACAATCCATGATCGTCGATCCGCGCATTGACCAGAAGATCGGCAATTTCAATCGACTGGACACGCCCCGACAGCAATTCACCAAGCTTGTATAGAACCGTGATCCGACCCGCTGATATGTCGGGCTGCTGCCCCTTCGTCGCATCCGACGGGCCGATCGTGAGTGCGGACACCTCAATGCTTCGCAAGCCCAGCATCGAAACCTGAAATGAAACCGGCGCAATGCCGCGCTTGGCCAGCGCATCGGCGATGACGCGCTCGGCGAGCCCCGTCCGCGTCTGCCACAGGGCGGCAAGCGCAACGGCAAGCAGCAGGAGACCCGCCGCCACTCCGGCCGCCCAGAACCGCGAGCGCCTGCTGAACCGGCTCTGGCTGTCGTTGGCTTTAATGTTTTTCACAATCTCTACTAGACATCATCAATGCGTCGAAACCTCGACACTCTGTCACAGTCCGAGAGTTGTGCGAAACCCGCCAGCCTGATTGCTGCGCGTCGATCGCCACCAATCCTCGACACGACAATCAGTTGATCCGGCGCGTCTTCCCGGCCCAGTAAGGCTCTCGCAATTCGCGACGAAGGATCTTGCCCGACGCATTGCGCGGCAGAGCTTCGATGAAGTCGATGCTCTTCGGCGTCTTGTAGGCGGCGATGCGCTCGCGCGCCCAGTTGATGATGCTTTCGGAGTCGGCCTCCATGCCCGGCTTCAACACCACAATCGCCTTCACCGCCTCGCCCCAGCGCTCGTCCGGCACGCCGATCACGGCGACGTCGGCGACCTGCGGATGCCCGAACACGGCATTTTCGACTTCAGCCGGATAGACGTTTTCGCCGCCGGAAATGATCATGTCCTTCACACGGTCATGCACATAGACGTAGCCGTCCTCATCGACATAGCCCGCGTCGCCGGTTCGCAGCCAGCCATCGGCGTCGATGGTCTTCGCTGTCGCCTCTTCCATGTGCCAGTAACCGACCATGTTCGCCGTCGAGCGGATGGCGATTTCGCCGACCTGATGGGGCGGCAGTGTTTCGCCATTCTCGCCGAAGATCGCTATATCGACGCCCGGCAGCGGCTTGCCAGCAGAGCGCATACGCGGCGACCCTTCGGGAACGTGATCATCCGGCGGCAGCGCGACGACCGTGCCGCAGGTTTCCGTCATGCCGTAATTCTGGACGAAGCCGCATTTGAAGACTTCCATGCCCTCGCGAAGCAGCTCGAGCGGGATAGGCGAAGCGCCGTAGAGAATATATTTGAGGCGCGAATAATCGACGTCGCGCGAGCGGGGATCACGCAGCACGATCTGCATCGCCGCAGGCACCAGAAAGAGTTTGCTGACCTTGTCATTGGCGATGAAATCGAGCACGGCGTTTGGATTGAATTCACGCGCCACGACATTTTTTGCGCCGTTGTAAATGCCCATTAGGCCCCAGCCCGTGCCGCCGATATGCGAGACCGGCATGGCGACGAGGCTCACATCGTCGTCGGACCACTGATCCCACGGCAATCCGGCCTTCGCATTCGACTCGCGCATGCCGAGCAGATTGCGGTGCGCGAGCATCGCCCCTTTCGGGCGGCCGGTCGTGCCTGACGTATAGAGCTGTAACGCTACGTCATCGGCCGTCGTCACAGGCAATTCGCGAATAGTCTGCGCATGGCGCCAGGTCGCGAATATCGGCCATTCGGGCTCGCCACTTTCCATGGCGATGATTTCGCGCACTTTCGGCAGTTCGGCTTTAAGCTTCTTGATGACGCCGTAAAATTCCGGTCCGACGAACAGGAGCGGTGCTTCCGCATCGTCAACGATATAGGCGATCTCCGGTGGCGCGAGCCGCCAGTTGACGGGCACCATCACCGCGCCTGCCTTGGTCGCCCCAATGAACAGCTCGAAATAGTGGTCGCTGTTCTTGCCGAGAAAGGCGACACGGTCGCCGGGCTTCACGCCGGAGGCAATCAATCCGGACGCCACGAGGTCGGTGTTCCGGTCGAATTCAGCGTAAGTCACCGTCCGGCCTTCGAAGGTGAAGGCAACGGCATCGGGCCTTTCCGCAGCGTGATAGCGAGGAATGGCGCCCAACGTGCGCATACGCGAATGATCAACCACTTAACACTCCCCTTGATTCTTATATTTCGACGCCTGAGCAGCGGCCGCTGGCGCGCAGGCTGGGCGCAATGCCCGCCGTCGCTCGCCCTGAACCGCATTTCAACGCGCCGCCCACTCTAATCATGTCGGCATCGAGATCAACAATGAAGGGGGCTTGCGGTGGGGAGCCGACGCCGCAATATCGCCGGGTTAGGCGACCTCGGCGTCCAGGCTCAGAAGCCGTCGCATGCGCCGCATACGCCCGGGGTTCTGGATGAGATCAGCGAGGCTGTAACGGTCGAGGACATCGAGGAAAGCGGCAAGCGCTTCCTCCAGCGGGCCACGCAATCCGCAAACGGATGAAATCAGGCAGGTGTTGTCTTCCGCCGTAAAGCACTCGACAAGATTGAACCCGTCCTCCGTCGCCCGAACGACCGTGCCGACATTGATGTCCTCGGGGCGCTGGCGCAGACGTAGCCCCCCGCTCCGCCCGCGCACGCTTTCGACAAAGCCATACTGCACGAGGGTCTGGGCGACTTTTTTCAGGTGATTGCGCGAGATGTCGTAACGGGTCGAGATTTCCTCGATCGTGTGCAACTGATCGGGCTCCATCGCCAGGAGCATAAGCATCCGGAGCGCATAATCTGTATGCAGGGTTACGCGCACCTCATTCGTCTCCGCATTCAGCCTCTTGCATCGCCTTCGTCAGACCCGCCCGGAAATGAGAAGCCGGATCGCGTCTCGCCGCGACGTCGCGACTATAAAGAGTATACTATATGCATCTATAATTGGCGAGCTTTGCACTTTCCGCAGGAGTGAACGATGCCCCGCATCATCTTTGTCGAGCCCGATGGGAGCGAACATCCGGTTCTGATTGGCTCGGGCATGACGGCCATGGAGGCGGCTATTTCGCGCTCGGTTCCCGGCATCGACGCCGATTGCGGCGGAAGCTGCAGTTGCTCGACATGCCATGTTCACGTCGATCCAGCATGGATCGATATTGTCGGCCGCGCCACGGGCATGGAGGAAGATATTCTGGACTTCGCCGTCAATGCAGGCGAGTGCAGCCGCCTGTCCTGCCAGATACGCATTACGGCGGAACTCGATGGCTTGCGCCTCATCATTCCCGAATGGCAGCGATAGGCGCGGCGAAACAAGATCGGCGCGAGCTGGCGAGGGGAAGAACGCCCGCTCGCGCCGATAACCGCCGATACTCAGGCAGCCGATTTCCTGCCGATGCGCACGCGCCAGGTCGCGGGGCCAGATTCCAGATAGTCCCATGTGAACTGGCCGGAATGCTCGGCGTCGAACTGGTAGTAAAGCGGCTTGGGGTCGTGATCGTTCACCAGCACAAAGCCCTTGCCCGGCTCCAGATGATGCCAGGTCTCGAAGATCAGCCTGTGTCGCTCCGCCGGGATGAGCGTGCGGACGTCGAGGTTTTCATTGTCGTTCATTTGTCTCTATGTCTCCTTCTTGTTGAGGCGTCAGGACGTGTCAGGTAATGCAGAACGCCGTTCAGGCGCTGCGCGTCTTGAGGGTGTTCGCTGCGCAGCAACGACCAGCCTTTCGCCGCCAACCTGCAGGCGGCGTCGGTCTCGCCCGTCTCGCCAAGGCGCTTGAGCGCCAGAATGAAGAGGCGGTTGAGTTCAGGAATTACGGTTGCGGATTCCATATCGTCGTCACGCAGCAATGCCGAAATGTGCCTTTGCTGCCGGGCTCATCGCCTCGGCGCTCCATCGCGGCTCCCATACGAGATGCACGTCGACGTCGGTTACGCCGTCAATCGCCCATATGCGCTGATAGACGCCGCCCTGGATCATCTCGGAGGCCGGGCAGCCCGGCGTCGTCAATGTCATCGTCACGACGACAGCGCCGTCTGTGACCGCGATGTCATAAACAAGCCCGAGATCGACGATGTTGTATCCAAGTTCGGGATCGAACACGTCCTTCAGCGCCTCGCGAAGTGCTTCGTCTGACAGCGGGTTCATGATGCCTCTCCCTGCCCGCTGCCCTTGAGGATCAGCACGCGATAGCCTTCCGAGCCGCGTATGTCGCGATGCGCGAGATGGCCGCGCGCTTCAAGCTCGGGATAGAGAAACTGGGGATCGCGATCGTTCCAGATTTCCAGAACCTCACCGCCGTCAAGCCCCTCGATCGCCTCAAGCGTTCGGACCATCGGCTCGGGCGGCAGGAGTCCGCGATTGTCGAGCGTCAGGCTCGCCACAGGCCAGTCCGTTGCATCCGCCTCGCCCGGCTTCGTGGACGGTGCCTGACGCGCGCGAGCAGGCGGCGATGCGGGCGCGGCAGAGGGAAGGTTCCTGTCGGTGGTAGTGCCATCCTGCGGCGTGAAGACAACCTCCCAATTGCCTTCGGACAATTCACGTTCGCTGTGTCCGAAACCGCTCTTTGCCATCACCGAGAAAAGCGGCACGGGCCGAAACGTCGCGATCAACTTCAGTCCTTGTCCTGGCGTGAGGCTGGAAACCGCCTTCATAATCTCGGCAAAAGGTTCGCCGCCTGCGCGAAGAATTGGCCGGACATCGAGCGTCAATAATGGAACAGGCATGGCATCAATCTCCATGGGTTCGGGTGATGTGAGGTGATTTGGCAAAGGGAAGACCGGCACCCGGCACAAGCGGCTTGGGTGCCGCGTCGGGATCGGGGTGCCGGGCATGCCACAACTCGAATCCGACAAGGATCGTCGCCACGAGTTGCGCGAGGCTTGCCACATGGAACAGCGGCGCATTGGCGAAGGCGATGGCGACCGCACCGATCGGAACCGATCCGAAGAAAAGGACGAACCAATATCGCGCGCGATGCTCGTTAACGAGATCCTGCACACGCGGCACAGGCCCTTTGCCGAGGCGTCTCCCGAATACTTCGAGCCAGGTCATGAACGGCACGATCTTGTAGAGCTGACTAAGCCCCAGACCCGACAGCCAACCGAAGACGAAAAGATATCCGAGCGCGGCTGAAAACCGGGTGAGCGTTCCCGTTATCGCGGCAATGGTCGTCGACGCTATGGCGAAGGCCAGAAAGCCGAGCGCAACCGCCGCCGCGATACTGTTGAGTTCGAGATCGCGACGCTTGCGCTGGCGAAAGAGATGAACGATATCGGCGAGATAAAAACCGATGCCGAGCGCGGCAAGGAAAGCGCCTGCGAAGGCGACACTCTGCGAGTTGTCGCCTGCAAACAGGATCGCGCCCATGAGCAACAACAGCCCGCCGGATGTCAGCGCAAGTGCGGCATAGCTGGTCCATCGCGCTTCTTCCGGCGCGAGCATGAACATCGAGAGCAGGCGGTAGCTCACCCCCATCGCCGTCAGCGTAAACCATCCACCAAGTCCGCCCGCGACATGCGCGGCAAGCCCGTCGCGAATGAACCCCACCAGCATGGCCGGCGGCTCGGGCAGCGATAGGGCAAGCGCAAAGCAGATCCCGATCAATCCGGTCAACACAAGGAATCCAAGACCGGCCGCAACGAATAGCGCCTGCATGGGAAGCGGGCGCGCGCGCCAGAGCGTCGCTGCAATGTTGAAGGCGCCGATCCCCAGCCCGCTCAGCACGAGGACACCGCCAACGGGCAGACAGGCGAGCGGCAGGAATTCATTGCCGCCGAGCGCGGCAAACCCCGCGATCATTCCCGCGAGCCCGACGACGATTGCAACGAAGCCGATGATCGGCAGCCGCTGGCTGAAGAGTTGCGAGTTGGTAATGACGGGCACGAATTGAAAGAGCGCGCCGAGCATCAGAAGACTCAGCCAACCGACCGTGAGCAGATGAACGGCAATCAGCGTCTCAGGCGCCCGCAACCCTTCTATCAGATCGGTATAGCCTGAGACCAGAAGCACCTCGGCGATGAGCAGCGCCACGACCGCCGCGCCCAGATGCAGCATCGTCCAGCGCGAAACTCCGGCCGCGATCATCATGACGAACTCCGTTTGCTCGCCTTAAAAGAGGTGTTGGAAATACCTTATTTAAAAGATCGAAACAAAGCAATATACAAAATACCTCTTTTGCGGGCCGCGCCACCGAAGGGTAATCGGCATGGACCGCTTTTCATGGGAGATGGAATTATGACCTTCGTCGTCACCGACAACTGCATTCGATGCAAATATATGGACTGCGTTGAGGTCTGCCCGGTCGATTGCTTCTATGAGGATGAGAACATGCTGGTCATTCACCCTGACGAATGCATCGACTGCGGCGTCTGCGTGCCCGAATGCCCCGCCGAGGCGATCTTTCCCGATACCGACAAAGCCGCAACCGACGACTGGCTAGCACTCAATCACAAATATGCGCAAATCTGGCCGAACATCACGCAGAAGCGCGATCCGCCAACCGATGCCGACGAGATGAACGGCATCAAGGAAAAGCTGTCTCAGTTCAGCGAGAAACCCGGCATTGGTGACTAGTCCCGCTGTGCCCCTTTCGATGGCGGCAAGAAGGCGTCGGTGACTTATCCGCGGCCGCCATCCTGCTCCAGCTTTTCTCCCAGAACGATTTTAAGTTGATGGCTCGCCCCGTCATCGACCAGCGGGATCAAGTTCGATTTTTCAGACAGCAACTCGCCATCGAGTTCGATCGTCAGAATGCCGCGGCAAATTCCGAGCGGATTGTCGACGCTGATCTCGTAGAGCGCGCTGCCGTGGCGGAATGAAATTTCGTAGCCGGGCCAGTTTTTGGGAATGCAGGGGTCCATGAACAGCTTATTGCCCCGCAACTGAAATCCGAGAACAGCCTCGAGCGCCCCGCGATATGTCCATCCCGCAGAGCCGGTGTACCAGGTCCACCCACCCCGCCCGACATGCGGCGGTCTGGAATAAATATCGGCACTGACGACATAGGGCTCCACCTTGTAGCGATGCACCCTCGTCGGCGAGTCGGCGTGATTGATCGGATTGATCAAGGACAATAATTCGAACGCCTTGTCGCCATCGCCGAGTTTGGCGAATGCGAATACCGACCAGACGGCGGCATGTGTGTATTGCCCGCCATTTTCACGAATGCCCGCCGGGTAGCCTTTAATATAGCCGGGGTCTGGAACCGCGTGTTCGAAAGGCGGCGTGAACAGCAGCGCTATCCGATCGTCGCGGCGCACAAGGTATTTGTCGACCGCCGCCATCGCGCGTTTCGCACGTTGCGCCTCGGCACCGCCCGAGATCACGCTCCATGATTGCGCAATGGAATCGATGCGGCATTCGCTGTTCGATGCCGAGCCGAGCGGTGTTCCGTCATCGAAATATGCACGGCGATACCAGTCGCCATCCCATGCCTGCTCCTCCAGAGAAGTGTTCAGGGTGCGCGTGTATTCCATCCATTCCTTCGCGTGGGTGGCATCGCCACGACGCTCGGCGATTTGCGCGAATGTTTGAAGCGTCGAATAGAGGAACCAGCCGAGCCAAACACTTTCGCCCTTGCCGCCGCCACCGACACGATCCATGCCGTCGTTCCAATCGCCGGTTCCCATGAGCGGCAATCCATGCACACCCGTGGCGAGGCTTTGGTCGAGCGCCAAGGTGCAATGCTCGAAGAGGGTGACTTCCTTTACGGAAATCGTCGGCTTGAAAAACGCATCATGCTCGCCTTCGAGCAGGAGCGGCCCTTCCAGGAAGGGCACCATTTCGTCGAGCACGGACAGATCGCCGGTCACCTCGACATAATGCGCGGTGACATAAGCAAGCCATACCCGATCATCGGCGACGCGGGTGCGAATGCCCTGTCCACCTTCAGGCAACCACCAGTGTTGAACATCGCCTTCGGGAAATTGTCGTGCGGCTGCGCGAAGCAAGTGAGCGCGCGTCAGGTCGGGGCGCGATATGCAAAGCGCCATGACATCCTGAAGCTGATCGCGAAATCCGTATGCGCCGCTGGCCTGATAAAATCCCGTGCGCGCCCAAACCCGGCAGGCGAGCGTCTGGTAAGGCAACCAGCGGTTCACCAATATGTCCAGCGCACGGTCTGGCGTCTTGATCTGCACAGCACCCGTTATGTCATCCCATTGCGCCGCCACGGCGGCAAAAATCGCATCGAGATCGGCAGCGCGATATTTGGCGACCAGCGCCTGCGCGTCGGGCCTGTTTGCCGTCTCGCCGAGGAAGCAGATCACCTCGACGACGCCCGATGCATCGAGCACGACAGATGTTTGCAAGGCAGCGCAGGGATCGAGGCCCGCGCCGACGCGGTTGGAAAGCTCTGCGTCTTGAGCCAATCCGACGGGGCGGGCGAGCGTGCCATCGCGGCCGACGAACTCGGCGCGGTCCCCGGTCCATGCCGTCTGCTGTCCGGCGAGATCGGCGAATGCTATGCGTTCACCGAAATCGTTGCTCCATGGATTTTGCGCAAACATCGCGCCGGTCTGAGAATCGATTTCAGTGATAATGAAAGGCGCAGACGCTGACCGCGAGGCACCGAGCACCCATTCTATGTAAGCCGTGATCGAAAGGCGGCGGGTGCGTCGCGATTGATTGGTGATTTTCAGTCGCGAAATTTTTATCGAGTCATCGACAGGAACGAACTGAAGAAGCTCAAGCGTCACGCCGTGTCCGCTATGCTCAAAGCGGCTATAACCCTGACCATGCGCGACGATATAGGGGGGTGCTTCCTCGCGGATCGGAAGCGCGGTGGGGCTCCAGACCTCGCCCGTATCGTCGTCGCGTATATAGAACACCTCGCCCGGCGCATCGCCGACAGCATCGTTCGACCAAGGCGTAAGCTGGTTTTGCTGGCTGTTAAGCGCCCAGGTAAAACCGCCACCCTCGGTGGAAACCTGAAAGCCGAAAGACGGGTTGGCAATCACATTGATCCACGGCGCGGGCGTACAGTTCGTCCCCTCGAGGATCGTCACATATTCACGCCCGTCTGCGCCGAAACCGCCAAAGCCATTGAAGAATTCAAGCGGTGGATGCGGCCGCGAACGCTCGGGCACGACCTTCGCGCTGACAGGCCAGGGCTGCGGAGCAACCGGCGGCTTGAAATCTCGGGCGCGGTTGATCTGCTCCCCGAGAGTGCCGCGACCGCCAGTCAATACGGCGCGCGCCGTGCTGCGCAGCAAATCGAGTATTTCTTTCGACACGAGATCGCCGCGCAAGACAAATATCATACCCGCCGCGCTATCGCTCTTCACCTTGGGTGCCGAGCGATTCATGCGCACCAAGGCATCCAGAGAATTCTGCAGATCCTGCACATAAGACGGTGCATGCTTGTTCACGATCACGAGATCGACGGTCAGTTGCTTGAGCTTCCAATATTCATGGGCGCGGAGCAGTTGGCGGACGAGGTCGAGATCATCTTCTTCCGCGACCTCCAGAAGAACGATTGGAAAGTCGCCCGATATGCCCTGCGCCCAGAGGGTAGATGCCTTGCCCGCGCCGCGCGCGAGGATGTTCGGCGCGGGGCGCAAGGCGGGGTCTGAATAAAGTATGTGGTTGGCGAGCCGCTGAAAGAGATGGGCTTCATCGGAAGTAATTCCCAGATGATGAAGCTGCATCTGCGCTTGCGTCCAGGCGAGCATGGTCGCCCGCTCAAACGCCATCGCATCATGATGCTTGTCGGCAAGGTCGAGCACCGCTTCTCGCGTCGGCGCCGCGATGGTCCAGAAGGCCAACCGCGCCGTGGCGCCGCGCGGAATCCGCACATGTCGACGCAGGCTGAAAACCGGATCGAGAACCGGGCCGGCAGTATTCGACAAAGGCCAGCCGTCGCAAACCGCGACAGGCGTTCGGGTGGTTTGGCCACGCCCCAGAAAGCGCGCGCGATCCGTTTCAAACTGAACATCACCTGACGTCTCGCCTTCAACGACAACCAGATGCGCCGCCCAGACTTTCGGGTCGCTGTCCGAACGCCTCCGCCTTGTGGCGAGAATCGCACCGAGGCTCGGCACGAATTCCGTTTCAACGAATAGTTTGGCGAAGGCGGGATGCATCAAATCGTCTGATTGCCGCGCCAGCGCGATTTCGGCGTAGGAGGTCAGTTCGATCTCGCGCTCTCGCGTACCGTGATTAGTGATCGAAACACGCCGGACCTCCGCGTCGTCCTCCGGCGAAACGGCGATCTCGAGTTTGACGTCGAGCGTGCCATCCTGTCTGACGATCTCAGCGTGATCTTCCGAAAAGGCTACCGCGTAGGTATCGGGCGCCACGCCGCTCGGCTGGTAACCGGCGGACCAGACATTGCCATTCTTCACATCACGCAGAAAGATGTAAGCGCCCCAGCCGTCGCCGGTCGTATCCTCGCGCCAGCGCGTGATCGCAATGTCGCGCCAGCGGCTGTACCCCGAACCCGCAGCAGTCACCATCACCGAATAGCGGCCATTCGAAAGAAGTTGTGTCCGCGGCACGCGCGAATAGGCGCGCGTATAGCGGCGCTGAACCTCAGGCACGAGGCTTTCAGCCTCGCTCGCCTCCGTCGTATGTTC
The DNA here is from genome assembly GCF_049651025.1 of Parvibaculum sp. Lineage (GTDB taxonomy): Bacteria > Pseudomonadota > Alphaproteobacteria > Parvibaculales > Parvibaculaceae > Parvibaculum. The sequence goes on along the minus strand of NZ_JBASBH010000037.1, from coordinate 23,322 downwards.
GGGCGGCTGACGAGCAAGCGCGATATCGCGGGGCATGCGTTCCTGCAGCAGCAGCTCTGCCGCCTGGACGAATGTCTCGGCATGGAAGTGGCCGCGCATTGCGCCGTCCTGAAGCGCATTGGCAATGGCGACCACGGCCATTGCCTGGTGATGCGCCATATAGGCCCGCACGATCGCGAATTGCACGCCGTCGGGCACGCGCGAATGCGTGTAGTCGAGGGCCTCGTACCAGCCATATTGACCGCGCGCGCCCAGACTTGTGAGGCGGACGAAATTTCGAACCGCAGCGACAGGGTCGATCATCGCGGCCAGCGCCGCTGCATAGGGCGCTATGACGGTATTTTCAGCCAATGCGCGCTTGTAGCCGAGATCGGGAACGCCAAAGCTCGAATATTGGTAGGTCTGCTCGATGTCGCGCGCGTTATATTGAGATTCTGACATGCCCCATGGAATGCCGAGAGATCTGCCATAATCTATCTGCCTACGCACAATCAGACGGTTGGTATGTTCGAGCAGGCTGCCTGCAGGCGCGCGCATGACGAGCGAGGGCATCAGATATTCAAACATCGATCCCGACCATGAGATCAAGCCCGATCCGCCGCTGATTGGCGTCATGGTCCGCCCGAGCCGGAACCAGTGTTGCGCCGGTATGTCGCCCTTCGCAATGGCGACGAAACTTGCGAGCCGCGCTTCCGAGGCAAGAAGATCATAGAAATTGGAATCGAGACTGCCATCTTCAGCGCGGTAACCGATGGACAGAAGTTGGCGGACGGAATCGTACAAGAAGCCGAATTCCATGGAGATCGCCATCGTCTTGAAAGTTTCAGCGAGCGCCGACAGGCGATTCAGGAGCTGACGCGCCGTTTCCGCGGATTTTTCGAGTGCGCGGATCAGCATCGTGAAATCGGGGCTCTCATCCAGCGTCTCCGCCATTCCTGCCTCGATGTCGCTTATCACCGTCTCGCAAAGCTGCGGCAGACGCTCAAGCGTGGGTATCTCGGAAAGGCCGAAGACGGTTGTGCTGTCTCCAAGCAAGGTCGAGTTTCTCGCGACAATGCCGATCCACGGCATCAGAGTTTCGAGGTCGCGCCTATGCGCCTGAACCGTGGCGCGCAGGCTTTCGGCCCAGATCGAAACTTCCTGATATCCCTGATTTGCGGCTTCCCCTGCAATCGCGTTGGCGCAAGGAAGCAGGTCGTCCAGAAGCAACCCGATGTGAAATGCGGTGTCCACGGGCCGCTCAAGGAGCTGAGAGAAATCCTCAATAGCGGCCACCAGCCTGGATGAGCGCTCTGATTTTGAATCGACGCCCAAAGATTCGACCACGAGATCGCGGCCATCTTTCAATCCGTCGATCCAGCTGGGACTAAACGCCGGCTGCCTGGCCATCTCTTCGCAGGCATTTGCGAGCGCTATCAGATGACCCGCCATATTTCCGCTGTCGACAGAGGAAATATATTTCGGCTCCAGCGCCCTCAGGTCCTGCGTATCGTACCAATTGTAGAAATGGCCGCGAAAACGCTCGAGCTTGTTCATGGTGGCAAGCGTCGCTTCGAGCCTGCCAAGCGTGTTCAGAAGATTTTGCCAGCCGAAATTCCGCGCGGCGACGACGGCAAGCAGATAGAGGCCGATATTTGTCGGTGAAGTTCGATGCGCCACCACCGGATGGGGCGTCTCCTGAAAATTGTCAGGCGGAAGCATATTGTCTTCCACCGTCACGAAAGTTTCGAAATAACGCCATGTGCGCCGCGCGATCAGACGCAGCGCCCTCGTATCGGAGGCAGTCACGGAGAGATGCCCCGCCGCAGGTGGCGGCAGGCTCGCCAGCCGCGCAACCACAGGCGATAAAACCCACAGGACGCCAAACGGGACGGCGATCGGCCAGGCGTGATGCCCGGCAAACGCAATGACCACACCGACCACGAATGCGAAAGCGGCGCTCGCGGCGATCTGTATCCAGAGCGCACGTGTATCGAACTGCGCCTCTTCGTTCACTTGCGCCGCCGTGGTCCATTCGAGCAGCCGGCGACCGGAGATGATCTGCCGGTACAATGTTCGCGCCACGGCATCGACCGTCAACCACGCCTGATGCGCAAGAAAAGTGACGAAAAACCCGCTTTGCAGGAAACCGAGCGCGAAATCCCTGCCGAGGCATTTCAGATGATTGCTCATCGAGACGCTTGCGCGCTTGGGAACAATGCCCGCGATGGCGGGGAGGAGCGGCGGAAACGCGATCGTGAAGAGCAGGAAGATGGTCCATGCGAGTGCCGCATGGAGCGGCAGGAGCCAACCAATGATGAGCGCGAGAAGGCCAGCAGGTGCAGAGAGCGAGCGACGCAGATTGTCGAGCAGCTTCCAGCGTCCGATCAGCGGAATGGCGCATCTTTCGGACTTGCCGCCAGCATCGCGTCCACGACCGAAAATCCAGGGCAGCAACTGCCAGTCTCCGCGGGTCCAGCGGTGCTGGCGCGCTGCTGCAACGTCGTAACGCGAGGGAAATTCCTCAACGACCTCAATATCGGACGCAAGACCCGCACGCGTGAATATCCCTTCCAGCAGATCGTGGCTCAAGACCATGCATTCGGGAATGCGTCCGGCCATCGCGCGTTCAACGATGTCGATATCGTAGATTCCCTTGCCGACATATGAGCCTTCCTCGAACAGATCCTGATAGACGTCGGAAGCGGCAAAGGCATATGGATCAAGGCCGGTGGGACCGGAAAAGGCCCGCTGGAACAGCGATCCTTCGCGCCCGACAGGCAGCGAGGGCGTCACGCGCGGCTGAAGAATTCCATGTCCCTCCACGACACGGCCCAGACGCGGATCGAAAAGCGGACGCATGAGGGGATGCGCCATTTTGCCAATCAGCCGATTGGCCACGCCGATCGGCATGCGTGTATCCGCGTCGAGCGTGATGACATAGCGGATGTCGGGCGGCAACGTGGTGAGCTTCCCACCCACATTCAGGAAGGTGGTGTCCGTTGCGCCACGCAGCAGCCGGTTCAGCTCATGCAGCTTGCCGCGCTTTCGCTCCCAGCCGATCCACTTTCCTTCGCCCTCGTTCCACAGACGTCGACGATGGAGCAGAAAGAAGCGATCGCCCGCATTCGCCGGTCCGTGTTGCTGATTGAGGCGAGCGATCCCTTCGGCGGCATAGGCAACCAACATTTCGTCGGCGGCGGAATTTTGCTCGGTGGAATCCGAATAATCCGACAGCATCGCGAAATGCAGATTGTCGTCGGCATTCGACAGATAGTGAACTTCCAATCGTTCGAGCTGACTTTCGACCGCCTCCTGACTGGTCAGCAGCGATGGCACAACGACGATAGTGCGCAGTTCCGCCGGTACACCCTGCCGAAGTCCGAGGCCCGGCAAGAGCACGGCGCCCACATTTTGTGTGATGAGACGATTGACCAGCGCTACCGCCACATCGGATGCGGGGATTAGCCCCACAATCGCGAGCACCAAAGCTATCCAGCCATTGAGCGTGCCCGCGCCCGCGCCGATCAGCCCGAGAGCGAGAACGACGGCGGTGATGAACGCGATCATTCCGACATAGCCGTATATGCCGCCCATGGTGACGCGCAATGCGCGCCTCCACAGCGGAACGCGATAGCCGAACTGTTGCTGGAAAGCGCGGCGGCCTTTCGAAATGAGGTAATAGCCGGGGTCGCGTTCATGGTCGGTGGCCGTCGCCGCCTGTGCCGCAGCTATCGCCTTCTGGGCGACCTCGATCTCGGAACGTCCCGACTTGCGCGCGATATCCTCGATGGCGCGGCGGTAAAGATCGCGGGTCGGAAAATCCATGTCAGCAAAATCACTGCCCTCGCGCAGCGTCTCGTCGACGAGACTCACGGATTCGAACCATTCCGCCCAGCTGATTGTCGAGATCAGCCGCATGCTCGTGATGACGTTTCGGACGGTCACGTTCATCGCACTCTGGCGCTGGACCTCGTCGCGCACGATCCGGTCCGTGGTCGTCCCCTCCTGCGCGAGTTTTTCGTTCAGCCATCGCAGCGCGGGCGTGACATCGGGATCGCGGTCGCGCAACCGCTGGGACAGTTGGACGCCAAATGCGGTGGACCAGGGGACAAGATCAAGGTCGCGCAATATGGCTGCATTGGCCTCTGCGCTGCCCGGCTCCGCCGCCAGAGCCCGGTCGGCAAGAGCATCGGCCTGCTGGCTTGCCTCCAGACGCACGACGATCGCCTCGGCCAGGCGGCGCAAATTCTCCACAAGTGTGATGCGCAAGGTGATCGCAACGGCCCATAGCTCGCCGATGGTGAGAGGCTGAACGCGCTGATAGGCCACCACGAGGCGCGTGAGCTTGGGAATGTCGAACGCACTATCGGTATGCGCAACAAGCGCCCAGGCAACACCGAAGACGCGCGGGAAGCCTGCCAGCGGCCCATCGATCAGCTTCGGCAACATGCGATAGAAGCCCGGCGGCAAGTCGTCCTCGATCTTGCGGATCTGCTCGTTCACAATATGAAAATTGTCGAGCAGCCATTCTGCTGCCGGTGTAATCGGTCGATGGGCGCGCGTCGCCCCGACGATCACGCGATAGGCGGCGATCAGAACCTGGGCGTTGGCATAGAGTCGTGGCGTGTGCTGCTTTACAACGGCGTCCTGAGATACGCGCTGCGCGGCAGCGAGGCTTTCGGCATGTTGCTCCAGCCGCTCGATGCTGAAGAGTTCGGCGCGAATGGGCTCTTCGGGCGAGGTAAACGATGCGCCTCGTCGCGGCATCAGCCGATCAACAAAAGCCGTGAAGTCCCGCATTATCGCGGGGCGCGTCGATCCATTTTGTCTGGCTTCATCCGTCATGATGGCGTGTCCCCGGCTGCGGCGACATCGGCAAACACACACAAGGCGCCGGTTGGGTGAAAGCGCGCCGCTGGCAAATCGCTATCGCCGCGCCAATAGCGGCCAAGGATCGTTTTCTTTTGCTCGCCATCGACCAGAAAGACGGCGTGCCTTGCGCTTTCGAGTGCGGGATAAGTCAATGTGATGCGCGTGTCGCCGCCCGGCCCGACAACCGCGCCGACCCACCGGCTTTGCTCCTCGAGTTCTGGCGATCCGGGGAACAAAGATGCCGTGTGGCCGTCTGCACCCAATCCCAGAAAGACCACGTCGAAGAGCGGAGACGCCGGATCGAGGTGCCCCGTGCCGTAGAAAGATCTGAGTTCCGCTTCATAGGCCGATGCGGCCGCCGCCGCGCTCATATGCTCAGTCGGGATCGCATGAATATTGGCTTTGGGGACAGGCACATGCGACAGCAATGCTTCGCGCACCATGCGGTAATTGCTCGAGGTATCGTCAGGCGGCACGAAGCGCTCATCGCCCCAGAACCAATGCGCACGCGACCAGGGAAACGCATCGCGATAAGGCGCCTGCGCCAAGCGCTCATAAAGACCACGCGGTGTTGAGCCTCCAGACAACGCAACGGCGAAGACGCCCTGCTTTTCTGTTGCCGCGGCGAGCAACCAATCCGCCGCGTAATGCGCCAGCGCTTCGGGGTCGGCAAGAATTTTCAGCTTGGCTTTTGAAGTATGCGTCATGGGTGCTCCTTTTCGATCGGCGTTCAAGATGACGCCTCGATTTCGGTGCCGAGCACATATCGCTCTACCGCCTTGGCAAATCCGTCTTCCTCATGGGACGCAGTGACGAACTGCGCTTGTCTCTGCACCTCGGCGTCAGCATTGCCCATTGCGATACTGAGGCCGCTCTTGCGGAACATCAGAACGTCGTTCGGCATGTCGCCAATGGTGGCTATTTCTGCGTGGGGGATAGACAAGAGCCTCGACAGGGTCGTGACGACCATCCCCTTGTTGGCATCGGGATGCGTGATGTCGAGATAGTAGGATTGCGAACATGTCGCCGAAGCCCGAGAGCCCAATATGCTTTGCGCTTCTCTTTCGCAGCGAGCCATCAGATCAGGATCGTCGCTGACACCGACAATCTTGGCCGCGCGGTCGAGGACCATCTCGAAATTGTCAACGACGGTCGGTGTAAACTGGACCGCCTTTTCTTCACTCGCGACATGCGCGGCCGCCTTGTCGCGGACCAGCCAGTCCTCGCCGCTATAGACCCAGACATCCAGGCCGCGATCGAGGATAAGTTTCACCGCGCGCCGCGCGACATCGGCGGCGAGAAGATGCTCTTCAATCGGCGTCAGGTCGGGAGCAACGAGCACCCCTCCGTTGAAACCGGCGATAGGTGTCCTGAGCGCCAGCGGCTCGATCAGCATTTCCATGCCGCGCGGCGGCCGACCGCTGGTGATGGCAAATGCGATACCGGCGGCAGCCAACGCTTGCACGGCGGCGCGGGCGCGCGGCGTCAGCACCTTGTCCGCCGTGACAAGCGTGCCATCGACATCCGCGATGAGAGCCGAAATCTTGGTTCTTGGAATCCGTTCGTTCGCTGTCATGGCAGTTTGCTCTCCCGCTTGCCATTGAACGGGCGCCAGTGCCGCCCATCGCGCGCGAGCAATGCTTCCGCCTCTTTGGGGCCGGTGCTGCCTGCGGGATAGATCGACAATGGCGAGCGATCCGCCGCCCAGGCATCGAGCACAGGTTGCACAACCTGCCATCCGCCTTCGATATTATCGGCGCGCTGGAACAAGGTGCCGTCGCCGATCATGCAATCGTAAAGCAGCGTTTCGTAACCCGTTCTCGGTGCCGCCTTGAAATAGTCCTCATAGTCGAATGTCATCTCGACGCCGCGCACATGCATGTTCGGCCCCGGCACCTTCGCGCTGAACCGCAAGGTCGCGCCCTCGTAGGGCTGGATATGAAGCGTGAGATCGTTGGGCGTCAGGTGCTCGACCGGCGTGTCGCGAAAGAGCGCCAATGGCGCCTGCTTGAACTGGATGACAATTTCGGTTTGCCGCTCGGAAAGCGCCTTGCCGGTCCGCAGATAGAACGGCACATCCGCCCAGCGCCAATTGTCGATCATGAATTTCAGCGCGACATAGGTTTCCGTCGTCGAATCCGGCGCGACGTCGGGAGCCTTCCGATAAGGCTCGATCTCCCTGTCCCCGATTTTTCCCGCGTCATATTGCGCGCTCACGACATTCGTCCGCACGTCCTCGCGAGAGAAGCGACGGACGGCGTCGAGCACCTTGGCTTTTTCGCTGCGCAAAGCCTCGACGTCGAAGCAGCTCGGCGGCTCCATCGCAATGAGCGTCAGAAGCTGAAAGAGATGGTTCGGCACCATGTCGCGCAACGCTCCGGTTGCATCATAGAACTTGCCGCGTCGCTCGACGTCGACGGTCTCGGCCACAGTGATCTGCACATGATCGATGTGGTCGCGATTCCAGAGCGGTTCGAAAAGACCATTGGCGAACCGGAACACCATGATGTTCTGAACGGTTTCCTTTCCGAGATAATGATCGATCCGATAGACCTGCTGTTCGCTGAGCACACTGAGGATGTCGCGATCAAGAGCTTTGGCCGACAGAAGATCGTGCCCAAAGGGCTTTTCGACAATCACTCTGCGCCATTGATCGTCCGCCTCTTTGACGAGGCCGGACTGGCCGAGATGGTGGACGATAGGCGCGAATGCTTCGGGTGGCGTTGCAAGATAAAAGAGGACATTGCCGCCGGTATCATCGGCTTTTCTGATTTCCGCCAGACGTTGCGCCAGTGCTTCGTAGGCCGCCGGATCGTCGAACTCGCCGCGCAGATAATGCACGCGTTTCATCAACCATTGCAGATCGTCCTGCGTCACGCTGTCGTCGATAAATTCGTGAAGCGCTGCGCCGAGTTCGTTGCGGAAACTTTCGTCATTCTTGCCGGCCCGGGCAACGGCAATCACGGCGAATTGTTCCGGCAGGAGCTTTGCCCGGCGAAGGTTGCACAGAGCGGGCATGAGCAGGCGTTTGGTAAGATCCCCCGCGCCTCCGAAGATGACGAAGGTGCAAGGCGGTGCGAGGTTTTGCCTCTCCGCCACTTCAGGCACCTGCCTTTGGTTCGACATGGCCGCCGAACTCGTGCCGCATGGCCGAGAGCAGCTTGTCGGCGAGACTGTCCTTCTCGCGCGAGCGGAAACGGGCATAAAGCGCCGCGGACAATACGTTGGCCGGTACCGCCTCTTCGATGGCGGCCATGATTGTCCAGCGCCCCTCGCCGGAATCGTCGACGAAGCCAGTATAGCCTGCGAGCTTCGGGTCTTCGGCAAAGGCCATCGCCGTCAGATCGAGAAGCCACGAGCCGATGACGCTGCCGCGTCGCCAGACTTCAGCGATGTCGGGCAGATCGAGCGTATAGCGTCGCTCTTCGGGCACTTCTGCCCCTGCCCCTTCTTGCAGGATTTCGAAGCCCTCTGCATAGGCTTGCATCAGCCCGTATTCGATCCCGTTATGCACCATCTTGACGAAGCGCCCGGCACCGCTGGGGCCGCAATGGACGTAGCCGCGCTCCACACGCGGGTCGCGCCCTTCGCGCCCTGCCGTTTGCGGAATGTCGCCGCGTCCCGGTGCCAGATCGCTGAAGATCGGATCGAGGGCATCGACTGGCTCCTTGTCACCACCGATCATCAGGCAATAGCCGCGCTCCAGCCCCCAGACGCCGCCGCTGGTGCCGCAATCGACATAGTGGATGCCCTTCACCTTGAGGGCTTTCGCGCGACGAACGTCGTCTTTGTAGAAAGAGTTTCCGCCGTCGATAATCGTGTCTCCAGCCTCGAGCATGTCGCCAAGCTGTGTCACGGCATTCTCGGTAATTTCGCCGGATGGCAGCATCACCCAAACGGCACGCGGCTTTTCGAGACGGTGCACAAGATCTTCGAGACCGGCGCTTCCTGTTATGCCCCTGCCTGCCAGCGCCTCAATCGCCGATTTGTTCTGATCGAAGACAACGCATTGATGCCCGCGCTGCGTCAGGCGACGAACGATATTGCCGCCCATGCGCCCCAAACCGATCATGCCGAGTTGCATTCTCTTTCTCCATTTTGTGCGCGTACCAGCACCTTCCGAACGGGTCGCCTCAGAACGGCGACCTCACCCGGTCACGTCGCCTTTGTTGCGGCTTTCGAAAGTTGTTGCTTCGCCGCCGCCAGAACTTTTTGAAATGTGAAGCCAAACCTGGGGAGAAGATCCTTGAGGGGCGCCGACGAGCCGAATGTGTGCATACCGATCCGGGCACCGTTCATACCGACATAGCGGTCCCAACCAAGCACGGAACCCGCTTCGACCGAGACGCGAGCGCGCACATGCGGCGGCAAGACATCGTCGCGATAGGCCTGATCCTGTTGCTCGAAGAGTTCCCACGACGGCATGCTGACGACGCGCGCGGCCACGCCTTCTTTCCTGAGCGCCTCATATGCTTCGATGCATAGGGCGACTTCGCTGCCTGTGCCGATGAGCAAGACATCGGGCCTGCCATCTGCCGCATCAGCCAGCACGTAGGCGCCACGCGCAAGGCCCGAGGCCGAGGCATAGCGGGCGCGGTCGAAGGTGGGGATAGGCTGACGGCTCAGAATGAGGCTGACCGGCCGATCCTTCAGCGCGGCAATAACGCGCCATGCTTCTGTCACTTCATTGGCGTCGGCGGGCCGCAGCGTGATCATGCCGGGAATGGCGCGCAGCGCGATGAGCTGCTCAATCGGCTGGTGCGTCGGCCCGTCTTCGCCGACGCCGATGGAGTCATGCGAGAAAATGTAGATGACGGGCAATTCCATCACCGCACTCAACCGCAATGCGGGCTTCAGATAGTCACTGAAGATGAGATAGGTCGAGACGAAGGCGCGGATATTGGACAGCGCGAGCCCGTTGGCAATCGCGGCCATGGCGTGTTCGCGAATTCCGAAATGGAAATTGCGGCCGCCATATGTCTCCGCCTCGAAATCCCCAGCCTTCTCGAAAGTGAGTGTGGTCTTGGTTGATGAGCCGAGATCGGCGGCGCCGCCGATAAGCCAGGGAAAATGCGGCGCTATGGCGTTCAACACATCGCCGGATGCAGTGCGGCTCGGAAGCCCTTTCGCATCGGCAGGAAAACTCGGCAGCGCCGCATCCCAGCCGTCTGGAAGTTCGCGCTTTTGCATAAGCTCAAGCTCGATGGCCAGCTCTGGATATTTTTCGCGATAGGCACTGAGTTGCTTCAACCAGGCGTTTCGAAGAGTCCGCCCATGCTCTCCGATACCGGCCTGAAAATGCTCCGGCACGCCGTCTGGCACAAGAAAGCTTGAATCCTCGGGCCAGCCATAGTTGCGCTTGGTAAGGCGAACTTCTTCCGCACCAAGAGGCTCTCCATGCGCTGCGCTCGTGTCGTGCTTGTGGGGGGAGCCGTAACCGATGTGGCTATCCACGACGATCAATGTCGGCACGGCGCTGGTGCGCCCGAAACGCTCGAAGGCCTGCGCGAGCCTTTCCAGGTCGTTTGCGTCGCCCACATGCTCCACGTTCCAGCCATAGGCCAGAAAACGCGCCGCGACATCTTCGCTGAAGGCAAGATCGGTATGGCCTTCAATCGTCACGCGATTATTGTCGTAGATCCAGCACAGGTTGCCGAGCATGAGATGCCCGGCCAGTGAGGCCGCTTCGCTGGCCACACCTTCCATCATGTCGCCATCGCTGCAGAGCACGTAGACGTTGTAATCGAATATCGGGAAGTCAGGCCGGTTGAAGCGATGCCCGATCCACTTGGCCGCCACGGCCATGCCGACGCTCGTCGCACAGCCCTGCCCGAGCGGACCTGTCGTCGTCTCGACGCCGGGCGTCAGGCGATATTCAGGGTGACCCGTGCATTTGCTATCAAGCTGACGGAACCTCTTGATATCGTCGAGCGTGACGGAAAGTTCGTCCCGCCGCTCATGGTCGGCGCTTACCGCTTTCACCCTCGTCAGATGCAGCAGCGAATAGAGCAGCATCGAGGCATGGCCCGCAGACAGCACAAAGCGGTCGCGGTTCAGCCAGAGCGGATCTTCGGGATCAAAACGCAGAAAATTTTGCCAGAGCGTATAGGCAACGGGCGCCATCGCCATGGGCGTACCCGGGTGGCCCGAATTGGCCGCCTGAACGGCGTCGATGGACAATGTTCGAATGGTATTTATGCAGAGTTGATCGATGGACGCCGGGCCATCTGAATTTCTCTCTGGAAAATCTTCTTTTGAAGGGCTCGACTTCCCCGGAAAAGTTTCCAGTGGCGATATGACCTTCTCACCCTCCGCCCCCTTGGAAATGCGAGCATCCCAAGCGCGCTTTTGATCCGTCATCGCTCTTCCTCGCCGTTCCCGAAGCCGGAAAATCGGCTTTCAGTCGAACATCAGCGACAAGAATTCCCACGACAGCAGCGCTATCGAGGGCTAATGAGCCAATCGGAGTGGTCAGTTGTCGCGAGGGCAGCCGGCTTAACTTCCAGCTTGGCTGTGCAGAACTCTCAACAGAAACGAGGGCGGGGATATTTGGTTCCCTCGGCGTCATGATAAAAGCCGCCCTGCCGCCAGCCCCTTCTCACGCGGGGTTTTGCATGAGCTCGTCGCGGAAAACACCTTTGGCGATCGCGGTCAGAAAGCACGCGCGGACTGGCGCTATGGCAACCCCTGAACTAACATTCCACCCGGACCACCCGACGGGTCGATCAGCCTGCCATCGTTAAAAAAGGAAACATTTCCGGGGATGTCGCATCAAGCTGCCCTCATCGCCCTGCTCGTGCTTCCTTTTGCCGGCAGTCTTGCCGCCGCGCTGGTTCCCACCAATGCCCGCAACGTTGAGGCGGGGCTATGCGCCCTGATCGCGCTCACCGGTTTTGCCCTCGTTATTTCGCTTTATCCGGCGGTCGATAATGGCGACATCATTCGCCATGAGATCGCCTGGATACCGCAATTCGGGCTGAGCTTCGTCTTGCGCATGGACGGTTTTGCCTGGCTGATGTCCTTGCTGATAACCGGAATCGGGCTGCTGGTGGTGCTTTATGCGCGCTACTACATGTCGCCTTCCGATCCGGCTGCGCGCTTTTACTCGTTCTTGCTGGCCTTCATGGGCGCAATGCTCGGGATCGTACTCGCGGGCAATCTGATCCAGCTCGTGTTCTTCTGGGAATTGACCACCCTCGTCTCTTTTCTCCTGATCGGATATTGGCACCACAATGCCAGCGCACGCGACGGCGCGCGCATGGCCCTGATCGTTACGGGCACGGGCGGGCTCTGCATGTTCGCCGGTGTTCTCATCATCGGTCACATTGTCGGCAGCTACGATCTGGATCGGGTGCTCGCGGCTGGCGATCTGATCAGGGCGCACTTCCTATATCGACCGGTACTGATCCTCGTCCTGCTTGGCGCGCTGACCAAGAGTGCGCAGTTTCCGTTTCATTTCTGGTTGCCGAACGCCATGGCGGCGCCGACACCCGTCTCGGCCTACCTGCATTCCGCCACGCTGGTGAAAGCCGGCGTATTTCTTCTCGTGCGCCTCTGGCCCGCATTGGGCGGGACGGATGATTGGCTCTTCCTCGTCGGCACCGCGGGCCTGATCACATTCGTACTCGGCGCCTATCTCGCGATTTTCCAGCAAGACCTCAAAGGCGTATTGGCCTATTCGACGATCAGCCATCTCGGCCTGATTACATTGCTGATCGGACTCGACAGTCCGCTCGCTCTGATCGCGGCTATTTTTCACATCATGAACCACGCCATGTTCAAGGCCTCGCTGTTCATGGCCGCAGGCATCATCGACCATGAGACAGGCACGCGCGATATTCGCCGCCTGAGCGGGCTGTGGAGCTTCATGCCCATCACAGCAACGCTTGCCATGGTCGCCGCTGCCGCCATGGCGGGGGTTCCGCTGCTCAACGGATTCCTCTCCAAGGAAATGTTCTTCGCGGAAACCATCGAGACCCACAGCGGATCGTTCGTCGACAACGCGCTCCCCTATATCGCAACCGTCGCCGCCGTTTTCAGCGTCGCCTATTCGCTGCGCTTCATCCGCGACGTGTTTTTCGGCCCCGACCCGGTGGACCTGCCGCATGCGCCGCATGAGCCGCCCATCTGGATGCGCCTGCCGGTCGCGCTCCTTGTCCTTGCCTGCGTCGTCGTCGGGATCGTTCCGGCAATGACGGCGGGACCGTTGCTGGACACGGCGGCGCGTTCCGTGCTCGGCGCCGGAATGCCGACCTACAGCCTTGCGGTCTGGCACGGCTTCACATTTCCGCTGCTGATGAGCGTGATCGCATTGGCGGGAGGCATCGCCCTCTATTTCAGCCTGCATAGCTATCTGACAACCAGCGAGGCCGGTTCACCGTTACTCCGCAATATCAAAGGCCAGCGGATATTCGACCGCGTGATGGTCACGGTTTCATGGCGCTGGGCACGATCACTCGAAGCCTTTCTCGGCACCCGCCGCCTGCAACCACAATTGAGGATTCTGGTTTGCGCCGCGATCATTGCTGCTGCATGGCCGCTTGCGACGCATGGGCTCAAGGCCGGCGACGTTGATCCCTCCATCGTCAATCCGGCCTTTGCCCTACTCTGGGTGGTCGGCATTGGCTGCGCCATTGCCGCCGCTTATCTGGCCAAATATCACCGGCTGGCCGCGTTGATCCTTGCCGGTGGCGCCGGTCTCGTCACATGCATCACTTTCGTCTGGCTGTCGGCGCCTGACCTTGCCTTGACGCAGTTGCTTGTCGAAGTCGTCACCACGGTGCTCATTCTGCTTGGCCTGCGCTGGCTGCCCAAGCGGATCGAGGAGATAGACCTCGAGGCTCCCGCTTCACCATCAGTGGTCGGCCGCCGCATTCGCGACATCGCTATTGCCGTCATCGGCGGCGCCGGTTTGTCGGCGATCGTTTATTCGGTGATGACGCGCGGAAGCCCCGACGGCATCGCCGCATATTTTCTGGAAAACGCCTATACGCAAGGCGGCGGCAAGAATGTCGTCAATGTCATCCTTGTCGATTTCCGCGGCTTCGACACCATCGGAGAAATCACCGTTCTCGGCACCGTCGCGCTGACCGTCTTTGCTCTGTTGCGCCGTTTCCGCCCGGCACCCGACAGCATCGAACTCCCCGAGCAGCAACGCTTGCAGAACACCAATGACGATGCCGATGCCGAGCGCAGCATCGGCGACACCATTGCCGATTATCTGACGGTTCCTGCGGTGATCATGCAGCTCCTTTTCCCATTCATCGCCATGCTGGCCATATATCTGTTCATGCGGGGCCACGACCTTCCGGGCGGCGGCTTCGTGGCGGGCATAACAATGGCGGCGGGGCTTATCCTGCAATATATGGCCGGTGGCGTTCGTTGGGTGGAAACGCGGCTATATGTGCAGCCCGTTCGCTGGATGGCGATAGGGCTTCTTCTGGTGGCCGCCGCCGGGGCAGGCTCGTGGCTGTTTTCCTATCCGTTCCTGACCTCGCATACGGCCCATCCCGATTTGCCCGTCATAGGCATGGTGCCGCTTGCAAGCGCCATGATCTTCGATCTCGGCGTGTTCCTGCTGGTCGTGGGAGCGACGGCCCTCATTCTGATCGCGCTCGCCCACCAGAGCGGCCGCACGCACAGGGTGCCGCAGATGCGGGCGCGCCCTGCTGCCGCCAGGGAGGGCTGATGGAAATCATTCTGTCACTGGGGATTGGGGCGCTTGCGGGCTCGGGCATCTGGCTTGTGCTTCGTCCGCGCACCTTTCAGGTCATCATCGGCCTGACGCTGCTGTCCTATGCCATCAATCTTTTCATCTTCTCCATGGGACGGCTGCAAACCGGCATGCCACCCATTCTGACGAGCGGCGAGGCTGGCGATCCGGCGCAATATGCCGATCCGCTGCCGCAGGCGCTTGTGCTCACCGCTATCGTGATCGGCTTTGCCACGACGGCGCTTTTCCTCGTCGTTCTTCTTGCTTCGCGCGGATTGACCGGCACCGACCATGTTGACGGCACAGGGCGAAACACGTGATCGACTGGATCAACCATCTGATCGTCGCGCCGATCATTATCCCGCTCGTCGCCGGCGCCTCGATGATGCTCATCGACGAACGCCAGCGCGCGGTGAAAGCCGCAATCGGCATGGCGTCGATACTCTCGCTGATCGCAGTGGCGACGACCTTGCTGTATCTGGCGGATCACCCGACGGGCGATGCGGCCGCCGCGCATGTGGGCGTCTATCGCATCGGCAACTGGCCTGCCCCGTTCGGGATCGTGCTGGTCGTCGATCGCCTCTCCGCGCTCATGGTGTTACTAACCAGCGTTCTGGCGCTAGCCGCCGCGGTGTTCGCGCTCGCCCGCTGGCACCGGGCCGGTCCGTATTTTCATGCCCTGCTGCAGTTTCTGCTCATGGGGCTCAACGGTGCGTTTCTCACCGGCGATCTTTTCAATCTGTTCGTCTTTTTCGAGCTTCTGCTGGTCGCTTCCTACGGCCTGGCCTTGCATGGCTCAGGCCTCGCACGCGTCAAGGCAGGGCTGCACTATATCGCGGTCAATCTCGTCGCATCGCTACTGTTTCTCATCGGCGTGAGCCTGATCTATGGCGTAACCGGCACGCTCAACATGGCCGATCTGGCCGTTCGCATCCCGCTGATACCTGCCGAGAACAGGGCACTCTTCGAGATCGGCGCCGCCGTTCTGGGAACTGCGTTTCTGACCAAGGCAGGCATGTGGCCTCTGAGTTTCTGGCTGCCGACCACCTATGGCGCAGCCGCGCCGCCGGTGGCGGCCATGTTCGCGATCATGAGCAAGGTCGGCATCTATGTCGTGCTTCGGCTCTCGCTGCTTCTGTTCGGCGCGGAAAGCGGCGCATCGGCGCAGTTCGGCCGCGAATGGCTGCTGTTCGGCGGAATGGCCACGATCGTATTTGGTACGATCGGTGTTCTCGCGTCGCAGGATCTGCGACGGCTCGCAGGATTTTCTGTGCTGGTGTCGTCCGGCACGATACTCACAGCCATCGGCATCGGCGGCATTGGCGTCATCAGCGGCGCTCTGTTCTATCTGCTCAGTTCAACCCTTGCCATTGCGGCGTTCTTCTTGCTGATCGAACTCGTCGAGCGCGGACGCGAAGCGGGCGCCGACGTTCTCGCCGTAACCATTGAGGCCTATGGCGGTGACGGCGAGGAAGAGGCCGAGGATGCAGAGGAAGGGATCGCCGTGCCAGCGATCCTTGCGGTGCTCGGCGTCAGTTTCCTCGGTTGCGCGCTTCTGCTCGCAGGGCTGCCCCCCCTGTCGGGCTTTGTCGCCAAATTTATATTGCTTTCAGCCCTTCTCAATCCTTCAGGACTCGAGGCCGACACCGCTATAGCAGCCGTCTCGTGGGCGTTCCTGATTTTGCTGATAGCCTCCGGCCTGACGACATTTATCGGCATGATCCGCGCGGGGATGCGCGTATTCTGGACACCGTTCGAGCGCACGCAGCCTCGTGTACGCATCATTGAATTTGTGCCCGTCGCATTTCTTCTGCTTGGCAGCCTGGGGCTCACAATAGCGGCGGGACCGGTCTTGCGTTACACGGAGGCGACGGCGCAATCCATCTATGCATCGCCGGATTATATCCGCAGTGTGCTGACGCCTTCCGCCGGACAGCGCCCCATCGACGGGAGCGGCTCATGACGCGCTGGTTGCCATTTCCGCTTTTGTTCGTCGCTCTTCTGGCGATGTGGCTCTTGCTCAACCAGACATTGGCGCTCGGTCATATTCTGCTCGGGGGCGCGCTCGCACTGTGCCTTTCCTGGGCCATGGTGGCACTGCAGCCGGACAGGGTCAAAATCCGGCATCCGCTGACCATCATCCGTCTCATTTTCTCGGTGCTGATCGACATCGTGCGATCCAACCTGGCGGTCGCACGAATAGTCCTCAGCCCGCGACTGCGCAAACACCCGTCCGCCTTCGTCAATATTCCGCTCGAGCTGCGGCATCCATATGGATTGGCGGTGCTTGCATGCATCATCACCGCCACGCCCGGCACGCTTTGGGTCGGGTTCAATTCCGCAACGGGAATACTCACCATCCATGTGCTTGATCTTGTAGACGAGAATTCATGGATCGACACCATCAAGAGCCGCTACGAGCGGCGCTTGCGGGAGATATTTGAATGACCATGGCGGTGTTGAACTGGTCCCTGACTATCAGCCAGATTCTCGTATCGCTCGCGTTGATATGCGCGGCATTCAGGATGCTTCGGGGACCGCGCGCGCAGGACCGCGTGCTCGGCCTTGATGCGGCCTATCTGAACGGAATGCTCTTGCTGCTACTATTCGGCATCCGCTCCGGCGATACGGTTTATTTCGAGGCGGCGCTGATCATTGCCGTGCTGGGCTTCATCGGAACTGCCGCCCTTGCCAAATTCCTGATGCGCGGCGAGGTGATCGAATGAATTCCGCGGCCGAACTGCCCGGTTGGGTGGCGCTCCTCACCTCGCTCCTCATTCTGCTCGGGGCGGGGTTTACATTCGTCGGCGCGATAGGACTGCTCCGACTCAAAAGCTTCTACGACCGGGTTCATGCCCCGACTTTGGGCACGACACTTGGCATGGCCTGCATCGTCATAGCTTCCATGATCTTCTTTTCGGCAACGCAAACCCGGCCCGCGGTACATGAGCTGCTGATCGTCGTATTCATCACGATCACCACACCCGTCACGCTGATGCTTCTGGTACGGGCCGCGCTCTTCCGAGACCACGCCGAAAACGGCACGCAAGAGGCGGAACAGGACGCTGCACCCGACAGGGACAACGCGCACTGAGCTTGGCCAGCGGTTGCGCCCGGTTTCCGAACCTGCAACAGCGTTCAGACGGGCGTCGCCGTCAAATCTATCTACTTCAAAGGATGGGTGGTGCACCGGGAAGGATTCGAACCTCCGACCCTCAGATTCGTAGTCTGATGCTCTATCCAGCTGAGCTACCGGTGCGGGCGCCTGCGTGAGGGCGGCTGGAGGCCGCCGTCTTCAGGGCGGGCAACTCTTAAAGGGAAGCGCCGCTTATGGCAAGGGCTGAGAGAGGTCAAATATGCCTTCTCTCATCCGCCATGCCGGGAGCGGTAACTCACGGCGTCTCCTAGGGTTTCCGCCTCGTAAACGCCACGGGCGACGGCCCGGGCGACGCAGTCTGCGGCGATACTGCCCAACTCCAGCACGAGGGCCGGGCGACGCTCGGTTCCCAGTGCCCGCGTTCCCGTGGCGAGAACGAAAAGCACGTCCCCGTCAAAGGGTGCGTGAACGGGCCTGATCGCGCGGGCAAGCCCGTCCTGGGCCATGATGGCGACGCGGTGCGCTTCGGCGGGCGTGAGGTCGGCATTGACCGCGATGCAGCCGATGGTGGTGTTGCTCCCCGCCTGCGCTGCCGCCTCGCCCTTGGTGCCGGTGAGCGGGTCGAGGGTTGAGAAGGCGCGCATATCGGAGGGCCAGCCGCGCCCGCCGAACTCGCCGTCAAGCTCATAAGGGGCCGCCCAGAAGGACGAACTGCCGGGCATAAGTACCGAACCGTAAGGATTTACGGCGATGAGCGCGCCGATCTGGAAGCCGCCGGAGGTGACGGCGGAGGCGGAGCCGAGGCCGCCCTTGAGCTGCCCTGCCCGCGCGCCGAGGCCCGCGCCCGCATTGCCCAATGCAAAGCTACGGCCCGCATTGTCGCAGGCGCGGCGGCCCAGATCATTATAGGGCGGGTTCTCGCCCCACTCCTTGTCCCCGCCATTTGTGAGGTCGAAAAGGATGGCGGCGGGCACGACCGGCGCGACTTTTGTGGAATTGGCAAGGCCATAGCCGCGGCCGCGCGCGCCGAGCCAGGCGGTGGCGCCGGAGGCGGCGTCGAGGCCGTAGACGGAGCCACCCGACAGCACCACGGCATCAACGGAATCGACGAGACAGGCGGCATCGAGCGCATCGGTTTCGCGCGTGCCGGGCGCACCGCCACGCGCATCGACGGCGGCGACAGCGCGCGCGTCGGGAAGGATAACCGTCGATCCTGAAAGGGCTTTCTCATCTTCCGCATTGCCGACGCTTATGCCGTCGACATCGGTAATGAGGTTGAGAGGCCCCTTGCGGATGGTGCCGATGTTCATAAGCTGTACCCTGAAGTTGCGCGGGAGACGGCGTCGGGGGAAACCGGGCTGCACCCCTTCAGCAGAGCCTGAGTGAAGAGGAGTGCGGCATGCCGCTCAAGCGATTTTTGCCCGTTATAGGCGCGGCGCTGATTGTTGTCGTCATCGCCCTGTGGCTGACCGTCGGCCAGGGCGAGCACGACGCCTATATGGTGGCCGCGGCAAACCCCTATGCGAGCGAAGCGGGCGGGGACATTCTGAAAAAAGGCGGCAGCGCCGTCGATGCGGCCATCGCCGTACAGGCTGTGCTGACGCTGGTGGAGCCGGAATCCTCGGGTCTCGCGGGCGGGGCCTTCATGCTCTATCGCAAACCGGGAAGCGAAAAGCTCGACGCCTATGACGGGCGCGAGACGGCGCCGGCGGGCGCACGGCCCGATATGTTTCTGGATGAGGATAAAAAGCCGCTCGGCATTATCCCCGCCATCCTGAGCGGTCGCTCGGTCGGCGCGCCGGGGGCGGTGGCGCTGCTGGCGCTCGCGCATAAGGAGCATGGCAAGCTCGAATGGGCGAGCCTTTTCGAGCGCGCGATTGAGCTTTCCGAGCGAGGGTTTGAGGTCTCGCCGAAGCTCGCCGCTGCGATCGCGCGCGACCCGGCGCTGGCGACGATGCCGGTGACGCAAGACTATTTTTTCACCAGGGACGCGAGCGGGAACCGGGTGCCGGTGGCAGCCGGAACCATATTAAAAAATCCCCGGCTTGCGCAGACGCTGCGAACCATCGCGAAAGAAGGGCCTGAGGGTTTCTACAAGGGGCCGGTCGCGCAGGAGATCGTCGATGCGGTCGCCCATGCGCCGTCAATGCCCGGAACGCTCTCGCTTGCCGATCTTGCGGGATATGAGGCCAAGCACCGCGACCCGCTTTGCCGTCCATATCGGGACTATCGCGTCTGCACCATGCCGCCGCCGACATCGGGCGGGATCGCGACGCTGCAAATCCTCGGCATTCTTGAAAACTTCGATATGGGGCGGATCGAGCCCATGTCGCTCGTCGCCGTGCATTTCATCGCGGAGGCCGAAAAGCTCGCCTATGCGGACCGGGGAAAATTTCTCGGCGATCCCGATTTCGTGCATGTGCCGGTCGACGCGCTGCTCGACGCGACCTATTTGCGCAAGCGCGCGGACCTCATCGACCCGAGCCTTTCAATGAAAGTCGCAAAGCCCGGCGACCTCGGCGACAAGCGCGCCGATGGTTATGGCAGCAATGTCTCGCTCGCCTACCCCTCGACCAGCCATTTCGCCATTGTCGATGCGGATGGCGGCGTCGTCTCGATGACGACATCGGTCGAAGCGCCATTCGGCAGCCACCTCATGGCGGGCGGCATGATCCTGAATAATCAGTTGACGGACTTTTCATTCCTGCCGGAGGAAGACGGCAAGCCGGTCGCCAATGCGGTCGCGCCGGGAAAGCGCCCCATGTCGGCGATGGACCCCGTCATCGTCTTCGACAAGCAGGGCGATTTCTTCGCCGCCATCGGCTCGCCCGGCGGCAGCCGCATCATCGGCTATGTGACGCAATCGCTGATCGCGCTGCTCGACTGGAACATGGACATGCAAACCGCCGTCTCGCTACCGCGCTTCCTCGACCGCAACGGGCCGCTTGAAATCGAGCAAGGCACGGAGCTGGAAAAACTCGTGCCGCAACTCAAGCAACTCGGTCATGAGATAAAGCTGCAAGCCATGAATAGCGGCTTGCACGGCATCCGCGCCACGGCGAAGGGGCTGGATGGCGGCGCGGACCCGAGGCGCGAGGGGAAGGTTGTGGAGGGGGTGAGGTAGCGGGTGCCTGACGTTACACGAAGCAATATCAGTGACTGAGGATCCACCTATATGGAGATCATCGCTGTCGCTCGCTCACGGCTTCGCGCAATCGATTTGAAACATCCCCGGGCGTATTATCTGAAGCCGCGAAGGTCTCAATGGCCATCCACACCCCATAAATTCGACTGCTGATCTCGGAATGCTGGGAATCTCTAAACTATTCTCATCAAAACACGTGCGCGACGACGAACACTACCGAGACTTCCGGGCCATTCAAAACCCGAGATCAGGCCGCTAAACACCTGGAAATTGTCGGTCGATACTATTTTTCACCACACAAACATTCCGTTAAGAAACTAATCTTTAATCACTGTACTGATACTCAGTATGAAGAGATAAGCTGGCACGAGCCAACGCGAGCCAACCAAGTTGTCAGTGATCTTAGGATTCGTCGCTCAGAGGATTTGAGCATTATGCGCAAAGCCCGAAGCGCGATGACAAACGACGCAGACCAGAGCGAGCTTCTGAACGGGAGTGCAGAGGCCGACGAGAATTATGTCGGCGACAAAACCCGCAAGGAGACTGCAGCGAGGGGACAAGCCCAACAAGCTGAGGCACGGCAATTCAGCTTGGTATGATTGAGCGCGGAGGAGGGGAATGGTGGACTCTGCAGGAAAATGCGACTTCAGCGGAATTCTGGCGGCGATAGTGGGCACATGAAACCCGCGAAGCACAAGCCGGAAAACCACCTCTATTACGGCGACAATCTGTCAATCATGCAGCACATGCCAAAGCATTGTGTTGACCTGATCTATCTTGATCCTCCGTTTAATTCAAAACAGAACTACAACCTTATTTACAAAAACATGACGGGCAAGCCAGTGCCCGATCAGGCTGATGCCTTCTGTGACACGTGGGAGATGGATGCAGAGAAAGAAGAGTTAGCGAAGGCAATGCCCGTTCTCATGCGCAAGATGGGCGTTGAGGACTATTATGTCCAATTCTGGACATTATGGATTACGGCACTTCGTCAAACGCAACCACATTTGCTCGCTTATCTGATTTATATGGTGCAGCGCCTTCTGCACATGAAAAGCATCTTGCGACCGACGGGTTCAATCTATCTGCACTGCGACCCTACCGCGAGTCACTACATCAAAGTGATGATGGATGGCATATTCGGTCACAAGAATTTTCAGAATGAGATTATCTGGAAGCGCACCAGCGCGCATAATTCCGCGAAGCGTTGGGGGCCGGTGCATGATGTGGTCCTATTCTACACGGCATCAGAAAAGTACGTATGGAACAAGGTTTTTCAGAAATACGATGAAGGCTATACGGATGCTTTCTATCGGCATAAGGCCGAAGATGGTCGTATGTATCGCATCGGCGATCTGACTGGAGCCGGCATTCGCAACGGCGAGTCAGGGGCCGCGTGGCGGGGCGTTGATCCAACCGCCAAAGGGCGACATTGGGCGCCCTCACGTAAGTTTCCGGGCGGCGAACTTGTGCCGAAGACGACAATTGCCGCGCTGGACTATCTCGATAGTATTGGTCGCATCCACTGGCCAAAGAAGGGCGGCGTTCCGGGCTTTATCCGTTACCTGGATGATATGGAGGGCGTCCAGATTCAGGATGTGATCGACGATATTGCGCCGGTATCAGCACACGGCAAGGAACGTCTAGGTTATCCGACTCAAAAACCCGTTACGCTGCTTGATCGCATCATCCGCGCGTCTAGCAATAAGGGGGACGTTGTGTTCGACCCATTCTGTGGCTGCGGCACAACGATTTATGCCGCCGAAAGGAGCGAGCGCAAATGGATCGGTTGCGATATTGCCATTCTATCGATCAAGTTGGTCCGCGAGATTTTGACCGGCTCTGAATACCGCCGTGTTGAGGACGTCCATTTCGATGTCAGCGGAATCCCCGTTGGCGTCGAGCAGGCCCAAGAACTTTTTAAGCGCGACCCCTTCCAGTTTGAACATTGGATTGTTGAACGTATTGGCGGATTTCCAACGAAAAAGACCGGTGACAAGGGAATTGATGGCCGGATGTATTTCGAGACGACACTTGGCCTAAAGGCGATGGTATTATCCGTAAAGGGCGGCAATCTGCGACCTACGGATGTTCGCGACTTAGTCGGCGTCCTAGCGCACGAACCGGACACAGAGATGGCCGGTTTTTTGTCTCTCCAAGAACCCAGTAAGGCCATGCGGGAGGCCGCCGCCAAGGCAGGCCAATATACCTATCAAGGGATCAAATACGATCGTGTGCAGTTTTTGACGGCCAAAAACATTCTTGAAGATAAGCGCGAATTTCATACCCCCACCAAATTGGGGTCTCGGATTTCAACCGGCCAGCAATCTTTAGCCATTTAATCCCTTCGAGCCCACAAACTGGGCGGCATGCTCTATCGCGCGGTTTCCACCGTCGCCCACGCCAGCCCCAGCAGCGCTGGGTCGTCTCGCATGATGACGTTGACGGGGATCGTTGCGAGGTAGGTTTTGAATCTGCCTTTGGCTTCGAAGCGGTGGCGGAAGAGGGTGGGGT
>NZ_JBASBH010000036.1:0-16218 GCF_049651025.1 Parvibaculum sp. | reverse complement strand
CCCCGGACTTCCCGGTTCCAAGGGGGCCGGCGGCAAGAAGAAATAGATTTCATGCGTTTTATAAGTTTCAAGTTTCACTGAAGAGGTAAAAGACAATGTCACTCAAGATCAGACTCGCCCGTGGCGGCGCCAAGAAGCGTCCCTTCTATCGCGTCGTCATCGCCGACACGCGCAGCCCGCGCGATGGCCGTTTCATCGAGAAGATCGGCTCCTTCAATCCGCTCCTGCCGAAGGACCACAAGGACCGCGTCGTGCTCGATCTCGAACGCGCCAAGCATTGGCTCTCGGTTGGCGCGCTGCCGACGGACCGCGTTGCACGTTTCCTCGACACAGCCGGCCTGATGAAGCGCAAGGCGACGAACAATCCGGAAAAGGCGAAGCCGAAGGCGAAGGCGCTTGAGCGTCTTGAAGCTGCTCGTCTTGCTGAAGAAGCTGCAAAAGAAGCAGCGGCAGCTCCGGCAGTGGAAGCTCCGGCCGAGGCGTAAGCCTTCGGTCAAGCGTTCATGTCCCAGGCAAGCCCTGATGCATCGCGTGTCTGCCTCGGCGTCATTGTCGGCGCGCATGGCGTGCGCGGCGGCGTCAAGGTGAAGCCTTTCACGGACGATCCGCAGGCGGTTGCCGCTTACGGGCCGGTCGAGACGAAGGACGGTTCGCGGCGGTTCAGGATCGAGACGGCAGGCATGGCGAAAGATGCCGTGATCTGTCGGCTCGAAGGCGTGAACGACCGCGATCAGGCCGAGGCGCTTCGGGGCACGGAGCTTTACGTGGACCGGGCGCGGCTGCCGAAAGTGGACGAGGAGGAGGGCTGGTATTACGCCGACCTCATCGGACTTGCGGCGGTTGGTATCGATGGGCGCGTTTATGGCCGTGTCGTCGGGGTGCAGAATTTCGGGGCGGGCGATCTGATCGAGGTTGCGCGTCCTGAAGGCGGGCTGACGGTTCTTGTGCCGTTCACCGACGAAAATGTGCCTTCCGTCGATATCGAGGCCGGGCGCGTCACGCTTGATCCGCCCGGAGGGCTGTTCGAGGAGGGGGCTGATGAGTAGCCCCTGGCGCGCGACGGTGCTGACGCTCTTCCCGGAGATGTTTCCGGGGCCGCTTGGAGTATCGCTGGCGGGCCGTGCGCTGGCTGCCGATCTCTGGCAGCTTGAGGCGGTGGATATAAGGGGCTTTGCGACCGACAAGCATCGCTCGGTCGATGACACGCCTTCGGGCGGCGGCGTCGGCATGGTGATGCGGGCGGATGTTGTGGCGGCGGCGGTCGATGCGGTGCATGACGCTGCCAAGCCATTGATTTACTTATCCCCTCGGGGGAAACCCCTGACGCAGGAGCGCGTCAGGGAGCTTGCGGCAGGGCCGGGCGTGACGCTTCTTTGCGGGCGTTTCGAAGGGCTTGACCAGCGGGTCATCGAGGGGCGAGTTATGGAAGAAATCAGCTTGGGGGATTTTATCCTTTCAGGCGGGGAGCCGGCGGCGCTGGCTCTGCTGGATGCGATCGTCCGGCTTCTTCCCGGCGTCATGGGCAAGGAAGCCTCGGGCGACGATGAAAGTTTCGAGAGCGGGTTGCTTGAATACCCGCACTACACGCGGCCCCAGATATTTGAGGGTCGCGAGATCCCGGCGGTTCTGACTTCCGGCGATCACGGAAAGATAAAAGCCTGGCGGCGTGCCCAGGCTGAAGAGACGACAAAGCTAAGGCGGCCTGACCTTTGGGAGAAATTTCTCGCAAGCAGGCCCAAAGACAGTCGCAAGTCCGACTGAAGTGTGTTAGTGAAGCCCGCTTCCGGGCGAGGTAATCCTCGCGAAGGTCCGCCGCGGACCATCCGGACGCCTGCATATCCGAGGGTTAAGACATGAATATCATCGAGCAGCTTGAGCAGGACCAGATGGGAACGCTCTCCACGGGTAAGGAGATTCCCGATTTCGCGCCCGGCGACACGCTGATCGTCAATGTGAAGGTTGTCGAAGGCGAGCGTTCGCGCGTCCAGGCCTATGAAGGCGTCTGCATCGCGCGTGCCGGTGGCGGCATCAATCAGAACTTCACGGTTCGCAAGATTTCCTACGGCGAAGGCGTTGAGCGTGTATTCCCGCTTTTCAGCCCGCTCGTGGACAGCATCAAAGTTCTCCGCAAGGGCCGTGTGCGCCGTGCGAAGCTCTATTATCTGCGCGGTCGTCGCGGTAAGTCCGCTCGAATTGTCGAGAAGCAGGACTTCAAACGTCGCGAAACGCCCGGCGCGGCCTGAACTCGTCCGTAATTCACGGACAGAAAGCAAAAGCGGGCAGGGCCTCGAGCCCCGGCCCGCTTTTTGTTTTTCGGCTGCCCGACACCACTTGAGTTCTAGATACTCGCGACGCCTCGCTTGAGCGCCTGCGCGAAAAGGAGAAAGAAAATGGCACCTCGTACAATGTACGACAAAATCTGGGACGCGCATCTCGTCGAGATGGCTGAGGATGGCACCGGACTTCTCTATATCGACCGCCATCTTGTGCATGAAGTCACGAGCCCGCAGGCCTTTGAAGGTCTGCGCATGGCTGGCCGCAAGGTCCATGCGCCTGCCAAGACGCTCGCCGTCGCCGATCACAACGTGCCGACGACCGACCGCTCGAAAGGCATTGCGGACCCTGAGAGCCGCATCCAGGTGCAGACGCTTGAAGACAATGCCAAAGAGTTCGGCATCGAATATCTCAAGATGAACGACATCCGTCAGGGCATCGTGCATATCGTCGGGCCGGAACAGGGCTTCACGCTGCCGGGCACGACCATTGTTTGCGGCGACAGCCACACCTCGACGCATGGCGCATTCGGCGCGCTTGCGCATGGCATCGGCACGTCCGAAGTCGAGCACGTCCTTGCCACGCAGACGCTGATCCAGGCGAAGGCGAAGAACCTGCGCATCAATGTCGTCGGCAAGGCGCCGGAAGGCTTCACTGCCAAGGACATTGCGCTTGCCATCATCGGCCATATCGGCACGGCAGGCGGCACGGGCTACGTCATCGAATATGCAGGCGAGGCGATCCGCGATCTGTCGATGGAAGGCCGCATGACGGTCTGCAACATGACCATTGAAGCGGGCGCGCGCGCTGGCCTCATCGCGCCTGACGAAAAGACCGTCGCCTATTTCAAGGGCCGCCCGATGGCGCCCAAGGGCGAGAACTGGGAGAAGGCGGCTGCCTATTGGCTGACGCTGCCGTCCGACGAAGGCGCGCATTTCGACAAGGAAGTGACGCTCGACATCGCCAATCTGCCGCCGATGATCACCTGGGGCACGAGCCCTGAAAATGTCATCAAGATCACCGACCGCGTACCCGATCCCGCGCTCGTTGCGGATGAAGGCAAGCGCAACGCGATGGAGCGTTCGCTCGCCTATATGGGCCTGACCGCAGGCACGCCGATCACGGACGTGAAGATCGACCGCGTGTTCATCGGTTCGTGCACCAATGGCCGCATCGAAGACCTGCGCGCCGCTGCTGTTATTGCCAAGGGCCGCAAGGTTGCGTCCACGGTCAATGCGATGGTCGTGCCGGGTTCGGGTCTGGTGAAAGAACAAGCTGAAGCTGAAGGCCTCGACAAGATTTTCATCGAAGCAGGCTTTGAATGGCGTGAGCCCGGTTGCTCGATGTGTCTGGCGATGAATGCCGACAAGCTTGAGCCCGGCGAGCGCTGCGCATCAACGTCGAACCGCAACTTCGAAGGCCGTCAGGGCCGTGGCGGCCGCACGCATCTCGTCTCGCCTGCAATGGCTGCGGCGGCTGCGATTGCCGGCCACTTCGTCGATGTGCGGAAGATGAACTGAGGAGACGCCAGATGGACAAGTTCAATAAACTCACAGGCGTTGCGGCGCCGCTGCCGCTGATCAATATCGACACTGATATGATCATCCCCAAGCAGTTCCTGAAGACGATCAAGCGCACGGGTCTCGGCAAGAACCTGTTCGATGAAATGCGCTATGACGACAGGGGCAACGAGATCCCGGATTTCGTGCTGAACAAGCCCGCCTATCGCAATGCGCAGATCCTCGTCACGGGCGAGAATTTCGGCTGCGGTTCGTCGCGCGAGCATGCGCCCTGGGCGCTGGTCGATTTCGGCATTCGTTGCGTCATTGCCACGAGCTTTGCCGATATTTTTTACAATAACTGCTTCCAGAACGGCATTCTGCCGATCGTGCTTCCGCAAGCCGATGTGGACAAGCTGATGGATGACGCCCAGCGCGGCTCCAATGCCGTCGTCACGATCGATCTTGAGGCGCAGGAAATTCGCGGCCCCGATGGCGGCGTCATCAAGTTCGATATCGATGCCTTCCGCAAGCATTGCATGCTTGAAGGTCTCGATGGCGTCGGCCTGACGATGAAGAAGGGCGCGGAGATTGCGACTTACGAAAAGCGCCACGCTGTCGAGCAGCCCTGGCTGTAACAAAGACTGACTGTCATGCCCGGACGCTCCTCATATTTTGAGGAGGCCGGGTATCCAGAATGACAAGCACGGAGCAAGTGATCCTGGATTGCCGGGTCAAGCCCGGCAATGACGAGAGTAGGAAAGATGAGCACGAAGAAGATCCTGATTGTTGCTGGCGACGGCATCGGCCCGGAAGTGATGGGTCAGGTTGAACGCGTCATTGGCTGGTATGCGAAGAACCGCAAGTTCGATGTCGAGATCGATCGCGATCTCGTCGGCGGCTGCTGCTACGACGCGCATGGCGTTGCAATCACGGATGCGACGATCGAGAAGGCGCTGAAGTCGGATGCGGTTTTCCTCGGCGCGGTCGGCGGCCCCAAGTGGGATGCAGTGCCTTATGACGTGCGGCCGGAAGCAGGCCTTCTGCGGCTGCGCAAGGATCTTGAGCTCTTCGCCAATCTTCGCCCCGCGCTTTGCTTTGCGGCGCTTGCGGATGCTTCGTCGCTGAAGCGCGAAATCGTCGAAGGCCTCGACATCATGATCGTGCGCGAGCTGACCGGCGGCGTTTATTTCGGTGAACCCAAGATCATCGAAGACCTGCCCAATGGCGAGCGTCGCGGCATCGACACGCAGGTTTATACGACGAGCGAAATCCGCCGCATCGCCGCGGTGGCTTTCGAGCTGGCGCGCAAGCGCGGCAATCGCGTGACCTCGGTCGAGAAGCGCAATGTGATGAAGTCCGGCGTGCTTTGGTACGAAGAAGTCATCAAGCTGCATGCCGAACAGTTCTCCGATGTGAAGCTCGATCACATGCTTGCCGATAATTGCGCCATGCAACTTGTGCGCAACCCGAAGCAGTTCGACGTCATCGTTACCGACAATCTCTTCGGCGACGTTCTCTCCGATATCGCCTCGATGTTGACGGGTTCGCTCGGCATGTTGCCGTCGGCCTCGCTCGGCGCGAAGGATGCGAGCGGCAAGGCGAAGGCGATGTATGAGCCGGTGCATGGTTCCGCACCCGACATTGCCGGCACGGGTGCGGCCAATCCGATTGCGTCGATCCTCTCCTTTGCGATGGCGCTTCGCTACACATTCGATCGCGGTGCTTGTGCTGACCTGCTGGAGAAGGCGGTTGATGCCGTTCTCGCCAGTGGATTGCGCACGGGCGACATCATGCAGGCTGGCATGACGAAGGTCGGTACGCTCCAGATGGGTGATGCGATCCTGAAGGAACTGGATCGGTTGAACGGATAAGCAGAGGACTCGTTCTTCGAGACGCGCGATTGTGTCGCGCGTCTCGGGATGAGAGATGAGTTCAGTATGAGTTCCTTATCCTGAGAAGCCGCAGAGCGGCATCTCGAAGGATGAGGCCCGCAGGTTCCGTCGCCGGGAACACAGGAGAAGTCACATGGGTTACAAAGTTGCCGTTGTCGGTGCCACGGGCAATGTGGGCCGCGAGATGCTGAACATCCTCGAAGAGCGCCAGTTTCCGGCTGATGAGGTTGTTGCGCTCGCTTCACGCCGCAGCCAGGGCACGGAAGTTTCCTATGGCGATAAAATCCTGAAGGTGAAGGCGCTCGAAAATTACGACTTCAAGGGCACCGATATCTGCCTGATGTCGGCGGGCTCGACCGTTGCCGCCGAATGGTCCGGTCGTATCGCGGCGGCGGGTTGCGTGATGATCGACAATTCGTCCAAGTACCGCATGGATCCCGATGTGCCGCTCGTCGTGCCGGAAGTGAATGCGGCGGCGATTGCCGGCTATACGAAGAAAATGATCATCGCCAATCCCAATTGCTCGACGGCGCAGATGGTTGTGGCGCTTAAGCCCTTGCATGACGTCGCGAAGATCAAGCGCGTCATCGTTTCGACCTATCAGTCGACATCGGGCGCGGGCAAGGAAGGCATGGACGAGCTTTTCGAGCAGACGCGCGCGATCTACGTCAACGATCCGGTGGAGCGCAAGAAGTTCACCAAGCAGATTGCCTTCAATGTCATCCCCCATATCGATGTCTTCATGGAGGATGGCTACACGAAGGAAGAGTGGAAGATGGTGGTCGAGACGAAGAAAATTCTCGATCCGAAAATCAAGGTCACGGCAACCTGCGTGCGTGTGCCGGTTTTTGTCGGCCATTCGGAATCGCTCAATATCGAATTCGAGAATCCGATTTCGGATGAGGAAGCGCGCGAAATCTTGCGCGAGGCGCCCGGCTGTCTCGTTGTCGACAAGCGCGAGGACGGCGGCTATGTGACGCCGCTCGAATGCGTCGGCGATTTTGCGACCTATATCAGCCGCATCCGCAGCGACCCGACCGTCGATAACGGTCTGGCGATGTGGGTCGTGTCCGACAATCTGCGCAAGGGCGCGGCGCTCAATGCCGTGCAGATCGCGGAAATTCTCGGCGCGCGCTATCTGAAGAAAGCGGCCTGAGGTTCGGGCCGTTCTCAGAAAATCTCTATCGAAGGCAGCAGGCCCGGATCCCAGATCATGCCCTGATCGCGGGCGAGGGCGAGTTCGCTTCGACCCGCCTCGATGCTTGATTTGACGAGAGCCGCTGTCGAGGCGGTTGCCCGCGCCAATGCGAGCGGCACGTCGTTGCCGGTGAGAAGGCGCGACAGGAAAATCGCCGAGAAGAGATCGCCTGTGCCCTTGGGCGCGGTGCCTCCTTCCGGCGGCTTATGCACCAATGTTTCGGTGCGATAGCCTTTCTTGCCATCGACGGCGAGGCAGGCGATGCGGCCTTCCGGGGCAGGCGCCGATGTCACGGCGACGATTTTCGCCTTGAGGCTTTTGGCAAGTGCGATGGCTGCGCGCGCGTCGCTCGGTGTTTCGCCGGTCAGTCTGCCGAATTCAAACCAGTTGGGCGTGAGAATGTCCGCCTGAGCGGCGAGTTCCTTCACGGCGGCCTCGATTTCCGGCGCGACATAAAGCCCGTTCGGCTCGTCGCCCATGATCGGATCGCACAGATAGAGTGCGGCCGGGTTCGCAGCCTTTACGCGCTCCACCGCGTCGGCAACGGCATCGGCATGACCGGGTTCGGCCAGATAACCTGAAATCACGGCGTCGCAGCGTTTCAGCCAGCCCTGCGCATCGAGTGCTGCAATGAGGCTCGCGATCAATTCCGCTTCGACCGGCCCGCCTTCATATTTGCCATAGCCGGGATGATGGGCAAGGAGAACGGTTGGTACAGCCCAGACCTCATGGCCGAGCCGCTGAATGGCAAAGCCTGCTGCAGAATTTCCGACCGCGCCATAAATGACCTGGCTCGAGATGGAAAGGATTGTTGCCATTCATCTTCCTCATGGCCCCCGCCGCCTGAATCCGCTTCACTATCGGTTCCAAGATTTATAGTGTCCCTTTCGCGTGCGCGAGAGCTTAAAGAAAGCCGGGCACGAGAAGCCTAAAGTGTTGGGAGCCTGCATGTCCAATTTGTCCGCCCGTCCGCGTCGCAGCGTCCTCTACATGCCGGGGTCGAATGCCCGGGCGATGGAGAAGGCGCGCGATATTCCCGCCGATGCGCTTATCCTCGATCTGGAGGACGCCGTTGCGCCCGATGCCAAGGAAGAGGCGCGCGCGCAGGTCGTTGCCGCGGTGAAGGCAGGCGGATATGGCAAGCGTGAAATCGCCATTCGTGTGAACGGTCTCGATACGCCCTGGGGCATGGACGACATCAAGGCGGCGGTTGCCGTGCAGCCGCATGCGATCCTCGTGCCGAAGATCAATTCAGCCGACGATGTTGCACGGGCCGAAGCGGCGCTCACGCAAGCGGGGGCAAGTGCGAGCTTGCAACTCTGGTGCATGATCGAGACGCCGCTGGCGATCCTCAATATTCAGGCGATCGCGGAGCAGGCGCGGGCGCTCGGCTCGCGCATGACGCTCTGGGTCATGGGGACAAACGATATTGCGAAGGAGCTTCGTGCGGCGCATACGCCTGATCGTGTGCCGATGCTTGCATCGCTCGGCCTTTCGGTGATTGCGGCGCGCGCATATGGCCTCGTCATTCTCGACGGCGTTTATAACGACATCAAGAATGAGGAAGGCTTTACCGCCGTTTGCGAACAGGGCCGCGATATGGGCTTTGACGGCAAGACGCTCATTCATCCGAGTCAGGTTCTGCCTTGCAATACGGTTTTCTCGCCCGATCCTGAAACGGTTGCCTTTGCACGGAAGACTATCGACGCATTCGAATTGCCCGAAAACAAGGGCAAGGGTGTGCTGAAAGTCGATGGCCGCATGGTCGAGATACTTCATGCTGAAATTGCCAAGCGTACCGTCGCCATTGCGGACGCTATCGCGGAGCTTGAGGCATGACGAAGACCAACGCTGGAAACTTCTTCGAGGATTTCAAGGTCGGGCAGGTGCTCACCCATGCGACGCCACGCACGCTGAACGAGGGAGATCGCGCGCTATATCAGGCGTTGTTCGGTTCACGCTTCAGTCTGCAATCCTCCGACGAGGTGGCGCGCGCGGCAGGCTTTGCGCAATCGCCCGTCGATGACCTGCTCGCTTTTCATGTCGTTTTCGGCAAGACCGTGCCGGATATTTCGCTCAATGCGGTTGCCAATCTTGGCTATGCCGATTGCCGCTTTCATAAGCCTGTCTTTCCCGGCGATACGCTTTCGACGATCTCGAAGGTCATTGGCCTGAAGGAAAATTCAGACGGCGCCACGGGCGTCGTTTATGTGCGCTCGACCGGGCGCAACCAGAAGGCAGAGATCGTTCTTGACTATGTGCGCTGGGTGATGGTGCGCAAACGCGACAAGGCAAGCGCCGCGCCGGTTACGGATGTGCCCAAGCTCCCCGCTGCTGTTGACGCCGGCAGTCTTTTTGTTCCGGCGGGCACGGACTTCAGGAGTTTCGACATAGCAGCGTCGGGTTCGCCCCATCTCTGGGACGATTACGAGGTGGGCGAGAAGATCGATCATGTCGACGGCATCACGATCGAGGAAGCCGAGCACATGATGGCGACGCGCCTCTATCAGAATACGGCGAAGGTTCATTTCAATCAGTTCACCGAAGGGCAGGGTCGTTTTGGTCGCCGCCTGATTTATGGCGGTCACGTCATCTCGCTTGCGCGCGCCCTTTCTTTCAACGGCCTGGCCAATGCCGTTCTCGTCTCCGCGATCAATGGCGGGCGTCATGTGGCGCCATGTTTTGCAGGCGATACGATCTTTGCCTGGTCGAAGGTGGTGGAAAAAGCGCCGCTCGCCGGACGCAGCGATATAGGCGCATTGCGCGTATGCACTATTGCGACGAAAAACCTGCCCTGCACGGACTTTCCCGGTGCGCTGGAGAAAGGCTATGCTGATGGGGTTGTCCTCGATCTCGACTATTGGGTCTTGATGCCACGAGGATAAGTCCTGTACTGCGTTGCGATGGAGAGTGCCATCGCCGACAGGCAAAGCTCAGAGGTGTCATGTTTCAGTCGCATCCAGATCAGGGTTCCCACGCGCTTTCTCAGCCCCGTGTGCGCACTGCCGAAAGCATTGCTTTTGAGGATGGCTGGAAGATTGCGAGGGGCACGGCGCCTGTTGCAAGCCGCGACGCGATCGGGCTGAAGCAGTTTGCGAAGTTCGCAGCCCAGATGGCGATCATTGAGCCCGATCCGAAATCCCAATCATTGCCGTTCAGATTGAGCGGGTCGGGGTTTTTCGATCTGCTGGGATTTGAAATCACCGGGATGGACTATCTCGATCTTGTCGATCCGGCGATCAAGGAAGGGGCTCATGCATGTGTCATGGCCTGCCTTCAGCAGCCTTGCGGTCTTTGGCAATATACGCCTGTGCAGACCGAGGACGGCGACGAAGCGTGGTTTGAATACACGATCCTGCCCATCGCGAAAAATGCAGCCGAGGCCGATCATATTCTTGTGTTCGTTACGCGCCAGCATCGGCCGGGCAAGGATGTGCCGACGGTGAAGCGCATCGAGCATTCCACCGTCTGGCAGTGGATCGATCTCGGTTTCGGCGTGCCCGATATGGCGCTCTGATTTTGCGCGACAAATGTTGCGCTCGGCTGTTCTCGGCATCGTGACGTAGCGTTACCCACCTCGCATGTGCGAACCGTTCTCAAAATAGATAATATTATGTGCGTATCCGCATTTGCCTTCATCGGCAACGCGCGATAAACAACAACTAACCCACCAGCCCGACGTAATTCCGGGAATCAAGAAATGGCTGCACCGCGACAGGTCGAGCGTCCGCTTTCGCCGCATCTACAGATTTATCGATTCACGATCACGATGTTCATGTCGATCGTGCATCGCATCACAGGCATGGGCCTTTACTTCGGCACCGCGCTTCTCGCCTGGTGGCTCATTGCCGCCGCGACGGGGCCTGATGCCTATGCCGTCTTCCAGAACGTTGCCGGGTCGTGGATCGGCCAGCTCGTCCTCTTCGGCTTCACATGGGCGCTTATTCATCACCTGCTGAGCGGCATCCGCTATTTCTTCTGGGATGCGATTGTCGCCTTCAATCTGAAGACGGCCGACATCATCAGCTGGGCGGCCCTGATCGGCGGGTTTGTGCTGACGGTTATCGTCTGGGTCGCGGCTTACGGTTTGCGGGGGGCGCTCTGATGTCCGGTTCGGCAAAAAATGATATGCGTACGCCCTTCGCCAAGGTGCAGCACCTCGGCTCGGCAAAATCCGGTACGCGGGACCATTCGCGCCAGCGCCTGACGGCGCTTGCCATTGCGCCGCTTGCCATTTTCTTCCTCGTTTCGATTGTCGCGCTTTCGGGTGCGGATTACGAAACGGCGCGGCGCTATCTCGCCAATCCGCTGGTTTCGATCCTTCTGCTTGCGCTTATCGGCGCCGCCATTGTGCATATGCGCATCGGCATGCAGATCGTCATCGAAGACTATGTGATATCCGAGGGGCTGAAGCACTTCACGCTCATCGCCAATACTTTCTTCTCCTATGCCGTCGGTCTTGCCTGCGTTTACGCGGCGCTCAAGATCGGTTTCGGTTCCTGATTTAACGCGTCGAGACAAGATCATGGCGGCATCGCAGAGCTATACCTTCATCGACCACACCTTCGACGTCGTCGTCGTCGGTGCGGGTGGCGCGGGGCTTCGCGCGACTTTGGGTTGCGTCGAGAAGGGCCTCAAGACCGCGAACATCACCAAGGTTTTCCCGACGCGCAGCCACACGGTTGCAGCGCAGGGCGGCGTCGCGGCCTCGCTCGGCAATATGGGGCCGGACGATTGGCGCTGGCACATGTACGACACGGTCAAGGGCTCCGACTGGCTCGGCGACCAGGACGCCATCGAATATCTCTGCCGCCACGCGCCGACCGCCGTTTATGAGCTTGAGCATTTCGGCGTGCCCTTCAGCCGTACCGAAGACGGCAAGATCTATCAGCGCCCCTTTGGTGGCATGACGACGAATTTCGGCGAAGGCATTGCGCAGCGCACCTGCGCCGCCGCCGACCGTACCGGCCATGCGATGCTGCATACGCTCTACGGCCAGTCTGTGCGCCACAATGCCGAGTTTTACATCGAATATTTCGCCATCGACCTCATCATGGATGAGGAAGGCGTCTGCCGTGGCGTCGTCGCCATCGACATGGCGAGCGGCGAAATCCACCGTTTCCGCGCCGCGCTCGTGATTCTCGCGACCGGCGGCTATGGCCGCGCCTATTTCTCGGCGACCTCGGCCCATACCTGCACGGGCGACGGCAATGCGATGGTGCTGCGCGCCGGCCTGCCGCTGCAGGACATGGAATTCGTGCAGTTCCATCCGACGGGCATTTACGGCTCCGGCTGCCTCATCACCGAAGGCTCGCGCGGCGAAGGCGGCTATCTCGTCAATTCGACGGGTGAGCGCTTCATGGAGCGCTATGCGCCTTCCGCGAAGGACCTTGCCTCGCGCGACGTTGTTTCGCGCGCCATGACGATCGAAATCCGCGAAGGTCGCGGCGTCGGTCCGAACAAGGACCACATCTTCCTGCACCTCGATCATCTCGATCCGAAGATTCTTGCCGAGCGTCTGCCCGGTATTTCGGAATCGGCGCGCATTTTTGCGGGCGTCGATGTGACGAAGGAGCCGATCCCGGTGCTGCCGACGGTCCATTACAATATGGGCGGCATTCCGACGAATTATCACGGCGAAGTGCTGACGCTCAAAGACGGCAATCCCGACACGGTCGTTCCCGGCCTCATGGCTATCGGCGAAGCGGCCTGCGTTTCCGTTCACGGCGCCAATCGTCTCGGCTCCAATTCGCTCATCGATCTCGTGGTCTTCGGCCGCGCGGCGGGCCTTCGGGCAGCGGAACTTGTTCAGCCGAATGCGCGCCAGCCGGAATTCAAGAAGGGCGCGGGCGACAATTCAATCGCGCGTCTCGACCGTTTCCGCAATGCCAGTGGCTCGACGCCGACGGCGGAACTTCGCGGCCGCATGCAGCGCGCGATGCAGGATGACGTCGCTGTCTTCCGCACCGGCGAGACGCTGGAAGAGGGCCGCAAGCGTATTGCCGAAGTCTTCTCGCAGATTACAGATATTCGCGTCACCGACCGCTCGCTCGTCTGGAACTCGGACCTCATCGAGACGCTTGAATTCGACAATCTGATCGTCCAGGCGGTTGCGACCGTCGAAGGTGCGGTCGGTCGCAAGGAAAGCCGCGGCGCGCATGCCCGCGAAGACTTCCCCGATCGCGACGACGCCAACTGGATGAAGCACACGCTTTGCTGGGTCGATGGCCAGACGGGGAAGCCCACTGTCGATTATCGCCCGGTGCACGCCTATACGATGTCGTCCGACATCGACTACATCAAGCCGAAAGCGCGCGTCTACTGACACGCAAAGGGTTCGATCATGGTTCAACTATCTCTGCCGAAAAATTCCCGTCCCGTCGAAGGCAAGACCTTCAAGGCGGCGGGCGCGACGCGCGTGAAGAATTTTCGCGTCTATCGCTGGTCGCCCGACGACGACAAGAACCCGCGCATCGACACTTATGAAGTCGATCTCGACAAGTGCGGGCCGATGGTTCTCGACGCGCTGATCAAGATCAAGAACGAGATCGACCAGACGCTGACCTTCCGCCGCTCCTGCCGCGAGGGTATTTGCGGGTCCTGCGCGATGAATATCGACGGGCAGAACACGCTCGCCTGCACCAAGGGCATCGACGAGTGCAAGGGCGATGTGAAGGTCTATCCGTTGCCGCATATGCAGGTCGTGAAGGATCTCGTGCCGGACCTGACCAACTTCTATGCGCAGCACGCCTCGATCGAGCCCTGGCTGCACACGAAGTCGCCGGAGCCCGAGAAGGAATGGAAGCAGAGCCACGAGGAACGCGAAGCCCTTGATGGTCTTTATGAGTGCATTCTCTGCGCCTGCTGCTCGACGTCCTGCCCATCCTATTGGTGGAATGGCGACCGCTATCTCGGCCCCGCCGCGCTCCTGCAGGCCTACCGCTGGCTCGCCGACAGCCGCGACGAAGCCAAGGGCGAACGCCTCGACAATCTTGAAGACCCCTTCAAGCTCTATCGTTGCCACACGATCATGAACTGCGCGAAGGCCTGCCCCAAGGGCCTCAACCCCGCCAAGGCCATCGCCGAAATCAAGAAGATGATGGTCGAACGCCAGGCGTGATCTTCCGCGTTGAACGAAATGCAAAAGGCCGCCTCATCGGGCGGCCTTTTTGTATGCGGTTCGATCAGCCTATGGCGTCATCCCCGGGCTTGTCCCCGGAATCCATTGGGCCGAGCCACGGTTTGAAGCTGCAGGTGGATTCCGGCAACAAGTGCCGGGACGACGCATCTATTTGTGGTGAGGGTGCGGGTCCAACCGCGACGAAGGGGTGAGCAGTATCACTCCGCCACATACTCCGCATTCGGCGTTCCATATCGCGCCTCGAACATCATGGCGGCTTTCAAATCGGCATAGGTCTTGAACGCGCAATCGTTGCCGCTCGGCTCGATATGAAAATCCGCGCGGGATTTCCCGTGCTCTGCCGCGAGGCGGGCGAAGTCGCTGCAAACGGGTGCGTAGCGCAGCCATTTGGTGCCCGTATTGTGAAAGAGCGCGTAGCTCGTCTCGCCGGGTTTTGTCATGTCGCGCGAGAGGGCGATGAAGAAGCCGTTACCTATGTCGTCCGTCAAGCCTTTGACGGGCTTCTCGTCTTGCAATGTGTAGACATAATCTGCGCCGTCGCGCGTCACCGTCAGGTGGTCGGGTGCGCCGTCGATGCGTTTGCCGAGGGGGTCGATTTTCCAGACCGTGAAGCGCGCACCGTCCGCAATCGGATAATCAGCGTCGGCGGGCGTGAAGAGCGGCGTCTTTGAGACAAAGCAGCCCGACAGCAAGCCTGCGGCTGCGACGACGATCAGCAATCGCATGTAAGACATCTGGTTCCTCGGTTGTCCGTGCCGCGATCTCGGGCCTATGCTGCACCTCGCCACAGATGGAAGCAACGGAGGACCCCATGCTCGATCATGTAGGCTTGAGCGTCACGAATTACGAAAAATCGAAAGCCTTTTACGAGGCGGCGCTGGCGCCGCTGGGCTATGCCCCTTTGATGGTCGTGCCGAAGGAGCATACGGGCGGCATCGGCGTTTGCGGTTTCGGCGTTGCACCGAAGCCTGATTTCTGGATCGATGGTGCGGGGCGTCCCTCGCCCAAGCTTCATGTCTCTTTCCGCGCCGATACGCGCGGGGCGGTCGATGCGTTTCATACGGCGGCCATGAAGGCGGGCGGACGCGACAATGGCGGGCCGGGACTCAGGCCGCATTATCACCCGAATTACTACGGTGCTTTCGTGTTCGATCCGGACGGCCACAATATCGAGGCTGTCTGTCATACGCCGGAATAGGAATTCGCATAAAAAAGGCCCGCGTTCTGAGGAGAAACGCGGACCTTATATCGAGGAGGAGATAGGCCGGGGCACTTGGCTTGCCGGGGCTCCGCCTTATGGTTTGCACCACGCTGATGAACAGCGTGAGAGAAGCTTATGTCCTCAAAGATAAACGTGACGTGAACGGAACTTAAAAAGCGCGAGGGTGTTGATTACGAATTGGTAACCCGCGGCTTTACGGTGCGTTCTTCGGCGCAATGGTGCGGATTTTCATGTCGGCGTCGCCGTCGGTGAGTTTGCGCAGATGCTTCACGAAATCGAGGCAATAGGCTTGCGCGAAATGGAAATCGACCGCCGTCCGGTCTTTCCATTCTTCATAGAAGAAGAAAATCCCCGGTTCCATCGCATCTTCAAAGAGGGAATAAGACAGGCAGCCATCTTCCTCGCGCGAGAGCGTCACCTGACGCTCGGAGATATCGAAAAATGCTTTCCTGTTGGCGTCGGGAATTTTCATTCGGCCGGTGATGACAATCAAACGCGCCCCCTCTGGTCAGCTCTTTGCGCCAGCCTAGCGCGTGTGCAGGCACAAGAAAACGCCGGCGCTCTGAGGGAGAGGCCGGCGTTCAGTCTCGATGGTGAAGGATTACTCGGCTGACTTGTCCGTCGCCGGGGCGGTCGTGCCCGCGGCACCAGCTTCTGCCTTGACGCTGTCTTCGGTCGTCGCCGCAGTGTCGGAGTTCACGGCATCTTCCACTTTCACGGCAGCTTCAGCCGCCGCGCCTGTGGCGGGCGCTTCAATGGCGGGCGCGGTTGTACCGGCATCAATGGTCGCGGCGGCGCCTGCGTCGGCAGCCAGGGCGATGCCCGGCGCGAGAGCGATGAGAGCGGCGGCGAGGATTGTATTGCGCATTTTGGACATGGATCGTTCCTTCCACATTTGATTTCCACGTATCTCGATCGAGGAGGCGTCGAGATCGTCGTGGAAACAGATTGCGGCTTTCCACCTGAACCCAGAATGAACGGGTTTGAAG
>NZ_JBASBH010000035.1:0-91800 GCF_049651025.1 Parvibaculum sp. | reverse complement strand
ACGCGCAGGAGCGCAAGCAGGGCAGGCCCACGGGCTCGACGCTTGCGCCCGGCGAAATGGCCCCCATTGTTGAGCATCCCGATGTACGCCGCATGCTCCTTACCATGAAGTCGATGACGCAGGCCGCCCGCGCCATCTGCTATGCGAACGCGGTTGCCATCGACACCGCCCATCATGGTGCAGACAAGGAGACGCGCGAAAAGGGTCAGGTCCGTGCCGATCTTCTGACGCCCATCGCAAAATCCTTCTCCACCGACATAGGTTGCGAAGTTGCGTCCATCGGCGTGCAGATCCATGGCGGCATGGGCTTCATCGAAGAAACCGGCGCGGCGCAATATTATCGCGATGCCCGCATCCTGCCGATCTATGAAGGCACGAACGGCATTCAGGCGATCGACCTCGTCACGCGCAAGCTGCCGCTCGGCAATGGCGAAGTCGTTCGCGCCTTCATCGCCGAAATGAAAGAGACGGCAGCGCTTTCTCACGCCTCGAACAATGCGGAGATGATCGCCATAGGTGTGTCGCTCGATGCGGGCATTGCCGCGCTCGACAAGGCGACGGACTACATGCTCGCAAAACTGAGGGGCGCGCCCGACGATTGCCTTGCTGGTGCCGCGCCCTATCTGCGCCTCATCGGCACCGTTGCGGGCGGCCACTTTCTCGCCCGCGCCGCGCTGGTCACCATGCCGGGTGAAAACCCGTTCCCGCCCGCGCGCCTTGCCCTTGCCCGCTTCTATGCCGAGCATGTGCTGCCTGCGAGCCTCGGCCTTCTTGCGCCCGCCACCTCCGGTGCGGCGGCCCTTTTCGCGCTGGAAGCGGATGCGCTGGCCGGGTGATCTTCCCCAGCGTCGAGCTTGGGATAAATGCCGTTGTTTGACCTGACGCGATGACGCGCCTATCACGGATGGGCGGTTCGCAGTCGGGCCGCAATTGTTGAGAGTAGGCGCATGTCCGACGTTTCCCTGGCCCAGCATGAAGAAGGCGCATTGCGCTATCCGCTGACTCGTATCCCCGAACCGGGAGAGTTGATGGAGGCCGCGCCCGGTATCTATTGGGTGCGCATGCCGCTGCCCTTTCAGCTCAACCACATCAATCTCTGGCTGATCGAGGAAGACGATGGCTGGACGCTCGTCGACACCGGCGTCGCCACCGATGAAGTAAAAACCCTCTGGCGCGAGATTTTCGCAAATAGCCTCAAGGGCAAGCCGATCACCCGCGTCATCGTCACCCATCTGCATCCCGATCATGTCGGCCTTGCGGGCTGGATCACGCGCAAATTCGGCGTCGAGCTTCACATGTCGCGCACCGACTTCCTGATGTGCCGTTCGCTGGTCCTCGATACGGGCCGTGAAGCGCCGCAGGAAGCGCTGGATTTCTATCGCGGCGCAGGCATGGGCGAGCGCGGGCTGGAGAGCTACAAGAAACGCTTCGGCGGCTTCGGTTCACACGTCTCACGCCTGCCGGATGTCTTCCGTCGACTGAAGGAAAATGACGAACTGCAAATCGGTGGCCGCAACTGGCGCGTCGTCATCGGCTCCGGCCATGCACCGGAGCATGTCTGCCTCTATAGCGAAGAGGCGAAGATCCTGATTTCGGGCGATCAGGTGCTACCGCGCATTTCGTCGAATGTCAGCGTTCACCCCACGGAGGCGCATGACAATCCGCTTCAGGACTGGATCGATAGCTGCCACCGTCTCCGCGCCAATCTGCCCGACGATGTGCTGGTGCTGCCCGCCCATAACGAGCCTTTCTATGGCCTTCACGCTCGTCTGACGCAGTTGATCGCGGGCCATGAAGACGGGTTATCGAAGCTCCACGACATGCTGGCCGAGCCCAAGCGCGCCATCGACGTTTTCCCCGCGCTCTTCAAGCGCAAGATCGGCCCGGAAGTCTTCTTCATGGCCACCGGCGAAAGCCTCGCCCATCTGAATTGCCTCATCGGCCGCAAAGCCGCCACCGTCACCCGCAATGAAAAGGGTGTCGATTGGTACCAGCGGGCCTGACACTTCGCCTGCCGCCCCTGCGGCGGGTGGTCGCGCCTCGAAGCGGGGGCTGATGAGTGCTACACTCGCGCACTCCGCCTCCCGTTTTGGTCCCGTTTATGGAAACCCTCCTCGTCACTCACTCGGCCTGCCTCGAACATGAGGTGCCGCCCGGCCATCCCGAATGCCCGGATCGCTTGCGCGCCGTGCTCGGTGCGCTCGATGCCGAGGAATTCGCGCTGCTGATGCGCGTCGAAGCGCCGCGCGCCACGATCGAGCAGATCGAACGCGTCCATCCGCCGATCCATATCGAAACCATATTGAACGGCGCGCCTGAAAGCGGCTTTCGCCGCGTCGATGCCGACACCTCCATGTCGCCGGGATCCGCTGAAGCGGCCCTGCGTGCGGCAGGGGCGGTGACCTATGCCGTGGACGAAATCATGGCAGGCCGCGCCCGCAACGCCTTCTGCGCCATCCGCCCGCCGGGCCACCACGCCGAACCCGATCAGGCGATGGGCTTCTGCCTGTTCAATAATGTCGCCATCGGCGCGCTTCACGCGCGCGATGCTTATGGGCTCGCCCGTGTCGCCGTCATCGATTTCGACGTTCACCACGGCAACGGCACGCAGGCCTGTTTCGAAACGGACCCGAACCTATTCTACGCCTCGACCCACCAATGGCCGCTTTATCCCGGCACGGGCCGTGCGGGCGAGCGGGGCCTTGGCAATATATTGAACGCCTGCCTGCCTCCCGGTGCCGGTTCGACGGAATTCCGCGAGGCTTTTGCCGATAAAATTCTGCCCGCTCTGGCGCAATTTGAACCCGGTTTCATCTTCATTTCGGCGGGTTTCGATGCCCATGCTGCCGATCCGCTCGCCAATTTGCGGCTTTCGGAAGATGATTACGGCTGGGTGACGGCCGAGCTGGTGCGTTTGACCAACAAGGTTTGCAACGGCCGCGTTGTCTCAACGCTTGAGGGCGGTTATGACTTGGCCGCACTGGCTGCCAGTACGCGGTCGCATGTCCGGGCGCTCCAGCTCGCTGCCTGATCTCCGGGGAGAAACAATATGGCATCGTCGACTGCCGATATCGAAAAGCTGAGCTTCGAGGATGCGCTGGCGCAACTCGAAAAGATCGTCAGCCAGCTTGAATCCGGCGAAGCGCCGCTTGAAAAATCGATCGAGCTTTATGAGCGCGGCACCGCGCTGAAGGCCCATTGCGAAGCGCGCCTCAAGGCCGCCGAAGCCAAAGTCGAGAAGATCACGCTTTCGGCGGGCGGCGAGCCCACCGGCACAGCGCCGCTCGACGTCGAATAAACGGCCGATCCTGTATGACTGCAAATCGCGCATCCGCATTCGACGCCGCCATGACCCGTTCGCAGGTCAACGTCGAAGCTGCGCTTGATGCGCTGCTGCCTCGCGCCGATGGGCCCGAAGCGCGCGTTTTCGAAGCAATGCGCTATGCGGTGCTGGTCGGTGGGAAGCGTTTTCGGCCTTTTCTCGTCTGCGAAAGCGCAAAGCTGTTCGGCGTGCATAGCGCCTCTGCGCTGCGCGTCGCCGCCGCCGTCGAATGCGTCCACACCTATTCGCTCGTCCATGACGATCTTCCTTGTATGGATGACGACGATCTTCGCCGTGGCCAGCCGACCGTGCATCACAAATATGACGAGGCGACAGCCGTACTCGCAGGCGACGCATTGCTGACCTTTGCCTTTGAAATTCTCGCCGATGGCGGCACGCATGAGCTGAGCGAGGTGCGCCTCGATCTCGTGCGCCGTCTCGCTGAAGCGGCAGGCGCGCGCGGCATGGTCGGCGGCCAGATGATCGATCTCGCAAGCGAGGGCCAGTCCCTCGATATCGGCGCGGTTACCCGACTTCAACGCCTGAAGACGGGCGCTCTCATCGCTTTTTCAAGCGAAGCGGGCGCCGTGCTCGGCCGCGCCTCTGATGAAGCGCTCCACGCGCTCCACGCTTATGCACACAATCTGGGGCTCGCTTACCAGATTGCGGACGATTTGCTTGATGTGGAGGGTGAGGCGGCCG
The DNA here is from genome assembly GCF_049651025.1 of Parvibaculum sp. GTDB lineage: Bacteria > Pseudomonadota > Alphaproteobacteria > Parvibaculales > Parvibaculaceae > Parvibaculum. The sequence goes on along the minus strand of NZ_JBASBH010000035.1, from coordinate 87,776 downwards.
TGATAGGCAAGTCGCCGGGCAAGGATGAGAAGGCCGGAAAAGCCACCTTCGTCTCGATCCTGGGGCTCGAACGGGCCCGGGATCAGGCCCGGATGCTCTCCGATCAGGCGATCCAACATCTTGATTTATTTGACGAAAAAGCAGACCTTTTGCGTGAGGCGGCACGTTTCGTTATAAACCGTCGCAACTGAGCCGCCGGATAGTCCGGGGAGGACCGGCCGCGGCCGAGGTACGTTTTGAACAATAAACTGCATACGCCCCTGCTTGATCGCATTGCGAGCACCGCCGATGTGCGCGCCTTGCCGGAATCCGACCTTCGTCAGCTTGCGGATGAATTGCGCGCCGAAATGATCGATGCCGTTTCGGTCACGGGCGGGCATCTCGGCGCGGGCCTCGGCGTCGTCGAGCTCACCGTCGCGCTCCACTATATTTTCAATACGCCCGAAGATCGCCTCATCTGGGACGTCGGTCATCAGGCCTATCCGCATAAAATTCTGACCGGCCGCCGCGACCGTATCCGCACGCTGCGCCAGCCGGGCGGCCTGTCCGGTTTCACCAAGCGCGCCGAAAGCGAATACGACCCCTTTGGCGCAGCCCACTCATCTACCTCGATTTCCGCTGGCCTCGGCATGGCCGTTGGCCGCGATCTCAAGGGCGGCAAGAACAACGTCGTCGCGGTCATCGGCGACGGCGCGATGAGCGCGGGCATGGCCTATGAGGCCATGAACAATGCGGGCGCGATGGATAGCCGCCTCATCATCGTGTTGAACGACAACGACATGTCGATTGCGCCTCCCGTCGGCGGCATGAGCGCCTATCTCGCGCGCCTGATTTCCGGCAGCGCCTATCGCTCCGTCCGCGACCTCGCCAAACAGATCGCCAAGCTTTTCCCCAAAGGCATTGAGGAAAGCGCGCGCCGCGCCGAGGAATATGCGCGCGGCATGGCGACCGGCGGCACGCTCTTCGAAGAACTCGGCCTTTATTATGTTGGCCCCATCGACGGTCATAATCTCGACCATCTTCTGCCCGTGCTGAAAAACGTCCGCGACGCGGGCGAGGGGCCGATCCTCGTTCATGTCGTGACGCAGAAGGGCAAGGGCTATGCGCCTGCCGAAGCCGCCGACGACAAATATCACGGCGTCGCGAAGTTCGACGTCATCACCGGCACACAAGCCAAGGCGGCGGCGAACGCACCGTCCTATACGCGCGTCTTCGCAGACAGCCTCATCGCCCATGCCGAGCGCGACGACAAGATCGTCGCCGTCACAGCCGCAATGCCCTCGGGCACTGGCCTTGATCATTTCGGCGCGCGCTTCCCCAAGCGTACCTTCGATGTCGGCATCGCCGAGCAACATGCCGTGACCTTCGCGGCGGGCCTTGCGACAGAAGGCTTCAAGCCCTTCTGCGCCATCTATTCGACCTTCCTGCAGCGCGCCTACGATCAGGTCGTCCATGACGTCGCGATCCAGCGTCTGCCGGTCCGTTTCGCCATCGACCGCGCCGGCCTCGTCGGCGCGGATGGTCCGACCCATGCGGGCTCCTTCGACGTCGCCTATCTCGCTTGCCTGCCGGACTTCATTGTCATGGCCGCCGCCGAGGAGGTGGAGTTGAAGCACATGGTCGCGACAGCCGTTGAAATCGACGACCGCCCCTCCGCCTTCCGCTATCCGCGCGGCGAAGGTGTCGGCCTCGAAATGCCCGCCATCGGTACGCCGCTTGAAATCGGCAAGGGCCGCATCATCCGTGAAGGGACGAAAGTGGCGATCCTTTCGCTTGGCACGCGCCTCGCCGAAGCCATGAAGGCGGCAGACCAGCTTGCCGCACTCGGCCTTTCGACGACGGTTGCCGATGCGCGCTTTGCAAAGCCCATCGATGAAGCGTTGATCGCGCGCCTCGCCCGCGAGCATGAGGTCCTCATCATCGCGGAAGAGGGCTCGGTCGGCGGTTTTGCCTCGCAGGTTCTCGACTATCTCGCACGTTCCGGCGCTCTCGATCGCGGGTTGAAGGTGCGTCCGATGCATTTCCCCGACACGTTCATCGATCAGGACAAGCCGGAGAAGATGTATGACCTTGCCGGGCTGAACGCGCCTTCGATGGTCGAGACGGCGCTCTCCGCTCTCAATCTGCAAAACGAGATCGCCGAGCTCGCCGCACTTCGCGCCGCCGCGCCCAAGCTCGTCTGAGCACAGCCATGTCCAGCACGCGCAAGCGTCTCGATCAACTTCTGATCGAGCGTGGCCTCTTCGCTTCGCGCGCCAAGGCTCGCGCCGCGATCCTGGGCAGTCTCGTCCATGTCGATGGCGTGCTCGTCACCAAGGCTTCGCAGATGGTCGATGAGCATGTCTCGATTGACGTCGATCCTTCCGCTCATCTTTATGTCTCGCGCGGCGCATTGAAGCTCGAACACGCCTTGGCAAGCTTTGCCATCGAGCCGCGCAACCTCAACTGTCTCGATATCGGCGCCTCGACCGGTGGTTTCACGCAAGTCCTGCTCGCGCATGGCGCGCGGCACGTAACCGCCGTCGACGTTGGCCACAGCCAGCTTGCCGCTGAACTCGCCGCCGATCCGCGCGTGACATCGCTCGAAAATCTCAACGCGAAGGATCTGACGGCTGCCCATCTGGCTGATGGTTCCGTCGATCTCATCGTTGCCGATGTGAGCTTCATCAGCCTGACCAAGGCGCTGCCTGCGGCCCTCGCACTGGCAGGCCCTGGCGCGCATCTCATCGCCCTTATCAAGCCGCAATTTGAGGTCGGCCCGGGCAAGGTGGGTAAGGGCGGCATCGTGCGCGATGCGGCGCTTCACGCAGAAGTATGCGAAACTGTCGCCGCCTGGCTCGGCGCAATGCCCGGCTGGCGCGTTCTCGGCGTCACCGACAGCCCCATCGAGGGCGGCGACGGCAATAAGGAATTTCTCGTAGCAGCCGTTCTGGACGGCGGAAAGAACTCGTGACTGACGTCGAGGTAACAATATCTTCGCTGGGCCATCTCGGTGATGGCGTCGCGGAAACGCCAACGGGACAGCTTTTCGTTCCCTTCACCCTCGCGGGCGAGCGCGCGCTCGTTCGGCCGAGTGGTGAGGGCAGGGCGGAGCTTCTCAAGGTTCTGGAAGCCTCGTCGGAGCGTGTGGCTGCGCCATGCAAGCATTTCGGCATTTGCGGGGGCTGTACGCTTCAGCACATGGAGATGGCGTCCTACGCCGGATGGAAGCGCCTTCAGGTTACTGCCGCTCTCAATGCGCGCGGGCTGGATTGCGATGTCGATCCGCTCGTCCCCGCAACGCCGCGCAGCCGTCGCCGCGCGAGCTTCGCCGCGACGCGCACGAAGAAGGGCGTAACGATCGGCTATTACGGGCGCGCCAGCCATACGATCATTGCCATTCAGGAATGCCCGCTCGTCGTCCCGGAAATCGAAAGCGCGTTTGCCGACCTCGCGCATCTTGTCGAGCCGGGTCTGTCGCGCAAGGGCCGCGCGTCTCTCGCGGTCACGGCGACCGATGCCGGTCTTGATGTCGCCGTCAGCGGCGGCAAGGAAGCGCCCGACGGCGTGCTCCGTGCCGAACTTGCAAAACGCGCCGCCGCGGTAAATCTCGCGCGCCTTACCTGGGATGGCGACATTCTCGCCGAACGCCGCATCCCTCTCGTCACTTTCTCCGGCCTGAGTGTCGCGCCGCCGCCCGACTCCTTTTTGCAGGCAACCGTCGAAGGCGAAGCGACCCTTGTGCGTCTCGTGCTTGAAGCGGTGGGCGACGCAAAGCGCGTTGCCGATCTCTTTGCCGGTTGCGGCACCTTCACGGCAGCGCTGGCCAAACGCAGCGCCGTGCTCGCCGTCGAAGGCGAAGCCAAACAGATTGCCGCGCTCGATCGCGCCTTGCGCATGCAAGGTCCGGCCCTCGGCTTGAAGCCTGTGGATCTTGTGACGCGCGATCTCTTTCGCCGTCCCATACATGCGTCAGAGCTTTTGAAAACGGACGCCGTCGTCTTCGATCCGCCGCGCGCCGGAGCGGCGGCGCAGGCAGAAATGCTGGCGAAATCTTCCGTGCCGCTCATCATCGGCGTGTCCTGCAATCCCGCCACATTCGCACGCGATGCCCGCACATTGGTCGATGGTGGGTACAAGCTCACACGCGTGACGCCGGTAGACCAATTTCTCTGGTCGCCGCATATTGAACTGGTGGGAATCTTCCGAAAGGAGTGAGCCGCGATGGCAGGCCCGCTTTCAAGGATCGGTTACGGGCTCGGGCAGGGCGCGCGCGTCGCCTGGTATGTCGGCCATTACCTCGCCGTCAATCGCATGCGCGGGCCGCTGGTGCCGCCCGGCGAGGCGCCAGTATCGGTGCAGGGAAAAGTGCCCGGCTGGCAAGGCCTTGTTGCCGGCATGCGCGCGCTTTTCGAGCGTGACTGGAAGAACATCGAGGAAGGCTTATACCGCGCGCCCGACGGTCTTGCCGCGCCATCCGATGCGCTTGCCGCAAGCATCCGTTTCTTCAAGGACGCGCGCAAGGTTGACGAGCGCCGCCTCTCGCGCGCTCATTCCGAAGTGCTGACAGACGAATTGCGAGCGCGCTACCCGCGCTACTATCTGCAGAATTTTCACTATCAGACCGGCGGCTGGTTCTCGCGAGAATCCGCAAAGCTTTACGACACGCAGGTCGAAGTTCTCTTCAACGGCACGGCGGGCGCCATGCGTCGTCAGGCGCTGGTGCCGCTCGCCCATGCGCTTCAGGGGCGCGATCAGCGCAAGCTGCAATTGCTCGATGTCGCTTGCGGCACAGGGCGTTTCCTCGAAGATGTAGCGGCGAATTATCCGCGCCTCAATATTACCGGCCTCGACCTCTCGCCCGCCTATGTTGCCGAAGCCCGGTCGCGTCTTGGCAATCGCCGCAATATTTCGATCGTCGAGGCAAATGCGGAAACAATGCCGTTCGCCGACGCCTCGCAAGATATCGTCACCTGCATTTATCTTTTCCACGAATTGCCGCCGAAAATTCGCAAGGTGATTGCGGCTGAAATCGCCCGCGTCCTGAAGCCGGGCGGATGCGCGGTCATCGTCGACGCGCTGCAAACGGGCGACACGCCGAATTACGACGGGCTTCTCGAGTTTTTCCCCATCGGCTTCCACGAGCCCTACTTCAATTCATATCTTGCGGAGGATTTCGCGACACTCTTCGCGCGGCATGGCCTGACGCAAACGCAAGCGACGCCTGCATTCCTGTCCAAGGTCATGGTGTTCGAAAAACAGGCGGCTTAGCCGACCTGCCCGCGATGGCGCAGGAAATGATCGGCGAGCACGCAGGCGACCATCGCTTCCCCAACCGGCACAGCGCGAATGCCAACGCAAGGATCGTGGCGGCCCTTCGTCTGAATCTCCGCATCGGCGCCCGATTTGGTGATCGTGTGACGAGGCGCAAGGATCGACGATGTCGGCTTCACGGCAAAGCGCGCGACAATGTCCTGCCCCGACGAAATGCCGCCGAGAATGCCGCCAGCATGGTTCGATGTGAAGATCGGGCCGTTATTGCCGCTATGCATCTCGTCGGCATTTTCCTCGCCAGACAAGGCCGCCGCCGCAAAGCCATCGCCGATCTCGACGCCCTTGACCGCATTGATGCTCATCAATGCTGCCGCAATTTCCGTATCGAGCTTGCCGTAAATCGGCGCGCCAAGACCCACAGGCACGCCCGAGGCCACAACCTCGATGATTGCGCCGCAGGACGAGCCCGCCTTGCGCACACCGTCGAGATAGTCTTCCCAATTGGCAGCCGCTTTGGCGTCCGGGCACCAGAAGGGATTGTTGCCCGTCTCGTCCCAGTTCCAGTTCGCGCGGTCAATCTTGTGCGGTCCCATCTGCACGAGTGCCGCGCGGATCGTCACGCCGGGGAGAACCTTGCGCGCAATAGCGCCCGCGGCAACGCGCGCCGCCGTTTCGCGCGCTGACGAACGACCGCCGCCGCGATAATCGCGAATGCCGTATTTGGCGAGGTAGGTGTAGTCCGCATGGCCGGGGCGGAACTTTTCCTTGATGTCGCCATAGTCCTTGGAGCGCTGATCGACATTCTCGATCATCAGCGAGATCGGTGTGCCGGTCGTCACTTCCTCGCCCGTGTCTTCGTCGAAGAAGGTGCCGGAAAGGATCTTCACCGTGTCGGGCTCGCGCCGCTGCGTCGTGAAACGCGACTGGCCGGGTTTGCGCTTGTCGAGCCAGACCTGAATATCTTCAGCCTTCAGCGGCAGGCGCGGCGGCGCGCCATCGACCACGCAGCCGAGCGCCGGCCCGTGGCTTTCGCCCCAGGTCGTCACGCGGAAGAGATGGCCGAACGTATTGTGCGACATGGGCGCAATAGCCTCGCGAAAGGAAAGACTGGCGTCAGACGATGCTCATATCGGGCGCATCTTCGGCCTTCATGCCGACGACGTGATAACCGGCATCGACATGAAGCACTTCGCCGGTCACGCCCGAGCCGAGATCGGAAAGGAGATAGAGCGCGGTGTTGCCCACTTCTTCAATTGTTACCGTCCGCTTCAGCGGCGCATTGAGCTCGTTCCACTTCAGGATATAGCGGAAGTCGCCGATGCCCGAAGCGGCAAGCGTCTTGATCGGGCCAGCCGACACGGCGTTGACGCGGATATTGTTGCGTCCGAGATCGACCGAGAGATAGCGCACACTCGCTTCGAGCGCGGCCTTTGCCACGCCCATGATGTTGTAATGCGGGATCACTTTTTCCGAGCCGTAATAGGTGAGGGTGGCGATCGAGCCGCCATCCGTCATCAGCTTCTCGGCGCGCTGGCAAAGCGCGACAAACGAGTAGCAGGAGATCGCCATGCTGGCGGTGAAGTTGTCGAGCGACGTGTCGATATAGCGTCCAGTCAACTCGTCCTTGTTGGAATAGGCGATGGCGTGCACGAAGAAATCGAGCTTGCCCCATTCCTTCTCAAGCGTTTCGAACACGGCGTCCATGCTGGCGGCGTTGGTGACGTCGCAAGGCAGGATCAGCGTCGAGCCGATGGATTCGGCGAGCGGCACAACGCGCTTTTGCAGCGCCTCCCCCTGATAGGTGAAGGCTATTTCTGCGCCCTGATCGGCGCAGGCCTTGGCGATGCCCCAGGCGATAGACCTGTTGTTCGCAACACCCATGATGAGGCCACGTTTGCCAGCCATCAGGCCGCCGCCGCGGACGGCTGTTGTATTTATGATGGCTTCGCTCATCGCTTGCCTCACCCTGTTCGTGACCCTTGGAAATCGGGCGCATCCTACACAATAGACTAGTCGGGTCCATCAAAAAGCCGTAGCGGCATTTCCGGGCGCTCGCAAAGGGTGCGGGCGTTTACTTATTGAAATTCAAGGCTTTTTTCGTGGGGCATGAGAAAGGCCCTGCGCCCAGCTTGCCGCGAAGTCGCGCATCGCCGAATCGGGCTTCTCAGGCAGCATGAGTTCGAGCGTGACGTAGTGATCGCCAATTTCCCGCCCGGCCTCCGGCGCGATGCCTTTGCCCTTGAGGCGGAGCCGCGTTCCCGTATTTGCCCCGGCCGGAATGGAGAGCGTCACCGGACCCGAAACCGTCTCGACATCGATTTTCGCGCCCAGCACCGCTTCGGGAAGCGAGATCGGAAGCGTCGCATAAATATCGAGCCCGTCGCGCCTGAAGGCGTCGTGTGCCTCGACGGCAACGGAAATCAGTGCATCGCCGGCGGGTGCGCCGCCGAAACCCTCGCCGCCCTGTCCACGCAGGCGAATTTGCTGGTCGTCTTCGATCCCGGCAGGAATGCGCACGTCGAGCGTCTTGCCATTATTGAGCGTCACGCGCCGTTTTGTGCCGCATACCGCCTCCAGAAACGGCACGGAGAGCCGATAGGTCTGGTCTTCGCCGCGCGCGCGGAAAACGCGTTTATGCGCATTGCGCAAGCCGCCGAAGAGCTCTGAAAACAGATCCCCGTTCTGCTCGGCGCTTCCCGCCATGTCTGTTTCAAAGATCGGTTCCTGCGAAGCGCCGGGCCGCATATAAGGCGCATCCTGAAAGGGGCCGCCCGTTTGCGCATGGCGCGCCCTTGCGCCTGCGTCTTTCAGCAAATTATAGGCGGCCGTCACTTCCTGAAACCGCGATTGCGTCCCGGCAGCCGTTTTCGCTCCTTGCGCGTCCGGATGGTACTTCTTGGCGAGCCGCCGATACGCCGCCTTGATCTCGGCGGTGCTGGCGTTCTGGCCGAGGCCGAGAATGTCATAAGGGTCGCGCAATCACTTACTCCGGCGGCGGAAAGGCAAAGACTAGCGCGCCGCCCGATACGATTTCGTTAACCGTTGCCTGCCGCTCAATAGCGGTCGGACGGATTGTCTTCCGGATTTTGAAAGACCGGCGGCAGCGGTTCGGCGGCCACAGGCACCTGATCTGGCACCACGGTCTGTCCCGGCACGTTCGTCTCCGGTTGCGGGGCGGGCGGTGCAGCGGACGCCGCAGGTTCGGCGACAGCGGGGGCCGGGGTTTCCGGCGTTGAAGCCTGCGGCGCAGGCGCAGCAACGATAGCGGGCGCTACCGGGGCTGCGGGCGCAGGCTGCTCCGCTGAAGGGCTCGGCTGCGGTGCGGGCAGGACGTTCACTACAGGCGCTTCAGCCCGCTGCGGCGCCTTTGGCCCATCGAGCGAGGGCACAAGTATGGCGAGCCGGTCGATCGCAGGCTGGCTGCCGGACCGTGCCGCCAGCGCATACCAGCCAAGCGCCTTGGGCAAATCTTTTTCGACACCCGTTCCCCGCTCATACATCACGGCGAGATTATATTGCGCGATTGGGCTGCCCGCGCGTGCGGCTGAATGAAACCAGAAGGCGGCGGCTTCGAGATTTTTCGGTACGCCATCGCCTTCAAGATGCATGAAAGCCGCGTTGACCTGTGCGAGCGCAAATCCCTTGCTGCCCGCTTCTTCGTAAAACCAGAGCGCGCGTTTGGGATCGCGCGGCGTTCCTTCGCCCTTGCGCAGCATCAGCGCTACATTGCGCATGGCGGCCAGATCGGCCTGTTGCGCAAGCGGCAACCAGATCTGAAATGCTTTTGCGAAGTCGCCCTTGTCATAGGCGGCGACGCCTTCCTGAAAGCGGACGCTGGGAGGCGGAAGGGGATCGGCTCGGGTGGGAAAAACCTGCACGGGTGCTGCATGCGCTGCGGCTGCGTTCAAGAAGAACGCAGCCGCAAATAGCATGACAATGAGGCCCGCCCATCCGGGCAAGGACTTGAACATGGGCCGCATCATCCCCCCGGAAGATCGATTAGCTATTGACGATCTGCCATGAGCCATCGGGCTGGCGGCATGCGGTGCCATAGGCGCGCTCCGTCTTCCCGCCGACGACTACGCTCTGCGAGTATTCGCGGCAATAGGTGTTGTTCTGCTGATAGGCGCGCTGCGGAACCACTGTGCCGTAATGGCCGGAATCGGGATTGCGCCATTCGACCGGCTGGCCTGCCTGGCCGGACTCCAGCGCGCTTTGCGTCGATTGCGACATGTATTGCTGGTCGGCACGGTCAAGCGACTGGCCGATCGAGCTGCCGACAAGCGCGCCAAGCAGCACGCCCGCACCGGTCGCCCAGAGCCGGCCCGTGCCGCCGCCGATCGCGGAGCCTGCAAGGCCGCCCGCGACTGCACCGCCAAGCGTGCCGATATTCTGCTTGGGACCCGCGCCCGGCTGGCATGCGGCAAGCGAGAGGGCCACTGCGCCAACTGCAAAAACCTTGAGAGCTTTCATTTTCTTCGATCCTGTTTCCTTGGGTCCATCCGTTTGCCATCTTGCACCGGATAAGACAAACCCCGTCTCGGGGACTATATAAGACAACAATTGTGGCAGGAAATATGGCGGGAACTAATACCCGCTAATGATAACGATTTACCGCCTTTTCCGTTCCCTTGGAGCCAGCGCCCGCCGTGAAAGAGAAATTGGATCGTCCCCCCGAAGATGAAGACGCAGCCACCTGGACGGAGGCGCGCGACCCCTTTCGCCTTTTCCATGAATGGCTCGAAAAGGCACGTGGTAGCGAGATTAACGATCCGAACGGCGTGGCACTGGCCACCGCCGACGCAGACGGATACCCCGATGTTCGCATGGTATTGCTGAAAGGGGCGGATGAACGCGGCTTTGTCTTTTTCACGAACTTTGAAAGCGCCAAGGGCCGGGAGCTTCTCGAAAACCCCAAGGCGGCACTTTGTTTCCACTGGAAAAGCCTGCGCCGACAGGTGCGCGTCCGCGGCTCCGTCAGTGTAGTGAGTGACGCCGAGGCCGATGAATATTTTGCCTCGCGTCCCCGCGACAGCCAGATCGGCGCCTGGGCATCGCGCCAGTCGCGCCCGCTTGAGGGGCGTTTCGAGCTGGAACGCGAGATCGCCCGATATACCGCGAAGTTCGGCTTCGGCAAGGTACCGCGTCCGCCGCATTGGTCCGGCTTCCGCATCGCGCCCTTGCAGATCGAGTTCTGGCGCGACCGGCCGTTTCGCCTGCATGACAGGCTTGTGTTCGAGCGCGACCAGCCGGACGGCAACTGGCACACCTCCAAGCTCTTTCCATGAGGAATGATGTGAGCCGCGCAATTCAAAATGCAAAGCTGATGCGACGTGCGACCTATGCCGCCGTCGTCGTCGCCGTCACGCTTATTTGCATCAAGAGCGCCGCCTTCTATCTGACCGGTTCGGTCGCGATGCTGGGCACATTGATGGATTCGCTGCTCGATGGCGCGGCTTCTTTACTTAATCTCGTTGCGGTCAGGCATTCGCTGACGCCCGCCGACGACGATCATCGCTTCGGCCACGGGAAGGCCGAAGCGCTGGCCGGTCTTGGTCAGTCGATTTTCATCTTCGCTTCGGCGGGCTACATCGTTTTTGAAGCGATCAGCCGCATCCTCCATCCCAGCCCCGTTGACAATTCGACGGTCGGCATCGTGGTGACGGTGGTGGCCATTCTCGTCACGCTGGTGCTTGTCGCTTTCCAGCGCCACGTGGTCGCGCAAACCAATTCGCTCGCGATTGAGGCGGATTCGACGCATTACCGCGGCGACCTGCTGATGAACCTGTCGGTCATTGCAGCACTCGTTCTCTCCGGCGTTTTCGGAATCTATTGGGCGGACCCGCTATTCGGCATCGCCATTGCCGTGCTCATCGGCATTTCGGCGACACGCATCGTATTGGGCTCATATAATCAACTCATGGACCGTGAATTGTCGGAAGGCGAACGCGAGCGCATCACCGCCATTGCGCTGTCCCATCCCGAAGTGATCGACATTCACGACCTGCGGACACGCACGTCGGGCGCGCGCTGCTTCATCCAGTTTCATCTCGAGCTTGATCGCTCCATCTCGCTGATGAAGGCGCATCGCATTTCCGACGATGTCGAAGCGCGTATCATGGAAGTCTTCGAGAATGCGGAGGTCATCATCCATCAAGACCCTGCCGGGCTTGAAGAAGTCACGCATCTGGAGCGCATCTGATTTCCCGGGACAACCGCTTGGCAAATACCCTGCTGGCTGAAATCGAGAAATTTCTGACAACGCCCGAGGCTTATGCCCTCGCGGGCAATGTCGAGATCGAAAAGATCGAAACGCACGCCTCGATCATCTTTCTCGGCCCCGTCCGCGCCTACAAGCTGAAGAAACCCGTCGATTTCGGTTTCCTCGATTTCACCACGCCGGAAAAAAGGCGTGCGGCCTGCATGCGCGAGCTTGCCCTGAACCGCCGGACAGCGCCGGAAATCTATCATGCGGTCGTCCCGTTACGGCGTGGCGCTCACGGGATTGTTCTTGGCGGCGAGAGCGGGGAGATCATCGACTGGCTGGTCGAAATGCAGCGCTTTCCCGCTGACGGTCTTTTTGCGCGACTGGCGGATGAAGGCCGATTGCCACTTGGCGTTGTCGAAACCCTTGCCGCCGATGTGGCGCGTTTCCACCGCGTTGCGGAAGTCAGGCGGGATCAGGGCGGGGCAGAAGCTTTTGCCCGTATCGTTGCGGGCAATGACGAAAATCTCCGCGACCATGTCGGCAACATCTTTGATGCCGCAGATATCCAGCACTTGCGCGAGGCGAGCGATCTGCTGATCGAACGGCACAAGGCGCTACTGGATGGAAGGCGCGCGGATGGTTTCGTGCGCCATTGCCACGGCGATCTTCATCTCGGCAATGTGACCTTGATCGGGGAAAGGCCGGTTATTTTCGACTGCATCGAGTTCAGCGATGAATTTGCCTGCATCGATATTCTCTATGACCTCGCCTTTCTGCTGATGGACATAGCCTTTCGGGAAGCTTCCGCGCCGCATCTGCGCGGCTTCGCCAATCGAACCCTTAATGTCTATCTGGATCACGCCGCTCAGAACGAAGTCGCGGCGACCGTTGACGGCCTCGCCTTGATGCCGCTTTTCCTCGCGACGCGCGCCGCCGTGCGCGCGAAGGTGACGGCTATCGCCGCCGATACTGCGGAAAAACGCGACGAGGCCCGCGCCTACCTTCGCTTCGCTCTCGATGCGCTCAGCACGGCCCCCGCATGCATGATCGCGGTGAGCGGCTTGTCGGGCACGGGAAAATCGACGCTTGCCATGAGACTCGCGCCGCATCTTGGCTTGATCGGCGGCGTGCATCTGCGCTCCGACATCATCCGCAAAAGGCTTTTCGGCGTCGCGGCCCTCGACCGCCTGCCTGAAGCCGCTTATTCGCTCGAAGCGACCGGGCGCGTCTATGACGAGATGTTGATGCTTGCCGAGCGCGTCGTCGGGGCGGGGCTTACCGCGGTCCTCGACGCCGTTTTTGCAAGCCCCGCCGAACGCGACACAGCCGAATATCTGGCCGCAAAGCTGGGCGTTCCCTTTCATGGCCTGTGGCTTGAAGCGCCGCAGAGAACCCTTGAAGAGCGCGTGGCCTCCCGCCATGCAAGGGCGCTTGATCCGTCAGACGCCGATGTCGAGGTCTTGCGCCGCCAGCTCGGCTACGATCTTGGGGAGATGCGCTGGCAGAAGATTGACGCCTCCAGCGGCCCCGCCGAGACCCTCGCTCTCGCGCTGAAACGCCTCGCTATCCCGGCTATATGACTATTTTTTGATAATCGCTCGCAACACTGGCGTAGCTGGAAGCCTTGGTTTAGGTTGCGGCCATGAACAAACCGTCAAATGAAGACCGCAAAACCCTGATCCTGACCGGCGCAAGCCGGGGTATCGGGCATGCGACCGTCAAACGCTTTTCCAGCGCCGGCTGGCGCGTCATCACCTGTTCGCGCCATCCCTTCCCGGAAGATTGCCCCTGGGAGGCAGGTCCCGAAGACCACATTCAGGTCGATCTCGCAGACCCCGAAAACACCATCGCGGCCATCGCCGAAATGCGCGAGCGGCTGAAGGCGCAAGGCAGCCGCCTCAATGCGCTCGTCAACAACGCCGCCATTTCGCCGAAGGGCCCCGGCGGCTCGCGGCTTGGCGTCTTCGAGACGAGCCTCGATGTGTGGCAGAAGGTCTTTCAGGTGAACTTCTTTGCCTCAGCCATGCTCGCGCGCGGGCTGGTTGAGGAACTGAAGAAGGCGCAAGGCTCGGTGGTGAATGTGACCTCCATCGCCGGTGTGCGCGTCCACCCCTTCGCCGGTTCGGCCTATGCAACGTCGAAAGCCGCGCTTGCGGCCCTGACGCGCGAAATGGCCTCGGATTTCGGTCGCCTCGGCATTCGCGTCAATGCGATTGCACCCGGTGAAATCGACACGGCGATCCTCTCGCCCGGCACCGAGAAAATCGTCGCCGAAATCCCCATGCAGCGTTTGGGAACGCCCGAAGAAGTGGCAAAGACGATCTATTTTCTTTGCACGGATCAGTCGAGCTACGTCAACGGCACCGAAATCCAGATCAACGGCGGCCAGCACGTCTGAGGCCTGCTGAGTTTTGACGTTGTCGATCCCGCAAATTCCGCTGTCACCCCGGCACAAGGCCGGGGTGACAGGTTCAATTTGAAGTGAGAAAAATCACCGCGCTCTGGCTGTCGCGCATCTGCGCATCCTCGCTCACCGTGAAGACGGAAACGATGACGCCGCTTGCGCCTTCAAAGGCACCTGAGCCGCCTTCAATCCGCCGCACGACATGGCCCTGCTGCAGCGTCGGATCGGCGCTCTCGCCGATCTTGCCTTCGCCATCGCTGACATAGGTGAGCGTGCCGCCGCCAAAGATGATCTCGCCGCTTTCCCTGAAGCCGCCGAAATCGTCCGGCTCGACCATGGCATGCACAACTGCCTGCGGCGCACCGGTCGCAAAGACGGGATCGACGCCTGCGCCGAAGCTCGCCCGCGTTTCGACGCGCATCACCGAGCCCATCTCGTCTTCCGGCGAGACTTTGCCTTCGAATGTGAGTTGATAGCGGACTTCTCTCATCAGGCGGTACGAAGCCCTTCCTTGGCGATCCATGTCTCCGTCTCGTTGAGCGCAAGCTCGGTACGGTCGAAGATATCGTCGATGTCCGATTCCTTGACGATCAGCGGCGGGCAGAACGCGATGATATCGCCACCCAGCGCGCGAACGATAAGCCCGTTCTTTTCCGCAGCCTTCTGCACGGCGGCGCCGACGCCCGCCTTCACATCGAAGCTGCGCTTCGTTTCCTTGTCGGCAACGAGTTCGATCGCGCCGAGAAGCCCGCGCGCCCGCGCATGTCCGACCAGCGAATGTTCGCCGAGACGTTGCACGCGCTCCTCAAAGCGCGGCGCGACGCTGCGCACATGGCCGACAATGTTGCGCTTTTCGTAGATCTCAAGCGTTTTCACGGCGACGGCAGCGGCAACCGGATGAGCCGTATAGGTGAAGCCGTGCCCGAATGTGCCGATCTTTTTGCTTTCGTCGATCATGGCCTGATACATGTCCTCGCCGACAGTAATGGCGGCGATGGGCACGTAAGCCGAGGAGAGCGCCTTGGCGACCGAAATCGAATCCGGCCTGATGCCGAAGGTCTGGCTGCCAAACATATTGCCCGTGCGCCCGAATCCGCAGATCACTTCATCGGCGATGAAATAGATGTCGTATTTGTCGAGCACCGCCTGAATTTTCTGGAAGTAACCCTCGGGCGGAATGATGACGCCGCCAGCGCCCATCACCGGCTCGGCGATAAAGGCCGCGACGGTATCAGGGTCTTCTTCCAGGATCATCTTTTCAAGATTGGCGGCAAGCCGCGTCGTGTACTCGTCTTCCGTCTCGCCAATTTCCGCATAGCGATAATAATGCGGGCAATCGGTGTGGCGCACGCCAGCAATCGGCAGATCGAAATCGCGATGATTGGCGGGAAGGCCCGTCAGGCTCGCCGATGCGACCGTGACGCCGTGATAGCCGCGAATGCGCGAGATGAATTTCTTCTTCTTCGTCCGGCCAAGCGCGTTGTTGTAATACCAGACGAGCTTCATCTGCTGGTCATTGGCTTCAGAGCCCGAACCGCAGAAAAGAACCTTCGACGCCTTGTGCGGCGCGATGGCTTTCAGCTTCTCTGCAAGCTCCGCCGCGCGCTCATGGCTCTTGCCGCCGAAGACATGCGTGAAGGGAAGCTGCTTGAGCTGCTCTGTCGCTGCCTCGATGAGCTCCGGCTCGCTATAGCCAAGCGAGGTGCACCACAGACCGGCGAGACCTTCAATATATTTGCGCCCGTCCGCATCCCAGACGTGAATGCCTTCGCCGCGCTCGATGATCATCGGGCCGGTCTCGCGAAACGCGTCGAGATTGGTATAGGGGTGGATCACCGTCTCAATGTCACGTACGGCGGCGTTGCTCAAGCTCGGCATAATGCGATCCCTGGAACTGTAGTGCGGCGGAAGGGCCGTAATATGGGAGCGCATGCCCCGCGTGTCAAAGTTGCGCTCAAAAGCCCGGTGGAGCGCGGAATCCGCCGAGAATCTCTTCCAGCATGCCCGCTACCGCAATTGTCGTGCGGTCGCCCATATGCGGCCCGATGATCTGGATACCGACAGGCAGCCCCTCGCTCGTCACGCCGACAGGCGCGGCGGTCGCGGGCAGGTAGGAAACGACCGCAGGCCCCGCCCAGATCAGCACGTCCATATATTCGCGCTCCTTGCCGTTCACATTGAGCCTGCGTGCATGCCAGTTCGACTTGTGGTCATGCGGAAAGGCTGGGCGCATCATCACAGGCGCAAGCACGACATCGTAGCCCTTGAAGAAATCCGCCCATTTCGCGCGAATGCGCGTCTGCATCTCTTCCCAGATCATGCGATCGGCATAGGTGATCGTGCCGCCGCGCATTTGCAGCGCCGCGTGGCTCTTGTCATCGGGTGCGAGCTTGGCCTTCGCTTCCATCCAGCGTTCCTTGATCGAGGGCGGGAAGCCCGATCCGACAACGGAATGCAGCAGCACCAGATAGATTTCCGTGATCTCGGCCAGCGTGAAATCGGGTCGCGCCGCCCAGTCGACATGTGCGCCTGCATCTTCGAGCGCCTTGGCGGCGCTCTTCAAAAGCGCAGCGCTTTCCGCGTCGATCTCGCAGAACGGATCGTCGATCCAGACGGCGACACGAAGCTCTTTGGGCGAGCGGGCGCGGGCCGGGGGAAGGTCGAGCCGCCAGCCTTCCGACATGCCCCAGTCCGGCCCTGCTGTGATGCCGAGCAGCAGGTCGAGGTCTTCGGCGCTGCGCCCGAGCGGCCCGGCGACGGACAGATCACCTTCGCGCAAAGTGCCCGGCGGCGGGCTGACATGGCCGCGCTTGGGAATAACGCCGAATGTCGTCTTGTGGCCGAAGACGCCGCAAAGATGTGCTGGCGTACGGATCGATCCGCCAATGTCGCTGCCGAATTCAAGACCGGTCAGCCCCGCCGCCAGCGCTGCCGCAGACCCGCCCGACGAGCCGCCCGGCCCGCAGGCCAGATTCCACGGATTGTTCGTCGTGCCGTAAACGTCGTTATAGGTCTGAAGATCGCCCGACATGTAGGGCACATTGGTCTTGCCGAAAATGACGGCGCCTGCGCGCGAAATACGCTCCACCGCCGTTGCGCTGCGCGTCGGCACGTGATTGGCATATTCCGGCCCGCCGCCCGTGGTGACGATGCCCTCGACCTCATAGGCGTCCTTGATCGTCATCGGAAGGCCGTGCAGCGGACCCCAGGTTTCGCCGCGCGCTTGCGCTTCATCGGCCTGACGCGCCCGCTTGCGGGCCCGGTCGAGATCCTTGGCGACAATGGCGTTGATCTTGGGATTGTGCAGTTCCATCCGCGCGATGAAATGCTCGAGCAATTCGCGCGCGCTGATCTCCCGGCGCTGAATCATGCGCGCCAGTTCGGCTGCGGACTTGAAATGAAGCTCTGGCGACGCGGACATGGGGCGCTCCCTGAATTTTTTGTTTCTAGCCTGGTGAGATTACCGGTTCTGACCGCCTGAAAGGCAAGAATTATCCGCCTTCGGGACCGGATTCCGGCCAAGTTGTGAGGGCGGACGGAAGCCATTACACTGCCCCAAAAGCAAAGTGGGCCCTTGCGTCAGTCGCGGGCCGCATAGCAAGACAGAAACGCATTAGGGGACGAGTGATGAAGGGTTTGATGCAGAATTGGCCGTTGCGCGTGTCGACGATTATCGACCATGCAGCGCGCTTTCATGGCGACCAGGAAATTGTGACCCGGACGGTCGAGGGGCCGATTACGCGCACGACCTATCGCGCGGTGCATCTGCGCGCGCGCAAGGTTGCGCAGGCGCTGACGCGTCTCGGCGTCAAGGAAGGCGATATCGTTGCCACCATGGGCTGGAACACCGCCCGGCACCTTGAGGCCTGGTACGGCATCATGGGCATGGGCGCTGTCTGCCACACGCTGAACCCGCGCCTTTTCGCCGAGCAACTCGTCTACATCATCAATCATGCCGAGGATAAACTCGTATTCCTCGATCTCACCTTCGTACCGATCCTTGAGGCGATTGCCGACAAGCTGCCCAGGGTCGAAGCCTATGTGGTGATGACCGACCGCGCGCATATGCCCGCGACGAAGCTCCCCAATGCGCTTTGCTTTGAGGAAATCGTCGAAGCCGAAAATGGCGACTTCGAATGGGCGAAGGTCGACGAAAACGCCGCCTGCGGTCTTTGCTACACCTCTGGCACGACAGGTAACCCCAAGGGCGTACTCTATTCGCACCGCTCGAACGTGCTGCATTCCATGGCCGCCAATATGGGCGACGCGCTTGGCATGAAGTCCGCCGACGCCATTCTGCCGGTGGTGCCGATGTTCCATGCAAACGCCTGGGGCATCGCCTTTGCCGCCCCGGCAGTCGGTGCAAAAATCGTCATGCCCGGCGCCAATATGGATGGCGCAAGCATCTATGAACTTCTCGACACGGAGAAAGTGACGATCACGGCGGCCGTGCCGACCGTTTGGCTGATGCTGCTGCAATATCTTGAAAAGACCGACGCGAAATTGCCCGCGCTCGAGCGTGTCGTCATCGGCGGTTCCGCCGCGCCGCGTTCGATGATCGAGGTCTTTGAAGAGAAATACGACGTCAAGGTTTTCCACGCCTGGGGCATGACGGAAATGTCGCCCATGGGAACGCTCGGCGCGCTGAAGGCGGGCATGGACAAGCTGCCGCTTGAAAAGCAGATCGACGTAAAAGTGAAGCAGGGCCGGGCGATCTACACGGTCGAAATGAAGATCACCGACGATGACGGCAAGGAGCTGCCTTCGGACGGCAAGGCGTTCGGCCATCTCATGGTGCGCGGCCCCGCCATTGCAGGCGCCTACCTCAAGGGCGAAGGCGGCAATATCCTCGACAAGGACGGCTGGTTCGACACGGGCGACGTCGCGACCATCGACGCGCAGGGCTATATGCAGATCACGGACCGCGCCAAGGACGTCATCAAATCGGGCGGCGAGTGGATTTCCTCGATCGAGATCGAGAATCTTGCGGTCGGTCATCCGAAAGTCGCCGAAGCCGCCGTCATCGGCATCATGCATCCAAAATGGGATGAGCGCCCGCTGCTGATCGTCATTCCGAAGGAAGGCGAAAAGCCGACCAAGGAAGAAATTCTCCATTACATGGACGGCAAGATCGCCAAGTGGTGGATGCCCGATGACGTCGCTTTCGTCACCGAAATCCCGCATACGGCGACCGGCAAGATTCAGAAGCTGGCGCTGCGCGAGCAGTTCAAGGACTACAAGCTTCCGACCGCAAACGCGGCGGAATAACGAGGTCAGATCGGGGAGCGGATATGGGAAACGAAAAATCGCGGGCGGCCGCATGGGGACTGAGGCTTGGCATAGCGGCACTCGTGGTGCTGGCCCTCGGCATCATCGGCAACCGCTATGAAATCGTCAGCTTCAAAATCGCGCTCCCCACTCTCGCCATCGCGGCACTTATCGGCCTGATTGCCATAGTCGTGTCGCTCGTCGGCCTGATCGTGACGCTAGGCGGCAAGAGGGCGGGCGTGGCGACTGCCATTGCCGGTATCGTTCTGGGTCTCGTTGCTGCGACGCCGGTTGGAACGTCCTTCTTCAAGGGCCGCAGTGTGCCGCGCATCCACGACATAACGACGGACCTGTCCAACCCGCCGGAATTTGCCGCTATCGTCGTCCTGCGTCGCCCCGATGCAAATCCGCTCGATCGCAAGCTGCCGGCCGACCTGGCGGAGCTGCAGGCAAAAGTCTATCCCGACCTCGCGCCGCTGGTCGTTCAGGAACAAGCGGGCAAAGTCTTCGATACCGCGCGCGACGTGGCGCATGACATGGGCTGGGAGATCGTGGCGGCGACGCCTGAAACCGGCCTCATCGAAGCGACCGCGACGACGAGCCTTCTGCACTTCAAGGACGATATCGCCATTCGCATCGTCGAGAAGGATGGCGGCTCGGTCGTCGATGTGCGCTCCGTCTCGCGCGTCGGCGTCAGCGATCTCGGCACGAATGCCGCGCGTATCCGCGCCTATCTCGCAGCGTTGAAAACAAAGCTCGGCCTCGCGGCGAGCTGACCGTCAAGCCAGCCGATATTCCCCATCGAGGCGCGGCGTCCCGTCAGCGACGAGACGCCCATCTTCGACCATGCCGAGCGCATGAGCAAAGACCGAGCGGGCGGCGGCGGGATAGAGCCGCTTGTCGACGGCGGCATAGATCACCGGGACCATATCCTTGATATGCGTGCGCCCGGCCTTGATCTGCTCGATGATCTGCTGCTCGCGCTCTTCGCGATGCGCGATGAAGGCTTTCACGAAAGGCTTGGGATTGCGGATCGCAGGCCCATGCGTCGGCCAGTAAATCTCGTCATCGCGCGTCAGCAGCAAACGAAGCGACGCCATATATTCGCGCATATTGCCGTCGGGCGGGCTGACGATGCTCGTCGACCAGCCCATGACGTGATCGCCGCTGAAGAGCGCCTTCTCTTCGCGCAGCGCAAAGCAGATATGGTTCGACGTGTGGCCGGGCGTGTGCACGCATTCGATCGTCCAGCCGTCTCCCTTGATGATATCGCCATGACGGATTTCGACATCCGGCACGAAATCCATGTCGCCGTCTTCCTCGCCCTGTCCGCCGCCATGCGGTCCATAGCCATAGGTCTTCGCGCCCGTGCGCGCCTTCAGCGGCGCAGCGGCGGGGGAGTGGTCGCTATGCGTATGGGTGATGAGAATATGCGTGACCGTTTCACCCTCAAGCGCGCGCATCAGCGCCTCGACATGCGCCTCGATCATCGGACCCGGATCGATCACGGCGACATTGCCATGGCCGATAATATAGGTGCCCGTCCCTTTGTAGGTGAATGCCGATGGGTTCTCCGCGACGACGCGCCGGATCAGCGGCGTGATCTGCTCGCTGGCGTCATAGGTGAACTCGATCTCGCGGACATAGGGTATCTGAACAGCCATAAGCACTTTCCTCGAACGAAGGTCTGACGCCAGCATGTCAAAGCACGAGGCGTCAGTCCATGACTGCGTGCGCGGCCGCTTCTTTCTGCATCTCGGGCGTGATCGTTGGATTGCGCATCAGATAGACCAGCGGAATGACGATGGCAGTCATCACCATCATCAAACGGAAATCGTTCAGATAGGCAATCGCCGCCGCCTGCCGCGTGATTTCGCCGTCCAGCATGGCAAGACCCATCTGGGTATCGATACCAAAGCCATGCGGCATGGCGCCTGAACGGAAAATCGGATTTGTCGGGTCCACGCGTTCGGCAAGTGCGGCGTGGTTGACTTGCGTCAGCCGCACGACAAGCGCCATCGCCACCGAAATGCCCACACTCGATCCGACATTACGCATCAGGCTGTAAATGCTGGTGCCGTCGGTGCGCAGATGCGCGGGCAGTGTCGCAAAGGAAATCGTCGTCAGCGGCGCAAAGATGAAGCCGAGACCGAAGCCTTGAACGACGCCGGTATAGATGATCGTGTGCTCGCTGATATTGAGGTTGAACTGCGCCATCTGCCAGAGAGAAAAGGCCGATAGTGCGAGGCCGAAGGCGATGAGGTGTCGCATGTCGACCCGATTGATGATGCGTCCTGCCACCATCATCGCAATCATCGTGCCGATGCCGCGCGGCGCGAGCACAAGCCCCGTGGTCGTCACCGGATAGCCCATCAGCGTTTCGAGATAGGGCGGCATCAGTGCCATCGTCGCATAGAGGACGAGGCCGACCACGAACATCATCGTCAGGCCGACCAGCAGATTTCGGTCCTTGAAAAGTTGCAGGTCGATGAAAGGCTTTTTCGCCGTCAGCGAGTGAATGATGAAGAGATAGAATGCGAAAGCCGCGATCAGGAATTCGACGACGATCTCGTTTGCCGAAAACCAGTCCTTGAGATTGCCGCGATCGAGCATCAACTGCATCGAGCCGATGGCGAGGCTCAGGAATGTAAAGCCCAGCCAGTCGAACCGTCGCACCTTGTCGAGCGTCGATTCCGGCAACGCCGTCATGATGCCGACAAGCGCGAGAATGCCGAACGGCACATTGATGTAGAAAACCCAGCGCCAGCTATAGCTGTCCGTCAGCCAGCCGCCGAGGGCAGGGCCGACAATGGGTCCGACCATGACGCCGACGCCCCACAGCGCCATCATCTTGCCGCGCATTTCCATCGAATAGGTGTCGAGCATGATCGCCTGGCTGAGCGGCACGAAAGCCGCGCCGCAAGCGCCCTGCGCGAGGCGAAAGAGCACGATCTGTTCAAGCGAGGTGGCGGCACCGCAAAGCATCGAGGTCACGGTGAAGCCGACGACCGAAATCGCCAGCAGCCTCTTGCGCCCGAAACGCGTCGAGAGAAAGCCCGTGGCGGGCGTCGCTATGGCGGCGGCGATGATATAGGAGGTCAGCACCCAGGAAATCTGGTCCTGCGTCGCCGACATGCTTCCCTGCATATGCGGCAGGGCGACGTTGGCAATCGTCGAATCCAGCGTCTGCATGATCGTCGCCAGCATGATCGAGCCGGTAACAATTCCGCGTTGAACGCGTGGTGTCATGATGCGTGGCCTTCAGCCCCCGTGGAGGCGGTCTTGCCCGAATGCGTGTCGATCTCCGCTTCTACGCTCATGCCTGCGCGAATGGCCGGATCGCCCTCGCGCCGCTCGATGGCTATGCGCACCGGAATGCGCTGAACGACCTTCACCCAGTTGCCGGTGGCGTTCTGCGCTGGCAGCACAGAGAACTCCGAGCCTGTCGCCTGCGAAATGCTGACGACGCGGCCTTGCCACGGGTGGTGGGGATAGGTGTCGATGTCGATCGTTGCCGTCTGGCCCGGATGGACATTGGCGAGATCGGTTTCCTTGAAGTTCGCTTCGACCCAGACGTTCTTCTCCGAGACGATGTTCACCACGGGCACGCCGGGCGCAACATTGTCGCCGACCTGCGGCTGCTTCCCGAGCACACCGTCGAAAGGCGCACGGACTGTCGCGCGCTCAAGATTGAGCGCTGCATTGTCCCGCGTCGCCTTGGCCTGCATATAAGAGGAATGTTCCTCGACGGGCGCCGCCGGCTTGTCATCCAGCGTTGCCGCGATCTGGCCGATGCTCTGCTTCAAGACGCCGCCGAGCTGAACGGCTGTGTCGTAGTTGTGGCGCGCCGTATCGAGCTTGGACTGGCTGGCGAAATTCTGCTTTGCAAGTTCGGACTGGCGTTTCAACTCGCGGCCGTAAAACTCGACATTGGATTGCGCGAGCCCGAGCTGCGCGACCGTCATCTCATATTTGGCCTTGAGAGAATTGACGTTGCTCGCTGCCGCGTGGAGCTGGGCATCGGATTCGGCAAGTGCAAGCTTGTAAGGCTGGGGATCGATCTGGAACAGCGGGTCGCCTGCCTTCACCGTTTCGTTCTGCTTGACGAAAACGGCAACGATGCGCCCGCCGACATCGGGGCTCACCGAAACCATGTCAGCCTTCACGTAAGCATTGTCCGTACTCACATAGCGCCCGCTCACCAGATAGAAATATCCGATGACGAGAAGCGCGAGCACGGGCACGCCGATCATCAATATGGGCCTGAGAGAGGCCCGGTCGCTTATGAGCCGCCGCGCGGCGCCGGTAACAGGAGCGAAGGTGACAGACATCTGAGATGGCTCTTTTTACTACTTGTACTTGGTTCGCATTTCGATCTGGGGTTCACCGGCGCTGCGTGCGGGCGCGCTGCCGGGCAACAAGGTTGTGATGTTGGACCTCACGCGGGTGAGAAGATCGACCAGCGCCACGCGTTCGCTTTGCGACAGACCCGCCAGCACGACATCGTAGGTTTCTTCCGCGATTTCCCAGATATGGTCGAGGACCGGCGCAGCCTGGCTGGTGAGAAAGAGACGTTGCGCCCGGCGATCGTTGGGATCGGGACGCCGCTCGACGAGACCCGCTGCAACCAGCTTGTCGATCAGACGCGCGACCGTGATTGGCTGCACTTCCAGAAGCTCGGACAGGCTGACCTGATTGAGGCCCTCATTGCGCGACAGGTGCACGAGCGCTCGCCATTGCGCCTGCGTGAGGCCCATTGGCGTGACGCGCTCATTGAAGATGCGTCGGAGCATGCGCGAAGCATCGCCGATCAGAAAACCGACGCCCCATGCAGGATTTTGAACTGGACCATCCATCAATATAGGCAGCAAGGCTGTTTAAGGGGTCTACACTTAATAAGCATTGCTCATTATATGCCGATGAAAAAGCCTCCCGCAAGGGAGGCTGATTCAAATTTTTGTGAGGCCGATCTGTCAGTAGCGCAGGGCGGCATAGGCCAGAAGCGCGATGCCGTAGAAGCTCATCGCGACATAGGTGGCGGCTGCAAAAGCCTCACCAAAGTCGAACTCCTTCGACGCATTTGCCAGTTCCTTGCCGAGCAGGCCGACCTTGCTCACCGTTTCGGCGGCGAAAGACGTAGCGGGGGTCGCGGCGTGTGTTGCGGGCGTATGGACGACGGGCATGGCTAAATCCCTTCCAGATCAGATGGTTACAGGCAACCCATCCTGTCGTCCGTCCCTGGCAGGGGTGCGCTTTACAAAGCGCCTCTTGGTTTTGATGTTCGATCAAGAATATGCTGCATTGCACAAATTGACAAGATGTCAGTTTGTAAATTTTCCGCGACGGTCAGCCGCGGGAAATTTGTCAAATCGCTCAGCTTGGCGGTGCAAGCCGATTTCCCCTGCAATTTTGACTCAACTATCCGTATGCGCATTTTCAGCTATGAAAGTCACCGTGCAGGCATAACCTGATTGAGCCGGGTACTGCGCGCCTGGATATTTACCGTCGTCCCATTGTCCGGACTGTTTGCCGCTAATCTTGGCCAGCTTGTGGACCGCGGCAAAGGCTCGAGGGGTAACAGGGCGTGAACCTAACTCGTGAACGCCAGCCGATAAGCGCGCCGAACGCGGCCGATGCCGACCATGGCGAGCTTGGGGCCGAGGAAGTCTGGCAGGAACCGGCAGCCCGGCTTCTCGCGAGGCTGGCGACAAACCCCGCCGGTCTCTCCGCAGCAGAAGCGCGGTCACGTCTGGCGATCTATGGGCCCAACGATGCGGCAACCGTCAAGCGTTTGCCTCTTTGGCTCCAATTTCTCGGCCGTTTCAGAAATCCTCTGGTCATCATTCTGCTTGTAGCGAGCGGTCTGTCCGCAGCTACCGGCGACGTTGCGAGCTTTCTGATTGTCGTGTCGATCGTCACGATCAGCATGACGCTTGATTTCGTGCAGGAAGTCCGTGCCCAGAATGCGGTCGAGGCGCTGCGCCGGTCGGTGGCTGTGCAGGCGACCGTGCGGCGCGACGGCGCATGCATCTCGGTACCGATCGACCAGCTCGTTCCCGGCGATATTGTCGAACTGATCGCGGGCGATCTGGTGCCTGCGGATTCACGCCTGCTTGAAAGCCGGGATCTGTTCATCAATCAGGCTCTCCTGACCGGTGAGCCTTACCCCGCCGAGAAACAGGCGGGCGATACGGCTTCGGGCGCTGAAAATCCCGCCGGTGCTTCAAACGCCGTCTTTGCAGGCACCTCCGTCATCAGCGGCACGGCGACCATTCTCATCTGCCGGACCGGCGGCAGCACGGCGCTTGGCCATCTTGCGACGAGCCTGGCGGAAAAGCTGCCCGCAACTGCCTTCGTTGTCGGCATTCGTCGTTTCGGCCTTTTGATCATGCGCTTCACCATATTGATGGTGTTGTTCGTGCTGGTGGTGAACATCTATTTCGACCGTCCGGTGCTGGAGTCGCTGATGTTCGCACTGGCGCTCGCCGTCGGGCTGACGCCGGAACTGCTGCCGATGATCGTGACGGTGACGCTCGCCCGCTCGGCGATGGATCTGGCCAAACGAAAGGTGATCGTAAAGCGCCTTTCCGCCATCCACGATCTCGGCGCCATGAATGTGTTGTGCACCGACAAGACCGGCACGCTGACGGAAGCCACGATCGAACTTGTGCGCGCCATCGACGGGCGCGGGGTCGAGAGCGCACGCGCTTATGCCTATGCCTATGTGAACAGCTCGTTTGAAAGTGGCATGAAGAGCCCGCTCGACGATGCGATCCTCGCCGCGCATCCCTACGACATGGCGGGCTGGAAGAAGATCGATGAAGTGCCGTTTGATTTTGCAAGGCGGCGCGTTTCGGTTCTGGTCGAGCATGAGGCGCAGCGTCGCCTCATCGTGAAGGGCGCGCCGGAGGATCTCTTGCGTCTGTCCGGGCAATATGAAAGCGCGGATGGAGAGGTGCATCCGCTCGATGCAGAAACGTGCCGCGCCTTTGAGGCCACGCTGGACGGGCTGGGCGCGCAAGGTTTTCGCGCGCTCGGCATAGCAAGCCGCCTGGTCGACATGAACCATGCGACTGCCGCGATCTCCGATGAGAGCGATCTCGTTTTTTCCGGCTTTGCCGTTTTTCTCGATCCGCCAAAGGCAAGCGCCGGAGCCACGATCGAGGCGATGGCCGCGGCCGGCATCGCCGTCAAGGTACTGACGGGAGACAATGAACTTGTGGCACGTCATGTCTTTGCCGAGATCGGCGTGCCGGTCACCGGCGTGCTGACCGGCGATATGCTGACCCATCTTTCGGACGAGGCCCTGATCGGGCAAGTGTCGCAGGTGAATCTGTTCTGCCGCGTCAATCCGCAACAGAAGCACCGGATATTGCTGGCGCTGAAGCGGCTCGGCAATGTCGTCGGGTTCCTCGGCGACGGCATCAACGACGCTCCGGCGCTGCATGCCGCGGATGTCGGCATATCGGTCGACGGCGCGGCCGATGTAGCGCGCGCCGCCGCCGATCTGATCCTGCTCGAACACGACCTTTCCGTCGTGCATGACGCCGTGATCGACGGACGCGGAGCGGTTCAGAACGTATCCAAATATGTTCTGATGGGTTCAAGCTCGAACTTCGGCAATATGTTCAGCATGGCCGGCGCCGCGCTGTTCCTGCCTTTCCTGCCAATGCTGCCGATCCAGATATTGCTGAACAACCTGCTTTACGACATCTCGGAAATCGCGATTCCGTTCGACCGCGTCGATCAGGAGTCCATCGCCCTGCCGGTGAAGTGGGACGTTCAGATGATCGAGCGGTTCATGCTGGTATTCGGGCCCGTCAGCTCCATCTTCGATTTTCTGACCTTTTATGCCCTGCTGCATCTGTTCAAGGCTGACGAGGCGCTCTTTCAAACCGGCTGGTTCATCGAGTCGATCACGACGCAGGTATTGGTGGTCTTCGCCATTCGTACACGGCGGCGCTTCTATCAAAGCAAGCCGCACATGTTTCTCGCTGCCATGGCATTTGGCGCTGTGGCCATTGCGGTGCTTCTTCCCTTTTTTCCGCTGGGCCGGTGGTTCGGCTTCGTGGCGCCGCCGCCGCTGTTCTTCGTTTACCTGATCGGCGCGACGGTCGCCTATCTGGCAATCGTCGAGGTCGCCAAAGGTCTCTTCTATCGCTGGGCAAGATTGTCGGGCGACCGGTCGACCGGACGATAGGGCTAGGCACTGGCGCGCAGCGCGGCAATATTGAGAATGACCAACCCGTACTGGAGAACCCACCCTATGAGCGGATTTATTCTGCATGCCTTCGAGCATGGAATGCACGAGGCGGCGGAAATCGCGCGGCGTCTTGGGACGCGGGTCGCGCCGATCCATGTTCACAAATTTCCCGATGACGAGTCTCTGGTGACGGTCTCGCAAGCTGATGCAAGCGCCTGCATTTACTGTCCCCTCGATCGTCCGAACGCGAGGCTTGTGGAACTGATTCTGGCGGCTGACGCGTTGCGCAGAAATGGCGCGCGCCGCCTCGTCCTTGTCGCGCCCTATCTCTGCTACATGCGTCAGGATGTGGCCTTCCATGAAGGCGAGGCGGTCGGTCAGCAAGCCGTCGGCCGCTTGCTTGGCAGCCTGTTCGACAGGATCGTGACGGTCGATCCGCATCTGCATCGCGTGAAGGAAATCTCGTCGGTCTTTCCCGGCATCGAGGCAGAAAGCCTGAGCGCGGCACCCGCTATTGTCGCTTTCGTAAAAGCGAAAGCCTTGCCGCACGACATGCTGGTGGCGGGGCCGGACGGCGAATCCATACAATGGGTCGAACAGATCGGTGCAGCTTTGGGCTGCGAAAGCATCGTCGGCTCGAAACGCCGCCTTGGCGACCGCAATGTCGAGATCGAGTTTCCGCTCCACGTCCTCGATGGACGCGCCGTTCTTCTGGTCGATGACATTGTTTCGAGCGGCGGCACCATGACCGAGGCGATCAGGGGCCTGAAGCGCGCGGGCGCTGGCGCGGTGCGGGTTGCTGTCACCCATGCGCTTTTCGATTCTGTTGTTGAGAAAAACATGCGCGAGGCGGGAGCGGAAGAAATCTGGTCGAGCGACGGTATTCCGCATCCGACGAACGCCATTCCGCTTGCCGATCTGCTGGCGGATGCATTGAGGCGAGAAGCGGGCGTTGCATCGTGATGGTTACACGGGTTGTTCACAAAGCGGCACGCGCTTGAAATTGCGAACCGCAAGGCGTGACATTCAGGGCACGAGGACTGCGGCACCTTCCAGATGACCGCTGCGCAGATCGTCGAGCGCCTCGTTTGCGCGCGAGAGAGGATAGATGGTCGTCGTCGTCTTGATACCGAAGCCGGGAGCCAGGTTCAGAAACTCGACCGCGTCCGCGCGTGTGAGATTGGCGACAGAGACGAGCTGCCGCTCCTCCCAGAGGAGGCTATAGGGAAAGCTTGGAATGTCGCTCATGTGAATACCGGCGCAAACGACGCGGCCGCCTTTGCGAACGGCGCGAAGCGCAGTCGGAACGAGATCGCCGACCGGCGCGTAAATGATCGCCATATCGAGCGGCTCCGGTGGCATCTCGTCCGATCCGCCCGCCCAGTCGGCGCCGAGCGCGCGTGCGAAGTCTTGCGCGGCCTTGTCGCCGGGGCGTCCGAAGGCAAAGACCTTGCGCCCCTGAGCCTGCGCAACCTGAAGCACGATATGGCCTGCTGCGCCGAAGCCGTAGATGCCGAGCGTCGCGCCATCGCCCGCTATCCTCAGCGACCGCCAGCCGATCAGCCCGGCGCAGAGGAGGGGAGCCGCCGCGATGTCGTCACCGATGTCACCGAGCGGAAAAACAAATCTCGCATCCGCGATCGCATGGCTCGCATAGCCGCCGTCGCGCGTGTAGCCGGTAAAAAGCGGTTTGTCGCAAAGATTTTCGCGGCCCGCGCGGCAATAGCGACAGACGCCGCAAGTCGCACCGAGCCACGGAATGCCGACGCGCTGGCCAAGCGTAAAACCACTCACGCCCTCGCCGATCCTGTCGACCGTTCCCACGATTTCGTGGCCCGGAATGAGGGGCAGCTTCGGCTCCGGCAACTCACCGTCGACGACATGGAGGTCGGTGCGACAGACGCCGCAGGCGAGCACGCGAACGCGAACTTCACCGCGGCCCGGTTCGGGATCGGGAAGCTCTCGCATGACGAGCGGCTTGCCGGGGCTTTCGAGCATCATCGCACGCATCGGTAACTCCCGAATGTTTGAGGGGCGCAAAGCCGTATCAAATTATTGGTCGGAAGTCGGGCTGTCCTTCATTCGAAGATTGCGGGCCTTCCTGCCTCGCTCGATAAATCTCTTGTGAAGATAGTTCTCGCATATTCGCGGTGTTCCACTATGTCGCCAGACGCGGATACATCCGTCTACCGATAAAGACGAGTATCGCAAGAGTGGTGCAGAGGATCAGGGCATCCGCGCCAAGGCCGAAGGCGCTCTCCCCGCCTTCGAGCATGAGCGTCCGAAGCCCATCGACCTCATAGGTCAACGGGTTGAAATGGGAAACCCACTGCAGCCAGGTCGGCATGATGCTCATCGGATATGTGCCGCACCTGCGCGGCTTGCCGGACGATGTCGTATCCGCACACCGTTGCGCTGCCTGACGTCGGCGGTAGCGGCGTCGTCAACATTTTTATGAGCGTACTCTTTCCGGCACCGTTCCGGCCGAGAAGGCCGAATACTTCGCCGGGTGCAATCGACAATGTGAAGTTGTCGACCGCCTGAACATTGCCGAAGCGGCGGCTAAGCCGGTCAGTTGCGAGCACTTCCATGATCAACCAGCCTCTTTCAAAATCGAAAACTTCGGCCAGAAAATAGAGCAGGAACCTCAGTGCGCCATCAATATGGGTAGTTCGGTGCCGGCAAGGACATGCCGCGTGAAGCCGCCGAAAATAAGCTCGCTGACCCGGCTGTGGCTATAGCCGCCCATCACCAGCATATCCGCGCTCACTTCCTTGGCGATCGTCAGGATCGTGTCGTGTATCGAACCGCAGGGATGGGCGAGATAGCGGATGTCTGTCTGAACATCGTGCCAGCGCAGGTTCCTGGCGAGCGCATCGACCGCCTCGATTGTTACAGCGTCATGCTCGGCGATGTTGATGAGCACGATCTGCCGCGCCTTGGCGATGAAGGGCATCGCCGCCGTGATGGCGCGGGCCGACTCCGCTGTGTCCTTCCATGCGATCGCAATCGTTTCGCCGAGACGAGCGGGCGCTTTCGCGGGCGCGAGGAGGAGCGGCCGCCCGCTGCCGAGAAGCATGCTGCCCATCATCTCGCGCGTGAGCCCGCCCCACTGCGTCGGGTGCCCGATCACGGTGAGATCATGAACACGCGCCTGCCGGGTCAGAATGTCGATCTCGCGGCCCATGAGTTCGGTCCAGGCGGCGGTCGGCGCGCGCGGGCAGGGAGCCAGGCTTACCTGTTCCAGCTTTTCGCGCAGACAAAAAGCATCGAAGGTTTTCCGGGATCGCTCGGTCCGCTTGCTGTCCTCCTCCTGGAGCGCTGTTGCGATGTCTCCGACGGCGAAGGCGGCACCCGTGCCCATGCCTACGTCATAGCCTGCAGCCTGCATGAATATCTGCGATGGATCGGGATGCACATGCACGCAATCGAGATGCCCACCGAAGGTGCGCGCGACCGCGAGCGCCGTTTCGAGCGCGGCCGGATCGTTGGAAAAACCTGTGGTGGGAACAAATATGGATTTGAACATGCCGCTCACTTCTTGTTGGAGTGCCTGCGTCGATCACCCCTTCAGCACACGAAGCGGTGCGTTCTCTCGAAATATTCGAGCCTTGTCCGGCCTTGATACTACAAGGATTTTGGATAGCGGCAGCCCCCATTTCTCGATTAAGGCCGGAAATCGGCTAGGGATTTTTACCTACTGCAAAGCCTGTCCGAACCTTTCGGGGCGCGGTCGCTCAGGCCGGGCAAGTTGATCGAGGTCAATGCGCGTGAGGCGTCACGGGCGCTAAATGACAAGGGATACGGCATGTTTGTCTGTCCCGTCAGGAGCGCCCGGCATGGACCTTCTTCAGACGATCAAGACCCGGCGCGCAGTGCGGGCCTATAGCGACAAGCACATCGCCCAGCCAGATATCGACGAATTGATTGCGGCTGCCATCGCAGCGCCAAGCGCGATGAATATGCAGCCATGGGCTTTCGCTGTGGCCCTCGGCAAGGAACGGGTCGCAACGCTGGGCGAGCTTGCCAAGGCGTCGCTGCTGGCGGAACTCGATGCCTATCCGCAGCTCAGCCACATGCGGCCGACGCTTGAGGATCGCAATTTCTCGATTTTCTACGGTGCGCCTGCACTCATCGTCATCTACGCCACCGGTCCCGAAGCCCAGGCGGCGGAGGATTGCTGTCTCGCCGGACAGAACCTGTTGCTGGCCGCCCGCGCCTGCGATCTCGGCACCTGCTGGGTCGGGCTCGCCCGGCCCTGGTTCAACAAATCGGCGACGAAGGCCGAACTCGGCCTGCCGCCTGCGCAAGTCGCAGTCGCCCCCATCATTGTCGGCCATCCCGCCGCCTGGCCCGAAGCTACCGACAGGCATGCGCCGCATGTCCACTGGATCCGTTAGTGTTGTGAGGAGGAAGAGGAAATGAAAGCTCTCGTCTATCAAGGGCCGGGCAAGAAAGCTCTGCGGGACCGCCCGACGCCCGAGATCGTCGATCCGAGCGACGCCATCGTCAGGATGACCCGCACGACGATCTGCGGCACTGATCTTCATATCCTCAAAGGCGACGTTCCGACCTGCGAGCCGGGGCGCATCCTCGGCCATGAAGGCGTCGGGATCGTCGAGAAGACAGGCGCCGCCGTTACTGCATTCAAGAAGGGCGACCGCGTTCTCATCTCCTGCATTTCGGCATGCGGCAAATGCGAGTATTGCCGCAAGGGTATGTATTCCCATTGCACGACCGGCGGCTGGATTCTCGGCAATAAGATCGACGGCACGCAAGCCGAGTTTGTACGCATCCCTCATGCCGACACGAGTCTCTATCCCATACCCGCCGGCTCGGACGAGGAAGCCCTCGTCATGCTGAGCGACATTCTCCCGACAGGTTTTGAATGCGGCGTGCTCAACGGCAAGGTTAAGCCGGGCGACACCGTCGCCATCGTCGGCTCGGGGCCCATCGGCCTTGCCGCGCTTCTGACTGCGCAATTCTATTCGCCCGCCGAGATCATCATGATCGATCTCGATAACAACCGGCTCGAAGTTGCAAAACGCTTCGGCGCAACCGCGACGATCAACAGTGCGGACGGCAAGGCGGCCGAGACGGTGATGAAAATGACGGGCGGGCACGGAGTTGACACAGCCATCGAGGCGGTCGGCGTTCCCGCGACCTTTCTCATCTGTCAGGACATTGTGGGAGCCGGCGGCACGATCGCCAATGTGGGCGTCCACGGTATCAAGGTCGATTTGCATCTCGAAAGGCTCTGGTCGCAGAATATCTCCATCACGACGCGCCTCGTGGACACGGTGACGACGCCGATGCTTCTGAAAACAGTTCAGTCGAAAAAGATCGATCCGAAGCTTCTCATTACGCATCGCTTCAAGCTCGCCAATATCATCGAGGCATACGAGACCTTCACAGACGCGGCCAAGACCCATGCGTTGAAGGTCATCATCGAAGCCTAGGGAGCCGTGGACGACAGAACTCATGTGCGCAGGAGGCTCCATGCCTGAAATCAGCACTGAAAAAGTTTGCTACATCATCCAGAAGGCGCGCATGTTCGATGTGAAGGCGGAGGTGTCCGATCCGGATTCAGGGTCGAACCCGACGGATGATGACATGCGCGACGCCCTTGAGGATTTTTCAGACGATCCGACGCGGCAGCAACTGGTCGCCTTTATCCGTGGCCTCGCCGAGGATGAGCAGATCGCGCTCGTCGCGCTCGCATGGGTGGGACGCGGCACCTACAGCGCTGAAGAGTGGGATGAGGCACTGGAAGCTGCACGCGATGCGCATAATCCACGCACGGCAGAATATCTTCTGGGCCTTCCTCTTCTTGGCGACTATCTGGAGGAAGGGCTCGATGCCTTTGACGAGAGTTGCGCCGACTTCACCGAAAATCTCTAGCGTCGCGCGAGGCATTGCATGCCCTATGAAACGAATGCGGATCTGCCTCCTACGGTGCGCGGCCATCTTCCTGCCCATGCGCAGGACATTTTCCGCGAGGCATTCAACCATGCCTGGAACCAGTATGCGTCGGAAGGCGCGCGCCGGGAGGAAGCGGCTTTTCGCGTGGCATGGGCGGCGGTCAAGAAAGGCTACCGCAAGAGGGGCGACACATGGGTCTTGAAAGACGCAATGTGAAGGCCGCCGCTAGAGCCCGAACGGATAGGTGTCGGGCATATCCTCAAGCTCCTCGGTCTCGAAAGGCGTCACGGCTCGCGTCTTGTCGAACCAGACATATTCGTCGAACTGCCGTGGCAGCGTCGCTTCGAAGTAATGGCTCTGCAACTCCGTCTCGGGCCGGTAGATGACGCCGATGGCGCGTTCGAGGCGCGGCTTCGACAGGCCTTGCGCGATATCCGTCGCGATCGGCGCGCGCAGCTTGAGAAAGAAACGCTCGCTGCCGGTTTCATGACAAAGCCGCTCATAGCTTTGGGGCAGGGCAGGGTGCACCTTCTTGATCTCCATCGGCGCTTCCCAGTTCGACGCGGCCGCCACCGTGCCGCTATTCGTGCCGAAGCCGATGGAATAGACGGCGGATCCGAATTCGCGCCTGCAAAGCTCGCCTATATTGGTTTCGCCGCGCGCCGACATTTCCGTCGCCGACGCATCGCCCACATGCGAGTTATGCGCCCAGACGATTGCCTTGCTTCCTGCGCCGTGAAAGCCGAGAAGCGCCTTCAGCGTTTCAAACATATGCGTGTCGCGCAGATTCCATGACGCGCGCGAACCATAATACATGATACGGTAGTAGCGCTCCGCGTTGGCGACGAGGCGCGCATTCTGCACCGCGTCGAGAAAACGCTCGCCGTCGCTCTCGGCATAGGCGCGCCGCTTCTCCAGAAGATCGGAGAGCATGTGCACGACCTCTTTCTCGCAGGTCCGGTATGTCCCCGTGAGCGCCGCATGGCCATAGGTCGCCGGGTCCGTCTGCCAGGGCGTCAGGCAGCCGTAGCGCCTGCGCGCGACCTCCGCCGTCGCCGGATCGACCTCATCGAGATAGGCGAGCACCGAGCGAATTGAATTATAGAGGCTGTAGAGATCGAGGCCGTGAAAGGCGACGCGGCGCGCGGGCTCGACCGCGGCGTTGTGAGCGCGGAGCCAGTCGACAAAGGTGCGTACTTCCCTGTTGCGCCACATCCAGACCGGAAAGCGCGCAAAGGCCGTCCATTCGGAAGGCGGATATTCGGCGTGGCGCACATAATGGTCGATGCGTGCAGCATCCGGCCAGTCGCCCTCGATGGCGATGAAGGAGAAGCCCTTCTTTTCGATGAGCGTGCGCGAAATGCGCTCCCGCATGCGATAGAACTCCGACGTGCCATGCGTTGCCTCGCCAAGCAGGACGACGCGCGCATCGCCGATACGTTTCAGGAGCGGTTCGAGGTCTGCATTGTCGATGCTGCCGAACGGCTCGCTCTCCCTTGCGATCGCCTTTGCAAGCTTTGCATCCTCCGTCTCGGGTGCCCGGGCTTTCCGTGGTGCGCCCGCCTCGGCTTCCGCCTGCGTCCATCCCGCCTCGCCGACCAGCGGCACGAAGCGAACATCGAGAAGTTCCTCCGTCTTGTATTCGTTTTCGGAAAGCCGCGTGACGCGCACAAGCTCCTGCAAGCGTGGATCGTCGCCGACCGGTACGACGAGCCTGCCGCCGATCCTGAGTTGGTTCTTCAGTGCTTCCGGCACCTCCGGCCCGCCCGCTGTCACGACGATTGCATCGTAAGGCGCGCCTCTGTTCCAGCCCATTGTTCCGTCGGCATGGTTGACATGCACATTGGCATAGCCGAGATCGGCAAGCACCGTCGCGGCCTTTTCCGCGAGCTGGCCGACGCGCTCGACGGTGTAAACTTCGCCTGCGATGCGCGACAGGACAGCGGCGGCGTAACCCGATCCCGTCCCGATCTCGAGCACGCGCTCATTGCCTTCAAGGCCGAGAGCCTCTGTCATCAAGGCCACGATATAGGGTTGAGAGATCGTCTGCCCTTCGGCAATGGGAAGCGGCGCGTCGTCATAGGCGAATTCCCGCATCTCATGCGGCAGGAAGGCCTCGCGCGGTACCTTTCGCATCGCCTCCAGCACATTCGCGCTCAGTACACCCCGCGCGGCGATCTGCAGATCGACCATATTGGAGCGGCGTCTTGCGAGGTCAGCTTCGTCGCTGTCCATGGGCTTCTCCGATTTTCTCGATCCCGGGATCGCGGGCTTTGGGGCGAATTGCCCCGATCATATTGTCAGGCTCTTGATCCCAGGCCTTTGACCTCAATCAATGTTTCGGGCGGGCCGATTGTGCATAAGACTCTGGCCGTTGTGCCGGGGGAGAAGAGCGTCATGCCGCATCACGATTACATTCGCTGGTTTAAGGACATCCATGTCGCGGACGTATCGCTTGTCGGCGGCAAGACCTCGTCGCTTGGCGAGCTTTACAACGCGCTATCCGACGCGGGCGTTCGCGTTCCAAACGGCTTTGCGCTGACCGCCGGGGCCTATCGCGACGCGCTGACCAAGGCGGGGGCCTGGGAAAAGCTCGCGCCGCTCCTCAAGGGCCTCAAGCGCGCCGATACCAGGACGCTCGCCCGCAACGCCGCCAAGGCGCGCGATATCGTTTACCGAGCAACGGGAACGGACGAAATCAGGCAGCAGATCGAGACGGCCTATGCAACGTTGCAGAAGCAATATGGCAAGAACGTCGCGGTCGCCGTGCGCAGTTCCGCCACTGCCGAAGACCTGCCGACTGCAAGTTTTGCGGGCCAGCACGAAAGCTTCCTCAATGTGAGCGGCTTGCCCCATGTGATCGATGCCTGTCGCCGCTGCTTTGCGTCCATCTTCACCGACCGCGCTATCGTCTACCGGAATAATAGTGGCTTTGCCCATTCCAAGGTTTTTCTCTCCGTCGCCGTCATGAAGATGGTGCGCTCGGATATGGCGGCGAGCGGTGTGATGTTCACGCTGGATACGGAGTCTGGCTTTCGCGACGTTGTTTTCATCACTGGCGCTTATGGCCTTGGCGAAACGATTGTGCAGGGTCAGGTCGATCCGGACGAGTTCTATGTGCACAAGCCGACCTTCAAGGCAGGCCATCGCGCCATTCTTCGCCACTCGCTCGGAGCGAAGGAAGTGAAGCTCAAATACGCGCGCGTGAAGAAGGAGGTAAGCACGCGTCTCGTGAAGACGCCGCGCATCGATCGCGAGCGCTATTGCATTTCCGACCGCGAGGCGCTGGACCTTGCCGGTCAGGCTATGGCGATCGAGGGTCATTACTCGAAGGCAGCAGGCCATCCGATGCCCATGGATATCGAATGGGCGAAGGACGGAGTGGATGGCCGCCTCTACATCATTCAGGCGCGGCCCGAGACGGTCGCCTCCCAGCGGGCGACGAATGTTTTTGAAACATATGCGCTGAAAGGAAAGGGCGCCGTCGTCGCGTCCGGCCGCGCCGTCGGCGAGAAGATCGCGACCGGCAAGGCCCGCGTCATCGTGAACAAGCGAGACCTCGCCAAATTCAAGCCCAGTGAGGTTCTGGTGGCGCGAACGACAAGCCCTGACTGGCAACCCGTATTGGAAAAGGCGGCGGCGATCGTGACCGATCATGGCGGCCGCACTTGCCACGCCGCCATTGTCGCGCGCGAGATGGGCGTGCCTGCGGTCATTGGTGCGGAAGGTGCGACCGCAAAGATCAAGACGGGTGAGATCGTCACGATCTCCTGCGCCGAGGGTGAGACCGGCCACATCTACAAGGGCGCCGTTCCCTTCAACGTCACGCGGATGACGACCGACAAGCTGAAGCGACCGAAGACCGCCATCATGGTCAATCTCGGAAATCCCGATCTCGCCTTCCGCACAGCCATGCTGCCCAATGACGGCGTCGGCCTTGCGCGGATGGAATTCATCATCAACGAATATATCGGCGTTCATCCCATGGCCCTTGCCGCACCGAAGAAGGTGGCATCTGCAAGCGACCGCAGGAAAATCGAAACGCTGACGCGAGGCTACAAGAAGCCGGCGGACTTCTTCGTCGAGAAACTTTCGGAAGGTGTCGGCACGATAGCCGCCGCCTTCTATCCAAAGCCGGTCATCGTCCGGCTCTCCGACTTCAAGACGAACGAATATGCAAGCCTCATCGCGGGCGCGGCTTTCGAACCGAAGGAAGCCAATCCCATGCTCGGTTTTCGCGGCGCCTCGCGATATACGCATCAGGCCTATGCGGCGGGCTTCGCGCTTGAATGTGCGGCGCTTGCCAGGGTGCGCGGCAAGATGGGCCTCGACAATCTCAAGATCATGGTTCCCTTCTGCCGCCGCGAAGAAGAGGCGCGCAAAGTCATCGCCAGCATGGCCGAACACGGGCTGAAGCGCGGCGAAAACGGCCTCGAAATTTTTGTCATGTGCGAGATTCCGAACAATGTGATCCGCATCGACGCTTTCTCCGAGCTTTTCGACGGTTTCTCCATCGGCTCGAACGATCTGACGCAGCTTACGCTCGGTGTCGACCGCGATTCCGAAATCGTCGCCTTCGACTTCGACGAGGGAGATCCCGGCATGATGGAAATGCTGCGTCTCGCCGTCACCGGCGCAAAGCGCAACCGCCGCCATGTCGGCATTTGCGGCGAAGCGCCTGCGAATAACCCCGGGATCGCACGTTTTCTCGCAAAGCTCGGCATCGACTCGATCAGCGTCAATCCGCAAAGCGTCATCCGCACCATGACCATCCTTGCGGACGCCGAAGCAGTGCGTGCGCCGAAACGTACAAGTCCGAACGCTGCAACACGGCCACGTCTCCGCCGGATAGGAGCAGGCCCGTTGCGGCGCCAATTCGCTATCTCGACGCCGGGAAAGACAAGGGAGTAGTCTTTACGTGTCCCTGCCAGCCATTCGCATGAAGCCGGACTGAAGGACAGATGACGATCGACGCTCCCATCGTCCGCCGCACCCCGGAAGGCTCGATCCTTTCTCGCTATCGATTCTTGCGGCGTTTCATCCGCATGGCCGCGCCTTTCTGGACCACGGAAGACCGGTGGAAGGCAATCGGCCTCACAGCCGGTCTTGTGCTGTTGACCTTGGCGCAAGTCGTCCTCGCCATCTGGACGAATTACTGGAACGGCGCGCTGTTCGACGCCCTTGGCGAGCGATCCACCTCCCGCTTCCTCGCCCAGATCGGTATTTTCGCCATCATCTTCAGCCTCACCATGGCCGTGGCCGCCATGCATTTGCAGGTAAAAAAGCGGCTGCAGATCAGTTGGCGCGGCTGGCTCACCAGACATGTCATCGACCGCTGGATGTCGGAGAAGCGCCATTACCGGCTCACCTTTACGCCGGGCGAGCACGACAATCCCGACGGCCGCATCGCTGACGACATCAACATCGTTACCGATCTTGCGATCAGCCTCAGCCATACGCTGGTCTACTCGCTGCTCATTCTCGGCAGCTTTGTCGACATTCTGCTCTCCGTCGCCGGTGGCACCACGGTCAGCCTGAACGGCTCGTCATTGCATGTTCCGGGCTACATGGTTGTGCTCGCCTTTGCCTATGCGGGTGCAGGCACTGTGATGGGACTTATCCTTGGCCAGCCTCTCGTCAGATCGACGAACGGGCTGCAAACGGTCGAGGCCAATTTCCGTTTCGGCCTCGCCCGTGCGCGCGAACAAGCCGAAGCGATTGCTCTGGTCGGCGGCGAAAAGATGGAACGGCAGCGGTCATTCGCTCTCTTCTCCGACATTCGCGAATGGTGGGGCCGCCAGACGCTGGCCTATACGTGGATCCTGTTCTTCACCTCCGGCTATGGCGCGCTGC
This sequence comes from Parvibaculum sp., assembly GCF_049651025.1. Classification (GTDB taxonomy): domain Bacteria; phylum Pseudomonadota; class Alphaproteobacteria; order Parvibaculales; family Parvibaculaceae; genus Parvibaculum. The sequence continues at coordinate 48,665 of NZ_JBASBH010000035.1, read as the reverse complement.
TTCCGGTTTTCCCGATCCTCGTTTGCGCCCCGCAATATATTGCCGGCACCATGTCGCTCGGCGTTCTGATGCAGACGGCTCAGGCGTTCCAGAAACTTACCTCCGCCCTGTCCTGGCCGATCGATAATCTGGCAGACATGGCAAGGTGGAGCGCATCCGCCAATCGTGTTCTGTCGTTGCATGACGACCTCGCCGCGCTAGACGAACAACCTGTCGACGGCATGGAAGAGCGCATCGAATTTGCCACCGCCGCTATACCGACACTCATCATCAGCGATCTGCATATCTCGAGGCCCGAAGGCCCGCACGTTCTCGACGGATTCGATGTTGAAATCCGCGAAGGCGAACGGGTGCTGATTGACGGGGACGCAGACGCCGCCGTCGATCTCTTCAAAGTGGTCGCCGGGCTCTGGCCGTGGGGCAGGGGCCGCGTCCTTCTGCCGAAGGACCGGTCCATCTTTTTCATGCCGCAACGCCCCTTCATTCCGCATGGCTCCCTGCGCACGGCGATCAGCTATCCGGACGAACCCGATCTCTTTGACGACAATGTCATCCGCGCGGCGCTCGATCATGCTGGGCTCGGCTATCTCACCATGAGGCTCGGCGATGTTGAAGCATGGGATCAGGTGCTCACGCAGCGCGGCCAGCAACGCCTCGGATTCGCGCGGCTCTTTCTCCATCGCCCGAGCTGGATATTCATGCAGGAAGCCAGCGACGCTTTCGACCCAAAGGGTGAAGAGAAAATGATGGAGACGTTGCGGCACGAATTCCCGGACGCCACGATCATGACGATCGGTTTTCACCCCGCGCTCGAAAGATTTCACGACCGCAAGCTCTGCCTTGAAAGAGCCGAAAACGCACGCCTCGTGCCGATCAGCAAAGACGGATCATGACACAATCCCCCATCGTCACCGACGCCAAGGCCGCAACCGTCGAGTTGCAGAAGAACGTGCTTCCGAAGGGATTTCTCTGGGGTGCGTCGACATCGAGCTATCAGATCGAAGGCGCGGCGAAGGAGGACGGGCGCGGCGCAAGCATATGGGACACCTATTGCCGCCAGAATGGCCGCATTGCCCATGACGACACGGGCGATGTCGCTTGCGACCATTATCACCGCTATGCCGAAGACGTTGCATTGATGCGCGATCTCGGTTTGAAAGCCTATCGGTTTTCGATTGCCTGGCCGCGTGTGCTTCCGCTCGGACGCGGCGTTACCAATGAAAAGGGCCTCGATTTCTACGACCGTCTGATCGACAGCGTGCTCGAAGCAGGGATCGAACCGTGGCTCTGCCTCTATCATTGGGATCTGCCGCAAGCGCTGGACGATCTCGGCGGCTGGACGAGCCGCGATATAGCCGGATGGTTCGCCGACTATGCGGCGCTCATCTCGCGCCGCTACGGCGACTGTGTGAAGCGCTTCGCCACCTTTAACGAGCCATCCGTCTCAACCATGTTCGGCTATGCCATGGGCTGGAATGCGCCGGGCATCGTGGAGAGGGCATCCTACTTCAAGGCGGTCCATCATCTGAACCTTGCGCATGGCCGCGCCGTCGATGTGATCCGTTCGCTTGTCCCCGATGCTTCCATCGGCATCGTGCATAACCGCCAGCAGGTCTATCCCGAAAGCGACAGTGCGGAGGACGCGCAAGCGGCGGCGCTTCTCGACACGCACTGGAATCTGATTTTCCCCGATCCGCAGAATTTTGCCGCCTATCCGCCGCTCGCCGCGCTCGACATGGAGCCCTATCAGAAAGCCGGCGACATGGCGCAGATCTGCCGCAAGACCGACTGGTTCGGCCTCAATCATTATTCGCCGATCTATGCGCGCGCCGATGCGGGCGCGCAGCTCGGCTTCGGCTGGGGCAAGTCGCCGGACAGTGCCGCCCATACCGGCATCGGCTGGCCGATCCATCCCGATGCCTTCCGCGAAATCCTGATCGACACGGCAAAGCGTTACAAACTTCCCATCTATGTGACGGAGAATGGTTGCGGCGATAATGACGCGCCGAACGCGGCAGGCGAAATTCTCGACGAGAAACGCGTCGACTATCTCCGCGCCTATACCCACGCACTTGGCGAGGCGGTCAAGGCGGGCGCCGATGTGCGCGGCTATTTCGTCTGGTCACTTCTCGACAATTTCGAATGGGGCGCAGGCTTCTCCAACCGCTTCGGCCTCGTCTATGTGGACTTCAAGACGCTGAAGCGCACGCCGAAGTCGTCGGCCCGCTGGTATGCGGACCTCATCCGCAGAGTGAGCTGACCGCATGACCGCCATACAAGCTCATGATGCGTCTCTGATCCAGAACCCCTTCGGGCGTGCACATCTCGATCTTGGCGGTGCATGGCGCATCATTGTCGATCCGCGCAGCCCGGGGCTTCATCCGCCGTTGCCGGGCCGCAATATTGATGGTCTCACCGAGGGCCGCGAGAGCGCGCAGGGGCTTGAGCTCATCGAATTCGCATTCGACGACCGGCACACGCTCCAGACAGGCCGCGACTGGAACACGCAGGATGCGCGTCTGTTCTTTTATGAATCGACTGTCTGGTATCGCAGAGACTTTGCAGCCGCGTGGGAGCCGGGACGCCGCTACCTTCTTCACTTCGGCGCAGTCAATTATCGGGCCGAAATCTGGCTCAACGGCACGCGCATCGGAACGCATGAAGGCGGCTACACGCCCTTTGCCTTCGACGTGACAGAGACATTGAAGAACGGAAACAATTTTCTGATCGTCAAGGTGGATGCGCGGGTCGATGCGGAAACCGTGCCGACGCTTCTCACCGATTGGTGGAACTATGGCGGCATCAAGCGCGAGGTTCTGCTTCTCTCGCTCCCCGATCCCTATATCCGCGATTACTGGATCAGGCTCGACGATCTCGCCACGCGCCGCATCCGTGCGACATTTCATGTCGAAGGCGCGACGACCGGACGCGAAATCGAAGTCGTTCTGCCAGCGCTCGGAGAAACGGCGCGCGCAACCGTCGATGCAGAGGGCCTTGCCGAAACGGTCTTCGACACCAGGGCAAGCCTGTGGTCTTCAGCGCACCCGCAGCTTTACGATGTTGAATTGAATTTCAACGGCGAGACGATCCGCGACCGCATCGGCTTTCGCATGGTCGAGCGGCGCGGGGCCGATATTCTGCTGAACGGCGCGCCTGTTTTCCTCAAAGGAATCTCTGCGCATGAAGAAAGCCCGCGCCATGACGGCAGCGCCTTCGGACCGGAGGACGCCCGCGCACTTCTTTCGCTCGCCGTGGAACTCGGCTGCAATTTCGTGCGGCTCGCGCACTATCCACACAATGAATATGTGACGCGGCTTGCCGACGAACTAGGCCTTCTGGTCTGGTCGGAATCGCCCGTCTATTGGCAGATCTCCTGGGACAATCCGGCGACGCTCGAAAATGCAAAGGCGCAAGTGCGGACGATGGTCGAGCGCGACAGAAATCGTACCAGCGTCATCATCTGGTCGGTCGCCAATGAAACGCCGCCAACCGCTTCGCGCCTCGAATTCCTCAAGAATCTTATTGATGACGTGCGCGCTCTCGACGGCACTCGCCTCGTCTCCGCGGCGATCTATGGCCGCGACAAGGATGTGCGCAAACCTGTCGTCGCAACAATCCGTGCGCGGCTCCTGCTGGACCCGTCCGTCGATGAACGGACCAAGGCGCCCATCCGCAGCGCTTTCGCCGCAGACGGCGTCGACGCGAGCAATCCTGCAATTCTCCAGACGCTCGCTCGTGCGCCTGCGCTCGCGATCGACGATCCATTGGCGGAATATCTGGATGTCATTGCCTGGAACGAATATTTCGGCTGGTACTATGCGGCGCAATGGGCGCGCACTGTACCGATGGATGAGGCGGAAATGGCGCGCATGTTCCTCGTCCTGATGCAGGAACTGACCTTCGACCCTGTCGCCGACAAGCCGCTCATCGTTACGGAATTCGGTGCCGACGCGAAAGCGGGTTTCGAAGGCGACGACCAGACGATGATGTCGGAGTCCTACCAGCTCAGGCTCTATGAACTCCAGCTCGCCATGTTGGCGAAGAGCCACAGGCTTCGCGGCCTTTCGCCCTGGGTGCTCAAGGATTTCCGCTCGCCGCTGCGCACGCATCCCGCCTATCAGGACTATTACAATCGCAAGGGTCTCGTGGATGAAACGGGCGCAAGGAAAAAAGCTTTCGCATATCTGCAACGCATCTATCGCGCGCTCGGCGACGCGCCGCTTCAATCATGGACTGAAGATTCTTTTACCGAGAACGGGTCGAAGCAATTCGGAAAACGGCTCGACACATCACCCGCAAGCAGGAAGCCAAAATGACCAACGCCGCCTCCGCCTACATCCTGCCTCCGCATCTCGAAGACGATCTCGCCAAGGTGCACGCCTACTGGAAGGGCCTGATACGTGGTCAGGCAAGCGATATGCCCTATTGGGACGATGTGAAGCTGACCGACCTGCCCGGGCTGGAGGGCAGGTTGATGCTCGTTGCCGCATTCACCAGGCCCGAACGCTTTCGCTTCGACATCGTCGGCCGGGACGTTTCCGCGCGCTATGGCAAGGCGCTTGCGGGCAGCTTTGCCGATGAGATCGACACGCATGACCCGCTCCACTTTTTCCAGTCGCAAGCCAGCGCGACAGTCGAAGGCCATGCGCCGACCTATTACAGAACGAGCGACTATAGCCGCCTCCTGCTTCCGCTATGGGGCGACGGCCATATCAGCATGCTGCTCGGCGCGGTCGCCTGGCTTTAGTCCTGAAGCCACTCGATATCGTCCGGACTAGCAAGGTGGGTTCTGGGTATAAGAGACGCCCCGATCCTCAAGCCTAATTCCCTATCTGGATGGGTCGCTATTGATCCGACTACGGAAACTGCGGCTAACTTTCTCTACGCAGTTCTCCTGTCCCTGCGGATCATTATTGCGACCATCATGTTGATCAGTGGAATTTCACTTGTGCGGTAGAATAGATCGATTCAAAGCGAGCTATAAGCCGCAGTCGCATCGCCGAACTCTGAATGGTTTTTGCGCAATGATGGATTCGAGCGCACGAAAATGGCAGAGATTTGAATCGCGAGGCTCAGCCTGGAGGTTCTTCTACGCCCGCGCCGTCCAATCGTTTCCGCCGAAGCTTCGAGGCGTCAGGCGAAGAATTCGACCGAGACGAGGACGAGGATGGCGATCCACGCGGTTTCCGCCAGCATCAGGCCGATTGGCCGCCAGCCGACGGTTACGAGATCCTTGAATGACGTCTTCATGCCAAGCGCGGCAATGGCCGTTATCAGACACCAGCGCGAGACATCTGTGGCACCCTCGATGGATTGCTTTGGCAGGAGACCAAAGCTGTTCAATGCGACCAGCGCGGCGAAGCCGAGCAGAAACGGAGGCAGCAAAGGAGCTTTTCTGGATGCGGCGGTGCTGGCGTTTCTGGCGACGACAAGCGCGATGATGAAGACGACCGGGAGCAACATGGACACGCGCAGGAGCTTCACATAGGTCGCAACGTCGCCGGTCTCGGGCGAGATCATGAAACCTGCGCCGACGACCTGGGCGACGTCGTGGATTGTGCCGCCCAGAAAAATCCCGGCATGGGCATGATCGAGCTTCAGCGCTGTGACGAAGACCGGGTAGAGGATCATCGCAAGCGTGGAGAGAGCGGTCACCGCGACGACGGTGAGGATGGTGTCCCGTTCGCTCTCCTTGTGATGTGGCAATACCGACGCAATGGCAAGCGCGGCCGACGCGCCGCATATCGCGACGGCGCCGCCGGACAGGAGGCCAAAGGTTCCACCCAGCCCGAGGCGTTTGGAGAGCAATATGCCCACGAGGATTGTTGTGGCAACGCCGACCACGACCGTTGCGACCGGGACGATGCCAAGACTTTCTATCTGTGCAGCCGTGATGCGAGCGCCGAGAAGCGCGACGCCGACACGCAACACGGTGCGTGACGAAAACTCGATCCCGGCAACGCAGCGCCCTTCTTCATGCAGGAAATGAAAAGCCATGCCGAACAGCAGCGCGAACAGCATGACCGGCGCGCCGTAATGCTGTGAGAGCCATGAAGAGGCGAGCGCAATTGTCAGCGCGGCGAGCACGCCCGGATAGACAGCGTGAAGCAGCGCGCCGCTCGGAACGTATCGATAGAGGCGCGAAGGTTGCGATTGCTCGACATGGACGATGCCTTCCATGCTGTCGAGCGATTCCAGCCGTTCAAGCTCGACAAGCGGATTCTGCAGATTTTTTGGGCCTGCCGCCAATCGAATGTCTTTCTCTATTGTGCACCGCTGGCGTGGCGCTCTCCGTTTCCCGAGAAGGGGCAGCTCAGCGCTTGTGCTGCGGCTTTTCCCCGATGGGCAGCCCGGCTTCTTTCCATGCCCCGAAGCCGCCCTCGATATGGCAGACATTCGTCAGTCCCATATCCTGCAAAGCGGCTGTCGCGAGACTAGAGCGCCAGGCTGACTGGCAGTAGAGAACGAATTCCTTTCCTGAGCCGAAAATATCCTTGTAGTAAGGACTTTCCGGATCAACCCAGAATTCCAGCATTCCCCGCGGAGCATGGAAGGCCCCCGGAATGATGCCTTCGCGCTCCAACTCGCGGACGTCGCGAATATCGACGAAGACGACGTTAGGGGCATCAAGCAGCGCCTCGGCCTCCGCAAGCGTCAGTGTACGGATTTTCTCCCGCGCCTCCGCCATTAGCTGCTTGTAACCTCTGATTATCGGCATGTCGCTTTTTCTCGTGTTTTTCGATGAGGCCTTGGCAAACGGGAACCGCCAAGGGAACGAAGGTTACTATATCGCCTTCTGGCCTCTCCGGTCAGATGAAACTTGTTGCGACATCACCAAACCCCTGATCGAAGCGACACACGATGTCGTCGCCCGCATTGACGGGCATGGCGCGAACGAAGGATCCGGTCAGGATGACGTGGCCCGGCTCGAAGGTGACACCGAATTCGCCGAGCTTGTTCGCGAGCCAGGCGACCGAGGTCACCGGATTGCCCAGCACGGCCGAGGCTTCGCCTTCCTGCTCGATCTTGCCATTGCGGATGATCGAGCCCTTCACGCGCCGAATGTCGATTGCATCGAGCCGCCGGGGATTGGCGCCGAGAACGACTGCGCCGCAGGCAGCAAGATCCGCAACCGTGTCGATGATATTCATGCCGGGCTCCCGTGCGAGCCGGAAGTCGACGATCTCGATTGCGGGCAGAACAAAGTCCGTCGCCCGAAGCACGTCGACAGGTAGAATGCCGGGTCCCCTCAACGCGTGCTTCATGACGAAGGCGATCTCGATTTCGATCATGGGGGCGAAGAAGCGTGCAGCGGGCAGGGGCGTGTCTTCCGGCAGAAAGAAATCGTCGGTCATGGCGCTGAAATCGGGCTCCGTCGAGCCTGCCATTTCCTGCATGGGCTTCGAGGTGAGGCCGACCTTGTATCCCTTGATGCGCGCCCCCTTGCTCACATGGCGCGCGACGAATTCTTCCTGAATGCGATAGGCATCCTCGATCTCGATTTCGGGATAGGTCTTGGTGAGGAGGCGTATGGGCTTTCGTGTCTCATAGACCCCGCAAAGATCGGTAACGATTTTTGTCCGTGTCGCTTTATCGAGCATGTGCGTTTCCCTTCGTGCTTGCCTGAACCGTCAGAAGGTCCGCACGCGTGGCCATGGTGAGAGCGGAAATATCGGTGGTGACGGAAATCATCTGAAAGCCCTGCTCGATGCGGAGCGGTGCGACCTTGGCGTTGGAAAGAACGGCCGTCGCCACACCGGCTCCTTTGGCGGCATTCGAAATCTTGCGGATCGCCGCATCGAAGGCGGGCTTGCCGTCATTGTCGCCCGGTGGAAGGCCGAGCGCGACGGACAGGTCGAACGGGCCGACAAAGAGAGCGTCGACGCCGGGTACAGCCGCGATATCCTCGACCGCCGCGAGCGCTTCCAGCGTTTCAATCATGGGAATGACGGCGACGCGCGAGTTTGCTTCGGCAAAATATCCGGGCCCGTCGCGCATGCCGACGCGCACAGGGCCAAAACTGCGGCGGCCTGCCGGCGGATAAAGACAGGCCTCAACTGCGCGGCGCGCATCTTCCACCGTCTGGATCATTGGGATCACGACGCCCAGAGCGCCCGCATCGAGAACGCGGCCGATGATTCCGGGATCGTTCCAGGGCACGCGCACGATGGGAATGGCCGACGTAAGATCGATGGCGCGGATCATGTCGAGGGCCGTCTGATAATCCATGCAGCCATGCTGCATATCGATCAGTACCCAGTCGAACCCGCCATGTGCCAGCGCTTCAGCCGTTAGTGCATTCGGAATCATGCACCAGGCGCCGAGCGTCACTTCTCCCGCCTTCCAGCGGGCTTTCAATGATGAAGACATGATCTGCTCTCATGTTGGGCGCCCGTGCGAATTCGCATGGCGCAACTATATAAATGAGTTCCATCATAATTGACTAAAGTCAATATATGGGTGCGATCATCTGATTTTTTGCGCCGATCTGTTTTTCGCTGCGGCGGGCGTTCCGGCGGTGCGATCGATCAGCCCCTCGACGGCGATTGTGAGCTTTCTGCGAAGTCTTTTCACGAAGTCCTGCTTCGTCGTTTGTCCGCCGAGCCAGCCGATCAGGCTGAGGTAATAGATGCCGAAAAAATTTTCGGCGGCCATCATCAGATCGACGTCCGTCCGTAGTTTTTCTTTCTTCTGCGTCGCCGCAAGAAGATCGGCGATGCCGCTATAGATAACGCGCATCAGCGAGCGCACATCCTCGCGGCGTTCGGGGCGGGAGAGCACGGTGATTTCGCGAATGAGCGCGCGCGCGAGCGGCAAGTCGCGATTGTGATAGGCGATCATCGAGTTGAAGACCTGCATGAGCTGATCGATCAGCGGCGTGTCCGGCGAAACCTTGCGAAAAGCTGTCCGTGACGTTTCGATCATTTCGTCATGGAAGACCATGATGAGGAGGTCTTCCTTGGTCTTTGCATAGAGGAACAGCGTGCCCGTTCCGATATCGGCGCGCTGGGCGATTTCCTGCGTGGTCGTTTCGTTGAAGCCCTTGGCGGCAAAAAGATCGCGGGCGGCGGCAAGAATCCGGTCGAGCTTTTCTTGTTTATTGCGCTCGCGCCGTCCTGTGCGTGGGATGGGCGGGACGCCCGCCTTCCGTACCTTCGTCGCCTTGGTTTCAGCCACTTCCTACCGCTCTTCCTGCGAATCTCGCTCGAATTCTCGTCGAAGAAACAACTTGGCCGATCGCTCCCCGTTGTCAATCGCACCTTTCGCCGCCGCAATATAACTCGACGCTTGACACGTTTTTTAAAAGTGATTGTACTCATAAATGAATTGAATCATAAACGGGCGCGCACTCATGAGGCGACGTCCCACATTCAAGGGAGGGGAGCGCACATGGCGGCACGTACAGGAAAGGAATTCCTGAAGGGTCTGAAGGGCGACCGCGAGATCTGGGTAGGGTCCGACCGCGTCACCGATATTGTCGATCATCCGGCCTTCGCAGGCGCCGCGCGCGGCCTTGCCGGTCTTTTCGACCTGCAATACGCCTATGCAGAGGACTGCCTGATGCCGGACCCGGAAACGGGCGAGAAGATCAATGCCAGCCACATGATTCCGCGCTCGAAGGAGGACATTCTGCGCCGCCACAAGGCGCTGGCGCGCCATGCGGAATATACAGTCGGCGTCATGGGGCGATCGCCAGACTATATGAACGTGACCTATGCGGGATTTGCAGGCCGCTCTGACGAATGGGGCGCGAACGGCAATGAGGAGGGCGCGGAGAACCTCGTCAACTATCAGAAATTCCTGCGCCGCAATGACATCTCGCTCACCCACACCATCATCCATCCGACGGTCGACAAGGCGGCCGGCGATATCGTGGGTCCGCCGAATGAAGTGCCGCTTCATAAGGTCGGTGAGACGGAACACGGCATCATTGTGCGCGGCGCCCGCGTTCTGGCGACGCTTGCCCCCTTTGCGGACGAGCTTGCTGTCTATCCGGCGCATCCCGTGCGCCCCGATGCGCACGACTATGCACTCTCCTTCTGCATCCCCATCAACACGCCCGGCCTCAAATTCATCTGCCGTGACAGCTGCGCCGGCACGCTTAACTTGCGCGACCATCCGCTATCTTCGCGCTTCGACGAGCAGGATGCCTTTGTCATCTTTGACGATGTGGAGGTCCCGCGAGACCGCATCCACATCAACTGCAACGTCAATGTCTACAATCAGGTTATGGCAACCGGCTGGTTTCCGAATGTGATGCAGCAAACCATGATCCGGGCACAGACCAAGCTCGAATTCGCATGGGGCATCGCAACGCGCATGACGGAGGCGATTGGCGGGTTGCAGCCGCCATCCGTGCAGATGCTGGGCGAATTGTGGAGCTATGGCCAATTCGCGCGCTCCTGCATCCAGTCGGCCGAACAGGACGCCTATGAGTTCGGTAACGGTGTCTGGTTCCCGAACGGTGCGCCGCTCACCGCGCTGAAATCGTTGCTGCCGAGCTGGTTCCCCCGCGTGAACGAGATCATCCGTCTTCTCGGTTCGCACAATCTGTTGGCCGCGCCGACCGAAGCGCAGCTTGCAGATCCGGGCTTGCGGCCGCTCATCGATCGCTACATGCATGGAGCAAACGGTATCGACGCCGAGACGCGCAGCCGCCTCTTCCGTCTCGCCTGGGACTTTACAGGTAGCGCGCTTGCAAGCCGCGGCGAACAATATGAGCGCTTCTATCTGGCCTCTGGCGCGCGCAACCAGCAGGTCGCCCACATGATCGCCGACCGCGGTCGGGCCGATCGTCTGGTCGACCGTTTCCTGAAGGAAGACGCGCCGCTCGCCCCGGAACTCAAGCTTGCGGAGGCGGTGTGATGGCGAGGAATGTTGCAAATATTGCCGGTGTCGAGGTCTCGACCGATCACTGGATCGACGGGCGGCGCGTATCGTCTGCACGGGGGTTCGCCAATATGTCGCCGGTGGACGGTTCGCACCTGGCGGATGTCGCCGCCGGCGGCAAGGCGGAGGTGGATCAGGCTGTCGCCGCCGCCCGCAAGGCGTTTCCGGCATGGGCCGCTCTTGGTCCCAAAGGTCGCTTGCCGATCCTGAAGCGCTTCGCTCAAGGCATTCTGGCGCGCGCAAATGAACTTGCCGCCGTTGAAACCATGGACAACGGTTCGCTGCTCATGGGCAACGTGCACAGGGTCGTTCCGCGCGCGGCACAGAATATCGAATTTTTTGCCGACTGGGCGCTGACGCTCGATGGTCATTCGATCGACTCGCCCGAGGTCGTCAATCATGTGAGATATGATCCTGCAGGCGTCGCGGCACTGATCACGCCGTGGAATGCGCCCTTGATGTTGACGACATGGAAGGTTGGCCCCGCGCTCGCCGCTGGCAACACCATCGTCGTCAAGCCGCCGGAATGGGCGCCGCTCACCTGCTCGCTGATGGCCGATATCGCCCATGCTGCTGGTGTTCCCGCAGGCGTTCTCAATGTCGTGCAGGGGATAGGCGAAGAAGCTGGCGATGCGCTTGTCAATCATCCCGATGTTGATCGCATCAGCTTTACGGGCTCGACGGACACGGCGAAAATCATTGGTCAGGCAGCGGCGCGCTCCATCACGCCGATGAGTTCGGAGCTTGGCGGAAAGTCGCCTTTCATCGTCTGCGCAGATGCCGATCTCGATGCGGCGGCGCAAACGGTGGCCGCGCAATACATGAATGCGGGGCAGGTCTGCCTTGCCGGTACTCGGATCATGGTCGAGAAATCGATCGAGGAACCGTTTCTGGAAAAAGTTCGCAGCGCCGCGAGCCACATGATCGTCGGTGATCCGCGTGACAAGGATACTCGTGTCGGACCGCTCATTCATAAAGAGCATTTCGATCGTGTCGCGGGCTTCGTCGACCGCGCCAAGGCAGATGGGGCCGTGCCGCTCTGGGGCGGCTCGCGCGCCAATTTCGGCGAGCTTTATTTCCAGCCGACGCTTTTTTCCAACGTGAGTCCGGAACTCGAAATCGCGCAGCGCGAAGTCTTCGGCCCCGTTCTCACCTGGCAGAACTTCTCATCCGACGATGAGGCGATCGAGCTTGCGAATGGCACCAGATACGGCCTTGCCGCGACGCTCTTCAGCCGGAATGAAGCGCGCGCGACCGCATTCGCATCGAAGGTCGTAGCGGGCACGGTCTGGGTCAATTGCTTCTTCGTGCGCGATCTCGCGGTGCCTTTCGGCGGAAGCCGGGATTCCGGGATCGGCCGCGAAGGCGGAACCTGGAGCTTCGACTTCTATAGCGACATCAAGAACATATCGATCCGCAAAGGATCGTTCGCCTGAGGGGAGGAATGGGCATGGTGCAGGTCACGGAGCTTGGCTACATGGGGCTCGGCGTCAAGAGCCTCGATAAATGGAAGGACTACGCTTCCCGGATACTCGGACTGGAAGTGGTCGATGAAGGCGAGGCGGGTCGCTGCTATTTCCGCATGGATTATTGGCATCATCGATTCATCGTCGAGGAAAACGGCCATGACGATGTCGACTATCTCGGATTCCGCGTCGCGGGCGTCGAGGAATTTCGTCAGATGCAGAAACAGCTTTCAGATGCCGGCGTGAAAGTCCGCATCGGCACACCGGAGGAAGCTGACGATCGCCGTGTCCTTGAGCTGATGAAGTTCGAGGATGCCAGCGGCTATCCGCTCGAAATTTTTCACGGGCCGCAGCTCCAGCTCGACAAGCCGTTTCATCCGGGGCGGCGGATGCATGGCAAGTTCAAAACCGGCGATGGCGGGCTAGGACATCTGATCCAGCGCGAGACGGTCGGCCTTGAGAAGACGTACGAATTCTACAAGCTGCTCGGCATGCGCGGTGGCATCGAATACAAGATTCCCTTTCCGGGCCTTCCTCGGCCAGCCGAACTCATGTTCATGCATTGCAACAGCCGCGATCACACGATCGCTTTCGGCCCGCCCGGCACCAAGCGGATCAACCACCTGATGATCGAGGTGGAGAGTTTCGACGACGTCGGTCTCGCTTACGAAATTGTGCGGCAGAACGACGTTCCCGTCGCGATCGCGCCGGGGCGTCATGCCAACGATCATATGTATTCGTTCTATTTCATGAACCCCTCGGGCTGGATGTGTGAAATTGGTTGGGGCGCCCGTCCCGCGACGCATCAGTCTGAATATTACCAGCGCGACACCTACGGGCACGAGCCCGTCGCCGGTGTCATGAAGGGCATCATGGAGACCGCTGCCGAATAGCGGCGACGAGATCGACCATGTCCGCCGCTTCCCCAGAGTATGGGCGGCGAGCATTGCCGGGGAGCTTGCTGGATCAGCTCCCCGGCTGAATCCAAATCAGAAAATGAACGGGAGAAATGAATGTCGGTTCTGAATGGTCCCCGCGAGGAATGGCGCCGTATCCTTCACGAAGGAACGCCGAAATGGGTGCGTCCCGAAGGAGACTGGCTGCGGCTCGGCGATGGACGCACGGTTGCCGACGCCGATGCTGTTTACCTTCCGCCTTGCGATCCGACCAAGATCATCTGCATCCATTTGAACTACGACTCTCGTCGCGCCGAGTTCAAGGCTCCGCCGCTGGTGACGCCGACCTATTTCCAGAAGCCGCTGACGACGCTCAATTCCCATCGCGGCTTTCTGAATCGGCCCGCGAACTGCAAATATCTCAACTATGAGGGCGAGATCGCGGCGATCGTCGGCAAGCCGATGCGCAATATTGCGCGCGAGGATGTCTGGGATCATCTCGCGGGTTTTGCTCCGGCCAACGATGTCGGTGCGCAAGATTTTCGCGACACGGATGCAGGCTCGATGCTGCGGGTGAAGGGCCAGGACGGTTTTTGTCCGATTGGCCCCGGCATCGTCAGGGGTGTCGATATCCGCAAGGAGAGCGTGCGCACCTACATTAACGGCAAGGTGGTGCAGGACGGGCCGGTCAGCGACATGACCTTCCCGATCGATTACATCTTCGCCGATCTATCGCGACACATCACCTTTCTGCCGGGCGACATCGTGCTCACAGGCACACCCGCAAATTCGCGCCCCATGAATCCGGGCGACGTGGTCGAAGTGGAAGTCACCGGCATCGGCAAGGTGACCAATACTGTGCAGGAGGTACCTGCACCCGCTCACAAAGTCGGTCACGAACCAACCGATACGGATGCCGTACGTCGCGTGGCGCTTGGGCAATTTTGATTTGGGACGGACGCTGTCGAAGGCAATCCATTTTTTGCCATCGTTGCTGAAGTGGACGTTGCGATAGAGTTCGTCCCATGACTGGCCGGATCGCACGAGGTTGAGCACCTGCTGATGCAGATCGACCATATAGGCGCGCTCGGCGGCGACGTCCGCCTTGGTGGCGGGGGTGTAGTGGCCGTTCACGTCGACATGGCCGCCGCGCACCGCGTCGCGCGCCAGAATCTGGACGCGACCGGTCGTCGTGACGCCGCGCAGTTCGATCCGCCCAAAGCTCGCAACAGCGGTGTCGTTGAGGATCGCGCACTTGCCCACTGAGGTCTTGAGATGGATGTTGTGGACGCGATTGTCGGATGAAAGCTGAACGCCGTCTTTGCCCAGGGTGAAGGTGATGGAAGCTCCGTCATCTTCGCCACGCAGGGACTGGCCGGGAGCGAGCCGGATGGAGGGCGCATTGGAGATGGCGCCGCTGACGATGATCTGTTGAATGCCGTTCGTCACTCCGCTCGCAGCCGGTAGCCCACGCCTGTCTCGGTGAGAATTAATTGCGGCAAGGTGGGATCGGCTTCGAGTTTTTCGCGGAGCTGGCGAATATAGACGCGGAGATATTGCACGTCTTCCGTATGCGCCGGGCCCCAGACTTCGCGCAGCAGGAAGCCATGCGTCAGCACCTTGCCTGCATGCATGATGAGAATGCGCAGGAGATCATATTCCTTCGCGGAAAGTTTTATTTCCCGGCCACCAACAGTGATGAGGCGACGCACAAGATCGGCGGTGAGATCGCCGCTGCGGAAGATCGGCGCTTCGCCCTGCACCTGAAGTTTGTGACGCAGGGCCGTGCGCACGCGCGCAACCAGTTCCTCCATGCCGAAGGGCTTCGTCACATAGTCGTCGGCACCGAGATCGAGTGCGCGGACCTTGCCCTGCTCGTCGCTGCGTACCGACAGCACGATGATCGGAACATGCGAATGTGCACGCAACGTCTCGATCACTGAAAATCCGTCGCCGTCGGGAAGGCCGAGATCGAGAATGACGAGGTCGGGTTCGTCTTTCGCCGCCATCGCTTGCGCCTCGGCGGCGGTCGCCGCTTCAGACAGGCGATAGCCCTGCGCGCCGAGGCTGGTGCGCAGGAAGCGTCGGATCTGCGGTTCATCGTCGACGATGAGAATATGCGTCGATGCACTCATGCCTGATATCTTGCCTTGTCTGATGCATCGAGCGGGCCCACAGGCAGCGCGATGGTGAACTGTGCGCCGTGGCGGTCGGCGCGGTTGGCGGCGGTGATGTGCCCCCCGAACGCTTCCACGAAACCGCGACAGACGGCGAGGCCAAGCCCCGTTCCGGCCGGGCGCTGATCGCCTGCGCGTACGCGATGGAACTTGTCGAAGATGAGATCGATCTCGTCGGGCGGTATGCCTTCGCCTTCATCGGTCACGCGGATAAGAATCTCGCTATGGGCATGCTCGGCGCCGATGCGGACAAGACTGCCCGGCGGCGAATATTTTGCGGCATTGTCGAGCAGATTGAAGATCACCTGTTCCAGCAGAACGGCATCGGCGCGGACGGGTGGAAGGTCAGGCGAGAGCGCGACCTCCACGCGATGCTTTGCGAGCATGCGTGCGGCGCGGCGCAGCGCCGTTTCGATGAGTTCGCCGATCTCCACCCGGTCGGTGCGAATGTTGAGTGCGCCGGATTCGAGGCGCGTGATGTCGAGCAGATTGCCGACAAAGCGATTGAGGCGTTCGGCCTCGTCCTCGATGGTCGCAATGAGGTCCGTGCGCTGCTTCGCATCATACTGGTCGAAATAACTTCTGAGGCTCGAGACCGCGCCGATGATCGAGGCGAGCGGCGTTCTGAGGTCGTGTGAGATGGAGGTGAGAAGGGCGCCGCGCAACCGCTCCGTTTCGCTCATCACACGCGCATTGTCGATATCCTCGGCAAGCCTGATGCGCTCGATGGAAACCGCGATCTGGTCGAGCAACGCATCAAGAAGCCGTCGCTCATCGGCAGTGAAAAGCGGGCCGGGCGCTTCGCGGTCGAGGCCGACGACCGCGAGCATACCGGTCGCGGTCTTGATCGGCAGGAAGAGGCGCTTGGCGCCGGGCAGCGTGTCCGAACTGCGGCCCGCCGGGCGCTGATGGTCGAAGGCCCAGCGCGCGGCGGCGAGGTCCGCGTCATCCGCGACATCTTCCGGCGGATAGGCTGCGGCGACGCTCATATGGCCGTCGGCGGGAAAGAGGAAGACGACGCGCAGTTTCAGCATGGAGGCGATCTGGAAGGACGCCGCCCAGAGCAGATCGTCGAGGTCATTGATGCCGGCAAGCTTGCGGCTGAAGGAATTGAGGTCCGTCGTCGTCTTGACGCGCGTTTGGGCAACGACGATCTGGCGCCGCGTGCGTGCCGTCAGATTGCTGGTGAGAACCGCAACGATGGTGAAGAAGATGAGGGCGAGAATATTTGCCGGGTCCGCGATGGTGAAGGTGTAAAGCGGTGCGAGAAAAAAGAAATTATAGGCGAGGGTGCTGATCAGCGACGCATAGAGCGAGGGCCAGAGCCCGTAATTGACGGCGGTGAAGAGGATCGCGGCGAGGAAAACCAGCGAGATATTGGGAAGCGGCGTGATGACATGGATGAGGCGGCCCAGGCCGATTGCCGCGCCGACGGTCAACGTGCTCATTGCATAAGGCATCAGGTCAACGCCTTCACCCGCGACGCGCGTGCGGATGGTTTTTTCTGCCGGGCCGGAATCGCCCGGCACGACATGAATGCCGATCTGCCCGGCATTGCGAATGAGATTGCTGGTGACGTTGGGCCGAAAGGCCGCGAACCAGCGGGTGCCATGCGGCCGCCCGAGGACGATCTGGGTCGCATTGCTCTCGCGCGCATAGGCAAGGATCGCGTCGGCAACGTGATCGTTGGAAAGCGTGACGGCCTCGCCACCCAGCGTCTCGGCGAGACGCAGCGCCTCGCTCAACCTGTCGCGCTCTGCCTCGCTCACCGGAATATGGCCGAGCGTTTCGACATGGATCGCCGCCCAGTTGCAGCGCAGCCGGTCGGCGGAGCGCCGCGCGTAGCGCACGAGGCCGGTGGAGGCCGGGCCGCCATCGATGCAGACGAGGAGGCGTTCATCCGTCGCCCAGGGTCCCGCAATCGCATGCGCGCGCATATAGCTCAGCATCTGCTCGTCGACGCGCTGCGCCGTGCGCCTGAGGGCGAGTTCGCGCAGCGCCGTCAGATTGCCGGGAGAGAAATAATGCTTCAGCGCGCGCTGCGCCGCGTCGCGCACATAGACCTTGCCTTCATGCAGCCGCTGGATCAGCTCTTGCGGCGTGACGTCGATGACCTCGATCTCGTCGGCACGGTCGATGATCGAATCCGGCACGGTCTCGCGAACCCGGATGCGCGTGATCTGCGCCACGACGTCGTTGAGGCTCTCGACATGCTGCACGTTGAGCGTCGTATAGACGTCGATGCCCGCATCGAGCAGCTCCTCGACGTCCTGATAGCGCTTGGGGTGGCGCGAGCCGGGCGCGTTCGTATGCGCAAGCTCGTCAACGAGAACGAGCGAAGGACGGCGCGCGAGAACCGCATCGATGTCCATCTCTTCGAGAATGCGGCCCTTGTAGGCGATGCGGCCGCGGGGCAGCGTTTCAAGGCCGCGCGTCAGATTTTCGGTTTCCGCGCGGCCATGCGTTTCAACGATGCCTATGACGACGTCGACGCCTTCTCTCTGGCGCTGGGCGCCGGAGCTCAGCATCTCATATGTCTTGCCGACGCCGGGCGCAGCGCCGAGGAAGATCTTGAGTTTGCCGCGCCCTTCCGTCGCCGCCTGTTCCAGCAAGGCTTCGGGAGTGGGTCGTCTCGCCGTCTGGTCGATGCTTGCCATCTATGCCTGTCGGGTCAACGCGTTCATCCCGCCGTTGCGGCATCCAGAGCCATGTTGAGCTTCAGGACGTTGACCGCTGGTTCGCCAATGATACCCAGCGTTCGCGGTTTCGTGAACTGGTTGACGAGGGCTTCCACCTTGGCCTGATCGAGATTCCGGGCCTTGGCGACGCGGGGCACCTGAAAGAGGGCGGCTGCGGGCGTGATGTCGGGGTCGAAACCGCTTGCCGAGGTCGTCACCATGTCGACGGGAATGGCCGCGCCGGGGTTTTCGGCTTTCAGCTTTTCAACGTCGCCCCTGATGCGCTCCATCAAGGCCTTGCTGGTCGGCCCGAGATTGGAGCCCATCGAATTGGCGGCGTTGTTGGGGAGCGCAATGGTGTTGCCCTTGTCGTCGGTCCCTGTCGTCGCCGAGGGGCGGCTATGGAAATATTTCGCGCTCGAGAAGGTCTGGCCGATGATTTCGGAGCCGATGACGGCGCCGTTCTTCACGATGAGGCTGCCTGATGCCTGATGAGGAAAGAACATTCCGGCAAGGCGCGTCATGCCGAGCGGATAGGCAAGGCCGAGGAGCAGCGTGAGCAGCAGCGTGAGGATGATGGCAGGGCGGATTTCTTTCAACATGGCTTTTCCTCAGACAAGACCGATTGCCGTGATGGTGAGATCGATGAGCTTGATGCCGATGAAGGGAACGATGATGCCGCCCGCGCCATAGATCAGCAGATTGCGGATCAGGAAGGCGGCGGCGCTGCGCGGCGTGTACTGAACGCCCCGGAGTGCCAGCGGGATCAATGCGATGATGATGAGCGCATTGAAGATGATGGCCGACAGGATCGCGCTTTGCGGGGTCGAGAGATGCATGATGTTGAGCACGCCGAGGCCCGGATAGAAGGCCGCGAACATGGCCGGGATGATCGCGAAATATTTTGCGACATCGTTGGCGATCGAAAACGTGGTCAGCGTGCCGCGCGTCATCAGCAATTGCTTGCCGATGGCGACGATCTCGATGAGCTTTGTCGGATCGCTGTCGAGGTCGATCATGTTACCGGCCTCGCGGGCGGCTTGCGTGCCGGTCTGCATGGCGACGCCGACATCGGCCTGAGCAAGCGCGGGCGCGTCATTGGTGCCGTCGCCGCACATGGCGACGAGCTTTCCCTTGGCCTGTTCCTCGCGGATCAGGCGCAGCTTGTCCTCGGGCGTTGCCTGAGCGAGAAAATCGTCAACACCCGATTCCGCCGCAATGGCGGCTGCCGTCAGCGGGTTGTCGCCGGTGATCATGATGGTGCGAATGCCCATCCGGCGCAGCGCCGCGAAACGCTCGCGAATGCCGCCCTTGACGATGTCCTTGAGGTGGATGACGCCGAGGATAGTGTGATCTTTCGACACGGCGAGCGGCGTTCCGCCCGCGCGAGCGATCCCGTCGACGACCTGCTGGAATTCCTTCGGTACGACGGCATTGGGAGCATTCACGCCGACGAATTGCAATATCGCATCGGCGGCGCCTTTCCGGATCTGATGCCCGTCAATGTCGATGCCGCTCATGCGTGTCTGGGCCGAGAAGGGAATGAACTTCGCGTTGAGATTGGCAAGCTCGCGCCCGCGCAGGCCATATTTTTCCTTGGCGAGAATGACGATGGAGCGGCCTTCCGGCGTTTCGTCGCTTAGAGAGGAAAGCTGCGCTGCATCGGCAAGCTCCTGTGCGCTGACGCCGGGCATGGTCACGAATTCGCTGGCGACGCGATTGCCGAGCGTGATGGTGCCCGTCTTGTCGAGGAGCAGCGTATCGACATCGCCTGCCGCCTCGACGGCGCGGCCGGACATGGCGAGCACGTTGAATTTCACGAGGCGATCCATGCCCGCAATGCCGATGGCAGAAAGCAGCGCGCCGATTGTCGTCGGGATGAGCGTGACAAAGAGCGCGACGAGAACCGTGACCGGCACGGTGCCGCCCGCATAGGAAACAAAGCTCGGGATCGTTACCGTCGCGAACAGGAAGATGATGGTGAGGCCGACGAGAAGGATGTTGAGCGCTATTTCATTCGGCGTCTTCTGCCGCGCGGCGCCTTCGACGAGATGGATCATCCGGTCGAGAAAGGTCGAGCCCTGTGCGGCGGTAATGCGGACCTTGATCTGGTCCGACAGCACGCGTGTGCCGCCTGTAACGGCGGAGCGGTCGCCGCCGCTTTCGCGGATGACAGGCGCGGATTCGCCGGTGATGGCGGATTCGTCAACCGATGCGACGCCCTCGACGACATCGCCGTCGCTCGGGATAAGATCGTTCACCTCGACCAGCACGACGTCGCCGACCTTGAGCTGAGCTGCCGGGACGATGTCATAACCGGCGCCGCTCTTCCGCAAAAGCTTGGCGACGGCTTCAGAGCGCGTGCGGCGAAGCGCATCGGCCTGGGCCTTGCCGCGTCCTTCGGCAAGGGCTTCAGCGAAGTTTGCAAACAGCACGGTAAACCATAGCCAGAAGACGATCTGCGCCGTGAAGCCGACATGCGCGCCGATGGCGAGATCGCGCACCAGCAGAACGCTTGTCAGCGCGGCGACGATCTCGACCACGAACATGACCGGGTTCTTGACCAATGTGCGCGGGCTGAGCTTCACGAAGGAGTCGATGATCGCCTGCCTGACAAGATCGCCCCGGAAGAGCGAAGCCGTTTTGAGGCGATGAGAGGAACTCTCGCTGGCTGCCGGGTTATGAGCAAGTGACATGATTTTTCCTCAGTAAAGCGTGCCGTTGACCATCGAGAAGTGTTCGACGATCGGACCGAGCGAAAGAGCCGGGAAGTAGGTGAGGCCGCCGACGATGATGATGACGGCGATGAGGATCGCGACGAAAAGCCCGCCATCGGTCGGAAACGTGCCGGCGGAAGTCGCGACGTGTTTCTTGCGCGCGAGTGAGCCGGCAACCGCGAGCATCGGAACGATCATGCCGAAGCGGCCGATCAGCATCGCAAGCCCCAGCGTGACATTGTAGAAGGGCGTGTTGCCCGTCAGGCCGCCAAAGGCGCTGCCATTGTTACCTGTGGTCGAGCTGAAGGCATAGAGGATCTCGCTGAAGCCATGCGGACCGGCATTGGCGATGCTCGACACGCCGACGGGAAGCGAGCTTGCAAGTGCGGTGAAGCCCAGCGTTGAGAAGGGCAGGATGATGATGGCGAGCGCCGTCATCTTGACGTCATAGCCCTCGATTTTCTTGCCGACATATTCCGGCGTGCGCCCGACCATCAGCCCGGCAATGAAGACGGCGACGATGGCAAAGAGCAGCATGCCGTAAAGACCGGAACCGACGCCGCCGAAAATGATTTCGCCAAGCTCCATGTTGACCATGGGAACGAGCCCGCCAAGCGGCGTGAAGCTGTCATGCCAGGAATTGACGGCGCCGCAGGACGCATCCGTCGTGACGGTGGCAAAGAGGGCGGAATTGGCGATGCCGAAGCGGACATCCTTGCCCTCCATATTGCCGCCCGCCTGTAGCGCGCTGACGGTCTGATCGACGCCGAGCGCAGATATGTTCGGGTTGCCGACAGCTTCGAAATGATAGGCTGTGAGCGCGCCGACGAGGAACAGGACGCCCATGGCGCCGAACAGTGCCCAGCCCTGCCACTCGTTGCCGACCATGCGGCCGAAAACGTTTGTGAGCGCCGCGCCGATTGCGAAAATCAGGAGCATCTGGACGAGATTGGTGATGGCGTTCGGATTTTCGAAGGGATGCGACGAGTTTGCATTGAAGAAGCCGCCGCCATTCGTGCCGAATATCTTGATCACCTCTTGCGAAGCGACGGGCCCGACGGCGATGGTCTGGTGTGCGCCTTCGACGGTGGTCGCATCGACATAGGCACCCAGTGTCTGCGGCATCCCCTGCCAGACGAAGAAGAGGCCGACGACGATCGCGACGGGCAGCAGCACGTAAAGCGAGCAGCGTGTGAGATCGATCCAGAAATTGCCGAGCCCATTCGCCGACGCGCGCGAGAAGCCACGAATGAAGGCCATCGCCAGCGCCACGCCGGTCGCCGCCGAGACGAAGTTGTGCACGGTGAGGCCGGCCATCTGGACGAAGTAGCTCAGCGTCGTCTCGCCGCCGTAGTTCTGCCAGTTGGTATTGGTGACGAAGGAAACCGCCGTGTTGAAAGCAAGCAATGGATCGACATTGCCGAAGCCCTGCGGATTGAAGGGCAGATAGGCCTGCAAACGCAGCATGGCGTAGAGAAGGGCAAAGCAGGCCAAATTGAAAAAAAGCATCGCGCCGCCATAGCGGAGCCAATGCTGATCGTCTTTTTCGTCAACGCCTGCGAGCCTGTAAAAGAGCAACTCGACGGGCCGGAGGATCGGCGTGAGGAAGACATGGTCTCCCTTGAACACGCGCGTCATGTAGCCGCCGAGCGGGCGCGCGATAAGCAAAACGATCACGCTGAAAAGCGCGATCTGGATAAGACCGTTCGCTGTCATGGCAGGCTCCTAGAACCTTTCCGGCATGGCGAGGACGACAAGCAGATAGCCGAGAATGAAAAGGGCGACGCCGCCCCCCAGAATGAGATCGAAGCTCATGGGGGCCTCACAGACGGTCGCAGAGGAAAAGATAGCCAAAGAGCGCCGCAAAGGAGGCGAGCGCGAGAGCGAGCATTCCGGCGTCGAGCATGAGGAGTCTCCTTCGACAGGGTCCGTAGCGTGACCGGAGCAGACACCTAATGTGACACAAAAATCGAGATGACTTGGGGCGCGAAAGAATAAAGATCGCATAAAAAGAGGATGCGGCGGCCCGGCTCGAGCCGACAGGCGCGACCATCCGGCCGTGGTCGGAGCGAATTAAGACCGCTCGAACGGCCTCGAACCCGCGGAATTGATCCGCAGTCGATCAAAGTGGCCGGTGATTTTCACGGCGGTGCGAGCCGGTTCTACCGGCCTTCGCACGTGCAGCAGGACGTCGGGAGAACTCAGATTCTCCGTCCGGCGGCTTCCCAGAAAGGCTCGCGCAGCTTGCGCTTGAAGATTTTGCCGGAGTCCTCGCGCGGCAGGTCGGTACGGAATTCGACGTGCTTGGGCACCTTGTAGCCGGCGATCTTCTCACGGAGAAATGAACGCACGGCGCTTTCCGTGATGTCTGCCCCGGGCAGCCTCTGCACGATGGCGCAGACCTGTTCGCCGAATTCCTCGTCGGGAATGCCGAAGACTGCACAGTCGCCGACGCCCGGCATCTTGTGCAGCTCCGCCTCGATCTCGGCAGGGTAGATGTTGACGCCGCCCGAGATGATCATGTCCTTGGCGCGGTCGCACAGATAGAGAAAGCCGTCATCGTCGAGATAACCCATATCGCCAAGCGAGATCAGGCCCGCTTTCTCCGCGCGCTGCCGTTTCTCTTCGTCGCGATGATAGGTGAAATCGGGAATGGTGAACGTCCGGCAAACGATTTCCCCGGTCGCGCCCTTGGCAAGCTCCTCGCCATTTTCCCCCAGCACACGAACTTCCGCGCCGTCGACCGCCTTGCCCACCGTCCCAGGATGAGCGAGCCATTCCTTGCTGTCGCAGAAAACGACCGCGCCGGTTTCCGTGCCGCCGTAATATTCGAAAATTACCGGCCCCCACCATTCGATCATGGCCTGTTTCACATGAACCGGGCAGGGCGCCGCCGCGTGGACGACGAAGCGCAAGGACGAAAGGTCGTATTTCTTCTTCACCTCATCGGGAAGCTTCAGCAGACGGACGAACATGGTCGGCACCATATGAAGATGCGTAACCTTGTACTTGTCGATCATCGCCAGCAATTCTTCGGGATCGAAGCGCGGCTGCAGGATCGCATTCGCGCCGACGCGAAATGCAAACAGTCCATAGGCATTGGGCGCGGAGTGATACATCGGCCCTGTGATCACGGTCACCATGTCGACGGGATTGCCGAATTTCGGATCGAAGCCCATCACGCCGCCGACGAGTTTCTGCCATGCAAGCGCCTGCTCGCCATTCGGTCGCGCCCGGCGCACGCCCTTGGGGTGTCCGGTCGTGCCGGACGTGTAGATCATCGTGCCCGGCGGCTCGTCGGGCCCTTTTTCCTTGGGTGGGAATTTCGCGAGCCACTCGCTCCAGAGTGGTACCCCCGCGGGCAGTCGCAGCGCATCGGCAGGGAGGCGATAGGCGGCGATGATCTCTGGCGGCGTCTCTACGACGAAGACCGGCACCCCGGCAGGCAGCGCGCTGGCGATTGGATGATAGAGATCGGCATGGATGACGATCGCCTTCGCGCCCGAATTTTCAAAGATGTAAGCAGCTTCATCGGCGGAATTGTGCCAATTGACCGGCGTCGAATAAGCGCCGACAAGGCCCGCCGCGACGGAGGCTTCGAAAAAGGCAAAGTCGTTTCGGAGATAGATGGCAACAACGTCGCCCGGCCCGATGCCGAGGCTCGCAAACCCCGACCCGGCGCGCGCCGCATGCTCAGACAAAACCGCAATATCGGATACGCGCTCACCCGACCGCACAAACCCGCCCATCAGAGTCCCTCCCAGTGACTTCTTTTGTCGGCTGGAGTGTAGCAGGCGAATGCGCTTTGGGAACATGTCCCGCATAGGACGCCCTTGCCCTGGAAACTATTCGACCCGGTCAAGGGAACCGCACCTGATTTACGGCGTTTCACTAGACGAGCCGGGCCTTATGGCCGGTGAATTGTGTGCCCCACAGAGTGACGGTGAATAGTGCTATGGCGATCAGAAGCAAAACGACCCGTCTGCGCAGAGATGCTGAAGCGCTGAAAGACGATGCCAGAGACCTGACAAAGGAAGCCTTTGCGCATCCTGTCGTCGACACTGTCGTGAATGCGATCCGCAAGCGGCCCGTGACATCTGTCGTTGTGACGGCGGTTGTCGTCTATCTCGCGTCGCGCATCGTCAATCATGCGCGCCATGTGGAGGAATAGACATGCGCTATTTGTTTCTCTGGATCGTCGGCGTTCCGATTCCGATCCTCATCCTCATCTATTTTCTGTTTCACTGAGTTTTATGGGTTGAACCAACATGCATCTTTTATTGCTGATTTTGCTCATTGTGCTGGTTGTCGGTGCACTGCCGACTTGGCCCTATAGCTCCAGTTGGGGTTACTATCCAAGTGGCGGTATCGGCACGATACTCATCATTCTTCTCGTCCTCTTGCTGCTCGGCGTCATCTGACGTCACTTTCCCGAAAGAACATGGAGTCTTGAATATGTTGCGCAAAGCAATGATCGGCATCGCTCTCACGCTCCCGTTGATGGGCGCGCTGGCCGCATGCGACGACAAGGGCCCGGCTGAAAAGGCGGGCGAAAAACTCGACAACGCTGTAGATTCCATGAAGGACGCAGTGAACCCGCAAGGCCCGGCTGAAAAGGCCGGCGAGAAAATCGACAACGCCACGGGCAACTGATCGTTCAGTCGCCTTCGATATGAAAGAGCCCGCCGATTTGGCGGGCTCTTTTGCATTCAGCTGTAGCGCGCCTCGCGCTTTGCGCCGCTCGCACCGGCTTTGACCTGCTCCACCGCCCAGGCGAGATCGGCCAGATAAGTGTCCGCCACCTGCAGATGGAAGGGCGAGAGCATCAGATGCAGCCCCTTGGGCTGCGTCGTCAGGCTCGTAAACCAGCCACGCTCAAACAACTTGCCCCACACCGCCATGCAGTCGATCTCGTCATGCGTATAGGCGATAAGGCCGAGCTGCGGCTTTCCGAGAATGCGAAAGCCGAGCGCCTTGACGCCCGCCTCGATCTTCTCGCGCGCATCCGTCACCTGTTTGTGCTTGGCGCGATAACCCTCGACGCCGAGAAAATTCATCACCGCCCATGCCGCCGCGATAGCGCCGCCGGGCCGCGTGCCCGCAAGCGTCGGCGTGACCATGCGCCCGCCCGGCCATGAATCCGTGTCGAAGATCATGTAAGCACGCAGCGCCTCGGAGCGGAAAAGCACGGTCGATGCGCCCTTGGCGCAATAGCCATATTTGTGCAGATCGGCCGACATGGACGAAACGCCGGGCACCTCGAAATCGAAAGGCGGAACATCGCCGCCATTCATCCGCACGAAAGGCGCGATATATCCGCCGACGCAAGCGTCCACATGCAGCCACAGCTCGCGCGCTTGCGCGAGTGCGCCGAGTTTCTCGATGGGGTCGATAAGCCCATAAGGAAAGCAGGGCGCCGATCCGACGATCATGATCGTGCGCTCGTCCGCCGCCTTGCCCATCGCCTCCACATCAGCCAGCAGATCGGCACCGACCGGCACACGGCGAATTTCGATCTCCATCATCTTCGCCGCCTTGTCGAAGGCGGGATGTGCCGAATAGGGCAACACGACATTGGGCGTGCCGGTCACACCCTTTTCCTTGCGCGCAAAGTCGCGCGCGGTCTTCATCGCCATGGTGATCGAATCCGTGCCGCCTGATGTGATGTTGCCGACGGCACCGTCAGGCGCATGAAGCAGCGAAAGCCCCATCGCGACGACTTCATCTTCCATCTTCTTCAGGCTCGGAAAGGCCATCGGCCCGAGGCCATTTTCCGACATGAAGAGCGTATAGGCCTCCTTCTGTACGCGCTCGACATCGGGCCCGGCATTGAAGACATAAACGGCCGTCTTGCCATCACGCCATTTGACGTCATGCGCACCGCGCTCCTGCATCTCGCGTTTGAGGCTTTCCCAGTCGGTTCCCTTTTCGGGCATAGGCATGATGGTGTTCCGTTTCGATTGTGCTGATCGGAAGGCTAGCAGATTTGCAGGGGCGACAAGCGGCTTCACTTGCCCGCGAATTTAGGCTCCCGCTTTTCAAAGAACGCTTTCACGCCTTCGCGCACATCCGCACTCGGATTGGCGACCATGACGGAAAGTGCCGCATCGCCAAGCGAACGCTCCAGCGACACGTCGCTCGCGCGCAGCATCATGTTCTTCGCCAGCCGAACGGCGAGCGGTGCTTTCTTCGCAAGCGCGCGAGCCAGCGCGAATGTCCGCACTTCAAGCTCGGCATGCGGCACGACTTCCGTTACAAGCCCGAGGCGCTCAGCCTCGGTTGCGTTGTAAACCTCGCCAAGCAGCGTCATCTTCAATGCCCGGTCGAGGCCCATGGCGCGGGGAAAGAGCCAGGCGCCGCCTTCGTCCGGCAGGAGCCCGAAGCGGCCAGACGTGTCGCCAAGCTTTGCCTGATCGGACGCAATGCGCATGTCGCAGGCAAGGGCCAGCGTCAATCCGCCAGCGACCGCCGCACCGTTGATCATCGCAATCACCGGCTTGTCGATGCGCGACAGCGCAAGAATGACGCGGTGCATGCCGTCGCGCATTTCGCGTCCGTGAGAAAGCTGCGTCTTCATCAGTTCCGCGTGCTCGCCATCGGCGCCGCTGACATCGCCGCCCGAACAAAATCCGCGCCCCGCGCCGGTGAGGATGAGGCAGCGCTTGTCGTCATCGCGCAGATAATCTTCCAGCGCCTCGACCAGTTCCTCGCACATTTGGGTCGAATAGGCGTTCATCTGCTGCGGACGATTGAGCACGATCCGCGCGACATGCGGCTCCGGGCTATCGACGACGATCTGCTGAAACCCTGTCATTTTTTCTTTCGCATCCTTTTTGAGCGCGCTTTCTCGTGCCTATACTCGCTCAAAATGCCGCAAGAGCAAAAGCCAACCGAGGGAGAAAGCCATGAGCCAGTATGAGGATCTCATTTATGAGGTGAAGGGCCGCGTCGGCCTCATCACCCTGAACAGGCCGGACAGGCTCAATGCCTGGACTGCCGCCATGGAAAAGAGCATCAAGCGGGCGCTCGCTGCTGCAGTGCAAGATGATGCGGTGCGCGTCATCGTGATAACCGGGGCAGGGCGCGGCTTTTGCGCCGGGGCCGATATGGGCCTCCTTCAGCAGATCAAACCGGCGAACTGGGAGGACCGCGAACTGGCGCAAGCCACGCGCGAGGAAACCTTCGATTTTCGCAACGATCTCGGGCCGGACGTCACGCCGCATTATGGCGGCCGCTTCGGTTATCTCTTTCAAATCAGGAAGCCGATCATTGCCGCGATCAACGGCCCGGCGGCAGGCCTCGGCCTCGTCTTCGCGCTATATGCCGATATGCGCTTTGCTGGTTCCGACGCGAAGTTCACGACCGCCTTTGCGCAGCGCGGTCTGATTGCCGAGCACGGCATATCCTGGCTCTTGCCGCATCTCGTCGGCCCCGCTCACTCGCTCGACCTCTTGCTCTCGGCCCGCAAGTTCACAGCCGCCGAAGCCGAGCGCATGGGCCTCGTCAACAAGGTCTTCGAGCAGGAGACATTCATGGGCGCGGTGATGGATTATGCGACGGTGCTTGCCGAAACCGTCTCGCCCCGCTCGATGGCCGTGATGAAAGCGCAAATCTGGAAAGCGCTCTTTCAGGGTTTCAACGAAGCGCTGGAAGTCGGCGACAGCGAAATGCAGAAGAGCTTCGGCACAGCCGACTTCAAGGAAGGCGTCGCCCACTTCGTCGAGAAGCGCAAAGCGAACTTCACCGGAAAATGAAAAACGCGGGGAGTGTTCCTCCCCGCGTTCATTCTCGTTCACTCGCGTTCGATCAGAACGTATAGGCGATGCCCGCAAAGGCTTCGAAGCCCTGCGCCTGGAATCCATCTGCCGGCTCATATTGCTTGTTCAGCAGATTGTTGATCCGCGCCGTCAGCTTCACGCTGTCGGTAAGCTGATGCGATCCGCTGATATTCACGACCGCATAGGGGCTCGCCTTGAAAATGCCGAAGACGACGGGGCTGTTGTAAACATCGAAATAATTGGCGACCCATTCGACATTGAGGCCAAGGTCCGTCTTGTCGTCAACCTGCCAGCCGAGCGTTCCGCTGACGATATGGCGGGGCCGACGAAGGATCGGCGTCGCCGCCGCCCCCTTGTCGATCAGCGTATAGGTGTAGTCGAGACGTGCCGAGACATTGGGCAGCGGATCGATTTCGATATAGCTCTCCACGCCCGACGCATGGAAGGTCGGGCTGTTGATCGACGTCGTGAAGAACGCATCCTGCCGGATGGAATCCTCGATACGGCTCTTGAAATAAGTCAGGCCGACCTTGGCATAGTCGCCAAACAGCCCCTGATCGACGCCCACTTCCCAGCCGCGGCTTTTTTCAGGCTTCAGATTGGGATTGCCGTGATAGTCGCCATAGGTTGTCGCCGTGAAACCATAGCGCTCGAACAGTGCGGGCACCTTGAAGGCCGTGCCATAGCTCGCCGTCAGACGCGTATCGGTTTCTTCGATGTAATAGCCGGGTGCAATCGAATAGGTGAACTGATTGCCGAAATCCTTGGGCATGTCATAGCGACCGCTGACGGTGGCAAAGAACCGTCCGCCGAGATCGACATGGTTCGATCCATATATCGCCGTTGACGATGTGGCAGCCGCCGAATCCGCCACCGAGAGATAGTCGCCCCACACAGGATCGGGAATGAACAGATAGCCATTCGACGTGAATGTCTCATGCGCATATTCCGCGCCGATCGTCAGCAGGTTCCAATCGGCGAGCTTGAATGCATTGTCCGCGCTCAGCGTGAAGCGTTCGCCGCGATTGTTGCTCTGGCTGTCGTCCACCGAGAGGACGTCGGGATAGTCCACATCGTTGCGATGATATTTCGTGAACGAGGTGTTGAGCTTCGGCGTCCAGACGCCGCCTGCGAATTTACCTTCGATCGAGCCGCTGAGAAAAAGCTGGATCGTCTTCGCACCGGCGTCGATGCCTCCAAAACTCGTATCGGATGCATTGCGCGTATCGCCGAATTGCGCGAAGGCAGATGCGGTCACCAGCTCGTTGAGCGCACTGTTGAGTTGCAGCGAGCCGTTGATGTCCTCATTGCCATCTTTCTCCTCCGGCGTACCGAGGCGATATCTCGACGGCGTAATGTCGTTGCCGTTCGTGGCCTGCCGCGCGAGAGACGCAAAGTAGTTGGTCTTGCCGACGCTGCCGCTCGACGTGATGCTCGTATTCAGCGAGCCGCGCGATCCGGCTTCAACGCTGAGCGTATTCGACGGCGTGGCCGTGCCTTGCTTTGTGATGATGTTGATGACGCCGCCGATCGCCTGGCTGCCATAAAGCGCGCTTTGCGGCCCGCGCACCACCTCGATGCGCTCGACATTTTCAAGCGTGAGGAAGGCGAAGTTGAAAGCGTTGGAAGGGGAGGCGGGGTCGCTCACAGGCTGCCCGTTCAACAAAACGAGCGTCTGGTTGGAGTTGCCGCCGCGCGTAAAGGCATAGGCGAGCGAGCCTGAACCGCCCTGTTGCACAATGTGAACGCCCGGAACGGACTTCAACGCGTCGACAACGGTGCGATATTGAAAACGCTGAATATCCGCCGCCGTGATGATTGTGTAGGAGCTGGCGACTTCCTTCGTCGGCAGCGGCATGGTGCCCGCCGTGATCAGAAGCTCAGGCGCTATGCTTGCGGTTTGATCGGCAAGAGCAGGACTTGCGGATATCGCCGCAAGAGTGAAGAGGGCCGCTCCCAGGCGGCGCCCATTGGGCATTGAGTTGTTCATAAGAACCCCATCGTGTCGTTCGCGGCCAACCCCGGCCGCATGGACCGGCGACGTGGGGCGCGAACAAACAGAGCGGGGAAGCCCATGGAGAAGACGCGACAGACCGCACAACACGATGCGGCAGGAACACCGCAAGGGACGCGAAACCGACGCGTCACCCATGCGGACAAGCCGCCCCGTTGGCACACCCCGGCCACCGGTAGATGACGCGCTTAATGGCAGGTCTCCTGGCTCACGGGTCATCGGCCTTGTTCCGCCTTCCCGTTGTGTGTGCCCGCAAAAGGCGCAATCAACAGTGGCTTTTTCGAACGAGGCCTCGCCGCTTACAGTTGCGGGGGCAGCCAGGGCATCGGCTCGAGCCTTCTTGTCGAAGACGCTTGCCTCACCCTGTTCCCTCTTGCCTCCCTCAGCCGCGAACCTTCGCGCCTCGGGAACCATCGAGCAGGGCGCATAATAGGTTTCGCGCCGGGCCTGTCAAATCGGGCACATGCAGCGATGCGTTTGGAAGCGACACCTGCAGCACGCCCGCAGTTTTGCAGGCCTGCGAACGGCATCGGATATGCTGGATATGGAGTTTTGTCCGGGTTTCTGTTGAGCGTGCTTTTCGGGAAAGCAGAAACCAGCGGCTAGATTGGTCGGAGTGAGAGGATTCGAACCTCCGACCCCCTCGTCCCGAACGAGGTGCGCTACCAGACTGCGCCACACTCCGTATCCAATCTGAGGCGGCGTTATAGCCTCCCGGCCGGGGGGCTGCAAGAGGCCAAACGCGCGCAAACGAACCGATTTCCAGGGAGTTGCACCCCCAACCCGATGCCGCTATCTTCCGCCCCGTTTCGCAGAGTCGCTACGCACCTGTGATACTGCTGGGGCGTCGCCAAGTGGTAAGGCAACGGATTTTGATTCCGTCATACGGAGGTTCGAATCCTCCCGCCCCAGCCAATCTCCCTTTTATACCGGGCCAACGAGCTTGCAGGCGCTGCCTTGAAACAGGGCGGACGCGGCGAATCTCTGTGATCGACGGCGTTTCCCGCGGACTTGCCTGATGGTCAGGCGCATATCGCCGGCATATTCATCCGTATAATGATTATATGAATGGCTCGCCGACCGTCCGATTTTGACGGGGCAGGGTGTCCCACTTTCAATCGGACGCCTGGCGCGATTGTGGGCCGCGTTATATCGGGACAGTAGTTAATCCCTCAAATAGTGCCCGGCCAGTAATGGCGGGGCCCTCCTTGCGCCGCCTTCCTTCTGCGGCAGGGGCAATTTTCCGCGAGTTTTCCTGTTCGCGAGGCGCTTGTTCCCTAGCGTCCGATCGTTTGGTACCTCGCCATGCTCATGGAGGCCATTTTATCCACAGGCATCAGTTCATCCTTAGTGTCTGCCTATGGCACACAAAATATTCTCTATGTCATCGATCTATAGATGAATGATGAATAGAGACATTGTCTCATTATGATATTTACCAACTAATTCACTTGAAAATCCCATTTCGGGACGTGATAATCCGCCTGAACACTTTCAAAAAGTGAGTCGGATATTGGGAAACAGGAGCGGCACGAACCTTGCTCTCCTGACGGTATCTCATTGGTCGATAAGGGGAATTTCGTGTCGAAACTAAATGCTAAGGCCGTCGCAAAGACCGCCAGGACAGCGCTGCGCAACACGGTCAGCTACACCGCCATCAGCATCATGATGGTGCAGCCGGTGTTCGCCGCAGGCGCGCTCCCCTCAGGTGCTCAGGTCGTGGCAGGCGATGTCGTGATAAGCGCTCCGTCCGCAAACGAGATGCTGATTAACCAGTCCTCCGGGGCCGGCATCGTCAACTGGTCGGATTTCTCGATCGGCAATGGCAATTCGGTGCAGTTCAACAACGGCACCGGCGCGACGCTCAACCGGGTGACCGGCGCCACCGTCTCTTCCATTGACGGAGCGCTCTCGGCCACGGGCAGCGTCTATCTCATCAACTCGAACGGCGTCATCGTCGGTTCCAGCGGCATCATTGACGTCGGCGGCAGCTTCGTCGCCTCGACGCAAGACGTGCAGGACAGCGACTTCCTGAATGGCGGCGACCTCACCTTCAAGGGCGACAGCAAGGCCGCCATCGTCAATTACGGCAAGCTCGGTGCGCTCGGCGGCGACGTGGCGCTGATTGCCGCGAAGGTCAACAACGAAGGCTCCATCGAAGCCGCAAACGGCACGGCGGCGCTCGCCGCCGGTTATGAAGTGCTGATGCGCGACGCTTCGGTTGCCGATGGCAAGTTTATCGTCAAGGCGGGCGGATCGGATACGCAAGCGCGCAACGCGGGCGCCATCAAGGCTGCCGACGCTGAACTGCGCGCCGCCGACGGCAACGTCTATGCTCTCGCGGGCAGCACCAACGGCTTTATCGCCGCGACCGGCGTTTCGTCGAGTGATGGACGCGTCTTCCTCACCGCTGAAGGCGGCACGGTGGAAGTCGACGGCACAGTCACAGCGCAGAAGGCAAACGGCGCAGGCGGCACCATCGTCGCCACGGCCGACAAGGTCGCGCTCGGCGCCAATGCGCGCGTCAATGCGAACGGCACGAAGGGCGGCACGATCCTCATCGGCGGCGACCAGTTCGGCGGCCAGGACGCATCGCGCAAGTTCGTCGATTACGATGTGGCCAACGCATCCGAAGTCACGGTTGCTTCAGGCGCCGAAATCTCCGCCAATGGCAGCGCTGCCGAAGGCGGCAAAGTCGTCTTCTGGTCGGAAGATTTCACCGACTATCAGGGCGCGGTCAGCACGCTCGGCGCAGGCAACCTCGGCGGCTTCGCGGAAGTATCGAGCAAGGGCGCGCTCAACTTCCTCGGCACGGCGGAAACCGGCGAAACCGGCATGCTGCTGCTCGACCCCTACAACCTCACCATTGTCAGCGGCACAGGTGGCGGCGTCACCTCTGGCAGCAGCAATTCGACGCTTGGTGCAACGACGCTGCAGAACCTGCTGGCTTCCAACAACACCGTGGTCAGCACCAGCGGCGGCGGCAACCAGAGCGGCAATATCACGGTGAGCTCGGCGGTCAACTGGACCAGCGATCGCAGCCTGACGCTCGACGCGCATAACGACATCACGTTCAATCGCGCCGTTACGGCCAGCCATGCCAATGCCGCATTGATTTTGAAGGCCGACGGTTCGATCACCGACAACTCCAATGGCCAGAACGATGGATATGTGCGAGTCGCCAATCTCGATATCCAGAACCACAGCAATAGCGGCTCCGTCAGTGTCACGCTGGACAGCTCGTCCAATTCGGTCGGCACGCTCACCGCGGGCGGCAACAGCACAAACGCGCGCATCGGTTCGCTGACCTTCAACAACAACAAGTCGCTGACTGTTGGCTCGGCAGGCATCTACTTCAATCGCGATGTCAGCCTGAAGGCAAACGGCAACAATAGCGACGTCACTTTGACCGGTGCGCTCGACACGGACCGCCGCGATGGTTCGGTCAGCCTCACAGCCGGGCGCAACATCGCGATCAACAATGCGTTGAAAGCCAGCGGCTCCAACAGCGATGTCACGCTGCGTGCAAACGGCGCCATCATGGACGGCACGTCCGGCTATATCGCCGCGAACGCACTCAGCATCCAGCGCGCCTCGTCGGGCAATAACCCGACCGTCACGCTCGACAGCACAGCGAATACCGTTACGTCGATCACGGCAGGTACCAGCAATGCGCGCGTCG
This sequence comes from Parvibaculum sp., assembly GCF_049651025.1. Taxonomy (GTDB): domain Bacteria; phylum Pseudomonadota; class Alphaproteobacteria; order Parvibaculales; family Parvibaculaceae; genus Parvibaculum. The sequence continues at coordinate 14,367 of NZ_JBASBH010000035.1, read as the reverse complement.
GCAACTTCGCCTTCACCAACTCGCAGGACCTGACTGTCACGGCAAACGGCATCTTCTCGAACGGTATTGTCTCTCTGTATGCGCAAGGCGCGGGCAGCGACATCACCCTCGCGAACGGATCGACGAATGGCGACGGCATCAACACGACGCGCTCGGCTAACGGCACGGCGATCACCGTCGCAGCCGACGGCAAGTTCATCAACAAGGCGGGCTCGAACGCTCTGACGACCGGCGGCAGCAATGCCAACTGGCTGGTTTATGCGGGTAGCTCGACCGGCAACACGTTCGGTGGTCTCGATAGCGGCAACACGGCCGTGTGGGGCGTGGAAGCGCTTGGCGCCGTTTCGGCGCTCGGCAACCGCTATGTCTTCGCCAATGACACGGCAACCAACACCCTGTCGGTCACGCTGAAGCCCATCAGCAAGACCTACGGCGATACGCTCGACCTGACCTCGTCCAGTGTCGAGGCAGCCTCGCTCACCACCAGCGGACACGCCGCCGTTACCGGAGCCTATAAGGCCGATACCGGTTCGACCCAAACTCTGGATGCCACGCAGATCTCGACCATCGGACTGACGTCCGCTGGAACGGCCGCAACGGCAAACGTTGGCTCTTATGGTGTCACCGCAGCCTATGGCGCTTTGAGCACGACGATTGCCAATGGCCTGTCGGTCGCAAAGGCGGCGCTCACGATCACAGCGTCGAACGCCAGCAAGGTCTATGGCGACCTGCTGACCTTGACCGGCTACAGCGTTGCCGGCCTCAAGAACTCCGACAGCGTGTCGGGCGTGACGCTGGCTTCTGATGGTACCGCAGTCACGGCAAACGCGTCGGACATCGCCTATGCGATCACCGCAAGCAACGCCATCGGTTCGGGCCTGTCCAACTACGACATCGCCTATGCTGGCGGTGCGCTTTCCGTCGGTCAGCGCGCGATCACGGTCACCGCTAATGACCAGGGCCGCACCTATGGCGATGCGAACCCGGCCTTCACCTATGGCGTCACGGCCGGAAACCTCGTCAATGACGATGCGCTGACGGGCGATCTGGCGACGCTGGCAGGCGTGACCTCAAATGTCGGCACCTACGACATCACGCAGGGCACAGTAGGCGCTTCGTCGAACTACGCAGTGACATTCGTCGCTGGCACCCTGACGATCGGTCAGCGCGCGATCACGGTCACGGCTGACAACAAGCGCCGTACATACGGCGATGCGAACCCGGCGCTCACCTACAGAATCACGAGCGGCAATCTCGTCAACGGCGATACGCTGACGGGCGGCCTTTTCAGCGGTGCGACCGCGGCCTCCGATGTCGGCACCTACGGCATCCTGCAGGGTAATCTGGCCGCTTCGTCCAACTACAATCTCGGCTTTAACGCTGGCACGTTGACGGTGAACAAGGCGACGTTGTTCGTGACGGCCAACAGCGCGTCGAAGACTTATGGCGATGTGAATCCGGCGCTGACGGCCAGCTATTACGGCTTCAAGCTTAACCAGGACGCCTCGGTTATCGATACGCATGCTACGGTCACGACCAGCGCGACGCAGAACTCGAACGCCGGCATCTATTCGATCAAAGCCGCTGGCGCTTTGGATAACAATTACAACTTCACCTATATCCCCGGCGCATTGCTGGTGAACAAGGCGGTTCTGACTGTCACAGCCGACAACAAGTCGAAGATCTATGGCGACGCCAACCCTCTTCTGACGGCGACCTACTCCGGCTTCGTTTTGGGCCAGGACGCGAGCGTCATCGATCGCAAAGCCACGCTGGCAACGACGGGTACCAAAAACTCGAATGTCGGCAACTACAACATCTACGCGCTGGCTGCCTTCGATAATAACTACAGCTTCGTCTACAACACCGGCACGCTGGCGGTGACGCCTGCCACGCTGACTGTTACGGCCAACAGCCAGACGAAGGTCTATGGAGAGAATGATCCGATGCTGGGCTACACGGCCTCGGGCTTCAAACTCGGTCAGGGCACCTCGATCTTGTCCGGTAGCCTGAGCCGCGACGAAGGTCAAAACGTCGGCAGCTACGGTATCAATCAAGGTTCGCTCGCAGTCGGCAGCAACTACACGATCAACTATGTGGGCAATGATCTCACGATTACCCAGCGTATGATCACCGTCACGGCTGACAATCTGCGCAAGCTGCTCGGTAAAGACGACCCCGCACTGACCTGGGCGATCACCAATGGCAATCTCGTCAATGGCGATGAGTTTGCTGGCGACATCACCCGCGATGCTGGCTCGCTTCCAGGCGACTACGCGATCACGCAAGGCACACTTGGCCTTTCGTCCAACTACGCGCTCGCCTTCATCAACGGCACCTTCACAATCGATCCGTTGACCCAGGCCCCCGGCACCACCTATGAAGGCGGCACGGCGGATCAGCCGACCGGCAGCACCGTCGCTTCGCAAACTGGCGACAATGCCGGCAACGGCGGCGATGGCGGCGACGTGACGGGCAGCATCGACGGCAACTGCAAAGCCGCTGATGGGATCTGCGTCGACAAGCCCTATCCGAGCAATTGGACGCCGAGCGAAGGCATCACGTTCATCTCGATGAACTGAAAGACATAACCGCCGGAGCGAGGGGGAACCCTCGCTCCGGATATTTTTACATATACGGCGCCAGGGGCGGTTAATGCGGAAGATGAATAAAATTGTAGTGACGACGGCAGGTTTGCTGGCGTTTCTGGGAGCCGGCCCCGCCGCGGCGGATGCGATCGAGCGTAACCTGCCGCCTGCACAGCAGCAGCAAGGCCCGGCAACTGTGGTGCCGCCGAACGCTGTGCCGCAAGCACTGGACGTTGTTCCGCTTGGACCGGACTTCAAGGCCATCGTCATTCTCGGCCCGAAGGATGCGGTCGTTAAATCTGCAAACCTTGCCGGTGTCGATGCGAGCCGCGTCGCCGATCTTGCCGACGCCGATTCACAGGCCCAGCTCAGCACATATATCGGCAAGCCGATGACGCGTCGCGCCATTGCCGAAGTCGAAGCGACGATTGCCAATATCTACCGCGCCAAGGGTTTGCCCTTCGTCGCCGTGATGACGCCGCCGCAAGAAGTGACGATGGGTATCGTTCAGTTCCGCGTCATCGAATTCAAGGTGGGCAAGGTCGAAGCCACCGGCAATACGCGTGGCGATGCGAGCTTCTACACGGATCGCGTCCGCGTGAAGTCGGGCGACCGCGTTGAAACCGGACCGCTGGTTCAGGATCTCGACTGGATCAACCGCAGCAATTTCCACAAGGCCGAAGCCGTCTTCACGCCGGGCACGCAGTCCGGCGAGACCGATCTCAACCTGCGCGTGACCGAGGGCAAGCCCTGGCGCGTCTATGCGGGCTATGCCAATTCCGGTGCGCCTTCGACCACGCGCGACCGCTTCTTTGCGGGCGGCATGGCGGGCGACTTCCTGATCCCGGATTCGTTCCTCTCCTATCAGATCACGGGCAGCCGCGACTTCTGGTACGATCAGGGCCAGTTCTTCAACAATGCGCGTCATCCGAGCTATATCAGCCACGCGATGCGTCTTGCCTTGCCGCTTGCGCCGCGCCAGCAGCTTGAAGTCACGTTCAGCGCCGTCCAGACGGCGAAGAATGTGAGCCCCTTTGATATTCGCCAGCGCACAATTGAAGGCACTGTCGCCTATCGCAGTGCCATGTCGAACTTCAGCAGCATGTCGGGCGACATCTATGCCGGTGTCGAAGCCGTGCACCAGAACAGCGACACCTACTTCCTTGGCTTCCATGCGCTGAGCCAGATGGTCGACGTCTATCAGCTCTTCCTCGGCTGGTCGGGTGGTTTCACCAGCCCGCTCGGCGCGACGCTGATCGATGCCTCGCTCCATGCCTCGCCCGGTGGCATCGGCAGCCACAATAGCAGCGCCGATTTCCTGAGCTATTCGGCTGGCCGCGTTCAGAATGCGCGTTACGACTACATCCAGACGAGCATCAATCACAGCTTCGTCATCGCGCCGGGCTTCAGCGTGTCCAGCGAAGTGCAGGGACAGCTTGCTTCAGGCGCCTTGCCCGAAGCGCGTCAGATCAGCATCAGTAACGTGCGTGGCTATACCTCTGACGACGGCAGCTTCGATGTCGGCGTCACTGCCCGCAATGAACTGCGTCTGCCTGCTTTCAGCGCCCTCGGTTCGTTCAGCGATATTCAGGACCGGGTTTCACCCTATGTCTTTGCTGACGCGGCCTATGTGCGTGATCGCTTCGATCGCAGCAGCGCATCGCCGATCTCGGCAGGTCTCGGCCTCGGCTACAGCCTTGGCGGAAATCTGAGCTCGTCGCTTGAGGCAGCCTATGCCATCCGCGACGCGGGCCTGACGCAGCGTGGCGATTGGCAGGTCGGCACACGGATCACGCTCACCTACTGAAGCTGAGCCTTTCTGGTCGCAAATAAAAATGCCCGGACGCATCCAAGCGTCCGGGCATTCTCTTTTGGTCTTTGCCTCCACCGCCAGCCGATGCGGGCGGTGGAGGCAGGGCAGTTATCAGACGCGCTCGATGATGATCGCAGGTGCCATGCCGCCGGCAGCGCACATGGTGATCAGGCCGCGACGCAGATCGCGACGCTCCAGCTCGTCCAGCATCGTTCCGATGAGGATGGCGCCGGTCGCACCGATCGGATGGCCAAGCGCCATCGCGCCGCCATTCACGTTGACCTTTTCGCGGTCGAGCTTCAGGTCGCGAATGAACTTTTCGGCAACGACGGCAAAGGCCTCGTTGATTTCGAAGAGGTCGATATCGTCAACCGTCAGCCCGGCTTTCGCGAGCACCTTGCGCGCGGCAGGCACCGGCGCATTGAGCATGAGCGTTGGCGAGTCGCCCATATTGGTCATGGCCACGACGCGCGCGCGCGGCTTCAGGCCATTCTTCTTGGCATAGGTCGGCGAGGCGAGCAGAAGGGCGCCCGAACCATCAACCACGCCCGAGGAGTTACCGGCATGGTGGATGAATTTGATGTCGAGGCCCGGATGCTTCTGAAGGATGAGGCTGCGATATGTCGTGCCCTTGTCGTCGAGCGGAATATCGGCCAGCGCTTCGAAAGACGGCTTCAGCTTCGCCAGACCTTCCATTGTCGTCTGCGGACGGGGAAACTCTTCGCGATCAAGCGCGAGCGTTCCGTCTTCGTGATAGACGGGCACGAGGCTCTTGTCGAAGTGGCCGTTCGCAATCGCATGCGCCGCACGCTGCTGGCTCACCAGAGCAAGCTCATCAACGGCTTCGCGCGAGATGCCTTCCATCGTCGCGATGGCATCGGCGCAGACACCCTGGTTCGACTGGGGATGAAGCGCGCGCAGGCGAAGATTGCCATTGTCCATGACCGGCGGGCCGTCTTCCGCGCGGCGGCCGGGCATCGACATCATTTCGGTGCCGCCCGCAACCACGAGGTCTTCCATGCCGGACATGATCGTTGCCGCAGCCATGTTGACTGCTGTAATGCCCGAACCGCAGAACCGGTCGAGCGTCACGCCGCTGGAGCGAATGTCATAGCCCGCGTCGAGCGCCGACATGCGACCGAGATCGCCGCCCTGCTGACCGCGCTGCGAGCTGGTGCCCCAGATCACGTCGTCAACTTCGGCCGTATTGATATTGTTGCGCTCAGCCAAAGCCTTCAGAACGGCCGAGCCGAGCTGCTGGGGATGAATTTCGGCAAGGGCGCCCTTGCCGAGCTTGCCAATGCCGCGCGGTGTGCGGCAGGCGTCAATAATCCATGCTTCAGTCATATGTCTTGCTCCCTGATAGATATCGTTTCTGATCCCGGTTTCGATGGCCTCGATGATTACCCGAATGTCACCGGTCAGTGCATCTTTTTCTGCATTACAGCCGCCGCCGTTCCGCAATAAGGCGCTGCGCCAGACTAATCCATTGCGCCGCAATCACCGAAACCGACAAATCCGCTACGGCAACCGGCGCCCGCTGGCTCATGGCCTGACGCAGGGTTTCATTGGTCATCAGCCGCCGCAGGGCTTCGGCCAGAGCTGCCGCGTCATCGACCGGCACCAGCTGGCCGTAATCGCTATCGCCAAGAATATCGCGAATGCCCCCCGGACAATCCGTCGCGATCACCGGGCAGCCGCAAGCCAGTGCCTCGATAACCGCATTGGGCGTGCCCTCAAATCGCGAGGATTGCGCGTATATATCCGTATGCTGAAGTTCTCGCGCTGTGTCGGTAACAGTCCCCGCTAGCCGTATGCGATCGGTGAGGTTGTGAGCATCGATCTGTTGCTCCAGCGTCGTCCTCTGGTTCCCTTCACCGAAGACTACGAGATCCCAGTCGGGAAAGTCATTCGCCACCATTCCAAACGCATCGATCAGAAGGTCGAAGCCTTTTTGGCGGTCGAGCCGCCCCACCGAAACGATACGTCGGCGTACCGGCTCGTATTTTATATTGTCCGTGGTCGTGAATTGAGTGAGATCGACCGGATTGGGGATGGTCGTCGAGGTGACTTTGAACGTCTCGTCAACGTAGCGACCAATGGCGCTTGCTTGCACCACAACGGACGCTGCGCGTGGGTACATAAGGCGGCGCATGCCTGCCGGTATCGGGCCTAGCTGCATAAAGCCGGGGTGGATGCGCTCCGAGACGATGACAGGCCATCTCTGCCCAATGCTTGCGATCAACGCGATTACATTCGGCTCAGGCATGAACGATATGACGGCATCCGGCGCGATCGAACGGAGCACCCGCCTCAAGACGAAGACCCGCTTCAGGTTATGGGCAGCAAAACTTGCTAATGAGCGCGAATTGCGTAGCAGATCAAGCTTGTGGCGCTTGACGCCGAGGGCAAGAGAATAATGGCTGACGTCGTTATCGCCTTCAAATGTGATAAGGTGAACATTATGGCCCATATCTGCCCAATGATTGCAAAGCGTCGCGGCAACACGCTCCGCGCCGCCAGCTTCCATCGTAGGAATGACAAAGGCGAGCCGGAGCGCCCCCGATTTTGTGACCAGTGGCCGCCCATGTGTATCGACGGGGTCAGCGATAGACATCATTGTTTACCCTCAGGCGCGGCTGCTCATCGACTTAAGTTATAGGGTCGATAATGTGGCAAACAGTTTCGATTGTGCAGATGGTTTGCGCGCCGCAGTTTCAGCCGATACATTTATTCTGATTCATGCGGTGTATAAAAAATCCGTTGCTTTGTATCCTAACAAATCTTCCACTACCGTCATGCTCTCTCCGGCATGAGATGACTAGGGAACAAGAAAAGAAAATAAGCAGGTCAGCTGCGCCGCGGATGGCGCGCTCCAAGAATGCTAAAAATAGGCGGGCGGGGGAGAGATAGAATGATCATGAGGCGGATTGCCCGCAACTCAGTCGTGCGCGCCATCGCGCGACGCGTTCTTCCGTCCTCGTTTCGCGGAAAAGTAGTGGCCACAGTTATAAAGCCGCCTGAAGTCGATTGGTTTCGCAAGATGCTTGCGGTGAACGCCTCAATGTCCGTGGTCCCGGGACGTGTACTGATGGTTTGCGGTTCCTTGCAGCCGGGTGGGGCGGAGCGGCAAGTGGTGAACACGTTGATCGGTCTGGCCGATTCGCCCGTCGAAAGCGTTACGCTTCTTTGTGACTATCTTGAAGGCGGCACGCCAGAGAAGAGGGATTTCTACCTGCCTCTTGCGCTCGAATCGGGCGCTCCTGTCCGTACGATCAAGACACATGGACAGAGGCATAACGAGGAGGGTCTTCCTCAAGCCTTCCTTGACATAGCTCCTCAGCTTCATCCGTCGCTTGTTTTGGACATTACCAATCTGTATTTCGAATTTCGGACTATGCGCCCTGAGGTGGTTCACGCATGGCTGGATTGGAGCAATGTCAGAGTGGGTCTTGCAGCCATGCTTGCGGGTGTTCCCAAGGTCGTTTTGTCGGGACGCAATCTCAGCCCGCGGCATTTTGATCTTAATACGGAATATTTCCATCCCATATACAAAGCGCTGAGTGAGTACAGCGGTGACCGTGTCATATTTTTGAACAATAGTCAGGCTGGGGCGTGCGACTACGCCGATTGGCTGGAAATGCCGAGTGACAGGATTGACGTTATTCGCAACGGTGTGCAGTTTACGGACGATCTTCGGCCGTCGTCAGAATATAATGTCGCCTTCCGCGAGCGTCTCGGAATTCCGGCGGATGCGCCCTTGATAGGTGGGATGTTTCGTTTCAGTGCTGAAAAGCAGCCGCTTTTGTGGATCGAATCCGCTGCTAAAATTGCTGAGATCATGCCAGATGCGCATTTCATATTATTCGGCCAAGGGTCGATGCTCTCCGTTATGCAAAGAGCAGTCAAAGAGCACGGCATCGAAATGCAAACGCATTTTTTTGGCGTCATTGCGCCCGCTCTGAACGGCCTTTCACCCTGTGACTTGATAATGCTGACTTCTACCGGCGAGGGGACGCCGAATGTGCTTCTTGAAGCACAATGGCTAGGTTTGCCAGTCGTGACGACGGATGCTGGAGGGGCGGGCGAAGCCGTACTCGATGGGATAACCGGAACCGTTGTCAAACAAAATGATGCTGATGTTATTGCTGATGCTACAGTAACGATCCTGCAAAATGAAAAATTTCGTGAAATGGCGCGCGAGGCAGGACCTGCCTTTATTTCCGAGAGATATGGCATGTCGCGCATGATCCGGGAAACCCTCTCTGTTTACAAACTTGAGGGCGGCGCCAATCTCGAAATCCCATCCTCCCAAGCTGTCGAGTCGGAAGTCCAATGAATACGCATGTAAAAGAATCCCACGCCTCCGAAATCAGAAGCGGACGAAGATTCAAGTTTGGAAGTAATTGGAAAAGGTTTCTTCGTGTTCTTAATGGCGAGCGGATCTCGGAGGCAGAGAAGTCGCTCAAAGAATTTCTGGAGGTCGAAGATCTCGAGGGAAAGACCTTCATAGATATCGGTAGCGGCAGTGGACTGTTCAGTCTGGTTGCTCGCAGGCTAGGCGCCCGTGTGCTGTCGTTTGACTATGATCCACAATCGGTCGCCTGCACTGCAGAACTACGTCACCGTTACTTCGGAGAGGATCCGAACTGGAATATCCTGTCGGGCTCGGTTCTGGACAGAGAATTTCTGGAATCTCTGGGCCAATTCGACATCGTCTATTCGTGGGGTGTTCTTCACCACACGGGCGCGATGTGGCCTGCACTTGAGAACATCAAGCTGAACAGTAAGGTTGGCAGTAAGCTTTTCATCGCGATTTACAATGATTGCGGAGATGTCAGCACATACTGGATGAAGAAAAAAATTACCTACAATAAGTTACCTGTTCTTCTCAAGCTGCCTTACGCCATAGCTGTTTGGACGCCCATTGAGGCGCGATATTTTTTGCATTATTTGCGTAACAAAAATGTCGCCGGCTACTTCTCCCTTTGGACGGAATACAAAAAGAGCCGTGGCATGAGTCGGTGGCACGACATGATCGATTGGATTGGCGGGTATCCTTACGAATATGCATCCTCTCAACAGTTGATCGATTTCTATGAGAAGGACGGCTTTAAGCTACGCAAAATTCTTCCCAACGATGGTTATGGCTGTCATCAACTCGTCTTCGAGCGCCTGAGTTGAGCGTTATTTGATGTGTGGATTGACCGGCTTTGTTTTGAATAATCCGATTGATCGCTCACTTGCGGAGCGACGGTTGGATAAGATGGCGGCGACGCTGCATCATCGCGGTCCCGACGATCAGGGCGTGTGGTCTGATGGCCGTGCGGGGTTGGGGTTCAAGCGACTCTCCATCATCGATTTGTCACCTGCTGGCCATCAGCCGATGGGAAGCGTTGACGAGGGCGTTTGGCTTGCCTTTAACGGCGAGATTTACAACTTTCGCGAATTGCGCGCCGAGCTTGAAGCAAAGGGACACGTGTTCCGAAGCCATAGCGACAGCGAGGTCATTCTCAATGGTTATCTCTCATGGGGTGACGACGTTTTGCTGCGATTACGCGGCATGTTTGCCATCGCTATTTGGGATCGTCGGTCGCAAAGACTTCTCCTCGCCCGGGATCGCGTCGGAAAGAAGCCGCTGAACTATGCCTTGACCAGTGAGGGTCTGTTCTTCGGGTCTGAAATCAAGGCCGTCCTCGCTTGGCCTGGCATACCGCGCGAACCGGACATGGAGGCATTGCATCAATTCCTGACCTATCAGTATGTCCCGGCACCTCTGACAGCATTTCGCGGCATCAGGAAACTTCCGGCCGGCCACAAGATGGTCATTGGCGTCGATGAAGGGGGGCGGCTGACTGAACCTAAAATCGAAGCCTACTGGCATCTGCCTGCGCCACGCCCGCGCCGACGTGCGATGGATGTCAATCAGGCCGCCGAGGAGCTGGTGCATCATCTTGAGGAAGCCGTCCGACTAAGGATGATAGCCGATGTTCCGCTCGGGGCCTTCCTGTCGGGAGGCGTCGACTCGTCGGCGGTCGTTGCAATGATGGCCAGGCAAGGCGGTGGGCAGGTAAAGACGTTCTCTATCGGATTTGAGAACGAGGAATATGACGAAACCATTTTTGCCCGCATGGTCGCGGAGCGTTATGGCACCGACCATCATGAACTCATAGTAAAGCCGGATGCTGTAAATATACTGCCGAAACTCGTCTATCACTACGGAGAGCCCTTCGCTGATCCATCGGCTGTTCCAAGTTTTTACCTCGCTGAAATGGCTCGCCGCCATGTGACCGTCGCGTTGAACGGGGATGGCGGAGACGAAGCTTTCATGGGGTATAACCGCTACGTTTCCATGCAAATGCTTTCAAGGCTCGATTTTGTTCCTCAGTCGCTGAGGTATCTTGGAGCCGAAGTGATTGCGCGCCTTCCGTTCCGCGGAAGGATGGCGTCGCGCGCCGAGCGAATTGCAGGCCTTCTGCGTGCGGATGAGCAAGCACGGCAGCACCGTTATTCCTTCACCATTACGGCCTTTGCCGATGAGCACAAGCAAGGTGCCTATGGTGATGCGATGTCCGACTATCTCCAGGACTCGGCGCTGGACATTTTGCAACCTTATCTTGCGGAGGCGGAAAGTATCGTTTCGGGTGCGAACTGGGCCGACATTCACACCTATTTGCCCGACGACCTGATGGTAAAAGTCGATATTGCGACAATGGCCCATTCGCTGGAAAGTCGTTCGCCGCTGCTCGACCACGTGTTGCTGGAGTGGGCGCTGACGCTACCGGAGAACCTGACGATCCCTGGCGGAACGACAAAGGCCATCTTCAAGAAGGCGATGGAGCCCTACCTGCCGCATGAGGTGCTATATCGGCCGAAAATGGGCTTTGGATGTCCCGTCGATCATTGGCTGCGGGGCGAGCTGAAGGAAATGGCCTACGATCTTCTTTTATCGTCGCGAGCGACCGATCGCGGCATTATTAAGCATAGTGCGGTCAAAGCCCTACTGGATGAGCATTGTTCAGGAAGCCACGCGCACCACTCGCGGCTGTGGCCCTTGCTCATGATGGAATTGTGGTTCCAAATGTGGATCGACAGCGAAGTGTGTCCGACGCATGAAATGGCAGCCTGATATCTAGGCGCCGGTTGAAATCGATTTCAATAGCCGGTGCAAATGGCACTCAGGTTGTTGTGATACCTTCAGATATATTTAAACCATGGGCGCAAAATGAGAATGCGTAGCCTTGGCGACAATGATTTTGAGAGCGCGATAAATTATCGCCAGCGCAAATGGCGCTGCGTCACGCCAAGAGTAGTCGTCACCATAATTTGCCGCGCGCAACGCATGTACGGAAGGATAGCCGTTTGACCGAGAAGCGCAGATCAATGCTGATTTCTATCAGCATGGAAAGCGTACAGTATGATCAGGGGTACGCTTACGCCTGTGACTTGTCGTCAGACGTTCCTGTCGGTGACGTAGAAGTGGCGCCGTTCCGTTCACAAGCACGGTTGTTCGAGGACGGCAGGGAGATCGGCCCCAAAAACACTCCGCACGACCAGATACGTACGGAAGGTGCCGGGCGATTTTCCCACTGGAACAATCAGCTTCATTTCTCTGCGAGTGACAATACGTCACCTGTTGGCAATGGACGTACTTACCAATTGCTCATTCCTGCGAGCATGTTTCTGCCGGACAATGACGACATCTCAGTGGCTCTGGACAATTTTCCACTGGATGAAATGCATCCTATGGAACGGTTCAATCTTGCTCGTCGCGTTTTTCGTCGCATGTGGCGAGACACGCCCTTGCCCGATCACGGTCGGCACATCGAACAGGATCGTGACTTTGCCATGGAGTGTGTGCGGCTTTGTCCCGAAAGCGATGTGACCTATGAGCGCCGATATGCGCTGGATCAACTTTTCAAGCTCGTTCTGGACGTTGATGGTGACGTAGCCGAATGCGGCACCTATCAGGGTGGCTCAGCCTTTTTCATGGCGCGACATGTTGTGGAGCGGAGACTCGTCAAGCGCCTTTGTTTGTTTGACTCTTTTAAGGGCCTGTCTGTTCCTGGAGAAGTCGACGGCGACTATTGGCACTCCGGCGCATTGACGAGCTCAATTGACGATGTGCGGCGTGCTCTGGCGCCGCTTGGTGCGACACCCTTCGTAGAGTTTTACGAGGGCTGGATTCCTGCTCGTTTCGCAGAGATCGAAGATCGCCGCTTCTGTTTCGTCCATATCGACGTCGATCTTCATCAACCGAGCCTGGACTCCATCGCCTTTTTCTACCCGCGTATGGAGCAAGGCGGCATCATTTTGCTTGACGATTACGGTTTTGATTCATGCCCTGGTGTCACCAAGGCGATAGATGAATTCATGGCGGATAAATCGGAGCCGATCATCAATCTGTCTTCCGGTGGCGCATTCATAATGAAGAGAGCAAGTGGCCCAAGATGAACGATATGCAGTTGGAATCGAACCAGCCACGCAATCCGGATTTCGATGACGATCTCGTGATTTGGAGCGATGATTACACTGGCCGATACAGCCCCGTTGTCTACGGCCAGCAATTTGACGACCAGTGGCGCCTTTTCCTGGAGCAAAAACGAGGCTTCCGCGATCATACAGGTGTCGAAACGTCCGACCCGTATATCGATGATCGTATTTTCGAACTGACCGGTGTGAGGGGCGTTCTGGAGCGTCGGCGCCTTGGCGCGCTTTATCCGTTAATTCGCCAATGGCGTCGTTACTTCGGAATGGAAAAGCGCCGCAACGTGGGCGGCAGGCTTTATCTGAAACCGAGCTTCCCTCTCGAATATTTTGAGGGAAAGCGGTGTCTGGATATTGGTTGCGGCGCAGGACGCTGGACAAAAACGCTTGGTGCTTTGGGTGCCCGCGTCAAGTCGGTCGACGTGTCGGAACACGCGCTTCGTTCAACTCGTCGGTTTAATCCCGATACGGATCGATTGGATATCTTCGACATCCCGTCCAGGCCGGAACTTCATCAGGCATTTGACTTTACGCTGTGTTGGGGTGTCGTCATGTGCACGCACGATCCTCTGCGCGCGTTCGAGAATGTGGCCTCGACCGTGGCTCCCGGTGGGAGTCTCTATGTCATGGTCTATGCGCCGACCTACCACTCCTCCGAGGCGGTGCGCAACATGCGCCGACAGTTTCATCGGGAATGTCGGACGATTGAAGAGAAGATGGATTTTGTCTTCAAGGTGGCGGAAGACGCTGACAACGCAATCAACTACATGGATATGCTGAATACATTCTACAACTGGACTATTCCTGAAGACGTCGTCCATGAATGGTTTCGCAAGGCAGGCTTCACAGATGTCGTGACGCTCAATAAGGAAGAGCCTCACAATGCGGCGTGGCATGTTTTGGGATGCAAGGGAACCTGAGATGCTCCGTATCTTCAATCCCACGGCCAATGGTTACGCGCTTCAGCTCTTGTTGAGCAGATCGTATCTGTACCGCGAGCTGCTGTGGGAGATGACGCGCAGGGATATCAATGAGCGCCAGGCAGGTCTGATTTTTTCTCGTTTCTGGGTCTTTGGCCAGCCGCTACTTATGATGCTGGTTTATGTCTTCGTTTTTTCATTTATTTTCGGGGTTCGCCTCGGAACAAACGATAGCGGCTTGACCTATACCGCCTATCTTCTGGCTGGCCTCGTGCCGTGGTTGGCTTTTCAGGAGGCGGTCGGACGTGCGCCGAGTTGCATCACCGAGAATAAGAGCCTTATCAAACAGATTGTCTTCCCGGTCGAAATTCTGCCGCTGAAAATTGCGCTGTCCACATTGGTTGTCCTGGGTGTGGGTCTCGCTTTCCCTTTGGGCCTGACGATCCTCGCTGGCACAGCAAAGCCACTTTATTGGCTCCTGCTGCCGATACCGATCCTTTCCTACTTCATGCTGACAATCGGTCTTGTGTACATGCTCGCCGCATCGGCGGTCTTCATC
>NZ_JBASBH010000034.1:0-8723 GCF_049651025.1 Parvibaculum sp. | reverse complement strand
TCGAGCCCGGCCATGACGAATGGCTTTTAGCTGTTACGCCGCAAATTCCGCGTAACCTGTTTTCTCCAGCTCGCCTGCCAGTTCCTTGCCGCCGGAGCGAACGATCCGGCCTTCCGAAAGCACGTGCACGAAGTCGGGCACGATATATTCAAGCAGGCGCTGGTAATGCGTGATGACGATCATCGAGCGATCGGGCGAACGCAGCGCGTTGACGCCATCGGCCACGACTTTCAGCGCGTCGATGTCGAGGCCGCTATCGGTTTCATCAAGAACGGCAAGCGAGGGCTCGAGCAGCGCCATCTGCAAAACTTCGGCGCGCTTTTTCTCGCCGCCGGAGAAGCCAACATTCAAGGCGCGCTTCAGCATGTCGTCAGGCACGTTGAGCGGCTTTGCCTTTTCGCGCACCAGCTTCAGGAAGCGCGGCGCGTCCAGTTCCTCAAGACCGCGCGCCTTGCGCTGCGCATTGATCGCCGTCTTGAGGAAGGTCATCGTCGTGACGCCGGGAATCTCGATCGGATACTGAAAGGCGAGGAAGACGCCAGCGGAGGCGCGCTCGTCCACGCTCAGGCTCAGGAGATCCTTGCCCTTGTAGGTGACGGTACCTTTCGTCACCTCGTAGCCTTCGCGGCCCGAAAGAATATAGGAAAGCGTCGATTTGCCCGAGCCGTTCGGCCCCATGATGGCATGAACTTCGCCGTCACCGACATTGAGGTCGATGCCTTTCAGGATTTCCTTGCCGCCGACCGCGACGTGAAGGTTCTTGATCTCAAGCATTAGCCGACACTTCCTTCCAGACTGATACTGACAAGCTTCTGCGCTTCGACGGCGAACTCCATGGGGAGCTGCTGAAGCACGTCGCGGCAGAAACCATTGACGATGAGTGCGATTGCTTCTTCCGCAGGCAAGCCACGCTGCATGCAATAGAACAATTGTTCCTCGCTGATTTTCGAGGTGGTCGCTTCATGTTCCAAAATCGCGGTCGGGTTTTTCGCCTCGATATAGGGAACGGTATGGGCCGCGCATTTCGGGCCGATGAGCAGGCTGTCGCATTGCGTGAAATTGCGGACGCCTTCGGCCTTCTTGTGAACGCTGACAAGGCCGCGATAGGTGTTCGACGAGCGGCCAGCGGCGATACCCTTGGAGATGATACGACTCGACGTGTTCTTGCCGAGATGGATCATCTTCGTGCCGCTATCGACCTGCTGGTAATGGTTCGAGATGGCGATGGAATAGAACTCGCCGCGTGATTCATCGCCGCGCAGGATGCAGCTTGGATATTTCCAGGTGACGGCGGAGCCGGTCTCGACCTGCGTCCAGGAAATCTTCGAGCGGTCGCCACGGCAGTCGCCGCGCTTCGTCACGAAGTTATAGATGCCGCCATTGCCGTTCTCGTCGCCGGGGAACCAGTTCTGGACGGTCGAATATTTGATCTCGGCATCGTCGAAGGCGACAAGCTCAACGACAGCGGCGTGAAGCTGGTTCTCGTCGCGCTGCGGCGCGGTGCAGCCTTCGAGATAGCTCACATAGGAGCCCTTGTCGGCAATGATGAGCGTGCGCTCGAACTGGCCCGTCTGGGCTTCGTTGATGCGGAAATAGGTCGACAGCTCCATCGGGCAGCGGACGCCCGGCGGGATATAGACGAAGGACCCGTCGGAGAAGACCGCC
The DNA here is from genome assembly GCF_049651025.1 of Parvibaculum sp. Taxonomy (GTDB): domain Bacteria; phylum Pseudomonadota; class Alphaproteobacteria; order Parvibaculales; family Parvibaculaceae; genus Parvibaculum. The sequence goes on along the minus strand of NZ_JBASBH010000034.1, from coordinate 7,058 downwards.
GAATTGAGCGTCGCGTAATAATTGTCCGTCGTCGGAACGACGCTGCCGAGATATTTGCGCACCAGCTCCGGATGCTCGCGCACGGCCTCGGAGAAGGGGCAGAAGATGACACCGACTTCGGCGAGCTTCGACTTGAAGGTCGTGACAACCGACACGCTGTCGAAGACCGCATCGACGGCGACGCCGGCAAGCATCTGCTGCTCGATAAGCGGGATGCCGAGCTTCTTGTAGGTTTCAAGAAGTTTCGGATCCACCTCGTCGAGGCTTGCAAGCTTCGCGTTCTGCTTGGGCGCCGAATAATAGTAGGCGTCCTGGAAATCGATCGGCGGATATTCGACCTTCGCCCATTTGGGCTCTTCCATCGTCAGCCAGCGGCGATAGGCGTCAAGCCGCCAGTCGAGCATCCATTGCGGCTCACCCTTTTTGGCGGAAATAAAACGGACCGTATCCTCGCTCAGGCCAATGGGCGCGCGCTCGGATTCAATGTCGGTCGTGAAGCCATATTTGTACTTCTCGCCAGCAACCCTGTCGACGGTCTCGACCGTTTCGCGAACAGCCGCCATATCAATGCTCCACTTCTGCAAGCGCGGAAGCGTCCGCACCTGTTTTCGCACTCTTCATTTTATCTCTTGTGCGCTTCAGCACACGCGACCAGCTTGCGACAAGCCGATCTACTTCTTCGCGCGTATTGCCGCTGCCAAGGCTGACGCGGATCGTGGCTTTCGCCAGAGCGTCGTCCACTTTCATCGCGGCAAGAACATGCGAGCGCGCAACCTTGCCCGACGAACAGGCCGAGCCGGAACTTACCGCCAGCCCATCGAGATCGAGCGCCATGATAAGGGTTTCGGCATCGAGGCCCGATGCGGCAAAGAGGCTCGTATTGGCAAGGCGCGGCGCGTCTTCACCGAAGATGACGAGATCGGGCGCGACTTCGCGGAGCGCATGTTCAAGCGCATCACGCAGATCGGCCAGACGCGACATTTCATGCACGTCTTCGCGCGCCAGACGGGCGGCGACGCCAAAGCCTGCAAGGGCCGCAACATTTTCAGTGCCGGCGCGGCGACGCGCTTCCTGCCCGCCACCGCGGATGAGCGGCTCGAAGGCAAGGCCGGTGCGGACGACGAGCGCGCCTGCGCCCTGGGGCCCGCCGATCTTATGGGCGGAGACGAAGAGCATGTCGGCGCCGAGGCCGTCGAATTCGACACTCATGCGGCCCGCGGCCTGCACGGCATCGACGAGCAGAAGGCCGCCCGCGTGATGGGTGAGGACGGCCGCTTCGGCGATGGGCTGCACAGCGCCGGTTTCATTGTTTGCCAGCATCAGCGCGACGAGCGGCTTGCCCGGCGCTTCGAGCAACTTTGCGAGCACGGACAGATCGGCGACGCCGCAGGTGTCGACCGGGAGTTCGGTGACGGGAAGACCGAGGGCGGCGGCGGAGGCGCGCACGCAATCATGCTCGATCGCGGAGACGATCAGGCGCTCGATGCCAAGCGCCGATTTGGCGGAATGGAGCGCGAGGTTTGCCGCTTCGGTGCCGCAGCTTGTGAAGACGATTTCGGCGGGCTTTGCGTGGACCAGCGCGGCGACATGCGCCCTCGCCTCTTCCACCATCTGGCGGGCGCGGCGGCCTTCCGCATGGACGGACGAGGGATTGCCGGTGAGCATCAGCGCGCGCGCGATCGCTGCCGCCGCTTCGGGGCGAACCGGAGCAGTTGCATTGTGATCGAAATAGGCGCGCAGCTTCGTCATTCGGCAAATAGACCCTTCAATAGATCGAAGTTCAGTCGGCGGCGTTGGCGGCGAGCGATTTCTCGGCCTCGCGATGGTTCGACGTCGTGGCGACACGGCCATTGACGACATCGCCCAGCGACACGCCGCTCAGGAACAGGTGAATCTGGTGACTCAGCTCCTCCCAAAGGTCATGCGTGATGCAGCGGCTGGAGGAATTGCCCATGCAGCCTTTCGGCGAACCCAGCTCGCAGCGGGTGGCCTTGATCGGTTCATCGACAGCGACGATCACGTCGGCGATGCGGATCTGGTCGGCCTCGCGGGCCAGCAGATAGCCGCCGCCGGGGCCGCGCACGCTTTTGACAAGATCGCCGCGGCGCAGCTTGGCGAAAAGCTGTTCCAGATAGGAAAGCGAGATTTCCTGGCGCTGCGCGATGTCGGCAAGCGCTACCGGTCGACCGGCACCGTGGCGAGCCAGATCGGCCATTGCCATCACCGCGTAACGCCCTTTGGTCGTGAGCTTCATGGAGCCAACTCCTCTGGAAACCGGCTCGGGAGCGCTTCCAGCGCCCAAAAGCCTTGCCTAACCGGCACTTGCCTGTGTTAAAGAACGGTCGGCCTGCCCCGCTAACCGGGAATAGGCACGTAGCGAACCGGGTTATTCCCAGTACGCTAGTCAACTATTTAGCGATGTCTGGATTTAAATTCCAGCGAAAAAGCCAAGTTTCTGGAATTAATATCCTACACTGGCAGTTGGTTATTGCCCCCGAGGTCCGGGGTGCGAGCAAGGTGAGACAAGAAGAACATGCCCGAAGTCATCTTCAACGGTCCCGCCGGCCGCATCGAAGGCCGCTATCATCACAGCCGCAAGGCGAATTCGCCCATCGCGCTGGTGCTGCATCCGCATCCCCAATTCGGCGGGACGATGAACAATCCCGTCACCTACACGCTGTTTCAGGATTTCGTTGCGCGGGGCTTTTCGGTGCTGCGTTTCAACTTTCGCGGCGTCGGCCGCAGCCAGGGCGCTTTCGATAGCGGCATTGGCGAGCTTTCGGATGCGGCCTCGGCGCTGGACTGGCTGCAGGCGCAGAATATCGACGCGTCGCAGTGCTGGATCGGCGGCTTCTCGTTTGGCGCATGGATTGCCATGCAGGTGCTGATGCGCCGCCCCGAGGTCGAGGGCTTCATCTCGGTTGCTCCGCCGGCCAATATGTATGACTTCACCTTCCTCGCGCCCTGCCCTTCGTCTGGCCTCATCGTCAATGGCAGCGCCGATCAGGTGGCGCCCGCGGCCGATGTGCAGAAGCTCGTTGACCGGCTTAAGACGCAGAAGGGCATCGTCATCGAACACACGACGATCGACGGCGCGAACCATTTCTTCGATACGCATCTGGAACAGCTCGCCACCGTAACGGGCGCTTATCTGGACAAGCGTTTGGCTGCGCAGCCGACGCGGGGCTGACGGCCGTCGCCTTCAAACGATCCGTAGATAGATTGTCACCCCGGGACTTGTTTCCGGGGTGATTTTTTATGCGCGTGCCGGGGTGAAGATGGGTTCCGGGGACGACGTCAGGCTTTTGACGCCTTGTGCAATGTGCCGCCGGGCATCGGGGCGGGCACGCCGGTTGTCGTCGGCAGGCTGAGCGGCAGGCCTTTCAGCGAGCGCACAGCGAGATAGGCGAAGGCTTCGGCCTCGATGTCGTCGCCGCGCCAGTCCACATCTTCCGCAGGCAGAACACCGCCCTGAAGCCTGCGACTCAACATCGACATCAGCGTCGGATTATGCCGCCCGCCGCCGCAAATGATAAAGCGCGTCGGCATGCCGGGAATATGCGCGACGCCTCGCGCGATGGCTTCGACCGTGAAGGCCGTCAATGTCGCCGCGCCGCCCTGCGGCGAAAGGTGCTCGACGGGATCGGGCGAAAAGGAAAAGCGGTCGAGGGATTTCGGCGGGGGCAGATCGAAGAAAGGATTGTCCATCAGCCTTTCCAGCGCATCGACATCGACCTCGCCTTCGGCGGCGAGCGCGCCGTCCTTGTCCACGGGAATATCGGTGTGGCGATGCGCCCAGTCGTCGATCAGCGCATTGCCGGGGCCGGTGTCGAAAGCGATGAGTGCGCCGTCGAGGCCCACATAGGTCACATTGCCGACGCCGCCGATATTGACGACCGCGACGGGCTCCTTCGCGCCGAGGCTGCGCACCAGCGCCTGATGGTAAAGCGGCACGAGGGGGGCGCCGTGGCCGCCTGCCGCAACATCGGCGCTGCGGAAATCATTCACCACGTCGATGCCGGTGAGGCGCGCAAGCTCCGCCCCCATGCCGATCTGGACGGTGCGGCGGCGGTCGGGCTGGTGGAGGACGGTTTGCCCATGAAAGCCGATGATGTCGATATCGGCGGGAGCCAGATTTTCCCGCTTCAGCAGGCTGCGCACGGCCTGGGCGTGAGCAAGGGTCAGCAGGCGTTCGGCCTCGGCGATTTCGGCGGGCATGGGCGCATCCGGCTCCCATGTTTTCGCCGCTTCGAGCGCGGCACGCAGCACGGCGCGCTCTTCTGGCGTATAGGGCACGGCCAGCGAGGGGCCGGGCGTGACGGCGGAATGGCCGTCCGTCTCTATAATGGCGGCGTCTATGCCGTCGAGGGAAGTGCCGCTCATTAGCCCGAGTGCGCGGATCATGCGGTCCTGCCGGTTTTTCCTGTTGCCAAAGCGTGATACACCAGCCCCGCCTTAAAGCCTATCCAGACAGAGTTATCATGAGCACGTTCAAATCCGACTTCCTGCGCGAACTTCAACTTCGCGGTTTCATTCACCAGGTCTCCGATCCGGAGGCGCTGGACGAAGCCGCTTTGAAGGGCATCGTTACGGGCTATATCGGCTTTGATGCGACGGCGCCGAGCCTGCATGCGGGCAGCCTCGTCCAGATCATGCTGCTGCGCTGGCTGCAAAAGGCCGGGCACAGGCCGATGGCCCTGATGGGCGGCGGCACGACGCGGATCGGCGATCCGAGCTTTCGCGACGATGCGCGGCCCATTCTGACCGACGAGAAGATCGACGAAAACCTTGTCGGCATCAAATCCGTCTTCGGCAAGTTCCTGACCTTCGGCGAAGGCAAGACCGACGCCGTGATGGTGAACAATCGCGACTGGCTCGACGGACTGATGTACATCGATTTCCTGCGCGATTATGGCCGCCATTTTTCGGTCAACCGCATGCTCAGCTTCGACAGCGTGAAAATCCGGCTGGAACGCGAGCAGAACCTTTCGTTCCTCGAATTCAACTACATGATCCTGCAGGCCTACGACTTCGTGGAGCTGAACCGGAAATATGGCGTGACGCTGCAAATGGGCGGCTCGGACCAGTGGGGCAATATCGTCAACGGCATCGAGCTTGGCCGCCGCACGGATGGCGTGCAGCTTTTCGGCGTGACGAGCCCGCTGCTGACGACATCGTCAGGCGCGAAGATGGGCAAGACGGCGAATGGCGCGGTCTGGCTCAATGCCGATATGCGCTCACCTTTCGATTACTGGCAGTTCTGGCGCAATACGGAAGATGCCGATGTGGGCCGCTTCCTGCGTCTCTTCACCGAATTGCCGCTCGATGAAATTGCGCGGCTCGAGGAGCTTCAGGGTTCGGAGCTGAACGAGGCGAAGAAGATCCTCGCGACCGAAGCGACCGCCATGGCGCATGGCCGCGCGGAGGCGGAGAAGGCGGCGGGCGCAGCGAAGGCTGCATTCGAGGAAGGCGCTATCAGCGCCGATCTGCCGACGATCGAGGCTGAGGCCGAATTGTTCGATGCGGGCCTCGGTGTGCTCAATGCGTTCGTGCTTGCGGGATTGTGCGCGTCAACGAGCGACGTGCGACGCCAGATCAAGGGCGGCGCGTTGCGCATCAATGATGAGGCGGTGAGCGATGACCGGCTCGTGCTGACGCGGGCGAATTTGACTGCCGATGGCGTTGTGAAGCTGTCGATGGGAAAGAAGCGGCATGTGTTGCTGAAGCCAGCAGGCTGACGCGAGGCGAAGATCGCTGAAACTATAGTAGCGGCCTCGACGACTTCTTTCACTGGCCGCGAGACTCCATCGCTTGCCACTTCCGGCGATGTGAACGACCACGCCCAAAATGAAACCTAAGCAATTCAGACCGGAAAATCCTGACCACATTGGAGAGCTATATGTCCGTGGCCAAACTATTCGAACCTCTGACGCTTGCTCGTGGCCCGGCCATGAAAAATCGTTTCATGCTGGCACCGCTCACCAATCATCAAAGCTATCCCGACGGGCGTTTGTCTGACGATGAGTATCGGTGGCTGACCATGCGCGCGGAAGGCGGCTTTGCGTTGACGATGACTTGCGCGGCGCATGTTCAGGCGCGAGGTCAGGGCTTTCCCGGCCAACTCGGCATCTTCGGCGACGAACATCTCGAAGGCCTCACGCGTCTTGCAAGCGGCATCAAATCGCGTGGCTCGATTTCGTCGGTGCAGCTTTATCACGGCGGCAATCGCGCCCTCAAAGAACTGGTAAGCGAAGTCGTCTGCCCGTCAGATGACGCTGCGACCGGCGCGCGCGGCTTGACGCTGGCTGAAGTCGAAGAATTGCGCGACGACTTCATTACCGCGGCAAAGCGCGCGGATCGCGCCGGTTTCGACGGCGTCGAGCTTCACGGCGCGCATGGCTATATTCTACTTCAGTTCCTGTCGCCGACGATCAACAGACGAAATGACCGCTACGGCGGCAGCATCGAAAATCGCGCGCGCCTCATTTTTGAAATTATCGACGGCATTCGCGCCGAGTGCCGCCCGGATTTTCAGATCGGCCTGCGCCTGTCGCCGGAACGCTTCGGCGTGGTCCTGCCTGAAATCCGCGATGTCGCGGCGGAGGTCTTGCGGCAGGGCAAGATCGAATATCTCGATATGTCGCTATGGGACTATTCGATCGAACCTAATACCGAAGGATTTAAAGGCCGCTCGCTGATGAGCTACTTCGCTGAACTTCCGCGCGGGAATGTGCGTCTTGGCGTTGCTGGCAAGATCATGAGCGCGGAAGCCGCGGTGAATGTTCTCGACGCCGGTTGCGACTATGTTCTGATCGGCCGAGGGGCGATCTTGCGCCACGATTTTCCGGAGCAGGTGCGCCGGAACTCGAATTACCAATCGCCCGCCCTGCCCGTTTCAGCGGCGCTCCTTCGTCAGGAAGGGCTTGGTCCGGCCTTTATTGAATATATGCGGACATGGGCTGGCTTCGTGGAAAGTGAAGAAACAGCGCCTGCCGACTAAGAAGCGCTTGGATAGCGAGATTCAATACAGTCGTCATGCGCGGGCTTGACCCGCGTAT
>NZ_JBASBH010000033.1:0-46112 GCF_049651025.1 Parvibaculum sp. | reverse complement strand
CCCCGGAGGGGAGAGGGTTCAAGAAAGCGAGATTTGAATGGCCCTTCCTGAGAGCACTGTGACGCTTTGGAATATGGAGCGTTTAGCGATCAGAAAAGATCAGACTGGCGGTCGTCGAGTGTCTTTGATTTTTTCCTCGGCTCGGGCGCGGCGACAGTCACGAGCGCCGGGTCGATGAGCGAGGGATCGTCATTCGAAACGCGATTGACGGAGGCACTGACGGGGATCGCTTCCAGAAGGTCGTCGGGCGCTGGCACCATCAGGCGCTCAAGCTCTTTCAGCGGCGTTGCGGGATCGAGCCAGAGATCGAAATCCTCCGGGTCGATGATCACGGGCATGCGGTGATGGATGGGCGTGAGCGTTGCGTTTGCGTCGGTCGTCACCACGGCGCAGGTTTCGATCTCGCTGCCATCCGCCGACATCCAGTTGTCCCAGATCGCCGCCATGGCGAAGGGCGCACGGTCGCGGCGGCGGATGAGGTAGGGCTGCTTCAGGCCACGGCGTATTTCTTTCCATTCATAGAAACCGTCGGCAGGCGTGAGCGCGCGGCGATGGCGGAAGGCACCGCGAAAAGAGGGCTTCTCCGCAATCGTGTCGGCGCGGGCATTGATAAGCAGCGATTGCGGCATTTCCTTCGCCCAGGACGGAATGAGACCCCAGCGCACCAGCGCGAACTGACGCTTTCCACTTTCCATCCGCACGATGGGGACGGGCTGCGTCGGCGCCACATTGTAGCGCGGCGGGAAATTGGGCAGTTCCATATAGGCGAAGAGGTCGCGCATCGCCTGTGGCGGCGTCGTGATCGCGTAGCGTCCGCACATTTCGTGTTCTCGAAGCGCAGGGTGGAAAAGGCTCACTGTTATGTTGTATCATCTTGGTTATGCCAGACCAGAAAGCAAGCGAGCGCAAAGTGCCGATGCTGAAATCCCGCGGCGCGGCTGCGCATAATCACGACGACTGCATCGATACGGCGATGGCGCGCGCACGGGCGCTATGCGCGGAGCGTGCGGTGCAGCTCACACCCATTCGTGAAAAAGTGCTCGCCATCGTCTGGCGCTCGCATAAGCCCGTCGGTGCCTATGAAGTGCTTGACGCGCTGGCGCGCACGCACAAGGCAGCGCGTCCGCCGACCGTTTATCGCGCGCTCGATTTTCTGATGGCGGAAGGTTTGATCCACAAGATCGAATCGCTCAATGCCTACCTCGGCTGCGGCGAAGCAGGACGCCCGCATACCAGCCAGTTTCTGATTTGCCGGGATTGCGGCACGGCGGAGGAAATCGTCGATGCCGGGCTCGACAAGGCACTGGAGGCGGCGACCAGACGGGCACGTTTCACGGTGGAGCAAAAAGTGGTCGAAATCGCCGGCGTTTGCGCGCGCTGCGCGCATTGAAGTGTGCAGCCGATCGCCGGTTGAATGCCGCAGGTCTTTCGCTAAGATCGCCCGCGCTTCGTCTCAAGGATTTTCCATGAAAATGCGCTGCGCCACGCTTGCCCTCGCTGCCTTGTCTCTTCTCGCAGCGAGCCCGCTTGCCGCGGCGGAAAGCAAAGACATTTATGCGCCGGGCACGCGCTCCGGCCCCTTCGTCGTGACACCGCGCTCGCTCGGCGAGCTTGCGCGTGACGGCTATGAGATCAGAGGCAATCTCGGCACGGCGCTGGTGCTGCAGAAGGCGGCATCGATTTTCACCTGCGCCATACCGCCCGACCCCGAACATATGAGCTATCGGCCCTATTTCGTTTGCTCGGAGCTTCGGGAAGTGATGCCGGGTAAAGCGCCCGCACCTGCGCCAACCGGCCCGCGCCTGAAGATGGACGAGCCGCACCGCTGAATGCGCTGCTTGCGCTCGCCTCGCGCGCAGCCGGTGCTATAGTTTCGGCCACAGGCATTTCTATCAACAATGAAACTTTCAAAACCTTCGGGGAGTGAAGATGGCTTACAAACCTTTCGACCTCAGCGGCAAAGTGGCGCTCGTCACGGGCGGCAATGGCGGCATCGGTCTCGGCATGGCGGATGCTATGGCGCAATCGGGCGCGGCTGTCGCGATCTGGGGCACCAATGAAGAAAAAAACGCAAAGGCCGAGGCGCAGTTGAAGGCGCATAGCGTTCAGGTTTATACGCGCAAGGTGAATGTCGCCAATGAGCAGGAAGTGATCGACGGCATCGGCGAAACGGTGAAGGCGCTTGGCCGCATCGACAGCGTGTTTGCCAATGCGGGCGTCGGCTTCGGCTCGCCGTCATTCGTCGACATGAAGACGGAAACGTACCGCAAGACGCTGGCCGTCAATCTCGACGGCGTGTTCTGGACCCTGCGCGAAAGCTGCCGCCACATGGTCGACCGCGCGAAGTCGGGCGACACGGGCGGCTCGCTTGTCGGCGTGGCAAGCCTTGCGGCAATCGAAGGCGCGGCGCGCAATCAGGCCTATGCGGCAACGAAGGGCGCGGTCATCTCGATGATGAAATCCTGCGCCGTCGAATTTGCGCGTTACGGCATTCGCGCCAATTCCATCCTGCCGGGCTGGATCGCCACCGACATGACGGCGAATGCGCAAGAGAACAAGGCGTTTGCGGAAAAGGTGATCCCCCGCGTGCCTGCACGTCGCTGGGGCGAGCCGGGCGATTTCGGCGGCGTCGCGGTCTATCTCGCATCGGACGCCTCGTCCTATCATTCAGGCGACACTTTCGTCATCGATGGCGGCTACGCCATTTTCTGACGCCTGATCGCTGATCCAGTTTGCAGACAGCACCATCGACGAACGGCCCGTTCTCAGGGGCCGGATTGTCGGGGTGCTGTTTTGCTATCTGGGGATGGCGGAAGAGATCAGAGATCGAGTTCGGCGCGGACGGCGGCTTTCAATATTGGAAGACGTTCCGTCGCCGCTTCCCAGATGCGGTCCGAGATGATGACGTCATAGTCGTGACGCAGCATCGAACCAAAATCCCTCAGCTTGTTGAATTGAACATCAGGGTATTTTTCGTCGTACCTGTCTCCCACTTTTCGGGCGGCCTCGCATATTCGCTCCAGGCAGCGCTCAACAGCGTCTAAAGTCTTCTGGTCGTCAACAAAGGTATCGTAGTTCATATCCACGATATGGGATTCGATCCGCGCTATCTGTTCGAGAATATCCCCGAGCCGCTTTTCGGGCGTTTTAGAAGGCATGGATCTGATCCCTTTCGACTTCGTTCCGCATCTCCGGCTTCAAACTTTTGCGCTCCACGACATCGACGTGAAGACCAAGCAAACGTCCGAGATCGCCCGCGATACCAGCAAGATCAAAAATGTCGAAGCTCCGGCCTAGCTCGATTTCCACCACGACGTCGAGATCGCTATCCGGCCCGTCTTCCATGCGCGCAACCGAACCGAAAATCGCCAAGTGTTCGACGCCATTCTTTCTAAGGCTGGGCTCAAACGCCTGAATGCGTCGAAGAACGCTAGCGAGGCGGCTTGGCGAACCGCACTTCTCTCCTCTGTGCAAGGCCTGACTGATGGCGGCGATGCTGGCCTTGAGGGGCCTGCCCTTTCCTGCTTCGAAATTGATGAGCGTGGCACGGGAAATACCGGCGCGAGCGGCGAGCGCCTGCTGGCTCAGACGCTGTTCGGCGCGAGCGACGCGGCAGGCGGCGGGTGTAAGCGTCGTTTCCATAAGTCTAAAATGTCAAATATCTTACTGAATGTCAAATATTATACATTCTAGAAAAGCGACCCCTGGCTGATGCGGTCCGATACGGCGCGGCTCCTGCAATGAACCCCTTGCGACCGGCATTTGCTGGCGGGACGGAGATCATGCGGCGCGGAATGACACGCAAATTGTCCGGATTCAGGACGCCTGTGCTTGCAGGCACGGCGCTGCTGCTTGCGCTCACGCTCGCCCCTGCCCCAACGCGTGCCGACGAGATGACGAACGGGCTTATACGGCTCGCGGAAATTCTGGGCTCGGTTCACCATTTGCGCGAGGTGTGCGGCGCGAATGAAGGTCCGTTATGGCGAAACAAAATGATCGATATGCTGAATGCCGCGAATGTCGATGCAGAGCGGCGCCAGCTTTTGATTTCACGCTTTAATGATGCCTATTACGGCACACGCGACGCATATCCGGCTTGCTCCAGTGACGCAGCCGCAAGGGCCAATTCGCTTTTCGACGAGGCGCACAGGCTGGCCGCCGCGCTTTCGGGCACAAATAAAAGTGCCGCCGCGCTCTTTTGACGTTGCTCATCCAGAATGTCGCCGCGTTAACCCCTCCTATACGAAAAGGACGACTTTCCCGCCGGTTGTGCTACAAGAGCAGAGGGTGGGTGAGTTTGGGCGTTTAGCCTGCGGGATTGTTCCTCGCATGTTTGCGCCTTCGGATGCCTCTTTTTGAGGCAAAGCAGAGGGCATGATGGCCGATTCCGATATGCCGGGCGATGCATCGTTCAATTCGACCGACGAAGACGGTCTCGATTCACTGGCTCCGACTGAGACCGACCAGCGCCGCATGGCGCTTCAAAACATCCTCGATGCTTGGGACGAAGCGCTGAGCGATGGTGTGTCGGCTGACATTCTCGCGACAACGGCGATTTTCGCTGCACTGTCCGATATGGTCGAAGCCTATGGCGAGGAAGCTGTTGCCGAGATGGCAGGCGGTCTTGCCGACCGCGTGCGTCAGGGCGAGTTCACGCTAAACCGCGTGATGAACTGAGTTTCGAGCGGCGACGCTCGACAAAATTCAATTCTGAAAAACTATCTGCGGCCAGCACGCTTCAAGCGGCTGGCCGCAATCTTTTCTGCTCGCCTCAGAGCATGACTTCGATGAGGCGCGGGCCCTTTGCCTTTACGGCTGAGGAAAATGCGTCGGCGAATTCTTCCGCCGTTTCGACGCGTATCGCCTCGACGCCCATGCCATTTGCAAGATGAACCCAGTTCAAGGACGGGTTGTGCAGATCGAGCATCGAGAGCGCCTTCGGTCCCGGATTTTCCGCACCGACACGCATCAGCTCGATATTCAGGATCGCATAGGACTGGTTTGCGAAGATGACGTTGACCACGTCGAGCTTTTCGCGCGCCTGCGTCCAGAGCGCCTGCAACGTGTACATCGCACCGCCATCGCCATGGAGGCAGACGACCTTGCGGTCGGGACAGGCAACGGCTGCGCCTGTCGCAAGCGGAAGCCCCTGCCCGATCGCGCCGCCGGTGAGCGAAAGATGATCGTGCGGATTGGCAGTCGCGGTCGCGATCTGCGAACCAAGACCGGAAGTCGCTGCTTCGTCGGAGATGATCGCGCCTTCAGGCAGATAATGCGCAATGATTTGACCGGCGGAAAACTGATCGAGCTTGCCCTTGGGCAGCGCGGGCTTTTGCAGCGGCGCAACATGGGCCGGCTCTTTGGGCGCGCCGAGCGCATCGGCCACTGCTTCAAGCGCGGCGACGCCGTCTTCATGCTCCTGCGCGAGATAATGGATCGCGGCGGTCTCGGGCGTGCACCAGCTCGCCTTGCCGGGATAGGCGAAGAAGGAGACAGGCGGCTTCGTGCCGACAAGGATCAGCTCCTCGACATCCTTGAAGGTGTCGACGATCTGCTCGGCGAAATAAGGGATGCGCTCGACGGCGACGATGCCAGCGCCGCGCTCAAGACGAGGCGCGAAGGTGTCGCAGAGAATGCGCGCGCCGGTTTTGGCGGCGATGCGGCCCGCCGCTGTGAGGCCGCGCTTTTTCAGCGCCGCGCCGCGCAGAATGATCGCAGTTTTCTTGCCTGATTTAAGCGCCTTCGCGACGATGTCGATCGCCGATTGCGCAACGGGTGCGGGTGCTGCAACGGGCAGCGCAGGCGCGGGACCATCGGCGTCATGCCAGGCTGTATCAGCGGGAAGAATGAGTGTCGCAATCTGGCCGGGGGCCGAGCGCGCGGCCTGCACGGCGCGCGCGCCGTCGGCTGCAACGGTCAGCGAGCTTGGGCTTGAATGCACCCAGCCGGATACGGGGCGCGCGAAGCCCTGAATGTCGGACGCAAGCGGCGCATCATATTGCGCGTGATAGGTCGCGTGATCGCCGACAATGTTGACGAGCGGCGTCTGGGCGCGGCGCGCATTGTGGAGATTGGCGAGACCATTGGCGAGGCCCGGCCCGAGATGCAGAAGCGTACAGGCAGGCTTTTCCGCCATGCGGCCATAGCCATCGGCCATGCCGGTCACTGCGCCTTCAAAGAGGCCAAGGATCGCGCGCATGCCTTCGACCTTGTCGAGGGCGGCGACGAAATGCATTTCCGATGTGCCGGGATTGGTGAAACAGACGTCAACGCTGGACGCAACCAGCGTGCGCACCAGGCTTTCCGCACCATTCATTTTCGACATTGCTGCCTCCCGTTTCGATTTTTGTTGTTGTTCAGATTAGCTGAAAAACTTGTAGACCACACGCGCAAGGACCAGAACGCCAAATACCGCGATGAGTATGCCCGAGACGCGATTGACGATTTCGAGCAGGCGGTCGTTCATGCGCTGACGGAAAAGGCTGACGAATTGCGAAAGGCCGAGCCACCAGAGCATCGAGCCCGCAATTACGGCGAGAACCAGCGTCACCGCATGGCCATAGCCGTGACCAGCCGAACTCAAGCTCGCTATGCCGCCAAAGATCGCGATGAAGCCGAGCATGGTCGCAGGATTGGTGACGGTGAGCGCAAATGTCGCGATGAAAACACGCGCGGCGACGCCGGAGATTTTTTCCGCTTCGCGATCGTTCAGATGCGGATGGGTCATCAGCGTGCGAAGGCCGAGGATGACAAGAAAAATGCCGCCGACAAGCTGAAGGACCAATTCATACTTCAGAAAAAAATCAATCGCTGCCGTGAGGCTGAAAGCCGCCATGGCGGCGAAGACGCCATCGCCCAGCGCCGCGCCTGCGCCGGAGACGAGACCGTTCAGCGAACCAAAGCGCAAGGTGCGCCGTATGACGACAAGGTTGACCGGCCCGATCGGGGCTGCAACAGCAAGCCCGACGGCCATTCCACTCGCTACAAGACCAAAATCCAGCATGTGCCCTTTTCCGCAGGTCAGGCGACGACGACGTCGTTGCCCGGCGGGTCAGCATAGAGCTTGTTGACGAGATCCGCGCGTCGTCCGAGTGCGACGGATTGATTGATATATCCCTTGTCGGTCAGTTCGCCCGCATCGACGCTTGGCGGCTCGACCATGAGCAATGCGCGCTCGATGCGCGTGCTCGATCCGGGATTGGCCTTGTTATGCGCGCGCAAGCCTTCAGCCAGACGCTCCAGCACGGCGGGATGGCGCACCAGATCCTCAAGAGCAAGGCTCTGATCGCCTGCGATCATGCGGCAGGTTGGAAGGTTCGGAAAACCGAGAAGCGCGATATAGGAACGATCGAGCCCGGCGATGAGCGCGTCGTGCAAAATGCCGCTGGAGGAATTCAGCGCATCGACGCGGAGCTTGCCGGCACTCACCCATGTACCCGTCGAGAGCTTGAAATCTTCGGCAACGCGGCCGTCAAAGACAAGACCTTCGACCGGGTTTTCAGGATCAACGAAACGCGCGCCGTCGCCGAGGCGATAGAAGCCTTCCTCGTCATAGGCATCGCGCGTCTTTTCCGGATTCTTGTAATAGCCCGGCGTGATGCAACGACCACGTACGCGCACTTCCATTTTCAGGCCGACCGGCGCGAGCTTGATCTCGATGCCGGGAAGCGGCAGGCCGATCAGACCCATGCGCTCGGTTTCCCAATGGACGTTCATGATGGTAGGCGCGGTTTCGGTGGCGCCATAGCCTGAACCGAAAACAATGCGCTCGCCGGTGATGCGGATCGCGACCTCCTGAATGCGGTCGTAGAGATCCTGGCTCATGGCCGCGCCGCCATAGGCGAGCGTCTTCAATCGCGAGAAGAAATTCGTCGCAAGCGCGTCGTCCTTCTCAAGCTCCTCGACCAGCATCGTATATGCCGACGGCACGCTTGAATAAGCGGTCGGCGCGATTTCGCGCAGGTTCTGCACCGTTTCGGCGAATGCACCGGCAACAGGACGGCCGCCGTCGATGTAAAGCGTGCCACCTGCGGTCGTCGTGTTGTTGAGGATCGCGTTTCCGCCGAAGCAATGGTTCCAGGGAAGCCAGTTCAACAGCACGGGCGGCTCATCGCCTTCCTCCGCCAGCGTCACGCTTTTAGGCATCACCGAATTCACGCACATCATGCCCGTCGTCATGATGACGGCCTTGGGCATGCCGGTGGAGCCGGAGGTGAAGAGATATTTCGCGACCTGTTCGTGATCGAGCGCGGCATAGCTTTTTTCAACGGCGCCTGTTGGCGTCGTCGCCACGAGATCGGCGTAAGGCGTTCCAACCGAATTGTCGACGGTGACAAGCTCGATGCCGTCAAGGTCGAGCGCGGCAAGGGCGCGCGTGAAAGGCGCTGCACCCTGCATGAAAATCATCTTCGGCTCGATGAGACCGACGACATATTTCAGCTTGTCGAAATCGGAACTCATCGTGCTATAGGACGGCGAGACGGGAACCACCGGCACGCCAGCGAGGATTGCGCCGTAAGTCATCAGCGCGTGCTCGATGGAATTTCCCGACAGGATCATCAGGGGTGTCGACTGGTTCATGCGGCGGTCGAGAAGCGCCTGCGCAATCGCATCGGTGCGCTGAACGGCTTGCGCATAGGTGATGCGGTCCCAATCGCCGAGTACGCCGTTCTGCGTCGGCTTGCGCATGGCAAGCCATACGCGATCCGGCGCCTCGTCGCTCCATTTACGGAGCGGCGCGACGAGGTTTTCCGGCACATCATGCAGGGGATGAGGATTGCGCATCAGGATCGAACCGTCGGCGCGATGTTCTATTTCAAGCTTTCGCTCAACGTAGTTCGCCTTGCGATAAGGCGGCTTCAGCATATCCAAATTCAGATCCTCCCCCGAGGCGATCTCAGGCGTTAACGTCGACGACGATGCGACCGCGAACCTTGCCCGCCAGAATATCCTGGCCGAGTTGCGGCACATCTTTCAGCAGCGCGCGCGACGTCATTGCGTCGAGCTTGCCGAGATCGAGATCTTTTGCGAGGCGCGACCAGGCTTCGATGCGTTTGGCTTTCGGCGCCATGACGCTGTCGATGCCTGCCAGCGTGACGCCGCGCAGAATGAAAGGCGCGACGGAGGCTGGAAGGTCCATGCCTTGCGCAAGGCCGCAAGCGGCGACCGTGCCGCCGTAGCGCGTCATCGCCAATGCATTGGCAAGCGTGTTGCTGCCGACCGCGTCGACAACACCAGCCCAGCGCTCCTTGCCGAGCGGCTTGCCGGGGGCGGAAAGTTCATTGCGATCGATGATCTCGGCCGCACCAAGGCCCTTGAGATAATCGGCTTCGGATGCACGACCCGTCGAAGCAATGACGCGATAGCCGAGCTTTGCCAGAAGCGCGATGGCGACCGAGCCGACGCCGCCCGCAGCGCCCGTCACGAGAATGTCGCCCTTGTCCGGCGTCACGCCATTTTTCTCCAGCGCCATGACGCAGAGCATCGCCGTGTAGCCAGCCGTGCCGATCGCCATGGCATGAGCGTTTGAAATACTGTCGGGAAGCTTCACCAGCCAGTCGCCCTTCACGCGCGCCTTCTGGGCATAGCCGCCATTATGCGTCTCGCCGACGCCCCAACCGTTCAGCACGACGCGGTCGCCGGGCTTGAAATCACTGTTGGTGGAGGTTTCGACCTTGCCCGCAAAATCGATGCCGGGGATGAGCGGCCAGGTGCGCACGACGGGCGCGGCGCCGGTCAGCGCCAAACCGTCCTTGTAATTCACCGTCGAAAAATCGACCGCGACCGTTACGTCGCCGTCCATCAGATCGGCAAGCCCAAGCTCGACGATCTCGGTCTTCTGGCCTGTCTCGGCCTTGGATACGCGAATGGCGCGGAATTTGTCGGTCATCTGGCTCCCTGCCGGCCCTTTTCGGGCTCAACTTTAGTGATGCTGGGCACAAACGAACCCAAAACCGGCCCCCGGTCAAGGCTGGGCTTGGGCGGGACGTTTTGAAGTTTGTTGGCGGCTCATTGCGCCTTGCGCGGCGGAAGCAGCAATCGGCAATGCCGAGTGCCAAAATTTTTGCCACAGATATGAAAAATCGCAACAAGCGACATGCATAAGCATCGACCGGCCAGCATCCGGTTCGTTAGGATTCACGCGTCGGCACAATGGGCCGAAGCCCGTGTCTCGGTCACGCCGACTGTGTGAACGCAGCAGGAGTTTCGTTCCGTGACGCAAGTTTCAGAGCTTCAACACATGCTCGACGGCTACCGGCTTGTGACCGCCGAAATTCTTTACCGCATGCCGGATCATCTCGGCGTCTTGCAGACTTTCGTCTGGCAGGACTACGACCTCGCGCCGCGCTATCCGGGCTTGAGCAAGTTTCTCGCCTATTGGGAAAAGAACCTCGACGGGCCGCTTCATTCGGTGCGCATCGCGACGAAGCGGGTGATTACTCCGGCAGAGTTTCCGTATACGGAGTTTGTTGGGATAGTGCATTAAGCAGATTGCGCCTCCCACACACCGATGTCACCCCAGGACTTGCTCCCGGGGTTCATGCCACAAGCAAAGCAGGAAGATGGGTCCCGGGAACAAGTCCCGGGACGACGCGGAGAGTGTGGTTACGCGCGCGGCAACGCCTCAACGAACTCAATCGGCTCGCCGCCTGCCGCGCCTGTGATTTCATCGTTCCACATGACGCGGCGGCCGCGGATGATGGTGCCGATGGGCCAGCCTGTCGCCTGCTGGCCGTCATAAGGCGTCCACTGGCTGCGGCTGGCGATCCAGTCATTGGTGATGGTGCGCTTCGCCTTCATGTCGACGATGGTGAGGTCGGCATCGTAGCCGACGGCGATGCGGCCCTTGCGGGACATGCCGAAAATGCGCTGCGGACTGGCGGATGTGAGATCGACGAAACGCTGAAGCGTCAGGCGTCCTGCATTCACATGATCGAGCATGATCGGTACGAGCGTCTGAACACCCGTCATGCCGGAAGGCGAAGCGGGATAGGTCTTGCTCTTTTCCTCACGCGTATGCGGGGCGTGATCTGAGCCCAGCACGTCGAAGACGCCTTGCGCGAGACCCTGCCACAAGCCGGTACGGTGCTCCGCCGTGCGTATGGGCGGGTTCATCTGTGCATAGGTGCCGAGGCGCTCGTAGCAATCAGGCGCGAAGAGCGTGAGATGCTGCGGCGTGACTTCGGCTGTCGCGATGTCCTTTGCGGCGGCGAGCAGCGGCACTTCCTCGGCGGTTGTGATGTGCAGCACATGGATGCGCTTTCCCGCCGCGCGGGCGAGATGGAGAAGCCGCGTCGTGCAGCGGACCGCGCTTTCGACATCGCGCCAGACAGGATGGGTTTCGGGCCTGCCTTCAAGCGCCAGAGGCTTGCGCTCGATCATGCGGTCTTCGTCTTCGGAGTGGAAGGCGGCGCGGCGGTTGATGACCTTGAGCAGACGCGCCACGTCCTTGTCGGTCGCAACAAGAAGCGTACCGGTGCTCGATCCCATGAAGACCTTGATGCCGCAACAGCCCGGCTCGCGCTCGATCTCGGGCAGGAGATCGGTGTTCTCGACGGTTGCGCCGCCGTAAAAGGCGAAGTCACACTGCATGCGGTTGCGCGCGCGGCGCACCTTGTCGGCGATGGCGTCTGGCGTGGTGGTCGCCGGAGAGGTATTGGGCATTTCGAAAACGGAGGTGACGCCGCCTAGCACAGCAGCACGGCCGCCTGTTTCCAGGTCTTCCTTATGCTCGTTGCCCGGTTCGCGCATATGGACCTGACTGTCGACGACGCCCGGCAGAACGTGAAGCCCTTTCGCGTCGATCACCTCGCCCGCACTTGCGCCTGAAAGATCGCCGATGGCAGCGATGCGCCCGCCGCGAACGCCTATATCGGCAAAACCGATGCCGTCATGATTGACGACGGTTCCACCCTTGATGATGAGGTCGAATGTCTGACTCATGCGAGGACCTTTTCGGGTTGGGGTTCGGTGCGGGCGAGAAGCGCCACGGCGGCGTCATAAACCATATCGACAGTCAGATCCTGCATCGCGTTCGGACCGGCGAATCCTTCGCCCAGATCGTCGAGAATTTCTTCGCGTGAACGGGGACCGCGGACTTGCGCGGTTTTGGTGCCCCAGGGATCGTAGCGGCCATCGGGCGTCGGGCCGAACAGGCCGAGTGTCGGCGCCCCTGCGGCTGCGGAGAGATGCATCAGCCCGCTATCGTTCCCGATATAAAGACGCACGCGCTCGAAACAGGCGGCGACGAGATTGAGGTCTTCGCCGACAAGCTCGATCCGGCGCGCATCCGGCACTGCATCGATGATGGGTTTGGCGAGATCGCGCTCACCCGGCGCGAGTGCGATCAGCACATGCGCGCCTTCCAGCGGTCCGCCCGGGCCGGTCATGCGCCGGGCGAGCGCCGCATGGCGCTCGACTGGCCACATCTTGCGCGGCCACGCAGCGGAGGGGCCCAGCGCGAGAACGGTGCGATCATCGGGAATGAGTTCACGGGCGCGGGCGCGAGCGGCATCGCCCGGCCAGACGCGAGGCCAGGGCGCGGGGTCGAAGCCCGCCACATTGGCATTGTGAATAACCCTGTGCAGCGTGTGGTTGGCGCGCAGGACATGGCGCTTTTTCGCGCAAAGCAGGAAGGCGGTCGCCGAACCGCGCAGGTCGACCACAGCCTCGAAACGGCGGAACATGGTGGCGCGGAGCAGCTTGCGCCAATGGCCGGCGCGCGGTTCCTTGCGCAATTCGATAATTCGCTCGACGCCCGGCGCATTACGGAACAGGGGCGCGGCCAGCGGCCCGCAGGCCACCCAGAAGCGGGCGCCGGGATAGCGTTCCATCAGACCAGCCAGCAGGCCCGTCGACAGTACGCCATCGCCGATGCGATTTGAGGTGATGAAAAGAATGCGCATTCCGCGAAAGGCCGACCTTGCCGTGGCAGGGGAAAGGGTGCGGAGTATAGGTGTGCGATCCGGCACTGCCAAGGAAGCCCGCTTGAGAGGCGCGCATCCGGTTCCTAAATGTGGCAAGCTGTCGTTTTCGGGCCATGCGTCTCGGCCCTTATGGAAGTACCGGCCTTGAGAAGCGGAGCATGAGCCTTAAAGCGTCGATCCTGCCAGAGCGGGGGGTCTTGCGTATCGGTGGAGCCGATGCGCGGACATTTTTGCAAAACCTCATCACGAACAATGTCGATCTCGTGGACGGGACACGTGCCGTCTATGCCGGATTGCTGACACCGCAGGGGAAATTTCTCTTCGACTTTCTCATCGTCGCGGAGGGGGACGCGCTGCTGCTCGACTGCGACGGGGCGCGGATTGCCGAGCTGCAAAAGCGGCTCAATTTCTACAAATTGCGCGCCCAGGTGACGATCGAGGATGTGAGCGCGACCCACAAGGTCGCGGCGATCTGGGGCGGCGAGGCACCGAAGGGCGCTTTCGCCGATCCGCGTCTGGCCGCACTCGGGCACCGTCTCATCGCCGAAAATCCGGCCGTGCCGGGCGCAACGGCCGCGACACCTGCCGAGTATCACCGCCACCGCATCGCGCTTGGCGTCGGCGACGCGGCGCATGATTTCGAGCCGGACCGCACATTTCCGCTCGAAGTCAATTTCGAGGAAATGAACGGCGTCGATTTTCAGAAGGGCTGTTTTGTCGGCCAGGAAGTGACCTCGCGCACCAAGCGGCGTGGCAGCGTGCGAAAGCGCCTCCTGCCCTGCACCGTCGAAGGCGAGATGCCAAAGCCGCATACACCGGTCCGCTCGGTCGGGCGCGAAGTCGGTACCGTGTTCTCGGTCGACAAGGAAGGCGGGCGCGTGCTGGCTCTGCTCAGGCTCGACCTTCTCAATGGCGCGCCGCTCGAAATCGGCGAAACGAGCCTCACGCCGCACAAGCCGAGCTGGGCGAAATTCGAGCTCGAAGGCGCCGAAGAAGATGACAATGCCTGAAGCCGACCCGAAAAAGGCAGAGGGCATCGGCTGCATCTGGCCGGGCACCGATCCGCTTTATGTCTCCTATCACGACCAGGAATGGGGCGTGCCGGAATATGATGACCGGGCGCTTTTCGAGAAGCTGGTGCTGGACGGTTTTCAGGCCGGACTCTCCTGGATCACGATCTTGCGCAAGCGCGAGAATTTCCGCGAGGCCTTTGACGGCTTCGATCCCGAGCGCGTCGTTCGCTACACGCCAGCCAGGGTCGAAAAGCTGCTGAAGAACGAGGGCATCATCCGCCATCGCGGAAAAATCGAAGCCACGATTACCAATGCACGCGCCTGGCTCGACATCATGGATCAAGATGGCGGGTTTTCGGGTTACCTGTGGGATTTCGTCGACGGCAAGCCGCAGCAGAATGCCTTCACGCATATGAAGCAGGTGCCCGCCGAAACGGAGATGAGTGCGAAACTATCGAAATCTCTGAAATCCAAAGGCTTTCGCTTTTGCGGACCGACGATCGTTTACGCTTTCGCGCAAGCTGTCGGCATGGTCAATGATCACATGGTGAGTTGCCCACGCCATCGCGAATGCGCGCGACTTGCGAAATCAAAACGAAGTTGAACGAAGTTTCTTTCGCCTGTCCCACTCTTTCGCCACAATATGGACGCGAGCAGGTCAAGTTATGGCGGTAATGTTGCCACTTGTTCCATAAACGCGGAGGGAGGCCAGGACGATGTTCAAACGCCCGAAGGACACGGATTCAAATTCGTCTGACAAAGATACGTTGCCGCTGCCGACAGGTGCGCGCATCATCGAAAAAACTGCACAGAGCGAGGGCGAAACATCTGCCAATCGTGTCGTGACCCCATCTTATGAAGCAAGGAAGCCAGCCGTGCGTACGTTGCAGACACATACCCAAAACAACGCAGGCGCTACGACTGCCAATCTGCATGTCGGCAGAGGTCTTAAGCTTGAGGGCAAGATTCAGTCCTGCGACAGCCTTGTCATCGAGGGCGACGTGCAGGCAACGATCGAGAGCGGCACGCTCACCATCACCGAAACCGGCGAAGTGCGCGGCGAAGCAACCGTCGAGCAGGCGGAAATCAACGGCAAGTTCGACGGCACGCTGACCGTCAAGAAATGCCTCACCATCAATGCCACCGGCAAGATCACCGGCACGGTTCGCTATGGCGAGCTGAAGGTCGAGCAAGGCGGCAAGATCAGCGGCGAAATCCAGTCGACCGAAGGCGCGGCCGCGACCGCACGCAAGGGCGACACAGCAGCGTCGGCCTGAGGCCGAACTCACTAGCAGGGTTAATTTGAAGGGAAACCGGGTCCGTTTACGGGCACCGGGCCCTTTGGCTTGTCCAGTTTGGCGTTAGGTAGTGGAATCTCGCGCGCCGCTGGCCTAATTTAGGGCATGGCCAAGGGAGGGCTGTGAGCGGAGACGGCGCGAGAGGCAATACTCGCGGGCGCTTGCGTTCGGTCGAAAAAATAACCAGGTGAGAAATTGACCAAAGTCGTCATTAGCGGGACCGGTGTATTCACGCCGCCGAACTCAATCAGCAATCAGGAACTCGTCGAATCCTTCAACGCCTATGTTCGCAAATTCAATGCGGAGCATGAGGGCGCAATCGCCAGTGGCAAAGTGCAGCCCTTGCAGGAATCGAGCGCAGAATTCATTCACAAGGCCTCCGGCATCGAGTCACGCTATGTGATGAACAAGACGGGCATTCTCGACCCCGAGATCATGACGCCGATCTTGCGCGAGCGCTCCAATGACGAGCCGTCGATCCTTGCCGAAATGGCGGTCGACGCAGCGAAGAAAGCGCTGGCGCGGGCAAACAAGACGCCCGCCGATATCGACGCCGTGCTTGTCGCCTGTTCGAACCTTGAGCGCCCCTACCCTGCCATCGCCGTCGAAGTGCAGGACCTGCTCGGCATCGAGGGCTTCGGCTTCGACATGAACGTCGCCTGCTCCTCTGCGACTTTCGCAATCCAGACGGCCTACGACATGCTGCGTTCAGGCTCCGTCAACAGCGTGTTGATCGTCGATCCTGAAATCTGCTCGGGCCATCTGAACTTCCGCGACCGCGACAGCCATTTCATTTTCGGCGACGTATGCACGGCCATCGTGATGGAACGCGAAGAGAGCTGCACGGCAAAGGGCGCCTGGGAAATTCTCGGCACGCGCCTGATGACGAAGTTCTCCAACAATATCCGCAACAATTTCGGCTTCCTCAACCGCACCGCGCCCGAAGGCATCGGCGCGAAGGACAAGCTCTTCGTGCAGGAAGGCCGCAAGGTCTTCAAGGAAGTCGTGCCGATGGTGTCGCAGCTCATTCTCGACCATATGGCCGATGAAGGGCTCGATCCGAAGGACCTGAAGCGCATGTGGCTGCATCAGGCGAACAAGGGCATGAACGATTTCATCGGTCGCAAGGTGCTGGGCCGCGAACCGGTCGCGGGAGAGCAGCCGAATATTCTCAATGAATATGCAAACACCAGTTCTGCCGGTTCGATCATCGCTTTCAGCCAGCACAGCGAAGACCTGAAGCCTGGCGATCTCGGCCTCATTTGCAGCTTCGGTGCGGGCTATTCGGCCGGCAACGTGCTGGTGCGCAAACGGGCCTGAGACCTATACCGGTTCGACGGAGACGATGCGGAACGTCTGCATCTCTCCGTCCTGCTCGGTAACGGAGATATATTCGCCGTTCTGAAATTCGTGACGGTCGAGTTTGAAAAAAGGCTCATCGGCCTCAATCGTCTTCGCATCATAGTCGATCGCCCAGCCGCGGCCGATATGGCGCAGCAGGCCGACCTGATCGGGCTCGCCCTCCCAGAAGCGCCGCACGACGCATTTCTTGGCCTCTGCCCTCCAGCCCTCCGCATCCAGCCGCATCGCCTTGTCGAGCGGCACGACAAGGTCGTACCCATGCGCCGCCGAACCGGCGGGATAGTCCTCATTGCGAGCGAGCGTCAGTCGAACACGGTAAAGAGCCATAGGCATTCTCCTCCTCGTTGTCGTAACAATTGGCGAGCAGCGCGACGCGCTTCAATGCGCCATCAGGACGGGGATCGTGGCGTGGGAACGAATGTGCTGGGTTGCGCCACCGATGATGAATTCACGCAGACGCGAATGGCCATAGCCACCAACGACGAGAAGATCGGCACCCATTTTTTCGGCCTGATCGAGAAGCGCGCCGCCGACAGAGCGGCCTTGCGCCTCCACAAGATGCACACCGGCAGATATTCCGTGTAGTGATAGATAGTCGGCAACCAGGCCGCCGGGCTTGGGGTCCAGCTCCTTGTTGCCGATGCAGAGGATGGTGACGCTTTTTGCCTTGCCGAGAAAGGGGATCGCGGCGGTGACGGCATGAGCAGCCACGGGGCTTTCATCCCAGCCGATGGCAACCACACCGGCGACGTGAATGGCGCAGGCCTTCGGCGCGATCAGAACGGGGCGACCCGCACTCATCAATGCGGCCTCGAGCGTGCTGCCGCCCGCCGCGGTCGCATTGCCTTCACCGAATACGACGAGGTCGGAGAGACGGCTATGTGCGGCAACGATGTCGTCGCGATGGCCGGATACGTCGAGAAAACGTGCGGAGGGCAGCCGCTCGGCGCCTCCATCCTGCACCAGCGCGACATTCGCCTTGGCGGCGGCATCGGCAAACATCGTGCGGGCGCGATCGGAGGCAGCGTCTGCGCCTTCCTTTGCGACCTGCATCAATTGCTCGATCACCTGGCCTGAAACACCATCGCCGAGATAGGGCAAGGCTTCGGTGGGATCGGCCCGGACGAAAAGGCCGACGACCTGCGCGCCGAAAGTTCGCGCAACGGTCAGTGCGGTGCCGATGACCGATGCTTCCGATGCAGCACCAGAAAGCGGAACAAGTATCTTGCGCACAGACATGATCTTTACCCTTCAGTTTTCGCCGCAGGCTTACCACTTAGGTCATGCTCGCTGCCCAGAAGCAAGACGGGACAACCAGCGGCGGCAGAAAGACGCGCAGCATCGTCATCGTCGCCGAGCCAGGCGGCATTCACCACGATCAATCCGGCCCCGGCATTGCGCGCCGCCGCAGCCACATCGGCAGGCCCAAAGCCGCGCGCGAAAATACGGCGAAGCGGCGCACCGATGCGTCGCGCCAGCGTCTCGGCAAAGGCGACGCAGTTTTCGCCAAGGCTCGAACCCTCATCAATTGCGGCAAGCGGACGTATGGATGAAGCCGCACCTTGCTGAACGGCGGGGGACGCGGCGAAAGCGCCGCTCACCGCAACACCGTGCCCGGCAAGCAATACGTCAGCACGCGCATCCCGCGTCGCGGCACGCACAGCGCGACCAAGGTCACGCGGGTTTGCCGCATGCGCGCGAATGATCAGCGTGTCTTGCGCGCCCGCCGTAGCGGCGAGCGAGGCGAACGGACGCCCACGGGCTATGTTGAAACTCCACGGAACATGGGCATCGTTTGCCGTGCGCTCCAATATCCGCCGCATCGTCTCGGCTTGCGCCTGCATGGCGCGGAGCATGCCGCGCTCGTCGAGACCGCGCACTTCACCCGAAAAGGAAATTTCACGAGCAAATGGAAGGCATGACATGGCCAGCAGGTCTTCGTCCTCGACGAAAACGCCGCAAAGGTTCGCCTCCACCGAAGCGGCGACACGCGCGGCGAGCGCCAGCGCCTCGCGGGCCATGAAATTCGTATCAAGGCCGACAACGATGCGGCGACGCAAGCGCGCTTTCCCGTCTTCCTCACGGGTAGTGGATTGCGGATCGGGCTTTCGTGCCGCCATCAGGCTTCACCTTTTCCCACTATCGTCGATACGCTGCTGCGCGTAGCGGCGCTGATTATCGGCAAAGGCGGCAAGCCGGGCTTCCGCCTTCGCATAGACCGAACCGGGTGTGAACTTACCGTCTGCGCCGCGTGTTCCGGCGGGCATATCCATCAGCAGTTCGACGCCTCCCTCGATCGTCTCCACAGGATAGACCGCAAACATGCCGCGCTCCACAGCGTCGACAACGTCCTGGCGCAACATCAAATGCTTCACATTCGCAGCCGGGATCAGCACACCCTGATCGCCTGTCAGGCCGCGCCGCATACAGATGTCGAAAAAGCCTTCGATCTTGTCGTTGACGCCGCCGATTGCCTGCACTTCGCCAAGCTGGTTGACCGAGCCGGTGACGGCGAAGCCTTGTGCGATGGGCACTTCGGCAAGCGCGGAAATCAGCGCGTATAGCTCGGCGGACGATGCGCTGTCGCCATCGACGCCGCCATAGGATTGCTCGAAAACGAGGCTCGCGCTCATCGAGAACGGAATTTCGGGCAGGAAGGTTGCCGAAAGATAGCCGGACAGAATGAGCACGCCTTTGGAATGGATCGGGCCGCCGAGATCGACCTCGCGCTCAATGTCGAGCACACGCGCGCTGCCAAGCCCCATGCGCACACGCGCGGTGATGCGGCTCGGGCGACCAAAGGAGATCGCGCCCATCGACAGGATGGAAAGGCCGTTCACCTGCCCGACCTTCTCGCCTTCTGTATCGATCATGATGATGTCGCGCGTGATCATCTCAAGGCTCTGTTCACGCATGCGGTCCGCACGGCCGATCTGCGCATCGATCGCGGCATCGACATGAAAAGCGGTGATAAGGCTTGCCTCTTTCGTGCGGGCGATGAAGTCCGCTTCGCGCAGCAGGTCCTCGATAGGACGCACGGCGGTCGAGAGCTTCTCCGCATCTTCGGCAAGGCGCGACGCGCGCTCGACAAGGCGCGCAACGCCCGTACGATCAAGCGGCAGCAGATCTTCGCGGCGGCAGAGCCCGGCAAGGAAACGAGCATAAAGCAGATCGTTCTCGCTTTCGCGGTCGACCACATCTTCGAAATCGGCGGCGACCTTGAAGAGTTCGCCAAACTCGGGATCGGCATTCGAGAGCATGTAATAAAGATAGCGGTCGCCGAAGAGGATGACTTTCAGGTCGAGCGGTATGGGATCGGGCTCCAGCGTCACCGTACTCACGAGGCTCATGAATTCGCCGGGCGACTCGATGACGATCTTGCGGCGACGGAGTGCGCGCTTCAGCGCCTCCCAGGCCAGCGGCTCGCGCAGCAGCTTCAGCGCATCGACAAGCAGATAGCCGCCATTCGCTCGATGAAGCGAGCCCGCCTTGATGAGCGTGAAGTCCGTGATGAGCGCGCCCATTTGCGGAATATGCTCGACGCGACCGACGAGGTTTTGCAACGTCGGATGATCCTCGTAAATGATCGGCGCGCCGCCGCCGATATAGCCACTCGCATCGATAAGCGGTTCGGCCTTCCAGGGCGAGGCGGCAGGTTTTTTGGGCACGCCATTGGTGCCGACGATGACGTTGATCTCGTAGCGGCGGAAGGGGTTGATCGCGCCCAGCGGCACGGGCTGGCCCATTGGCCCCTGCACCATCACCGCCTGCTGCTGCTCAACGTCTCCGACGACAGCGAAGATGCCCGCATTGTCCACGAGATCTGTCGCGACGGAGGCAAGCCAGTCGCGCGCTGCCGGCATAGTTTCAAAACGCTGCCGCAACTCGCGCATTGCGCGCTCCACAAGGCGCTCGGCGACTTCGCGGTTGAGCAGCCGCAAGCGTTCGCGATGTTCCTTTTCCCAAGCGGGCATATGCTCGAGCGTGTCGGCCAATTCCTTTTGCAGCCCCTGAACCACACCTTCGATGCGCTTGCGCTCGGCCTCCGGCAGCGCATTGAACTCTTCAGGCTTCAGCACTTCGCCCTGATGGTCGTCGCCATGATGCACAGGCGCGAGGCCGAATCCGGCAGGCGTGCGCAACAGCGCGACGGACTGACCCTCGGCGCGCGTCCGCAGACCTTCAAATGCCTGTTCCTGACGTTCGCGATATTCCTCGTCGATGGTCTGTCGGCGGTTCTGATATTCCTCGCTTTCAAGGGCGCCCGGCACCGTGACCTTCAGATCGTCGATGAGGCGGGCCATGCCCTCCTTCAACGCCGCAGCGCTGCCCGCAGCAAGTTCCAGCACGATCGGGCGGTTCGGCGCGGCAAAGCGCATCACGTAGACCCAGTCGGACGGCGCGCGTTCGCGGACCGCGACGTCGGCAAGAAAGCTGGTCACGGCTTCGTGCTTGCCTGCACCCTCGGGGCCGAGCACGAATAGATTATACCCATGGCGACGGATCGCCGTGCCGAAGCGCAACGCCTCCAGCACGCGCTCCTGCCCGGCAAGGCCCGGCAAATCCTCAAGTTCTGCGGTTGTTTTGAATTCGAACGGAGAGAGATCGCAGGCGCGATAAAGAAGTTCCGCGGGAATCGGATCGACGGCCATGCTTGTCCTGAAATCTTGTTACGGTTGGCGAGTCTATGACTCTCGGCATGGCAGGGCAAATCCCGCGCGGCTTCTGCAAAACCGCTTACAGTTTTACGACGCCCATCCTAGATTGCCCGGCTCCTAACGAGAGGGAAAAGCATGGCCGTGCCAAGCCGCAGCAAAGACGGAAAACCCAGAGCATGGCAGCGCATGCTGAGCGGAAGGCGGCTCGACCTGCTCGACCCCTCGCCGCTCGACATCGAGATTGAGGATATTGCACACGGGCTTGCCCGCGTTGCGCGCTGGAACGGACAGACAACTGGCGAGCACGCCTATTCAGTGGCCGAACATTGCGTGCTGGTTGCCGATATCTGCACGACGATCCGGCCCGGCTGGCCCAAGCGCTGGCGTCTTGCCGCACTGCTGCATGACGCGCCTGAATATGTGATCGGCGACATGATCAGCCCGTTCAAGGCGGCGCTGGGAATCGACTACAAGGCCTTCGAGCATCGACTTGCCGCTGCAATCCATATGCGCTTCGGCCTTCCCGCCGACCTGCCCCATACGGTCGAAGACATCATCAAGCGCGCGGACAAGGCCTCTGCGTTTTTCGAGGCGACACAGATCGCCGGATTTTCAGACGAGGAAGGCGCGCAGATTTTCGGGCGGCCGCGCGGCCTTATACCCGTATCGCTGAAACCTCTGGCGACCGGGCAGGCTCAAGCGCGGTTTCTGAAGCGGTTCGCGGAGTTGGCGGGCGAGTAAGCGCAGCGTCATAATTTTCTCCTGCGAATCGGTTAAACTGCTGTTGCAGCGGCATTTCGCCGGTACTTTTCACAGATTTGTGCTATTCCTGTTCCATGATTTACGTGAGCCCCCTCAGCGGCGTTGCGGACGCCATTCGGACTGTCGGTCCGTCGCATCTGGTCAGCTTGCTCGATCCTGAAACAATGATCGACACGCCGCAGGGCATCGATGCGGCACGGCATTTGCGTCTGTCGGTCAACGACATTGCCGAGCCGAACGAGATGCTGGTGAGCCCGAGCGAGGCGCATGTTTCGCAACTCATCGGCTTCATCCGTCGCTGGGATCAGAGGAGCCCGATGCTGGTTCATTGCTGGGCCGGGATCAGCCGGTCGACGGCGGCGGCCTTCATTGCGCTCTGTACGCTGAACGAAAACCACCCGGAAGACGATCTGGCGCGGCTGGTGCGCGCACGGGGCTCTCATGCCTATCCAAACCGGCTGATGGTGCGGCTTGCCGACGATATTCTCGGGCGAAAGGGTCGCATGCGCGCGGCCGTGGAGGCCCTGGGGCCCGCGCGGGCAACGTGGGAAGGCGAGCTTTTCGCCCTGCCTGTTCATCCAGGGAGCTGACATATGAGCAAGCCCGGTGGACCCAGCGCAGAGAAAAGGGGCACGCCGCAACCTCTCGGCTCGGTTTCGCGGGGAGAGCTTGCCAGCAAGGCCGTTGTCATCGGCCTGAACGCCGCCATCGTTACCGTCTCGGAAGACCAGCCGAAAATTCTCGTCGTGCCGCAGGCGAGCGGAAGCGGCGCCAATGCCGAAAGCTGGGACGCGCTGCCCTTCGGTCCCTTCGATCCCTTGCGCCATCGCACGCTCGATATCGGCCTGCGCGACTGGGTGCAGGAGCAGACGCATCTGGCGCTCGGCTATGTGGAGCAGCTTTATACGTTCGGCGATCGCGGGCGCAACGCGCTCGAAGTTGAAGAAGCTGGCGAGCATGTCGTTTCCGTCGGTTATCTGGCGCTGACACGCACGCATGATGGCGAGCTTGAAGGCGCGGCCTGGCGCGACTGGTATCAGCACTTCCCCTGGGAAGACTGGCGCGATGGCAAGCCTGCGGTGATCGAGCAGACGATTGCACCGCTCCTGCGCGAATGGGCGGCTCAACAGGCCGATGCAAGCCCCGAAGAACTCACACGCGGCAAGCGGCGCGACCGTATGCGGCTCTGCTTCGGCCTCGACGGCGTTCAGTGGGACGACGAAAAAGTGCTTGAGCGATATGAGCTTCTTTATGAAGCAGGCCTGTTGCGCGAGGCGGCGCGCGACGGACGGCAGAACGCTCGCATGACGAGCGAAGCGCAAACCGGTGATCCGGTTCTCGGGCGGCCGATGCAGTTCGATCATCGGCGCATTCTGGCCACCGCGATGAGCCGACTGCGCGCCAAGCTCAAATACCGCCCCGTCGCTTTCGAGCTGATGCCCCCCGCCTTCACGCTTTACGAGTTGCAGAAGACGGTCGAGGCGCTCCTTGGCCTGCATGTCCACAAGCAGAACTTCCGCCGCCTTGTCGAGAAAGGCGGGCTCGTGGAGCGCACAGGCCGCATGACGACACGCACAGGCGGCCGCCCCGCCGAGCAATTCCGTTTCCGCCGCGAAGTATTGAACGAACGACCCGCGCCCGGATTAAGGCTTGCGCCATCAAAGAGCCGTGCCAATAGTTGATCGTCGGTACAGAGATATTCCAGCGATGCGAGCCAGATGAGAGAGATTTCACTCAAGGCAGTCGTGGTCAGCTCGATCTTCAACTTTGTGTTGATGGTCATCCTGATCATGGTTCTGGCGGCGATATTCGCGTCGCAATATTCCGCCACGGGCGGTGCGCCTGCCAGCGAAACAGAAGTTTCAGTCGCGTTCGAGGCATCATGGCTTTCCATGCTTGCGCTTGTCGCGCCCGTTGCCGCGGGCTATCTCGCCGCCGCGATGGCCAAACGGGCGGCCATATTGCACGGCGCATTGTCGTCGAGCCTCAATGTCGCCTGGGGCGTTGTGTGCCTCATCTTCCTCGTGCCGGTACAGATTTCCAGCCTTCTGATACTTGCGGCAAATCCCCTGCTTGGCGTCCTTGGCGGCTATATTTGGCTAAGATCATATAAACGCTAGGTTATTCGTGCCGCGCCACAGCCCAAATAAATGCGTCAACGCCCGGTCATATTCCGGTTGACGCTTGATAATGCTCAGTCGTAGCATATCTTTAATCCGAGCCCGACCCCTCGCTGGAGGCGTCGGCGTTTTTGATCCCAATAATATGCTCAATGTGAGCATTATTAGGAGATGAGGCAGATGGCACTCGCAGGCGAATTGCAGCGCGATACGGCGCTGAGCAAACCGGCGGCTCGCACGTTCAAGCCACTGGACATGCCCGAGCTGGAATACACGCCCGGCCTCGCCAAGGAGATGGCGCCGCTTTACGAGAAGGTGAAGCATGTTGTGCCCTCCATCGAGTGGCCCTTCTTCGCCCCCTATATTCACGCCATCAACCGGCTGAAGAAAGAGCGCGATGCGGTCATCCTCGCGCATAATTATCAGACGCCGGAAATCTTCCACGGCGTTGCCGACATTGCGGGCGACTCGCTGCAGCTTGCCAAGGAAGCGACCAAGGTCGACGCCTCGGTGATCGTGCAATGCGGTGTGCACTTCATGGCCGAGACGTCGAAGCTGCTCAATCCGCAGAAGACCGTTCTCATTCCCGATGTGCGGGCCGGTTGCTCGCTTGCCGACTCGATCACGGGCGCGGACGTACGCCTTCTCCGTCAGAAATATCCCGGCGTGCCGATCATCACCTATGTCAACACGTCAGCCGAGGTGAAGGCCGAGAGCGACATCTGCTGCACCTCGTCCAATGCGCTCAAGATTGTCGAGAGCTTCGGCGTCGATCGCGTGCTTTGCATTCCCGACGAATATCTCGCGCAGAACATTGCCAATCAGACCAAGGTGAAGGTCATCGCCTGGAAGGGCCATTGCGAAGTGCATGAGCGCTTCACGCCGGAAGAGCTGCGCCAGTATCGCAAGGACGATCCGAATATCGTCATCATCGCGCATCCCGAATGCCCGCCCGCCGTTGTCGCGGAAGCCGACTTCTCGGGCTCGACCAGCGGCATGATCGACTGGGTGAAGAAGAACAAGCCCGCCCGCGTCGTCATGGTGACCGAGTGCTCGATGAGCGACAACGTCGCGGTCGAAAACCCCGATGTCGAATTTGTGCGCCCCTGCAATCTCTGCCCGCACATGAAGCGCATCTCGCTCAAGAACATTCTCGACAGCCTCGTCTATATGCGTGAGGAAGTGATGGTCGATCCGGCCATCGCAGGCCGCGCGCGGCTGGCCGTCGAGCGGATGATCAATCTCAAGAACTGACGCCACAGCAAGGGCTCCAAGGCGCACCATGTCTCAGCGTAACTTCGTCGATGCCGGCGACGTCCTGATCGTCGGTGCGGGTCTTGCCGGGCTTTTCACGGCGATGAAGCTTGCGCCTCGTGCGGTGACGGTGCTCGCCGCCGCGCCGCTGGGCGACGGCGCGTCGAGCGCCTGGGCGCAAGGCGGCGTCGCGGCGTCGGTCGATGCGGGCGATACGCCGGAATCCCACACGGCCGACACGGTTGCGGCAGGCGCGGGCATTGTCGATGAAGCAGCGATGCTTTCCATCGCGCGCGAGGCGGGCGACCGCATCGAAGACCTGCTGCGGCTCGGCGTTCCTTTCGATCGCGATCTGGAGGGCAAGCTGTCGCTCGGGCGCGAGGCGGCGCATAGCCACCGGCGCATCGTGCGCGTGCGCGGCGACCGCGCGGGCCGCGCCATCATGGAGGCGCTTGTCGCCGCCGTGCGGGCAACGCCTTCCATTCGCATCATCGAGGGTTACTCAGCCTACGAACTTGTCATGGCCGGATCTCGCGTCGCGGGTGTTCATGCTCATGACGCGGAGGGGCGCTCGCTCACCGTGACGGCACGTGCGACGGTGCTCGCATCGGGCGGCGTCGGGCAGCTTTTTGCGGTGACGACAAATCCGCCGCAAGCGCGCGGGCAAGGCATTGCCATTGCGGCGCGTGCAGGCGCGGTGCTTGCCGATACGGAATTCGTGCAATTTCATCCGACTGCGATTGCAGGCACGCGCGACCCTGCCCCTCTCGTCACCGAAGCATTGCGTGGCGAGGGCGCGATCCTCATCGACGCCCAGGGCCGCCGCTTCATGCCCGCCGTGCATCCCGATGCCGAACTAGCGCCCCGCGATGTCGTTGCCCGCGCGATCTATCGCGAGATCGCGGCGGGGCGGAACGTCTATCTCGACACGCGCGCGGTGCTCGGCGCGAGGCTGCCGGAAGCCTTCCCCACGGTTTACGAAAATTGCGTCAGCATGGGGATCGACCCAGTGCGCGATCCGATCCCTGTCGCACCAGCCGCGCATTACCACATGGGCGGCATCAAAGTGGACGCGGATGGCCGCACGAGCCTCGACGGGCTCTGGGCTTGCGGCGAGGTTTCGTCAACCGGCGCGCATGGCGCCAATCGGCTGGCGTCGAATTCGCTGCTTGAGGCCGTCGTCTATGGCGCGCGCATCGCGCGCGATATTGCGGGCGCATCGCTAGGGCATGCCGGTCCTGCCACCGAAACGACAGAACTTGTTTCCTCGACGCCCATGTCGCCCCGTCTCGTGATGCAGCTTCGCCAGTTGATGACGGCATCCGTCGGCGTGATCCGCAATCGCGACGGGCTCACGCATGCGCTGGGCGAGATTGCCCGGCTTGAGCAAGCAAGCGGCAGCATCAATCTCTTCATCAATCTCGCTACTACGGCAAAGCTCATTGCGGCCGCAGCACTGGCGCGCGAAGAAAGCCGCGGCGGGCATTTCCGCAGCGACTTCCCCGAGCCGCGCGAGAGCTGGCGCCACAGAACATTTCTCACCCTCGCCGATGCGGCGCTCATTTCAGACGAAGCGGCCTCCAGCAGCGTCGCCACTCAAAAAGGCTCTTGTGCATGACACTTATCGCTCTCGAGCCCCTGCCCTCGCTTTTGATCGAGCCGGCGGTACGCGCAGCGCTTGCCGAAGATCTTGGCCGCGCGGGCGACATCACCACTGAAGCGACGATCCCGGTGGAGGCAAAAGCACGCGTCGTCATCCGCGCACGCGAGGATGGCCGCATTGCCGGGCTCGACTGCGCACGCATGGCGTTCCGCCTGATGGACCCGAACTTGCGCGTCGCGGTTCAGTTGCCCGACGGGTCAGACGTGATGCCGGGCGACATTGTCGCCGCCATTGAAGGCTCGGCACGGGCGATCATCACCGGCGAGCGCGTGGCGCTGAATTTCCTCGGGCATCTGTCGGGCATCGCCACGGCAACGCGCGAGATCGCGCGCGCCATCGAAGGCACCAAGGCGCGGGTCTGCTGCACGCGCAAGACGACGCCGGGACTCCGGGCACTGGAAAAATACGCAGTGCGCGCGGGCGGCGGCATGAACCACCGCTTCGGGCTCGATGATGCCGTTCTCATCAAGGATAACCACATCGCCGTTGCAGGCGGCGTGCGCGAGGCCATTGAACGGGCGCGGAGGCGGGCCGGGCACATGGTCAAGGTCGAGGTCGAGGTCGATACGCTCGATCAGCTTGAAGAGGCCCTTGCGACGGGCGTCGAGGTCGTTCTGCTCGACAATATGACGCCCGAGCAGCTTGCCCATGCCGTGAAGCTCGTCGCGGGCCGAGCCATTACAGAGGCATCGGGCCGGGTGACGGCGGCGACTGCGCCGGCCATTGCGGCGGCGGGGGTGGACCTCATCTCCTGCGGCTGGATCACGCATTCAGCGCCCTGCCTCGACCTCGGGCTCGACTTTGACGCCCTGACGGCTTCCTGAGGCCTTCCAGGGCCCTTCTGGCGCCTCATCACTGGCTTCCTGCTGGCATTTCCCGGGCCTCGTTCGCTAGAATGCGGTACAGCAAAATTCCAAGAAACCAATGGGAGGCACAATGGGAAGCGCGAACGGACGTAAGTCCATCTTCATCACCGGCGCGGCATCGGGCATGGGCCGGGAAACGGCGCGGCTCTTTCACTCGAAGGGCTGGTTTGTCGGCGCCTTCGATCAGAACGGCGAAGGGCTGAAAGCGCTCGAAGCGGAACTTGGGGCCGATAACTGCCTCATCCGCCGTCTCGACGTGACCGACAAGCTCGATTACGAAAAAGCGATCGCGGAATTCGGCGCCGCCACGGACGGCAAGATGGATATTCTTTTCAACAATGCCGGGATCGGCGCGGGCGGCTTCTTCGACGAGCAGCCTTTCGAAGACATTCTGAAGGTCGTGCAGGTCAACTTCGTCGGCGTGTTGAACGGCATTCATTCGGCCATCGGACTTTTGAAGGCCACGCCGGGGTCGCTCTGCTTCACCACCTCGTCATCGTCGGCAACTTACGGCATGCCGGGCATCGCCGTTTATTCCGCGACCAAGCATGCGGTGAAGGGGCTGACCGAAGCTCTCTCCATCGAATTCCGTCGCCATGGCGTGCGCGCCGCCGACGTGCTGCCGGGTCTCATCGACACGCCGATCCTGCCGCCTGAAGCGGTCAAGAATGCGCCGAAGGACGGCATGTTCCGCGCCATCCCGCCCATGGAAGTGGCGAAGGTCGTGTGGGAAGCCTACTCGTCCGACAAGCTGCATTGGTACGTGCCGCCGGAACTCAGCGAACTCGACAAGGCGGCCGGCAATATGCCCGAAGTCGTCCGTGAACAGATCGCCACGACAGGACCGATTGCAAAGATGATCGCAGACGCGCAGGCCAAATCGAACGGCTGACACAGAAGCGCATGAATGCAAAAAGGCGGAGCATCAAGCTCCGCCTTTTTTAATGCGATGAGATTGCCTACGACTGCGGATCGGGAACAGCGTCGGCAGTGCGGTAGAAAATATGCTGGCCGATCTTTGCGACTTCCACCATGTGTGGCGCCCAATAGGGGCTCACATAAGAGGCGTGGTAATAGGTTGCCGAACCGACGATGGAATTGCGCACCTTGCCTGCAAGCACGTAATGCGCGAGGCGCTGCGCCTTGCGCCAGGCGACGGGATCGCGCGGCTTCCTCATGTCGCCATTGCAGGCGAATGAGAACTGGCACTGGTTCGACTTTGCGCCCTGGAAAACCACGCCGCAGATGCTGGCCGGATAGCGGCCCGACATGACGCGATTGAGAACAACTTCCGCGACGGCGAGCTGGCCGATGGCGCTCTCGCCGCGCGCTTCGAAATAGATGCCTTCCGTCAGGCAACGGCGTTCTTTTTCAAGATCGCCCAGCTTGATGTTCAGGACCGGCGGCGACACGACGACGGCGCTGTGAAGCAAGGTGGCGGTCGCGTCCGCGCTGCGGAATACGGCGGGTACGGCAATTGAGGGTGTGTCGGAGACGCTCGCCAGCATGGCGCGCGCATCGTGCATGGGTTCAGCGGCAGCGACATTTCCCAACGCCGTCACGCTCGTCATGGCTTCCGTGGAAGTCATGCTGCTGATGAGGGCGCCGGACACCACGGTAAGGCAAAATAAACCAACCGCGACATGGGCCGTGCCTGAAAGCATATGGCTCACATCGAGCCATTCCAGAAGTCTTCGCATCGTTCTCCAATCCGACCGCTTTGTTGTTCTATCAGGCCTCGGAGCACCCCCGCGCAACTTGCGGTTTTGCCTAACCCCGTATGGGTCTTCCGAGGCGCTGCGGACAGCGCTGCTGTACGTGCCAGAGCCCGATGCCGTCCCGACACCTGGGCATTCACACACTTAACGAGGCGCCGAATTAACACATGCCTAGCGAGGCGACAACCGTTTCGTTCCACTGGCGCAGCGTGTTTTTTCTATGTCGTTGGTTTAGCGACGTTTTCTGCGATTAACGAATATGAAAATATCCCGCAATTACGAGATTATGTGTCGATATCTTGCGTGGAATCGTCGCAGCTCGTGCATTTGTACACAGACCGATTCATGACGCCTCACGCGCAATAAGGCAAAAAAGTGGCGCGCTGACGATGAGATAATATCGATGCGCCATGCATGAAATCGATTTTTCAATAGTTTACGCTACGTCACCTGAAGGCTCTCCAGCACACACTTCGAAGGCGAATTTATATGTTCCGTATGCGGTTTATATTTTCATTCTGCATAGAGATTAAATATTCCCTATACGGAATATGTGAGTTTATAGCGAGAAGATTTTCACGCGCGCGAACCGCCGGAATTCACCCCTCGCCCAGGCCGAAAAACGGGAGAAAACGGGGGAAAATCGGGCGCAAAATGGTTAATTTCGGACAGCAAAAAGGGGCCCCGAAAGGCCCCTTCCGCAGTCCCGTTTTGGGGCTGGTCTTGTCCGTCAGACGTCCCGCTCGGTCGTGACCGAGAGCGCCGACTGGGCGGCGGCGAGCCGGGCGATCGGCACGCGATAGGGCGAGCAGGAGACATAGGAGAGGCCCAGCTCCTCGCAAAAGGCGATGGAGGCCGGGTCGCCGCCATGCTCGCCGCAAATGCCGAGCTTGATGTCCGGGCGGGTCTGGCGGCCTCTTTCGGCCGCGATTCGCACCAGTTCGCCCACGCCTTCGGTATCCAGCGAGACGAAGGGGTCCTGGGAAATGACCTTTTTGGCCATGTAATCGTTCAGGAACGAAGCGGAATCGTCCCGGCTGATGCCATAGGTCGTTTGCGTCAAGTCGTTGGTTCCAAAGGAGAAAAACTCCGCGGACTCGGCAATCTGGCGGGCCATGAGGGCGGCGCGCGGCAATTCGATCATGGTGCCGATCTGGTAGACGAGCTTCGTGCCCTTCTCTTTCTCGACCGCTGCGGCGACCGCGATGATCTTGCCCTTCAGCAGGTCCAGTTCGGCCTTCATGGCGACGAGCGGGATCATGATTTCCGTAATCACAGGCTCGCCGGTCTCCTTGGCCGCCTCGATGGAGGCCTCGAAAATGGCCCGGGCCTGCATTTCGTAGATTTCCGGGTAGGTGATGCCCAGACGGCAGCCGCGATGGCCGAGCATGGGGTTGAACTCATGCAGGTCCTGAACGCGGCGGGCGAGCTTGTCTGCCGCTATGCCGGTCGAGACGGAGACCTGCTCGATCTCCTCCGGCGTCTTGGGCAGGAACTCGTGCAGCGGCGGGTCGAGCAGGCGGATCGTGACCGGCAGGCCCTTCATGATGACAAAGAGCTGGCGGAAGTCGTCGCGCTGCATCGGCAGGATTTTCTCCAGCGGCGCGCGGCGGCCCTTGGCGTCGTCGGCCAGAATCATCTGGCGGACGGCGACGATGCGCGAGTCGTCAAAGAACATATGCTCGGTGCGGCAAAGGCCGATGCCCTCCGCGCCGAATTTGCGGGCCGTGGCCGCGTCGAACGGCGTTTCGGCATTGGTGCGGATCTTCATGCGGCGGTGGCTGTCGGCCCAGCCCATCAGCGTTGCGAAGTCGCCCGAAAGCTCCGGCTGGAGCATCGGCACTTCGCCCTTGATGACCTGGCCCGTCGAGCCGTCGATGGTGATGATGTCGCCCTTCTTCACCGTGACGCCCATCACGGTGAATTGCTCGGCCTTGTAGTCGATGCGGATCGAGCCGACGCCAGAGACGCAAGGACGGCCCATGCCGCGCGCGACAACCGCCGCGTGACTCGTCATGCCGCCACGCGTCGTCAGAATGGCGACGGCGGAATGCATGCCGTGAATATCTTCAGGGCTTGTTTCGATGCGCACGAGAACGACGCTGCGGCCTTCGCTCTTTGCTGCGGCGGCTTCGTCGGACGAGAAGACGACTTCGCCGGAGGCGGCGCCCGGCGAGGCGGGAAGCCCCGTCGCGATCACGTCGCGCGCGGCATCGGGATCGAGCGTCGGATGCAGAAGCTGGTCGAGCGATGCGGGATCGACGCGCAGGATCGCAAGCTTCTCGTCGATCAAGCCTTCATGCGCCATATCGACGGCGATTTTCAGCGCGGCTTTCGCCGTACGCTTGCCTGCGCGGGTTTGCAGCATCCAGAGCTTGGCGTCCTGCACCGTGAACTCGACGTCCTGCATGTCGCGATAATGTTTTTCGAGGCGCGCGAAGACGGCGATCAGCTCGTCGAAAACTTCGGGCATCGCCTCTTCCATCGAGGCCTTGTTGTCCTTGGCTTCAAGGCGCGCCTTCTTCGTCAGCGATTGCGGTGTGCGGATGCCCGCCACCACGTCTTCGCCCTGCGCGTTCACCAGAAACTCGCCATAGATCGCGTGTTCGCCCGTCGAGGGATTGCGCGTGAAGGCAACGCCGGTTGCCGATGTCTCGCCCATATTGCCGAAGACCATCGCCTGGACGTTGACGGCAGTGCCCCAGCTTTCGGGAATGTTGTGGAGGCGGCGATATGTTTCCGCGCGCGCATTGCGCCATGAGCCGAAGACCGCGCCGATGGCGCCCCAGAGCTGCTCGTTCACATCCTGCGGGAAGGGACGGCCCAGCTCTTCCGTAACGCGTTTCTTGTAACGCGCAATCACGTCGCGCCAGTCATCCGCCTTCAAGTGAGTATCGAGCGTCAGCTCATGCTCGTCCTTATAGTATTCAAGGATCTCTTCGAAATTGTGATGATCGACGCCGAGAACGACATTGGAATACATCTGGATGAAGCGGCGATAGCTGTCGAAGGCGAAACGCTCATCGCCCGCGCGCGCAGCGAGGCCGAGCACTGTCTCATCGTTGAGGCCGAGATTCAGAACCGTATCCATCATGCCGGGCATGGACGCGCGCGCGCCGGAGCGAACCGAAACGAGTAGCGGATTTTGTTTATCGCCGAATGTCGCGCCGACCGTCTTTCCGACATGCGCGAGCGCAGCGTCGACCTGCGGCGAAAGATCGTCCGGGTACTGCCGGTCATTGTCGTAAAAGGCTGTGCAAAGCTCGGTGGTGATGGTGAAGCCGGGCGGCACGGGCAAGCCCAAATTCGACATCTCGGCAAGGTTTGCGCCCTTGCCACCCAGCAGGTTGCGCATCGATGCCGCGCCCTCTGCCTTGCCGTCACCGAAGGAATAGACCCATTTCGTCGTGGTCATCGCTTGCGCCTCTGGTTGGGACACCCCCTCACCCTTCCCTCTCCCCGAGGGGGAGAGGGTAAAGAGAGGTCCGCACTTACTTGCCCGCTCCCCCTTGGGGGCAGGACCGGGTGAGGGTTCTACCCCTCGACTTTCGAAAAATCTGCGACTGTGTGGAGCGCCGAGCGGATTTGCGCGAGAAGCTTCAGCCTGTTCTCGCGCAGCGGCAATTCGTCGGCATTCACAGTGACCTGTTCGAAGAAGGCGTCGACCGGCGCACGCAGTTTTGCGAGCGCGGCCATGGCGGCTTCGAAATCTTCGCGCGCAACGGCATTTGCCGCCTCGGCGCGCGCTTCTTCAATGCGATCGAAAAGTGCACGCTCCTCGTCCTGCTGAAACAGCGCGGGATCGGGAATGCCGTCGAA
Source organism: Parvibaculum sp. (assembly GCF_049651025.1). Taxonomy (GTDB): domain Bacteria; phylum Pseudomonadota; class Alphaproteobacteria; order Parvibaculales; family Parvibaculaceae; genus Parvibaculum. Next base: position 12,653 of record NZ_JBASBH010000033.1, on the reverse strand, counting down.
AGACTTGCCGTCTTTCTTCTCTTCGATCTTGAGAATGTTTACTGCGCGCTTGTAACCGGCGAGCAGGTTCTTGCCGTCATCTGTTGCAAGGAATGACGACAGCGCCTCAACGCGCTTCACAAAGAGAACGAGATCGCTCACTCCTCCCAATGTGGCATCAACGATATCATAACGCATGGTGCGATCACGCAGGTAGACCTTTACGCGATCATCGAAGAACTCAGAAATCTGAGCTTCCACATCCCATCCAAACGCGAAAAAATCGTCGTGCTTTTTAATAGGATCGAGAAAGAACTCGAGCTTCTCCTCATATCGCATATACGCTGACGTCCAATCTCCCCATGTATCGAGAACGCGTTCGTACTCCCCATGAGACAGGCGCTTTTTCCAGAAATCGTCCGCAAGCGCTTCCCATGCTTTTTCGACGATACTTCCGACATCCAATCGAATTCCACTCTCCAATACAGTCCTTATCACTCCAAGAGCCGATCTGCGGAGGGCGAATGGATCTTTGGATCCGGTAGGTCTGTCACCAATTCCGAAGAACCAAACCAGCGTGTCTAGTTTGTCAGCAAGTGCGACAACCTTACCAAGTGTCGACGCCGGTATAGAATCGGTCGGGCCGAGAGGCGAATAGTGTTCAGCTATTGCAATGGCGATATCATCGCCAAGGTCGTCATTGCGAGCGTAGTAGCCGCCCATCAAGCCTTGCAGTTCAGGAAACTCCCCGACCATGCCTGAGGTGAGGTCGGCTTTGGCGAGGCGACCTGCAGTCTCCGCCTTGTCCGCGTCAGCGCCCGGAACGAAGGCGGCGATTTCGCGCGCAAGCTTTGCAATGCGTTCGGCCTTTTCGCGCACGGTGCCAAGCTTGGCCTGAAAGACGACTTCTTCCAGTTTCGGCAGGCGGCTTTCAAGCGTGACCTTCTTGTCCTGCTCCCAGAGGAACTGGGCGTCGGCGAAGCGGGCGCGCAGCACGCGCTCGTTGCCGTTGATGATGGCCTTGCCGCCATCTTCCGCGATCAGGTTTGCGATGACGATGAAGCGCGGCGCGAGCTTGCCCTTCGCATCCGTCAGCGCGAAATATTTCTGGTTGGCGCGCATGGTGCTGGTCAGCACTTCCTGCGGCACTTCCATGAACTGATCGTCGATCTTGCCGATCAGCGGCACGGGCCATTCGACGAGGCCGGCGACTTCGTTCAACAGCGCTTCGTCTTCGAAAAGTTTCAGCCCCGCATCGGCGGCGAGTTTCAGCGCGCCTTCCTTGATCGACGCGGCACGCTTTGCCGGATCGAGGACCACTTTTGCGGCTTCGAGTTTCTTTTCATAGTCGGCAAAGCCCGTGACCGCGAACGCATCAGGCGCCATGAAACGGTGACCACGTGTCGTGTCGCCAGACGCGATGCCCTCGATCTCGAACGGCACGACCTTGCCGCCAAGGATGCAGAGGATCGAATGCAGCGGGCGAACCCAGCGCAATTCATGACGGCCTGAGCGCATCGACTTCGGCCATGGGAAGGCGCGAACAACGGCAGGCACAATCTCCGCGATCAGATCCGCCGTGGCGCGACCCTTTTTCTCGGTGAGGGCGATATAGAAGGCGCCCTTCTTGTCTTCCTGAACCGTCGCCTGATCGATGGATGTGAGGCCAGCGGCGCGGAGGAAGCCCTGTATTGCCTGATCGGGCGCGCCGACCTTGGGGCCCTTGCGCTCTTCCTTCACGTCCGGCGTCTTGTCCGGCAGGCCGTCGATAACGAGCGCAAGACGACGCGGCGTCGCAAAGGCGCGCGCATTCGCGCTCTCAACACCGGCCGCTTTCAGCGCATCGGTGACGAGGCGCTTCAGATCGTCGCTCGCACGCGCTTGCATGCGCGCGGGAATTTCTTCGGAGAAAAGTTCGAGGAGAAGCTCGCTCATGCGCCGCTCCCCGCAGGCGTTTTCAGCCAGGCTTCAGCGCAGCCCTTGGCGAGCGCGCGGACGCGGCCGATATAGGCCTGGCGCTCGGTGACGGAGATCACGCCGCGCGCATCGAGCAAATTGAAGTTGTGGCTCGCCTTGATGCACTGGTCGTAAGCGGGCAGCGCGAGACCTTTGTCGAGCAATGAGGCGCATTCCTTCTCGGCGTCCGCGAAGTGGCGGAACAGCATTTCCGTATCCGCATGTTCGAAGTTATGCGCGGAGAATTCGACTTCGGCCTGATGGAAGACGTCGCCATAGGTCACGCGGTCTTCGCCGGTCGCGCCATTGAAATCGAGGTCATAGCCGTTGTCGACGCCCTGAATATACATGGCGAGGCGTTCAAGCCCGTAGGTCAGCTCGCCCGCAACCGGATTGCAGTCGAAGCCGCCGACCTGCTGAAAATAGGTGAACTGCGAGACTTCCATGCCGTCGCACCAGACTTCCCAGCCGAGGCCCCAGGCGCCGAGCGTCGGGCTTTCCCAGTCGTCCTCGACAAAACGGATGTCGTGGTTCTTCGGGTCGATGCCGAGTTCATAGAGGCTCTGGAGATAGAGCTCCTGCAGATTGTCCGGGTTCGGCTTCAGGATGACCTGAAACTGGTAATAGTGCTGAAAGCGGTTCGGATTGGTGCCGTAGCGCCCGTCGGTGGGGCGGCGCGAGGGCTGCACATAGGCGGCTTTCCACGGCTTGGGGCCGAGCGCGCGCAAGGTCGTTGCTGGATGGAAAGTGCCTGCGCCCATCGACATGTCATAGGGCTGGAGAATCACACAGCCCTGCCCCGCCCAGTAGGTCTGGAGCTTCAGGATCAGGGACTGGAACGAATTGTCGGGTTTGGCCGTCATTGTCAGCCGATGCTTTCAGTAGACTTTGCGGGCAGTAATATTTGCGGGCGGCGGAATCGTGAGGGCTCGCGCCCTCTTTTGCGGCGCAACCTAGCGGCATGGCCTATGGGGGGTCAAGCAAGCGCCCCGGCATTGTCCGGTTCGCTCGCGACCACTTATAGTCGGCAAAGGCCGGGTCCAGCGACCCAATATATGTGCAGAAGGGCTTGCTTATGGCGGATGGCGAAATTCTGATCGGTAAAAGCGGCAAGCCCGAGGTTTTGCTGCTCCGTCTCGCCAACCGGCACGGGCTTGTGACCGGAGCCACCGGCACCGGCAAGACCGTGACCCTGCAAGTACTGGCGGAAGGCTTTTCCAATGCGGGCGTGCCGGTCTTTGCCGCCGACATCAAGGGCGACCTTTCGGGATTGAGCCAGGCGGGGGACGGAGCGGCCCCTTTCGTGAAGCGCGCCAGGGATATCGGCATCGACTATGTGCCTGACAGGTTTCCAACGGTTTTCTGGGATGTGTTCGGCGAGGAAGGCCATCCGGTCCGCGCCACCATTTCGGAGATGGGGCCGCTGCTGCTGGCGCGATTGCTCGATCTCAATGATACGCAGGAAGGCGTGCTCAACATCGCCTTTCGGGTTGCCGACGAGCAGGGCTTGCTGCTGCTCGACCTGAAGGACCTGCGCGCAATGCTCGCCTTCGTGTCGGAGAACGCCTCTTTGCTCAGCGCGCAATATGGCAATGTCTCGACGCAATCCGTCGGCGCGATCCAGCGGCAATTGCTGGTGCTGGAAAACCAGAAGGGTGCGAATTTCTTCGGCGAACCGGCGCTTGAGATCGGCGATCTGATGCGCACCGATCGCGAAGGGCGCGGCATCGTCAATATTCTGGCTGCCACCAGGCTGATGGATAATCCGCGTCTCTATGCGACGTTCCTGCTGTGGCTTCTGTCCGAGCTTTTCGAGGAACTGCCGGAAGTCGGCGATCTTGAAAAGCCCAAGCTCGTGTTCTTTTTCGACGAGGCGCATCTCCTCTTCAACGATGCGCCAAAGGCTCTGGTGGAATCGGTCGAGCGCGTCGTGCGGCTCATCCGCTCCAAGGGCGTCGGCGTTTATTTCGTGACGCAGAACCCGCTCGACGTGCCCGACAAGGTGCTGGCGCAGCTCGGCAATCGTGTGCAGCACGCGTTGCGTGCCTTCACGCCGCGCGACCAGAAGGCCGTGCGGGCGGCCGCGGATACATTCCGGCAGAACCCGGCTTTCAAAACGGAAGAAACAATCCTCGCGCTTGGCGTCGGCGAGGCGCTGGTGTCCACGCTCGATGCCAAGGGATCGCCCACAATGGTGGAGCGGACGCTGATCGCCCCGCCATCGGGCCGCGTCGGACCGGCAAGCGCAGCGGAGCGGCAGGCGATAATCGCGGAAAGCCCGGTGCGCGGGCGCTATGACAAGACGATCGATCGGGATTCGGCTTACGAAATGCTGCAGAAACGCAGCGAAGCGACGAAAGCGGCGGCCGCACCTGCCGCCGCCTCATCGGTCCCCACCACCTCGCCCTGGGATCAATCTGCGCCCGCACAGAGGCGTGAACGGGCGGAGCCTGCGCCGCGCGCGCGCCAAACTGCCTCCACGACAGAGAAGGTGGTCAGCAACATGGCGTCATCCGTCGCGCGCTCCATTGGAACGCAGGTCGGGCGAGCCATTTTCCGCTCGATTCTGGGCAGTATGACGAAGCGCTAGAGGGCGGACCGCTTAGCGGCGATTGTCCGGCACATAGAGGCCGTCTTCGACTTCACGGAGCGTGCCGAGGTCGCGCGGTTCGACGCGGGACTGGGCACGAGCGCGAACCATGCTGTCACGTTGACGCTCTGCAGCGCGGAGAATGGCTCTATAGGCCGTGTAGCAGGCCGCCATCAAAACAGCGGCGAAGACGAGCTTGCTCATGCTTTCACCCTCCAAGGGGTCACATTCCATATGGGGAACGGCGCCCAACGCGACGTAACAACTCATTAAAGGCCAAAACGATTCCAAATGGAACGAGTTTCGAGCGCGCCGAGCAATCCTTGCGCAAAGCCCTCGCCCAGATGGGACGGTTCGGCAAATGAAGCCGAGGCGCTGGTCAGCCCAATTCCACGCCGCCAGAAGGGCTTTTTGCCACCGACAAGCTTCAGGCGAACTTCTTTTCCGAACCGCTCGCGCATGACGCTGCGCAGATCGCCGACGCCGTCGATGAGGCCGCGCGAGAGTGCGCCGGAGGCCGCCCAGAACTCACCGGTGAAAAGACCATCGGACGGCTCCGCCAGCCTTTCTCCCCGCGCGCGGCGGACAAGGCTTTTGAAGTTTTCGTGGACGTCGTGCTGAAGCGCCTTGAGGCGCTCCACGTCATCGGGATTTTCCGGCTTGAAGGGATCGAGCATCGACTTGCTCTCGCCTGACGTATGCACGCGACGCTCGACGCCGAGCTTGTCGATGAGGCCGGTGAAACCGAAGCCCGCCGAGACGACGCCGATCGAGCCGATGATGGAGCTTTCATCGGCATAAATTTCATCGGCTGCGCAGGCGAGCATATAGCCGCCGGACGCGGCGACATCTTCCGCGAACGCAAATACGGGGAGAGTTTTTTCGGCGGCGAGCGCACGCACGCGCTTATAGATGAGTGAGGATTGCACCGGCGAGCCGCCCGGCGAATTGATCGACAGCGCAACGGCTTTCACGCCCTTCATCGTGAAGGCCGCCTCCAGCGCGCCAGCAACCGATGCGAGGTCGATGCCGCCGCGCAGGGGCGAGACTGCGCCGATGACGCCGTTCAGACGCACCACGGCAACGACCGCCGGAGACGTGTAATTCGGAAAGGCGCGGCGGCGGAGCGGCGAAGGCAAAAGAGGCGCAATCAAATTCTTCATGTCTGAAATATTCACTCAAGTCGGTTGATCGAGAAGAAGCGGTGCCGCATGGCGCAAAATACTGTCTGCCTTTTCGCTGAAACGACCGTCACGGTCATGCAGCACAAGGCCCGGGCGAAGCGTCAGCGGCGCTCTGGAGCCGCGCGTTCCACGCAGGATTACCCGGCTTGCGGGTTTGCCGAGCGCGGGCCATAGCGGGAAGACTTCGATGCCGCCGAGATGGGCGCGAATTGAGGACAGAAGATCGCCCAGCGCATCGGCACGGTGAATGAAGCTCACAGTACCTTTCGGGCGCACTATGGTGCAGGCAAAACGCACCCAGTCGCCAAGTTCCGAACCCAGTGTCAGGTGAGACTGGGCCTTGCTCGCATCGGGCGAAGAGGAATTGCTCGATGGATCGTAAAATGGCGGGTTTGCAAAGACATGGTCCCAGCTCTGCGGCTCAAGCCCCTGTGTGACAAGATCACGCACCTGCATGCCGACATTGCCTTCGACGAAGGTCGCGCGCGTTTGCAGCGCATTGCGCCGCGCATTTTCGCGCGCAAGGCGCACGAGATCTTCCTGAAGCTCGAGACCGCAGACATCGACGCCGGGAACACGCGTGGCGAGGCAAAGGCTCGCAACGCCGACGCCGGACCCTGCTTCCAGCACGCGCTCGCCCTTGCGCGCCGGAATGGAAGCCGCAAGCAGCACAGCATCTATGCCAGCGCGATAACCTTTCGCGGGCTGAAGCATTTGAAGCCTGCTGCCGAGAAATCCGTCATCGGTGTGAGCGGCATCAATTGAACCCGCCAGGTCCGCGCCGATAGTCGATTCGCTTGCTTCGTTCATGATTGCCTATCCCGATCCTGCTTCACGCCGTCCAGAATGTCCCATGCCCGACTGTGGTCTTCTTCAGCCACCATGATACGGCGCGGGAGCACGCCGAGCGAGCCTTCGAGCACGCTCATATGGCCGTCGAGTGTCAGTGGCTCAATGCCTTCTTCGCGCAGGCGGTGCTCGAGATAGGAAATCAGCACCATATCGTTCGTCCGGATCAGCTCTTTCATGCTCTTTCCCGTCACTTGCGGCGCATGCGCAACACTTGCCGCGAATGCACCTCCCACCTATGCTCCACTGAAAGATTAACACATATGCGGCCCGTATTTTCAGGAGCGAATATTGGGAGTTGTTGTCCCACTCGATGAGGAACGAGGGCGTAGCCAGAACGCCGTTGCTCAGTTGCAGGCGCTGGTCGCCAAGGATATGGACGATGTCAACGAATTCATCCGTGAACGGATGGCATCTGACGTCCCCATGATCCCCGAGCTTGCGAGCCACCTGATCAATTCAGGCGGCAAGCGGCTTCGTCCCATGCTGACCATCGCGGCCTCGCGCATCTGCGGCTATACAGGCCGGGATCACATCAAGCTTGCGGCCAGCGTCGAGTTCCTGCACACGGCCACGCTGCTGCATGACGATGTGGTCGACGAGAGCGATTTGCGGCGCGGCAAGAAGACTGCGCGCATGCTCTGGGGCAATCAGGCCAGCGTTCTGGTCGGCGATTTTCTGCTGGGCCGCGCCTTCCGCCTGATGGTCGAGACGCGCTCGCTCCGCGCGCTTGAAATCATCGCCAATGCAGCCTCGATCATCGCCGAAGGCGAAGTGATGCAGCTTGCAGCGGCAAAGGACACGAGCACGACCGAAGACGCCTATATGCGCGTCATTCAGGCAAAGACGGCGGCGCTTTTTGCTGCGGCTGCCGAAGTCGGCGGCGTGATCGCAGAGCGCAGCCCGAATGAGGCGGCGGCGCTTGAGTCCTACGGCCGCAACCTCGGAATCGCTTTCCAGCTTGTCGACGATGCGCTCGATTATGGCGGTCGCGCGGCGTCGCTCGGCAAGAATGTCGGCGACGATTTCCGCGAGGGCAAGATCACTCTTCCCGTCGTGCTCGCCTTCCGGCGCGGCGACGAACAGGAACGCACCTTCTGGCAGCGGACTTTGCAAGAGGGCGACCAGCGCGACGGCGATCTGGAACATGCGACACAGCTTGTGGCGCGACATGGCGCCATTGACGACACGATCGCGCGAGCACGCCATTACGGCGCGATTGCAAAAGACGCGCTGGCGATCTTCCCGGAAAGCGACTACCGGCAGGCACTGATCGATCTCGTTGATTTCTGCATCAGCCGGACTTATTGATCTTTATTGCGGGACCGGAGAGCGTGGCAATTCGGGCTGCACTTGCAGCGAGATGGATTGTCTAAAGTCTGTTTGCGGCAGCTATCCACCAGCGAGGCTGCTTCGCCTTAAGCTCCGCTTCGGCAGCGCGCGCTTCGGCCTCACCTGCATAGATTCCAAAGCAAGTTGCGCCCGAGCCGGACATTCGGGTGAGACGGCACCCCTTCGTCTTGCCGATCGCCGCGATCACATCGGCGATGACGGGCGCGAGCTTTTGCGCAGGCGCTTCGAGATCGTTTCCATGCGCGGTGAGCCAGGAGATGAGCGCGTCGAGCCCTGTCATGGCGGGCAATTTCGGGCCGATACCCAGTTCATCGAGAGGCGAAGCGTTCAGCACCTTGAAGACTTGCGCGGTGGAAACGGCAATGCCGGGATTTGCGAGCACGAGCCAGAACGGCGGCAACGCATCCGTGCGGACGACCAGATCACCTATGCCCCACATCAGCGCGGGTCGGCTGTCGAGGCATACGGGCACATCGGCGCCGAGACGAAGCGCAAGCGAGGCGAGAACCTCCGGCTCGACGGAGGCTTCCCAGAGTTTCGCGAGGAGGCGCAAGGCAGCAGCGGCGTCAGCCGATCCGCCGCCTATGCCGGATGCGACGGGCAGGTTTTTTTCCAGCGTCAGCCGCGCCCCGCGCTTTCGCCCCAGGCAATCGCCAAGCGCCGTTGCCGCGCGCAGAACGAGATTGTTGCTTTTATCGCCAAGGGCGCCGGCAAACGGGCCGGTAACGTCGAGCGCCAGAGCGGGCGCAAGCTCGCCCCTCAGCACATCGCCGCAATCGGCGAAAACAACGAGGCTTTGGAGATCGTGAAAGCCGTCGCCGCGGCGGCCGCGCACCAGCAAGGAGAGATTGATTTTCGCCGGGGCCCTTTCGCGCATGGGCAGCATGAGCGTCAGGAGCCGCGCGGAGCGGTGGGCGGTTGATGCCGCTGCGTCGCTTCGCCGGCTTCGAGACCGAATTCGAGCTTCGCTTTCAGAACCTCGATGCGGTCTTTCTCGGGCTTCATTTCAAGCGCATGGCTCCACTGGAAACGCGCTTCGATCTTGCGACCGACCTTCCAGAAGGCATCGCCCAGATGATCGTTGATGGTTGAATCATCGGGCTCGAGTTCAACGGCGCGCTGAAGCACCTGCACCGCCCTTGCGTAATCCCCGAGCCGGTAATGCGCCCAGCCGAGGCTGTCGACGATGAAACCATCGGTGGGGCGAAGCTCGACCGCCTTTTCGATCATGGCCAGCGCTTCTTTCAGATGCGCGCCCTGTTCGATCCAGGAATAGCCGAGATAGTTGAGAACGAGCGGATGATCGCTGGACAGCTTGAGCGCCGTTTTCAGATCGCGTTCGGCGTCGGACCATTTGCCGAGACGCTCATTGCAGATGCCACGCGCGTAATAGAGCGACCAATGCGACGGCGCAGTCTTGCCCGCCACTTCTATCGCATGGCTGTATTGCGCGGCAGCTTCGGCATAGTTCTCCTTGCTGCGATAGATGTCGCCCAGCGCAACCATCGGCTCGATGGCATTGGGGTTGTCGGCAGCATAGGCGCGCAGCACGGCAATGGCTTCGGGCTGCTTGTCGAGGCGATCCAGATCGAGCGCGGTCTGAATGCGGGCGTTCTGATAGAGGGGCGAATCCTTCGACACCCTGCTATAGGCGGCTATGGCGTCGGCCCAGCGCTTTTTCTGCTCATATGTATCGGCGAGCAGCGTATGCGCGACGTTGAAATCCGGACGCAACCAGATTGCCAGCTGGAGATAGAGACCGGCAAGTTCGTTGCCGGAATCCTGCGCCAGTGCGCTTCCCAAACCATATAGCGCTTCGGCGACGCCTTCCGCTGCGGTCGAAACCAGCGGCTTCAGCACATCGCCCTTGTTGAGCCGGGCAAGCGCCGAACGGACAAGCGGATGATCGGGCGCGAGGGCTGCATATTGATCGAGCGCGGCGCGCGCTTCGTTCTGGCGTCCCTGGCGCGACAGGAAACTTGCATAGGATTCGACGATGCGGATGGAGGTGCCGCCGCTCGAATCCATCGCCTGCCTGTATGAATCCTCGGCCTCCTTGGCATCGCCAAGCATGTCGAGGATGAGCGCCTTGTGGTAGGTGCGGAAAAGATCGAAGGCGGGCTTGTTCTCAAAAGCCTTGAGCTTGGCAAGCGCGAGATCCTTGTCCCCGTCTCCGGCGGCCGCCCAGCTCTGCGTCAGCGAACCGACAAGCGCGACGAAAACGCCCGACTCGGCGCTGCCGATCTGCTTCTGGGCATCCTTGTAATCGCGATTGTTGATGTCGTTGAGCGCGAGGACGAGACGCCCCATCCGGTGATCGGGGGAAATCTTGATAAGTCGACGGGCAAGCCTGACCGCGCGACCCATGTCGCCGCCATTCAGCGACACCATGAAGGCGCGTTCGATGACGACCGGATTGTCGGGATCGACGGCGAGCGTCTTGTCGAAATACTTGTTTGCCTCATCCGTCTCGTGAACGGCGCTCGCATAGCGCGCGGCCAGATAGTCGCCGTAAGGCGTCTCTCCTCCGCGGCTGCCGCCAGTGAGATTGCTCAACCCGGCACAACCCTGAAGCGTCAGCAATATGGTGGCCGCAGCAATTGCCCGCCAGGACGGGATATAGCCTTTAGATACCATCACCCTTTTAGCCTCTGAACACGCAAAGCTGCATCCCCCGCGCCCAAGCGCAGGCACAACGAGGCCGGCATCCACGGTGAATGCCGGCCCCTGATGTTCAGCTTAGCCTATAAAATGTGGCCGCGATATGTGGGGTGTTGGTGAATACCGCTCACATGTTCGGGTAATTTGGGCCGCCGCCGCCTTCCGGGACCGTCCAGTTGATGTTCTGCGTCGGGTCCTTGATGTCGCAGGTTTTGCAGTGGACGCAGTTCTGGGCGTTGATCTGGAAGCGCGGATTCTTGCCTTCCGCATCCAGAACGACCTCGTAAACGCCGGCCGGGCAATAGCGCTGCGCGGGCTCGGCAAAGGTCGGCAGGTTGTAGGCGATCGGGATCGCCGGATCCTTGAGCTTCAGATGGATCGGCTGGTCTTCTTCGTGGTTGGTCGCCGAAATGAAGACCGAGGACAGCTTGTCGAAGGAAATCTTCCCATCGGGCTTGGGATAGTCGATCGGCTTGCACTCGGACGCCTTCTTCAGCGTTTCGTGATCCGCCTTGCCGTGCTTCAGGGTGAAGGGCAAGCCGATGCCGAGCTGGTTCATCCACATGTCGACAAAGCTGAAGCCCATGCCGAAAAAGGTACCGAAGCGCGACAAGAATGGCTTCACGTTGCGGACGCGCTTCAGGTCCTTGTAGACGGGGCTGCCGATATAGGCCTTTGCATAGGCGGTCAGTTCATCCGCCGCGCGCCCGCCCTTCACCGCGTCGAAGGCCGCTTCCGCGCCCATCATGCCGGTGAGCATGGCGTTATGGCTGCCCTTGATGCGGGGCACGTTGACGAAGCCTGCCGAGCAGCCAATCAGCGCGCCGCCCCGGAAGGTGAGCTTCGGCACGGACTGGAAGCCGCCCTCGGTGATGGCGCGCGCGCCATAAGCGATGCGCTTGCCGCCTTCGAAAGTGTCGCGGATCGCCGGATGCATCTTAAAGCGCTGGAACTCATCGAAGGGCGAAAGATAGGGATTCTTGTAGTTGAGATGGACGACGAAGCCCACGGAGACGAGATTATCGCCGAAGTGATAGAGGAACGAGCCGCCGCCGGTGTCGTCGCTGAGCGGCCAGCCGAGCGTGTGCTGAACCTTGCCCTTCTGGTGCTTCGCCGGGTCGATCTCCCAGACTTCCTTGAGGCCGATGCCGTATTTCTGCGGATCGCGGCCTTCATCGAGCTTGAATTTGCGGGTCAGTTCCTTGGTCAGCGAGCCACGCGCGCCTTCGGCGAACAGCGTATATTTGGCGCGCAGTTCCATGCCGCGCGTATAGCTGTCCTTGTGGTGACCGTCTTTTGCGACACCCATGTCGCCAGTGGCGACACCGCGCACGCTGCCGTCCTCGTTATAGAGGACCTCGGCACCGGCAAAACCGGGATAGATTTCAACGCCGAGTTCTTCCGCCTTGGTCGCAAGCCAGCGGCAGAGATTGGCAAGGCTGCCAATATAATTGCCGTGATTGTTCATCAGCGGCGGATAAAGAAAGCTCGGTATGGTGAGGCTGCCAGCCGGGCCCAGATAGATAAAATGATCGGACACGACCGGCGTGTCGAGCGGTGCGCCCTGCTCCCTCCAGTCGGGAATGAGCTTGTCGAGGCCGATCGGATCGATGACCGCGCCCGAAAGAATATGCGCACCAACTTCCGAGCCTTTTTCGATCAGGCAGACGGAGATGTCGAAATCCTGCTCGGCTGCGAGCTGGCGCAGACGGATCGCCGCGGAAAGACCCGCAGGGCCGCCGCCTACGATCAGGACGTCATATTCCATGAACTCGCGTTCGACAGTTTCTTCGCTCATTTCGCGTCTCTCCTCGCAGCTTGCCCATATGGCCAAGCCATTGATCGTCTTATCAACCGGGCCACTTTATGGTGCCTCGCCGTAGATTGGTCAACATCAAGGCAAGCCGTGCTAGATTAGATCAGACAGACCCACGATTGCCCCGGAACAAAACCGCTCGCGCCATGACGCAATTTGAACAGTCCAGCAAAACGCTGACGCGCGAGGAGGCAGCCGCACTGCTCTCTTTCCTCGTGGAAGCGGGCGTGAGCGATGCATTGGGCGCGGAAGCTCAGAACCGTTA
>NZ_JBASBH010000032.1:0-76278 GCF_049651025.1 Parvibaculum sp. | reverse complement strand
GCATGGCGGCGGCGGGTATACCGCGCAAATGTGCGAAGGCGCCCATCGTGTTGGCACGCGCCCATGAGAAAGCACGGCGGCGTTCGGGCGGCAGCGTTTCGGGAATGATGAGATAGCCATAAAGCGCATTTGCGAGCGCGAGGCCTGCGGCAGCGAAGAAGGGCGCGCGCGGTCCAAATTCACCGAGGAAACCGCCGGCGACCGGGCCGATGATGAAGCCAAGGCCGAAGGCTGCGCCCATCAAGCCGAAACTTTGCGCGCGGCTTTCCGGCGGCGTGACGTCGGCGATATAGGCATTGGCGGTCGAGTAGCTTGCGCCGCAAATGCCGGAGATGAGGCGACCGATGAAAAGCCAGATGATGGTGGGGGCAAAGCCCATCAATATGTAGTCGAGGCCCATGGCGGTGAGCGAGAGAAGCAGGACAGGGCGCCGGCCGAAGCGGTCGCTGAGATTGCCTATGATCGGTGAGCAGATGAATTGCGCCAGCGCGTAGATGAACAAAAGCCAGCCGCCGTAACGCGCGGCCTCGCTCAGGCCTTCGCCTGTCAGGTCTTCGATCAGTTGCGGCAGCACCGGCAGGATGATGCCGAGGCCGATTGAATCGATGAGGATGGTGACGAAGATGAAGGCCATGGCCTTCTTCGTGGTTGTCGCCTTCATCGCGCTTCCGCCCTTGCCGATTGCGATAGCCTAGCCGTAGAGAGCCTTGGCGCGCTTCTGCATTTCTTCAGGCGAGACGTCTTCGATGTGCTGGGTAACGGTCCAGCGGAAACCGAAGGGGTCTGTCACCTGTCCGGAGCGCTCGCCGTAGAACTGGTCGGCGACAGGGCGCAATGGGGTTGCGCCTGCGGCGACGGCGCGGTCGTAGACGGCTCTCGCATCGTCCACATAGAGAGTGAGTGCGATGGGTGTGCCGCCGAGCGATTGCGGGCTCAATATGCCCGCCTCCGGATGCTCGTCTGAAATCATCAGCAGCGTATCGCCGATGGTGAATTCGGCGTGGCCGATGCGATTTTTCGGATCGAGAATGCGCGGGCCCGTTGCGACAGCGCCGAAGGCTTTCTTGTAGAACTCGATGGCGTCGGCAGCGCCCTTGGCGCAGAGGTAGACACCAACCTTATTCGCTTTGCCGGTCATGGCTTTCCTCCCTCGATGTGTTTCCTGATGAGCACGAGGCGATCGGGCCGCAAACCTTGCACCTCTTCGCATCAGGAATGAAGACCTGTGTGGGGCACTGGCCGGAGGGGGTAGGGGCGAGGCTGGGTGCCAGAAACGCAAATGGCCGGGCGCTGGGCCCGGCCAAGAATTTCAGTCGCTGGCCTTAGCCTTATGCAACCGTGAGATTTGCGGCCGAGGTCTTGCCCTTTTCGGTCACGAGCTCGTAATTGATTTTCTGGCCTTCATTCAGCGAGCTGAGGCCCGCACGTTCGACGGCACTGATGTGCACGAACACATCACGTCCGCCGTCCGACGGCTGGATAAAGCCGTAGCCCTTTTGCGCGTTGAACCACTTCACAGTACCAGTAGCCATATTCGTCTCCTTGCGCACTTGCGTGCGGAAATAACCACGCTCCCATCGCGCGGCGGATGACAACCTGATTTTGGGAAGTGTCTTGATTGGCCCGAAGGGCAGAGCAGCCAAGGCAGGCCAAAATGCGATTGCTCAGAAATCTGACAGGATTAAATCGGGAGAGTCAACCGTATTTAGGCCGCTTTACGCGACGTAATACCCAGCGCAACGGCGCCAAGTTCTTGTCGGTACTAGCGAAATCCTGACGGTCTGAACGGATACCCTCAAGAGGTATGCCTACTTCTCGATGCCTTTGCGCACGAAGGTGACGGCATAGAAAAGCTCGCCGTCGAACAACTCTTTCGGCGCACCGAGGCCCTCGATCATCTGGAACTTGCGCTGAACGATCTGGCCTTCCATGCGGTAGCCCTTCTCGCTCATGTTGCGACGATGAAACTCCATGGCCGCTGGCGTGAAGTCTTTGGCGAGCACGGTGATGCGCTCGGGATCGCTGGTTTTCGTCTCGTCAGCCATGCCGGTATCGGTCCTTGAAAGGGGCGGTAAGAAGCGTGGACGGCCACGCGGGCGCAGTATGCGGCGAGGGCGTTTGTTTGTCGAGTAAGAGGGGTGGCGCGGGCGGTTCTCAAAGAAAAAGCGCGATGTGTTGCATCGCGCTTGTTTCATGTCCGAGAGGCACCGCGCTGCGGCGCTGGCGTTCTAGTTGTTGGGGCGGAGATAGTAGCCCGTGCCCTGCCAGTTCATGTCGCGGGACAGGTCCGGCTGGCTTGAACTGGTCGCCCCGAAATTTGCCGTGCCCGGTGCAATGGGGAGGCCGGTGATCGGGTCTTCCTTGCTGGTTCTCGTCGTCATCGAGAAGCCGCTATTCGTGGTCGTGTTGCTCGGCGAACCGTCGAAGTTCGCGCCGCCGTCGGTCTGGACCTGATAGCTCGAGAGAGCGGAAGCGGGAACCGCTGCAATCATAAGGCCGGCAGCGCCAAGGGCAGCGGCGATGGTGATTTTGCGCATAGGTGTTACTCCGATTCTGTTTCTCAACAATCTGGGTCCGCAGAGGAGATACCGCGCGTCCCAAGGTGTCAAGGAAGGCAACATGAAATCGAGGCGAGATTATGGAGATGGGGGATATTAGCTCAATTTCGGCTCAATATTCCCCGTTTATCGCCGTTCGTCATGGCCGGACTTGATCCGGCCATCCACGTCTTTCTTTTCTGCGTGTGAGAGAAGGAAGACGTGGATACGCGGGTCAAGCCCGCGCATGACGGGTGTGGGGTCGTAGCAATCAAAAGCCTTCCAGCGTCGCGTAGCGGTCGCGGTGGAAGTTGGCGTCGCCGAAGGTGGCGGCGGCCACGCGGGCGCGCTTCATGTAGAGGCCGATGTCGAACTGATCGGTCATGCCCATGCCGCCACGCATTTGCAGCCCTTCATTCGTCACGCGGCGCGCGGTTTCCGAAAGGCGGGCCTTGGCGAGGCTTGCGATCTGGGGCACGTCGTTGCGGCGTGCTTCGAGCGCGGAAAGCGCGTCGAGGACGACGGAGCGGCAAAGCTCGATCTCGGCGAACATGTCGGCGGCGCGATGCTTCAATGCCTGGAAGGAGCCGATCGCGACACCGAACTGCTTGCGTTCTTTCAGATAGTCGATGGTCGTGTCGAAAACTTCCTGCACAAGGCCGAGCAGTTCAGCCGCAAGGCCGATGCGGGCGATGTCGAGCACCTGTTCGAGCACGTCATTGCCGCCATCGACCGAGCCCAGCACGGCATCGGTCGAAACGCTGACATTGTCGAAGGCGATGTTGGCAGCGTTGCGGCTGTCGACCATCAGTGTGCGCGTGATCGTGACGCCCTGCGCCTTGGGGTCGACGAGGAACAGCGTGACGCCGGACTTGTCGTTGTCGGCGCCGGATGTGCGGGCCGCGACGATCAGACAGTCGGCGACATGGCCGTCCAGCACGAAGGTTTTTTTGCCCGTGATGCGATAGGCAGCACCTTCGGGTTTTGCGCGCATTGCGATGTGGTTCGGGTTGTGGTGTGCGCCTTCTTCGAGCGCGAGGGCGATGACGGTTTCGCCCGCCGCGATGGCGGAGAGAATTTCCTGGCGCTGCGTTGCGCTGCCTGCAAGCTGCACGGCGGAGCCGCCAAGCAGAACGGTCGAGACGAGCGGGCTTGCGGCGAGCGTGCGGCCTGCCTGTTCAAGCACGAGGCCAAGGCCGACGGGGCCGAAATCGGAGCCGCCGTATTTTTCCGCCGTCAGGATGCCGGCAAAGCCGAGATCGGACATTTCTTTCCAGACGCCGCGATCAAAGCCGGTTGCGTCATGCGTATCGCGAAGCTTGCGCAGATTGGCGACGGGGACGCGTTCCTGAAAGAACTGCGTTGCCGTATCGCGCAGAAGCTGTTGTTCCTCGGTCAGTACCAATGCCATCGGACTTGAACTCTTATGTTTGTTTGATTGCGCGGGAATTCAGTCGGGCAGGCCAAGCACGCGCTTGGCCACGACATTGAGTTGCACCTCAGACGTGCCGCCTTCGATCGAATTGCCCTTCGAGCGCAGCCATGACCGCGTGATGCCAATCTCGTTCGGCGTGAAGCCTTCGCCTTCCCAGCCGAGCCCCTGCGTGCCGAGAATTTCGAGCATCAGCTCGTAGCGGCGCTTGTTGAGCTCGGTCCCGTAATATTTGAAGATCGACGAGGCGGCGCCCATGCCCTGACCGGCCTTGGCTTCTTCGGCCGTGCGCTGAAGCGTCAGCGCGAAGGCCTTGCCGTCCATTTTTTGCTGAGCGATGTGCTCGCGCAACGCCGCGCTTGCGACCTTGCCGTTCGTCTCGCCGAAGTAATCCTTGGCGAGGCTTTCGAGGCTCGCGCTCGAGCCGACGCCGGAGCCGAGGCCCATGCCGGAGATCATGTCGCGCTCATGCTGGAGAAGGCGCTTGGCAATCGTCCAGCCCTTGTTCAATTCGCCGACGAGATTTTTCTTCGGTACCTTCACATCGGTGAAGAAGGTTTCGCAGAAGGGCGATGCGCCGGAGATCATCGAGATCGGGCGGGCTTCGACGCCGGGCGATGCCATGTCGAAGAGAAGGAAGCTGATGCCGTCATGCTTCTTCGTGCTGTCGGTGCGCACGAGGCAGAAAATCCAGTCGGCCTTGTCGGCGTAGGAGGTCCAGATCTTCTGGCCGTTGACCAGATAATGGTCGCCCTTGTCCTCGGCCTTTGTTTGCAGGCCTGCAAGGTCGGAGCCTGCGCCCGGCTCGGAATAGCCCTGGCACCAGCGGATTTCACCGCGCACGATCGGCGGGATGAATTCGTTTTTCTGGTCTTCGTTCGCATATTCGAGAAGGGCGGGCCCAAGCATCCAGAGGCCGAAGCTCGACAGGGGTTGGCGCGCCTTGATGCGGCGCAGCTCCTGCCCGAGTACGAGGTTTTCTTCCTTGGTCAGCCCGCCGCCGCCGTAAGCCTTGGGCCATGTCGGCGCGGTCCAGCCGCGGCTCGCCATGCGGTCGAGCCACAGTTTCGATTCCGGGTTTTTCCATCTGGCGTTGCGACCGCCCCAGGGTGTCTCGTCCTCGGGCATCGGGGTGCGCATGGAAGGCGGGCAATTCGCCTCCAGCCACTCGCGCGTTTCCTGGCGGAACTTCTCAATCGGTTCCATGCGGCATGTCCTCGTACTTGAATGCGGGCTTCAATTGCAGTTGCGACAACATATCAAGCGAGGAGGCTCGCGCAATTGTCCATTCATGCAATTGCATTGGTCGTAAGCAGGCGAAAGCGGCGGAGAAACGCCAATGCGCTTCTCCGCCACTGTATCAGGCGACGCCGAGTTCCTGCTTGGCGAAGGCGGTGACCGTCTTGTAGTCGGCCTTGCCGTTTGCAGCGCGGAAGGCGACTGCGGTGCCGATGAGGATGCGTTTCGGCGTCTTGTAGCCCGCGAGCTGCGCGCGGACATGGGCGCGGAGCTGTTCTTCGTCGAATTGCTGACCGGGCGCGATCTTGACGATGCCGGTGACGGACTGGCCCCATTTTTCGTCGGGCAGGCCGACGACGAGTGCGTCTTCGACTGCCGGGTGGGTCTTCAGCGCTTCTTCGATTTCTTCGGGATAGACTTTTTCGCCCGCCGTGTTGATGCAGGCGGAGCCGCGGCCGAGAAGCGTCAGCGTGCCGTCCGGCTCGACGGTGCACCAGTCGCCGGGGATCGAGTAGCGCTCGCCGCCAACCGTGCGGAAGGTCTTGGCGGTCTTTTCCGCATCCTTGTAGTAGCCGACCGGGATCGGCGCGCCCAGTGCGATGAAGCCCGGCTTGCCGGAACCGGGAACAACCGGCTCGTCATTTTCGTCGAACACCTTGCAGCGCTCGCCGATCTGGAATTTGGCGGTGGCGATTTCGCCGTCTTTCGTCATCAGCGAGGAGCCGAGGCCGACGGCTTCCGACGCGCCAAAGCTGTCGGTCATGATCGCGTTGGGCATGTATTTCAACAGGCCGCGCTTCACTTCCGTCGACCACATGACGCCCGACGAGATGATCGTCACGATGCTGGAGAGATCGTAGATAGGCCGTTCTTCGAGCGCGCGAAGCATCGGCTTTGCGAAGGCGTCGCCGACGATGGCGACCTGCTGGACCTTGTTGCGATCGACGGCGGCCCAAAGCTCATGGGGGTCGAGCGACTGGTTATCGAGCGTGACGACGCAGCCACCGGACAGCATGTTTCCATTGGCGGTCAGAAGACCCGTGCCGTGCATCAGCGGGCAGGCGGGGATCATCGGGCCGGCAGGGCCGACAAGCTTGATCGCTTCGATGAGCGCGGGCAGCGTTTCCGGCACCGGGCCGAGGCGGCGCAGCGCGGCGAGCTGGACTTCGCGCAGATCGTTATGCGTCCACATCACGCCCTTGGGCATCCCGGTGGTGCCGCCGGTATAGATGAAGAGCATGTCGTCGGGCGAGCGTTTGATGTCGATCTGTTCGCCCGATCCCGTCGTCGCCAGCGTTTCATAGCGCTCTGCAAAGGGCGCGATCTCGCCGCCATTGTTCACTTCAACCCAGGTCTGGACCTTGGTGAGACGTGGACGGATCTGTTCGATGATGTCGCGGAACTCGCTGCCGTAAACGACCGTCTGCGCATCGGAGTTGTCGAAGATGTAGAAAACTTCGTCGGCCTTGTAGCGATAGTTGACGTTCACATGGGTCAGGCGCGCTTTATAGGCGGCGGCGAGCAGCTCCATATATTCGGGGCGGTTGCGCATGTAGAAGGCCAGCTTGTCGCCGGGCTTCGCGCCGCGTTCGATGAGTGCGCGGCCAAGATTGTTGCTGCGCTTCGTCATCTCGCCCCAGGTAATGCGGCGTGTGCCGTGTATGAGCGCCGGCGAGTCCTGCGGCAGCACGGGCGAAATGGCATCGAGAATGTCGCCGAAATTCCAAGGCATCACGTTTCTCCCAGAAGTCTTTTGATTTTATCGGCCTGAGACGGCCAGATTTGTGATTGCCGGTATATTACATTGAAAATCAGGCGCGTCACGTATCGCAGTCCTGCGCGCCGCCCCCGGGCCCCGAGGCTCAAGCTTTCAAATATGTCAGCAGCGTTTCGGCTCGATAGGGTCGGGCATCCACACTACGCATGTGGATTTTCCCGCAAATGGCCGCTCGGGATAGCCGTTACGGGCAAGGTGCAAAATGGCGTCGAAAAACGGGCCGTCGATGCGCACTGCAGTGTTGGCGTTGTAAATGCCGCTATAGGTTTCGCCCACTTGCGTCACCAATGCGTTCAGTTCCGTCGCGTTGACGGCAATGACGAATGGCTGGCCGTTTATCTCGATCATCAGCGGGCCGCCGGACCAGCCCGGCATCATGTCGCAATCATGATTGAAGGCGCGGGCGTCGAAGCGGTTGATGTCGGCGTTCACCTTGCGCATCGGGCCGCAATGTTCCGAGACCATCAGCGGGCCAATTTCACCGTTATGGCCGGCGAGCAGAAACTTCGCGCCGTCTTCCCGGAGCGCGTCGGCCTCTTCCGGCCGCATGACGAGCGGCTCGAGCGGCTGATATTTCTGCGGGGCGTTGCGGACAAGCATGGCGACGGCCCAGTCCTCATTCCACGCGTCGTCGGGTCTTGCCGTTCCCAGCAGAGTGAAGGCGATGGGCGTTGCGTCATCGTCGCGGCCGCCCGGCCAGAATTCGCATGGCGCCAATCGCTTGTCGTCGCGGCTGAGAAAGGCGTGTGCGACGGTGATGATGATGTCGCGGCGGCGTGATCCATGCGGTGCTACGAGGGCGGCTGTCGGGCGGCGCGTCGTGTCTTTGCAGACGATGAGGCCGACGGCGGAGAGCTTGTCCGCATCGGTTAGCAAGCGGCGGTCGTCTTTGCCGAAGATATTTGCATGAGCATAAGAGGCATATAGCAGCGCGAGCGCCACGGCCCCGGCCGCGATCCATGTCAACTGAAGCCACGCCGCGCGGTGAAGGTTCATGTGCCCTCTGCCCGAGAACCAGAACTCCGTACGAGTATGTAGCCTAGCACATTCGGGGGCGGGCGTGGCGCCCCTCATCCTGAGGAGCCGCGCAGCGGCGTCTCGAAGGACGAGGCCAATGAAGATGCGGCTCTCGATTACTTCGCTGCGTTCGCAATGACGGCAAACAAAAAGGGCGGCACCCGCGAGTGCCGCCCTTTTGCATTTAATGAAACGCGCTTATTCGGCTGCCGACATCTTGTCGAGCGAGTAGTTGCGGTTGCCCTGGCCGTTGAGCTGGAGCAGGTACTTGATGCCTTCTTCCGCGATGTCGTCGCCGACCATGCGGTCGCCTTCGAGGTGCAGTTCGCGCATGTCGATAAAGGCCGCGTAGTTGGCCGAGGTGCGGCTGGTGATGATGCCTGCCTTGAGGAGCGTCTTGATCAGAACACGGAAGATGTTCGTCGTCTCCTGCATTTCCTTGCGGATATTGGCATCGGTCAGGGCTTCCATGAATGCGCCCTGCACCCATTCCCATTCGAGGCCGACAGCGGCGTAGATGTGCTTCTTCTGCTCGGGCGAACCGAGGTTGTAGAGCAGCACTTCGAAAATGTGCCAGGCCCAGTCTTCGATCGCGTCGCGCTCGGCCGGGTTGATGTTCGGGATCGTGCGGTCGGCCCAGATCTTGCCGAACTTGTGATGGAAGGCTTCGTCCGTCATGACGAGCTGCATCAGCTTCACCATCAGCGGGTCGCGGCTGACCTTGTAGAAGGTCGCAAAGGCGCCCATGGCGAGGCCTTCGACCAGCATCTGCATGCCGACGATCTTCTTCCAGACGAGAGGCGTCGTGACCAGATCGGTCAGCACATCGCCGAGGGCGGGACCGACCTTAACGGGCTTGCCCCAGCGCGCCTGAATGTAGCGGGAAAAACCGGCGACGTGGCGGGCTTCTTCGCGTGTCTGGTTGGCAGCGTATTCCTGCGCGCCCGGATCTTTCAGGATGTGGCAGAGCGAGGCGGAGAGCGCCAGTGCGCCGGCTTCGCCATGCAGGATCGAGGACAGGCCCCATTGCACGTCGAGATTGACCAGTTTGATCTTCTGCTTCTCGTCGAGCTTTTCGCCGACGGCAGTTTTCAGATCGGTGTTCTGGCTCGGGTCGATGAGGTACTCGTTCTCCATGTCGAAGGGCGCGGAGAAGTCGATGTACTTGGTGTCCAGCGGATCCCAGAAATGGTCATGGGTCGCGGAGATGATTTTGTCGAAGGCGGTCGAGCGCTTGTTGTAGCGGTCAACTTCCATCATCGCGGGGAAATCGTTCGGGGCGACGGCCTCATAGGCAGCGTCAACCGTAATATTCGTGTCGATCTTCGTCATGTCTCCTCCCAGAGCCGATTCGAGAGATTCATACAGAGCCGGGGGCTGGCCAGCCTCATCCCAATAAATATAGCGCCAAGGATTAACAGATGCAAAAAATAATGACGCCTCTGTCATTTTTGATTCACGCGGATTGGAACGTCGCGGAAATCTGCGCTTTTGCAGGTGTGCGGGGCGATGAAAATGATAGTCTGAACACCAAAATCGGCCGAAAACGGGGAGCGGGATGCTGAAAACAGGGTTTACCGAGACAGCGCATGGGAAGCTTGCCTGGGTCGATACAGGGGGCGAGGGGCCGGTCGTTCTCTTCATTCACGGCAACTCCTCCTGCAAGGAAGTATTCGGTCGCCAGCTCGTCAGCGAATTGGGGCTTAGCTACCGGATGATCGCCTTCGACCTGCCGGGACATGGCGCGAGTTCGAATGCGCCTGACCCGGCGCTCACCTATTCAATTCACGGTTTTGCGGATGCGGCCATCGCTCTTCTCGATGCGCTTCGCATCGATCGCGCGGTCATCGTCGGCTGGTCGCTTGGCGGACATGCGGCGCTCGAGATGATGGTGCGCTGGCCCGGCACGGTGGCGGCATGGATCACCGGCACGCCGCCCGCAGGCGCGGCAGATATGGGCGAGGCGTTCTTGCCGTCGCTGCAGGATCTCACCTTCAAGGAGAGCTTCACGCCTGAGGAAGCACGCCGTCATGCGCAGCATGGCATGGGCGAGAATGTCGAGCTGCTGCCATGGATGGTTGAAGCGGCTGTGCGTGCCGATGGGCGCTTCCGCTCGCTGATGCTGCAATCGGCGATTGCGGGGCTCGACCTCGATGGACGCGATATTGCCGAAACAGCAACGCAGCCGCTGGCGGTCGTCTCCGGCGAGAAGGAGCCTTTCGTCAATAATGCTTTTCTGAAGACGCTGGCCTACAGCAATCTATGGGATCGCAAGGTGCATATTCTCGAAGGGCTGGCGCATATGCCCTTCTGGGAGGATGCGTCGCGCGTCAATCCGCTGCTTGGCCGTTTCCTCGATGACGTGACGGGCTGATCAGCCGTTGTCCGCCTCGCGAGCGACGAGGCGGCGCGTCGGCGAGGGGCCGCGATAGGTCGGCGTTTCGACGATATGGGCAGGTCTCGCAATCGCCGCGATCAGGCGTTCATAGAGCAGCATGGGCGTTACCGGCTTCACGATGTAATCGGTGACGCCTTCGTCGCGCGCACGGGCGATGATTTCCGGCCCCACATGACCCGACAGCATCAGCACGGGAATGTCGCTGCCTTGTCCCGGCGCATCGTCGGGTTTGCGCATGGCGCGGATCGCGCGCGTCATTTCATAGCCGTCCATTGGATGCATTGCGCCATCGGTGATGACGATGTCCGGCGCGCGTTCGACGAAAAGTTTCAGGCCCGTATGGCCGTCTGCCGCGCATATGATTTCGCCGATTCCGATGGCTTCCAGCAGCGCGACCAGCAGTCTGCGCATCTCGCCGCTGTCTTCGACCAGCAAAACTTTCAGCCCTGCGAAAAGTTCTGTGTCGCGTGACGGCGGGAGCTGTGTCATCCGACGGACCTTTCGCCACCCGTCGCATCGATCAGCAGTTCGAGGGAGCGCAGCGTCTCATGGGCGAGGCTCGCATCCGGCTGCGGATCGTCCAGCGCGTCGCGCATGGCCTCGACGTGAAAGCCGACGATGGTCGTGTCGAGGTTCGAGCGCGTCTCCATATAGCCGCAGAGCGACTTGGCGAAGCTGCCGACAATGGGATGGCCGAAGGTGCCTGCAAGGCCGCGCACATCATGCGCGATGGCGTAGAGCTGGCCGCGCGCTTCCGCAATGCCCGCACAGGCGCGGCCGATCAGCGGCGGCAGTTGGTCGATTTGCGCCGACAGGGTTTCGGCATATTTCGCGGAGAGTTCCTTGATCGTGCGCTGCATCTGGTCGAGCAGGCGCGGATCGAGCCGAATGGGCGCGACGTAATCCGGCCCGAGCTTGCGTTCGGCAATGGAGGGCAGGCGAATGAAACGCGCGTCGACGCCGTTTGAGTTCTGCGATCTGAAAGGGTCACTCATGATTGTCTCTCTCAGATAAGGGCGATGTTGTTTGACATGGCCGCGCCATCGAAAGTCATGTCGTTGCGCGGCATGTCGGATTTCGCGAGGCTCACACTCTCGACGTAATCGCGCGGGCGGTTCACAGCGACGACGAGGCGTTCATAAAGCAGGCGGGGCGACAGGGGCTTGCAGATAAAATCGGTGATGCCGATATCGCGCGCTTTTTCCACGGCGGATAATTCGCTATGGGCGGACACCATGATGATGGGGATGCGTCCAATGTCGCGGCTGTCGGCGGCGCGCATGCGGCTTGCAAGCGCGAAGCCGTCTGTCGGCTCCATGGCGGCGTCGGTGATGACGAGATCGGGTTTGTGCTGAAGGTAGTAGGACCATGCCTCTTCGCCGTCAGCCGCCACATATATGTGGCCGACGCCAAGCACGCGGAGAAGTTCCTCTAGCAATTTACGCATGTACTTGCTGTCATCGACTGCAAGTACCGTCAATGTCTCGAAAACTGATCGAGCCATGTTTCCCCCCGACAAGCACAGCATGTCCGGCGCCCCACGCGCCAGAATGTGCTCGCCGAAAGACTATCGGGAAGGTCTTAAAATTCTTGTACCGGGAAGCGGTACGGCGCGCTTATGCGTTGAAAAGAAACGCCCGTTTCATGCTCGCGCCGTGAATATCCAGGCCCCGCCATTGAGGGCGACGCCGTCCGCCGTCAGATGTTTGGCAAGCTCGGCGCGCACCGCATCGGTGACACGGGCGCGAAGATCGTCCGGCGCTTCGGTGAGAAGGCGCGAGAGCGGCCCGATTTCAAGCGACTGGGCAAGCGCTTCTTCGAGCGGGTTGCCTTCAGGCACGCCGAGGACAAGTTTGGCGTCGAATGGCGTCGCCTTTATGTCGCGAAAGCCTGCATCGCTGAGAAGGCCGGTGACGCGATCGCTATCGGCAAAGGCGAAAGGTCCGGGTGCGTCCGGCGGCGTCGGCTCGAAAGGCGGCAGCAGGGGCAGGGCGGCGCGCATCGGCGCGGATAGCCACGGATTTTCGGCCATCCCCCGCCAGCAGACAAATGCAAGGCGACCGTTCTTCGTCAGGGCGTTACGCAGATTGCTGAAAGCCGAGACCGGATCGTCGAAGAACATGATGCCGAAGCGCGAAATCATCAGGTCGAATGCATCGGGACCAAAATCATGCTGCGAGGCGTCGGCAACGCTGAAGGCGGCGGAAAGGCCGCGCGCGGCGTTGCGTTCCCGGGCGCGGGTAATCATGGGGAGTGAAATATCGACGCCGAGCGTGCGGCCCTCCGCGCCGGTCAGTGCCGCCGCCTCAAGCGTCGTCGCGCCGCAGCCGCAGCCGATATCCATGATGCGTTGGCCGGGGCTGATGGTCGCTGCTTTGAGAAGCGCGTTTCCAAAGGGCGTCAGCATGCGATCGAGGCGGTCCTGATAGCGGACCCATTTCGCACCCATCGCGCCGTTCCAGGCTTCGATCTGTTCAGCGTTCGCGTCGCTCATTTTCGCCTCCTGAATTGCACGCTTTTCCCGAAGGGGTAGAGCGGCAGCTCCAAGATGGGAGAAAAATCACTTCTCGCCAAGAGGCTCGACGGTTTCGAGGATATCGAGGTCCAGCGGCTGGGCGTCGTTGCTTGTGCCATGCAGCAGGGTGTCGGCCCCTGTGGGCAGGTGGGATTCGATGGGTTTGGCGCCTGCGAGTTCCTGGAGGCGGCCAAGGCGGTCGGCAATCAGCGCCGCATGGTCGGAAAAACGCATACTGACTTCGGCGATCCGGCTTTGCGCCGCGTCGATCTCGCCCAGAATTGTCGCGATTTCTGCGTCTTCCGCGAAGGCGGAACGGGGCGGCGAAAGTGCAAGCCCGCCTTCGCCGGTCGTCAGATTGACCACGGCGATGGCGATGCCCGAGCGGCCTTCATAGTCGAGTGGAATGTCGAACGTCGCATGCTGGCCGCCGATCAGGCAGCCATTGATGAGGTTTATGCGGTTATGCGCGGCGGAGCCGACGGCGGCGTCGATTTCGGCGCGCACATCGTCGTAGCGTCCGGCCAGAAGCGCGCGGCGCCCGAGATTGTCGGATTTGGCCGCGCCTGCGACGAGGTTTGCGCCTTCGCGCAGATGATCGTTCACCGCATCAATGGCGAGCACGGCGGTCTCGATCGTGGAGAGGGCTGTTGCGATGCGCATGCCGAGTTCGGCGGCCGAACGATAGGAGGAGGCCACAGCCGAATGGCGCAAGGCGCGGGCGACCGCGCTGCGGGAGACGCGGGGCGCTTCCGGAGGCGGGGGCGTCCGCTTGGTTTTCCGGCGCCGCTTCAGCAGGGAAGAAAGACGCATTTGTCTGATGGCCCGTCGGATGCGTGAATCAAAGGCTTAAGGCGCGAAATTAAGCTCCCATTCGTTGATGCACTCTAAAGATCGCCGCGCGCAAAAGCTGCCGTTCCTGTTTCATCTGATAAAGTCGGAGAATGATGGAACGAATCCCCAGATCTCTGCTGAAATTGTTAATGCCTATGGCGCGCATCTATTGGCGCTTCACTCGGCCTTTGACCATGGGCGCGCGCGGTCTTGTCCGCGACGCCGAGGGCCGCGTGCTGCTGGTGCGGCACACCTACACGCCCGGCTGGTATCTGCCGGGCGGCGGCGTCGACCGGGGCGAGACATTGCAGGCAGCTGTCATTCGGGAGATCGACGAGGAGGCGGGCATCATCGTTGCGAGCGATGCCGAGAAGCCCCGGCTTGTGGGCGTCTATGCGAATTTTCGTGAATTCAAGTCGGACCATATCGCGCTCTTCGTCGTCGGGCCGGGCAGCTATGAGCGCGTGTCGCGCAAGAGCCTCGAAATTGCCGAGACGGGTTTTTTCAGCCCGGATGACTTGCCGGAGGGCACGACGACGGCAACACGGGCTCGCATCCGCGAGGTTATGGAAGGGGTTGCGCCACCTGAATACTGGTAGGCCAGAATCTATGAAGCGGCTTGCGGCGTGTTGATGATCGAGATTTTTGCGCCGGGATTGGCGCTTGAGATCACGACATGGCCGCCGAGCTGCTTGGCCAGCGCTTCGACGATGCTCGTGCCGAGGCCGACCTTCGT
Source organism: Parvibaculum sp. (assembly GCF_049651025.1). GTDB lineage: Bacteria > Pseudomonadota > Alphaproteobacteria > Parvibaculales > Parvibaculaceae > Parvibaculum. Next base: position 61,793 of record NZ_JBASBH010000032.1, on the reverse strand, counting down.
GGCGGCGGAGGGCAGCGGCCTGCCGATACCATCGTCGGTGACAGAAAGCGTCCATCCCGAGGCGTCGACTTCATAGCGGACGATCACCAGGCCACCAACACCATCGGGGAACGCATGTTTCAGCGCATTGATGACGAGCTCGGTGACAATCAGGCCGAGGCTGACGGCGTCATGCGAACTGATCGACGCTTTATCGGCGATCACCTCGAGCGTGAGAGGGCGGTTTTCCCGTATCATTGAGGAGGCGAGGCTTTCGCAGAGCTTGCTCAGATAGGGGCCGACATCGACATCGCCAAGGCTTGCCTGCAGATGTTGCTGTACGGCGGCGACCGACATGACGCGGTCATGGGCGTCCTGCAGGTGAAGCCGTGTCTCTTCCGACTTCACCGTGCGCGCTTTCAGCAGCAGGACGCTGGCGATGATCTGGAGGCTGTTTGCGACCCGGTGCTGCATTTCCTGAAGCAGGATGTCGCGTTCGCGCAGCAGGTTGTCTTTCTCCAGAAGGAGCGTGACATTCATTTGCTCCGTATGACGAACATTTGTCACGTCATTTATGGTGAGCAAAATCCGCGCATTCGTCTCGTCGTCATAAACGAGATTTTGCACATGCAGGATCAGCCTGCGAGGGGGGAGGCCGGGGCGCTCGAGCTCCGTCTCGTAGTCCCCCATCTCGGACCCGTCGGTGAGCGCGTTCTCCAGAAGGAGACGCAATTGCGGCATGTCCCATTCGCCCTTGCCGAGTTCATCAAGCGAACGACCGTCGGTCTGGTCGGGATGCATGTCGAAGATCGAGCAGAAGGAGCGCGTGGCGCAAACAACACGCAAATCGCCATCAAACAGCAATAAGGGCAGGTGAGACGTGTTCATGAGAGCGCGAGACAGGCTCAGCGCAGCCTCGGATTGTCTTGCTATGGTGGACATTTGCCTATCCTTCGGCGACCGCGGCTTCGCGGAGCGCATGTCCGCCAGTGGCGAACTTTACGCTTGAGCGGCTCGAACGGAAGTCCGTCGCAATGCTGCTTTTTGAAAGATAGCACGAAGGATAGGCAAAAGGTTGGGATTATACGCGTTAGAGAACGGGCCGCTTATCTCCCCACGGACGAGCCTGTTCGATCTGTCCGGCGAGGCGGAAGAGTGTCGCCTCGTCGCCAAACCGTCCGGTGAACATCATTCCGAGCGGCAGGCCATCCGCGCTCCATGCGAGCGGCATCGACATGGAGGGCTGGCCGGTCATGTTGTAGACGCCGATATTGGGCACGTATTCGGCGCTGTGCCGCATATAGGTGCCGATGTCGCTCGTCATCGTATCGAGATGCTTGAGCGGGATCGGCGGTGTGCCGAGCGTCGGCGAGAGATAGACGTCGTAGCGATTGTGAAACTTCGCCATCTTGCGGCCCATCTGGTGAATGTAGAGCATCGCTTCGGCGTAATCGGCGCTGGAGCGGGTCTTGGCGACATCGGCGACGAGCAGCGTGAATTTTTCGATGTCGTTTTCCGTCAGCTCGCGGCCCAGGGCCGCGGCGCGCTGGCGGACCGTCAGCGCGATATTGCCGCCGATGATCGCCGCCTGATGGTTGCCCATTTCACCGGGATCGATTTCAGGCGCGGCTTCCTCGACCTCGTGACCGAGATCGGCGAGAAGTTTCGCCGTCGCTTCCACGGCAGCGACAACTTCCTTGTGCCAAAGGGTTCCATCCGGGCGCTTTGCCGAGAAGGCGATGCGGAGCTTGCCCGGCGCGGTCGATGCTTCCTGCAGGAAGGACCGTGTAACGGCGGGCGCCGCATAGGGGTCGCCATCGGCGGCGCCGTGCGTCGCGTCGAGCATGGCGGCGCTGTCGCGCACCGAGCGCGAGACGACATGGGAGATCGACATGCCGCCCCAGCCTTCGCCACGATCGGGGCCCATGGGCGTGCGTGCGCGCGTGGGTTTCATGCCGAACAATCCGCAAGCTGCGGCCGGAATGCGGATCGAGCCGCCGCCGTCGCTCGCATTGGCAACCGGAACGAGCCCGGCAGCCACGGCTGCCGCTGCGCCGCCTGACGAGCCGCCTGCGGAGTGTCCGAGATTCCATGGATTGCGCGTCGGCCCATAGAGGCGCGGTTCGGTCGTCGGCGAGAGGCCGAATTCGGGTGAGTTGGTCTTGCCGAAAATGACGAGACCGGCAGCGAGGTAGCGGTCGGTCAGCGTCGAATTATGATCGGCCATATTGGTCTTGAAGGCCGCCGAGCCGAAGCTCGTGATCGTGCCGTCGAGAAGGAGGTGCAGGTCTTTCAGCAGAAAGGGCACGCCCTTGTAAGGCCCTTCGGGAAGGCCGCGCGCGATCTGGGCGCGGGCTTCGTCGTAATGCTTCAGGACGACGGCATTGACTTTCGGATTGAGCTTTTCGGTGCGGGCGATGGCTTCATCGAGCAGCTCTTCAGGCTTTACGCTGCCCTTGGCGACGAGTTCGGCCAGACCGAGGCCATCATACTTGTCGTAATCCGCAAAACCCGCCATCTCGCCATCTCCCTCGAATTTGTTGTTTTCTTCGTTTCATTCTACGGAGCGAAAGCAAGGCGGCTAGCGTTTTGTTGGAAAGAGGGAGCAAGATTGTCCCAAGGGGCGGTTGTGGATTGAGGAGGAGATGATGAAAGGAAGCGCTTTTATTTTCTCAGCCGTCCTGGCTCTGTCGGCAATCGGACCGGCCATTCCGATTGCGGCCTTTGCCGCGGAAGACTTCGACGTGGCGGCGCTGCCGCATGACGAGGCATCGCTTTCCCGCCTCAATGACGAGCAACTGGGGTTGCTGCGCAAGTCGGTGCGGTTCTGCGGCGATTTTCGCCGTTCGCGGCATTCGCAGAATTTCTGCGTCACGTCCGGCGTCGATCTCGACGTTCGCCAGAATGGAAGCCCTGCGCTCAAGGCTTTTCACTGGAGCCTCAATCCGATGGACCGCTATGACGACCACCGCAGCATGGTTGCCGTCAGCAGGTTTGTGAAACATTAGCGGTGCCGCTCAGCTCATAAGCGCGCGATCATGCGGCGCGGTGAAGTCGATGATCGGTCCTAATGGAACGATGCCGGTCGGATTGATCGTCCGGTGGCTTGCGTAATAGTGATGCTTGATGTGATCGAGGTTCACTGTGTCTGCGATACCCGGCACCTGATAAAGCTCGCGCGTGTAGTTCCACAAGCTCGGATAGTCGGCGATGCGTCGCAGGTTGCATTTGAAGTGGCCGTGATAGACGGCATCGAACCGCACCAGCGTGGTGAAGAGACGCCAGTCGGCTTCCGTGAGGCGCTCGCCTGCGAGATAGCGCTGTGAGGCAAGGCGCGCTTCGACAGAATCCAGTTCGTCGAAAAGAGCCGTCACAGCGTCTTCATATGCGGCCTGCGTCGTTGCAAAGCCCGCCTTGTAGACGCCGTTGTTGATGCCGTCATAGACGACCTTGTTGATGCGGTCGATTTCGGGTCGTAGTTTTTCGGGGTAGAAATCGAGCGTCGCGTTCACGCCTTCGAGGCGGTTGAAGGCCGAGTTGAGCATGCGGATGATGTCGGCGGATTCGTTCGAGACGATTGTGCTGCGCGTCTTGTCCCAGAGTACGGGCACGGTGACGCGGCCCGTATAGTCGGGTTTTGCGAGACTGTAGATTTCGTGCAAGCGCGTCTTGCCGTTCACCGTATCGGGCAGCGTGCCCGGAAAATTGCCGGTGATCGTCCAGCCTTCTTCCAGCATCAGCGGATCGACAATCGTGATCGAGATTTTATCTTCCAGTCGCTTCAGCTTGCGGAAGATCAAGGTGCGATGCGCCCAGGGACAGGCGAGCGAGACATAGAGATGGTAGCGGCCTGCTTCGGCCTTGAAGCCTTCTTCGCCTGTCGGCCCGGCTGAACCGTCGGACGTTATCCAGTTGCGGAAGGCGGCATCCTGGCGGACGAAGCGCCCGCCAGTTTTGCCGGTGTCATACCATTTGTCCTGCCATTTGCCTTCGACGAGCAGTCCCATGATGTCTGTTCCTTATGCGTGAGGCGGCAGGTCGGCGAGCAGAATTTCCGCATCGCCCGCAGCCCGTATGACGAGACGCTCCTCGCCCTTGATTGCGGCGCCTGCACGCTCGGGCACGGCGACGCCGTTGACGGTGACGCTGCCCTTTGCAGGCACGAGATAGGCGAGGCGGCCGGGTGCGAGATCGAGCGTGACCTCCTGGCCGTCATCAAGCGTTGCGCCGAGGATCGACGCATCCTGCGCGATGTAGAGCGCTTCGGCCGGCGCATCGGGCTTTCCGCTTGCAAGCTGTACAAGCTGGTTCTTGCGGTCGGATTTCGGGAAGGTCGCTGCCTCCCAGCGCGGACGGATGCCCTTTTCGCGGGGTTCGATCCAGATCTGGAAAAGCGTTGTGTCATCCTTTTCGAGGTTCCATTCCTCGTGCTGGATGCCCGTGCCTGCCGACATGACCTGAACGTCGCCCGCGACCGTGCGGCCTTCATTGTTCAGGTGATCGCGATGTGTGACCGCGCCTTTGCGGACATAGGTGATGATTTCCATGTCGCGATGACCATGGGGCGGGAAGCCCGTGCCGCCCTGGATGCGGTCGTCATTCCAGACGCGCAAGGGACCCCAGCCCATGCGGGCCGGATCGTGATAGTCGGCGAAGGAGAAATGATGCTTTGCATTGAGCCAACCGTGATCGGCTCCGCCGAGACTTTCGAGAGGTCTGACGTCGATCATTTTATTCGCTCCTTTCAAGAATTCTCCCGGCCAGCGACACGGGGGGAGGGGAAGCCGCTGGCCGGGTACGGAGCGGATCAATCGCCCCGCGAAACCAGTTCAGTTCTTCAACTTTTTTGCGATGCGTGCGACATGCGCGCCCTGGAACTTCGCCATGCCGAGTTCCACTTCGCTCGGCTGGCGCGAACCGTCCGAGCCTGCGATCGTGCCGGCACCGTAGAACGAGCCGCCATGCACTTCCGAAATATCGCCGATGCCCGGTGCGCCGAAAGGCACGCCGACGATGACCATGCCCTGATGCAGCAGCGTTACATGCGTCGTCAGGATTGTAGACTCATTGCCAATGCCGGTGCCCGTCGAGGTGAAGACGCTGCCGACCTTGCCGATCAGCTTGCCGGTTGCCCAGAGCGCGCCGGTCTGGTCGAGGAAGTTGCGCATCTGGCCTGACATATTGCCGAAGCGGGTGGGCGTGCCGAAAATGATCGCATCATAATTGGCGAGTTCGTCAGGCGTCGCGACGGGCGCCTTCTGATCGACCTTCATATGGGCTTGCGCCATCATTTCCGCAGGCATGGTTTCCGGTACGCGCTTGATGTCGACATCAACGCCAGCTTCGGAGCGTGCGCCTTCGGCGACCGCTTCGGCCATCTTTTCAATATGGCCCCATGAGCTGTGATAGAGCACCAGAACGCGCGTATTGGCAGACATATAACCCTCCAGAAGAAAGCCCCGATGGGGCAAATCAATTTCGTGGATCAAATCTATTTGCTTCTCGTAGCGAAACAATTCATGTTTTTTGGAACAGATTGTTCTTGATGGAGCAACAAATGGTCCTTGATCTGAACGCCTTCGCCATCTACGCCAAGGTTGTCGAACTGGGGAGTTTCACGGCGGCGGCAGAAGCGCTGAAGCTGTCGAAATCCATGGTCAGCCGCCAGATTTCGGAGCTGGAAGACGCGCTTCATGTGCGGCTTCTGAACCGCACGACGCGCAAACTCAGCCTTACCGAAGCCGGGACGGTCGTTTTCGAGCGCGCCTCGCGCATCGTTGCGGAGGCGGCTGAAGCCGAGCGCGACGCCAATTGCATTGAAGGTGCGGTGCGCGGAAAGCTACGCGTCAATGCGCCGATGACGTTCGGCATTCGCGAGCTTGGGCCGGTCATGCCGAAGTTTCTCGCGCGCTATCCCGAACTCACCGTCGAGCTGGTGCTTAATGACCGGCGGGTCGATCTGCTCGAAGAAGGGTTTGATGTAAGCCTGCGCATATCGACGCTTGATGATTCAAGCCTCATTGCGCGGCAGCTTGCGCCTGTGCGTCGCGTGATTGTCGGCACGCCGGATTATTTCAAGGCGCATGGCGTTCCCAAACATCCTCGCGATCTCGCGCAGCATGCCTTCAACCTCTACTCGGTGGCGGCGCGGCCGGAGATCGTCGCGTTCCGCGAGCCGGGCGGCAAGTTCTTTCAGGTCGAGGTGAAGGGCGCCTTTCTGTCGAACAATGCCGATGTGATGGAGGGCGTTCTGATGGCCGGGCAGGCGCTCAGCGTCGCGCCGCTATTCCTGTGCGCCGACGCCTTGCGTAGCGGCGCGCTTGTCGCGGTGTTGGAAGAATGGGAGCCGGAGCCGCTGACGCTGCATGTAATCTATCCGCATACGCAGCATTTGTCGGCCAAGGTTCGGGCGTTTGTGGATTTCGCGGTGGAAGAGTTCGGCCCGGGCAAGGCACGCTGGCTCAATGGCGAGAACAAGGCGAAGGGCAAGAAGGCCGCGGGCAAATGAAAAGGCGCGAGCCCTTCGGCGTCGCGCCTTTTTCTGTCGTAGGTCTTTTTGTTTTTGACGACCCGCTGAGCGAACTTGCGGTCGCCCAGAGACCTTGCCGCCACATTGATCGGCCTGGGCGGCGCTTTCTTTCGAATTGCCATCGGAACCTCCTGACAAGCAAACGGCGGCACTTATATGGGTGCCGCCGTCTTGATGTCCAGTTCCTATATCCGACATGCCCCGATCAAGTCGGGGCATGAGGGATAAAATACAAACCTTACACAGGTTCCCAGGTGAAGACCGCCGAGGTCGCGCCGAGGTCGGTATAGCCGCCTTCCATCGCCGGGAAGGCGTGGGTGAGGATGGTTTCGGGCGTCCAGCCGTCGATGCGGGCGACGCTCTTGACCGGGCGGGGCTGGGAGAAGAGCACCAGCTCGTTGCCGCGCACGGCGAAGATCTGGCCGTTGGCGTTGCAACTCGGAGCGGCGAGCGCGACGGCGAAGTTGCCGACCTGTTCGGCGCGCATCGCATTCTTCATGCGCTCGACGCGCTTTGCCGAGGCTTCGTCCTTCACCGGAATGGTGGCGATCATGCGCGTCCAGGCGAAGGGCGCGATGATGTTGGAGCGCACGTTCTTTGCCGCGCCTTCCATGGCGATGATGCGCGACAGACCGGCAATGCCCATCTTGGCGGCGGCGTAGTTCGCCTGGCCGATATTGCCGATGAGACCGCTCGTCGAGGTGAAGAGGACGAAGCTGCCTTCCTGCTGCTCACGGAAGTGATTGATGGCGGCGCGGGTGATGTTGTAGCTGCCCTTCAGATGCACTTCGAGCACCTGGTCCCAGTCTTCGTCGGGCATCTTGTGGAACATGCCGTCGCGCAGGATGCCTGCCGGGCTGATGATCGAGTGGAGGCCGCCGAAAGTGTCGAGCGCCTGGGTGATCATGTTCTGCGCGCCGGACTTCAGGGCAACGCTGTCGGAGTTCGCAACCGCTTCGCCGCCTGCAGCCTTGATTTCGTCGACGGTCTTCTGGGCTGCCGAGGCATTGCCTTCGTCGCCGCCTTTGACGCTGCCGCCCAGATCGTTGACGACCACTTTGGCGCCCTGCGCCGCTGCGATCATCGCGCATTCCTTGCCGATGCCGCCTGCGGCACCCGTGACCAGCACTACCTTGCCTTCGAGAAGTCCCATGACCGTTCTCCCTGCTTCATGTTTGGATTTGAGGGCAAGCTAGCCGATGGGAGGCAGGGCTTTCCAGCCTTTTAACGATTGGCGCGCGGAGCTAGTGCTTTACGTTGGGTCGGGCGCATGCTATCGGGCTGGCGTTCGGTATGGATCTTTCGGAGCCCAGCAGGGTTTGGCCATGGCGTGTCTTTCGATTCAGCGACGACGAATGGGGTTCGAGGGCCGCGAGGCTCTCGGCCAGGCGCGCCGTTGCGCATGGGGTTTGCCCGGGGCCTGATGTGCTCCGTGTGGGCCTTGCGGCGGATGCCTCCCACCATTCAGGCTCATGATCTTCCGTCCGAAAGACGATCCCATGTTTGATATCGAACACCAACGGCCCGAACACGCGGCTGCCATCGACGCTCTTCTCGACCTTTCCTTCGGCCCTGGCCGCTACGCCAAGACCGCGCAACGGCTGCGTGAGGGCAATAGCGCCGTGCCCGAACTTTCCTATGTCGCCTTCATGGGCGAGGGCGCGGAGCGGCGGCTGATCGGTTCGCTCACCTTCTGGCCGGTGGTGATCGGCGGCGTGCCGGGCCTTATGCTCGGGCCGCTGGCGGTCGAGCCTGCGCTGCGGGGGCAGGGCGTCGGTATCAACATGATGCGGCGCGGTCTCGCCGACGCGAAGGAACTTGGTTACAAGCTCGTCATCCTCGTCGGCGATGAGCCTTACTATTCCAAGGTGGGTTTCGGTCCGGTGCCTCCGGGCCGGCTGACCATGCCGGGACCGGTCGATTTGAGGCGGCTGCTTTTTCGCGAGTTGGACCTCGGTGCTTTCGGCCATGCGCATGGTCCGATCACGAAGCCGCTGCCAGCGAACGATGTGAGCGTTCATGAAGCTCGGGCCGAACACGGTTAGTAATTTGTTACCGGATCGATCGTAAGGTTTCCGCTCTGTTAACCGAAGGCTTTCGGCAAAGGGCGGGCTATGGGCATATCTGTCGGCGATCTCATGATACTCGAGGGCATATTCAGGGACCCGGCCTTGAGGGCTCGCGAACAGATCAATGTCTTGTCATTGGCATATGCAGACGTGATCGTCAGCGACGCGGCCTATGATCGATTTTTTCCCGGTGTCGATTGGCGGTCGGTCTTGCGCGGTCGTGCGAACCGGGAAAAATTGCTCGCCATTCATGGCGGCAATCCGCAGCTCATATCGGTTGTTCCTACGCTCGATTCATTCTTCCGTCTTTACGGGAACGTGAAAGTCGATGTCATCGATTTTACGAAATATGAGGGCAGCGAAATCATTCACGATATGGGCGAGCCCATTCCATCGCAGCTCGCCGGAAAATACGACGTCGTCATCGATGGTGGCACGACGGAGCATGTTTTCGATATTGCTACCGCGCTGTTCAATTGCGCGAAGCTCGTCAGGGAAGGCGGGTTCATTTTCCACGACGTGCCGATGAACATGCTCAATCACGGCTTCTATAATTTGAACCCGACGCTGCTTCATGATTTTTATGAAGACAATGGTTTCAAGACGACGAGATGCACCGCGATGGGCTGCGGAATAACCGACAATCCGCAACTCGTCGATCTGCCGTCTGTAGACAGGTTCAATGTTGGCGGCGCGGAGGCGTGCATGCTTTATGTCGCGCGGAAAACGGAAGAGCGCGACCAGCTGGTGAAGCCCATTCAGCGCAAGTATCGCGACGTCGAAGCCTGGCGCTGATCTCAGACGAGGTCGAGCGTCATATAGGCCGCATCGGATTCGTATGAAGCGAGCTTTGCAGCGAGGGCTTCATCGCCATTTTCATAAATGCCGAACCCTTGCGCCTGCCAATAGGCGCGCGAGTTGTTGACCGAGACGAGGCCGAGGCGGCAGAAGCCTGTCTGCGCGGCGACGGCCTTCAGCCTGTCCAGAAGCGAGCGGCCGAGGCCGAGGCCGCGCGAGGCTTCGGTCAGCGCGACATCATGCAGGAACAGGCAGTCGGCTTGCGGGTCGAGTGCGCCAAGCACCGTATTGAGCGGTGCGGGCTTGCCGACGACGGATGGGTGCGAGATCGCATAGCCGAGGCGCGCCTCTTCGCCATCGGCTATGAAGCAGCCATCGGGAAAGAGCGCCAGCCGGTTCTGCATGACGGCGATGTCTTCGGGAAAGCCCGGATGGACGATGCGGCCGATCTGATCGACATGGCCAATGTCGTCATGCGTCATGAGACGCCAATCTGAAAGCAAGGTGGGCACGGGGCGTTGCTCGGCGTGAAATGGATGTGCCCGATGGCAGGCAAGGGCGCGCGAGGCAGGTTTTTACATCATGGCGCGGCGCTCGCCAGTGTCATGTCGTCGCGGGCGTCAGTTCTTCTCCATGGCCGCGACCAGCTTGGGGACGTTGTTTTCGAACATGGCGGGATAGGTGGGGGCGGGGCCGTTCGCCGTGGACAGAGCGTCCGAGTAAAGCTCGCCGCCCATTTCCGCGCCGGTTTCCGTCGAGATCATTTTCATCAGGCGCGGATCGGTCATGTTTTCAATGAAGAGCGCCTTGATGTGCTCGCGCTTGATCTGGTCGATCAGCGCAGCCAGCGCGCGGGCGCTTGGCTCGGCATCTGTGCTCAAGCCTTCGGGCGCGAAGAAGGTGACGCCATAGGCGGCGGCGAAATAGCCGAAGGCCTCATGGGTGGTGATGACCTTGCGCTTTTCTCCCGGCACAGCACTCATCTGTTGGCGCGTCCATGCGTCGAGCGCGGTCAGCCTGGCGATCAGCGCTTCGGCCTTTGCCTGAAAGAATGCCGCGTCGGCGGGATCGGCCTTTTTCAGTGCCGCCTCGATATTGCGCACATAGATGATGCCGTTGCGAAGGTCTTGCCAGGCATGGGGATCGGTGACGATCCTGCCGTCTTCATTCATCTGGCGCGGTGTGATGCCGAGGCTTGTAACGACGACGGGTGCCGGTGTGCCGGAGGCGACGATCAGTTTTTCCATCCAGCTTTCAAGGCCGAGGCCGTTCACGACGATGAGGTCCGCCATGTGCAGCGCTTTGGCGTGCGTGGGCGCGGGCTCGAATGTATGCGCGTCGCCATCGGGGCCGACGAGAACCTTGAGGGCGATCTTGTCGCCGCCGATCTCACGCACGATATCGCCGATGACGCTGAAACTTGCGACGACCTTCAGCGGCTTTGCGAAGGCCGGGCTTGCCAGCAGTGTGAAGGCAAGGGCGAGAGGGCCGATGATTTTTTTCATGGCAGTACTCTAGGGATGCGTATGGAAGTGCGCGCCGGGGAAATAGCGTGTGCGCAGGCTTCCGTGGCGTCCCAACAAAATGGAGGCGGCGTAAAATGCGCCAGCCGTCAGGATGATTGAGGGGCCGGAAGGCAGATCGAAATTGTAGGAGATGAGGAGCCCCGCCCAGCCGGAGACAAAGGCGATGGCGATGGAGAGGCCGGCAAGCGACCAGACCTCGACGGCCCAGAAGCGCGCGGCGGCAGCGGGCAGCATCATCAGTCCCACGGCCATCAGCGTGCCGAGCGCCTGAAATCCGGCGACGAGATTGATGACGACGAGGACGAGGAAAATGACGTGATAGAGCGAGCCGCGTCCCGCCACGGCGCGCAGGAAGCCGGGATCGAAACATTCCGCAACGAGCGGGCGATAAATCACGGCAAGCGTCACAAGCGTCAGCGTCGCTATGCCTGCGACGAGAAGAAGCGCCTGATCATCGACCGAGAGGATGCTGCCGAAAAGAACGTGCAGAAGATCGACATTGGAACCGCGCGTCGAGACGATGAGCACACCGGCGGCGAGGCTGATGAGATAGAAGCCTGCAAGGCTTGCGTCTTCGCGCAGCGCCGTGGCGCGGCTGATGATGCCTGCGAGCAGTGCGACGGTGAGGCCGACAATGAGGCCGCCGATCGACATGGCCCAAAGCGAAAGGCCCGCGATGAGGAAGCCTATGGCCGCGCCCGGCAGGATCGCGTGGCTCATCGCGTCGCCCATCAGGCTCATGCGGCGCAGGACGAGAAATGTGCCGATGGGGCCGGAGCCGAGCGCCAGCGCGAGACAGGCGATGAGCGCGCGGCGCATGAAGCCGTAATCGGCGAAAGGTGCGAAGAGGAGCTGGTAGATATCCATCACGCTGCGGCTCCATGAGAATGGGCCTGCGAATGAGATTGCGTCCATGCGTCGGACAGCGCGCGGGCGCGACGCAGCGCCTCGTCGGTCAGCACTTCTGCCGTCGGGCCCCAGGCGACCATTTCGCGGGCGATCAGCAAGGTCGTGGGAAAGTCGCGGCGCACTTCCGCCATGTCATGCAGCACGGCGATGACGGTGCGGCCGTCTTCATGCCAGTACCGCACCACCTCCATGAGATCGGCGGTCGTGCGCTCGTCGATGGCGGCGAAAGGCTCGTCGAGCAGGATGACGGATGCGTCCTGCACGAGGAGCCGCGCAAAGAGCACGCGCTGAAACTGCCCGGCGGAAAGATTGCCGATGGGCCGATCTGCGAAGTCCTGCAGGCCGACCTTGGCAAGCGCGTTTGCAACGCGACGCCAGCGCTCGCCGGTGACGGTTTTCCAGATGCCGATTTCGCGCCAAAGGCCCAGAGCCACAGTGTCGGCAACGGTGATCGGAAAGCTGCGGTCGATTTCCGCCTGTTGCGGCAGATAGGCAAGGTCGCTGCGGGCGAGGCCGCCGAGGTCGATATGGCCTTCGCTTGGCCGCATCAGACCGACAAGCGCCTTCAGCAATGTGGATTTGCCCGCGCCATTGGGACCGACGATTGCGGTGAGGCTGCCCGGCTTGAAATTTCCGCTGACATGATGGACGGCCGGCCGCCGGTCATAGGCGACGGTGAGGTCTTCGATGAGAATGGCTGCGGTTTGCGCGGCGCTCATGCGAGCGCCCAGAAAACGGCGAACCAGAGAACGACGATGCATGCCGCCGCGATGAGGAGGCGATGGGTCGCGCTCGCGCCCATGAATGTGAGGCTCTTCATCTTACGGCCTGCGAATGTGATATTATAACACTCGGGAACATACGCCACGGCTTTACGACAGGCAAGGCGGCGCATGAATGGCGGATCGGACCGTCAGCGGCCTTCGCGGCGCCAGGCGAGGGCCAGCGTGCCGAGGATCAGGATGAGGGCGAGGGGGCCGGAGAGCAGCGGCACCTGATGGACGGCGCGGACGAGATATTGCTCGTTGCGGCGCAGGCCGAGCCAGTCGTCGCCCGCCGCATCGTGAGCCGGGCGTACGGTGCGGATGTTCGGCGTATCGGCGGCGTCCTTGCCGACCCAGTAAATGCCGCCGCCCGTTTCGGTTGTAACGGGTTTCAGCAAGGCGTCCGTCGCGCGCACATCGGCGAATTCGCGCGGGTTGAGCGGCCCTGCCGCCGTGACGGCGTTGAGGTCGCCCTGTGTGACGCGATAGAGGCCGAGCTCGGTTGCGTTCATGCGTGCTTCGAAGCGGCCCGGCGCGGATTTTTCGAGCTTGAGTGTCGTGGTTTTCCCCGAAGGCGTCGTCACTTGCGCATCCGGCGTTTCGTCGGACATGGTGCGGCGCTTCACCGTGAGCGTCGTGCCGTCGATCGTGGCGGAGAGGTTTTCCTCTTCGAGATCGGGTTCCTTCATCAGCCAATGCGCGAGGCGGCGCAGAAGCTCGGCCTGCGGGCCGCCGCCTTCATAGCCGCGCGACCAGAGCCAGAGCTGATCCGACATGACCTGCGCAACGCGGCCCTTGCCTGCGCGGTCGAGCACGATGAGCGGTTTTCCGCCCGGCGCATCCATGATGACTTCGCCGCGATCGACCTTGCTGTCGATGACGCGGAACCAGCGGCCCCATTGTTCGGGCGATGTGTTGCCGCCCGGCAGGTCTGCCGTCACGGGATGTTTGTGGCCGGTCTCCGTCACATGGGGGCGGAAGCCGCCAAGCGTGATATCGCCAGTCGGTTGCGCGGGCAGAACGGCGGCAAGAGGCGTGCGATAGATCGAGAAGGGCGAGGCGAAAGCGGGGCCCGCCGCATTCAATACCGCGCCGCCATTTTCGACATACTCGGCAATGTTCGAAATATATTCGAGCGGCAGCACGCCTTGCCGCTTGTAGCGGTCAAAGATGATGAGGTTGAACTCGTTCAGCTTGTCGACAAAAAGTTCGCGCGTGGGAAAGGCGATCAGTGAAAGCTCGTTGATCGGCGTTCCGTCCTGCTTCTCAGGCGGGCGCAGAATCGTGAAGTGAACGAGGTCGACAGACGGATCGGCCTTCAGAAGATTGCGCCATGTGCGCTCGCCGGGATTTGGTTCGCCTGAGACGAGGAGCACGCGCAGCCGGTCGCGGATGCCGTTGGCGACAACGACGGCGCGATTGTTCAGAAGCGTCAGCTCGTCCGGTCCCGGCGCGACGTCTATCTCGATCACATTCGGGCCGCCATGCTTCAGCGAGAGCGAGACCTGCGTGTCTTCGCCGACCGCGACGTCGGTCTTCATCACTTCCTGACCGTCGATTGCAATCGTCACCGGCGCGATGACGCCAGTCGGCCCTTCGGTGCCCGTATCGTCGACGCGGAAGGCAAGCTTGACCGGCTCGTTGACGATGCCGAAGCGCGGCGCTTCAACGACAGTCAGGCGGCGGTCCTTTTCGTTCTTGCGACCGACAATGAGGCCATGCACAGGCGCGTCGAAGCCGAGAGACTTGGCGCTTTTCGGTACATCGTGGATTTCGCCATCGGTGATGATGATTGCGCCCGCAACGCGTTCGCGCGGTACGTCTGCAAGCGCCTGTTCGAGTGCCGAGAAAGCCCTCGTGCCTTCGCCGTTTTCGGTCGTGCCGCTCGCGCCGCCTTCAACCGTGACGATGCGGGTTTCGATGCCGGAGATGCCCTTGAGGCTTTTCTCTATATGCGCGAGGGCCGCTTGCGCTTCCTTCGGGCGATTGCCGATCTCCATGCTCTGACTTTTGTCGATGACGATTGCCGCGACATAGGGAATGGCCTGGCGGTCTTCCTGCCGCATGGTCGGATTGAGCAGGGCGACAAGCGTTACGGCGAGCGCTGCCGTGCGCCATGGCGCGCCGCGCGCGCCGCGCCATGCGGAATAGGCGATGACAGCCGCGCCGATGAGGCCGAGCACGACGATCAGCGCGAGCGGCAATGTCGGCTCGAAGACAATGTCCCAGGAGGCTGCGGCTGAGATGGCTGGTTGCATGCTGCGGCCCTAATTCCCCAGCCGCTCGAGCAGAGCGGGCACATGCACCTGATCGGCCTTGTAGTTGCCGGTGAGCGCGTACATGACGAGGTTGACGCCGAAACGAAAAGCCATCTCGCGCTGGATTTCGCCGCCGGGCTCGCAAGGAAACATGGGGCGGCCCTGCGCGTCGCGCGCCCATGCGGCGGCGTAATCGTTCGATCCGACGACAACGGCGGAGACGCCGTCATTGGAGCGCCCGCCTTGCGCGTCGGCGCCTGTGCCGGTGCTTTCGACCCAGACTTGCCCTCCTGCAAATCGGCCGGGAAACTCATGCAAGAGATAGAAGGATTTCGTCAGGACATGGTTGCCGGAGACAGGCTGAAGCGTCGGCAGATCGAGACGGCCCATCAGACGGCGGAGCGTTTCCGTGCCCGGTCCCGTTGCCGTGCCGAATGAACGATCCTGATCGCGCGTGTCGAACAGGATGGTGCCACCATTTTTCATATAGGTGTCGATGCGGGCGAGCGTTTCGGCGGAAAGATTTTCCTGCCCCGGCGTCATGGGCCAATAGAGCAGTGGAAAGAAAGCCAGCTCGTCGCGCGTCACGTCGACGCCCATCGGGTCGGCAGCCTCAAATGAGGTGCGCGAGCGCAGCACCTCTGCAAGGCCCGCAAGGCCCGCGCGGCTGATCTCATCGGTCGCCGCGTCGCCGGTGATGACATAGGCAAGATGCGTGTCGATCGATGCCTTGAGCGCGAAGGCATCGGCATTGCCGGCTGCGCGGGCGGGCGGCGCCTGTATCAGCGTCAGCGCGCCGAGCGTGAGGGCGATTGCGGGAAGAATATTAGCGCCGCGACGGCGGCGGATCGGCGTCGTATCGAAAAGCCCCGTCACATAAAGGGCGGCGATGCCGTCGGCGATGATGAGGGCGAGCGCCAGTGCCAGCGCCCAGGGACGCAAGCGTGTCTCCGCCGTCTCGGCGAAAGGATGCCGCGACGTGACGCCTGAAAGTGCGCCGAGCGGTTGCAGCTTGATGTCCGTTTTTGCCAGATTGAGCGCGCGCGGATTGTCGACAGGCCCGTAAAGCCCCGGCGGGTGGCGCGGGGTGATGGGCGTCTTGTCGAAGGTCGCGACGGATATGGGTGTTGCCGTCGCGGGCGGCGCGTTCAATTGGCCGTAGCCGTTCAGCGTGCGCACCGGCGAGAATGTCGCTTCGCTCGCGCTTGTCTCGCCCGTGCTTGCGGCGACGCCTTGCGACAGGCCGATCACGCGCCTCAGCATGTCAACGAAGAGGCCGGACAGCGGCAGGTTCGACCAGTCGCTATTTGCCGTCACGTGAAAGAGAACGAGGAGGCCCTTGCCGCGCGTTGCGGCGGTGACAAGCGGCGTGCCGTCCTGAAGGCGCGCCCATGTGTGGCTGCCAAGTTCGAGCGTCGGTTCGGCCAGCACCTGCCGTGAAACGGCGACGTCGCCGGGCACATCGAGGCCGTCAAACGGACTGCCCGCATCGAAGGGTGCGAGATGCTGCGGGTTCGTCCAGGAGAGTGCGCCGCCAAGCGCACGGCCACCTGTGCGCAGCGGCACGGGCATTGTTTCGTCGTCTGACAGCGTTTTTTCCTGCGCGGCTAGTTTCGGTCCGGCGAAACGCAGCAATACGCCGCCCTTGCCGACCCATTCGGCAATCGCTTCGCGGTCCACGCCCGTCAGATTGCCGACATCGGCGAGGACGAGAACGGAGAGGGGCGACGAGAGGAGGTTGCCGATCTCGCTCTGGCCTTTGCGGTCGCGCGATGCTGTGCGGATTTCGGCGTAAGGGCCTATGGCGCGCTGAAGATAATAGAGGTCGGAGAGCAGGGGCTGCGCTTCTTCGCTTTGCGCGCCGGAAACGAGCCCCACCGTGCGGCGGCGCCAGCGTTCATCGATCAGCGTCGTCGCGGCTGCCGATGTTTCATCGGCTATGTTGAGCCGGGTGATGCGGTTTCTGAGTTCGAGCGGCAGGTCGAAGCGGGCTTCGGCTTTCTCCGCGCCGCTCGCAAAGGCGAAGGGCGCTTCGCCGAGAATTCCGCCATCGATACCCAGTGCATGAACGCTGCCTGTTTGTGCGGCGCTGTCTGCGGCGCGCACAACGGTTGCAACAAAGGCCTCGCCTTCGGATGCGGGCGGCAGAAGCGCCAGCGCGCGCTGATCGATGCGCGGTTCAACGACTTCGAGGCTTGCGGAGCCTGCAAGCTTCGACAGGCCCGCGGAAAATTCAGCTACCCGGCCATAATCGAAACCGTCGCTCAGCCAGATCACCTGTATGGATTTCGGCAGTGCCTTTGCCGCCTGAAGCCGCGTGAGCAGGGCGGTGCGGTCGGGCGCGATCGGTTGCGGTTGCAAAGCGCGGGCGCGGGCTGCCGCATCATCGGCGGATTCAAAATCGAGATCGGGCGCCGTGGCGGTGGGCGCTGTGCCGACGACCAGTACGGGGCGATTGTTGCGCCGCGCGCCTGCAATCAGTGCATCCATTGCATTTGCGCGGTCGCGCCAATGGGTGGCGGCGGCCCAGCCATTATCGGTGACTATGAGCAGCGGGCCGGAACCTGCAACGGTCGGCGCGGGGTTCCACAAGGGATCGGCGAGCGCCAGCACGATCAGCGCGGCGAGCACCGAGCGCAGGATTAAAAGCCAGAGTGGCGTATGGGCTGGCGTTTCTTCTTCGCGGGCAAGGCCGACAAGCAAGCGGATCGCGGGGAAGCGGACGCGCTTTGGAAGCGGCGGGCTGATCTGCAGCAGCCACCAGATGGCGGGCAGCACGGCGAGGCCGAGAAGCATCCAGGGCGTTGCGAAAGCGAGGGGGCCAAGCTGGAGCACGGATCAGGCTCCCGAACGCGGCTTGCGCGCGTCGATCTCGCCGGACAATGCGCCGTAAAGCGCCAGCAGCGCCGTATGCGGCGCGCGGTCGGTCCGATGCGTGGCGAAGGTGAAGTTGATGCGTTGCGCCGCTTCCATGATGTGGTCGCGGTGGAGGGCGAGGCGCGCATGATAGGCTTTGCGCAGGCGTTCCGCACGGCCGATCATCAGGCGCAGATCTTCCTCGACGCCGACAAATTCCGTGCGGCCCGTAAAGGGCAGATCTTCTTCCGCCGGATCGAGCACCTGAATGAGATGGCCGCGAATGCCTTCTGCCGCATAGCCCTTGATGCGGGCGACGATGTCTTCCGCGGGCGAGAGAAAATCGCTTATCAGCACGACCTGCGCATAACGCGGCAGATGTTCGGGCGGCGGCAGGCTTTCAAGCCCCGTCGCGGTTGCGCTTGTTGTCGGTGTGTCGAGCAGCAGATGGGCCATGCGGCGATGCGCGGCGCGGCCATTGGTCGGCGGCATGCCACCGCCCAGCGCCGCAACGCTTTCACCGCCCTGAATGAGCAGCGATGTCAGCGCCAGAGCGAGAACGGTTGCGCGGTCTTTCTTGGTCAGGGGCGCGAATTCGGAGGCGTAGTCCATCGACGCAGACCCGTCGCGCCATATCCATACGCTTTCGGCGGCCTCCACTTCAGCTTCGCGCACGAAGAGGTGGCGCGAGCGTGCCGAATGTCGCCAGTCGACCGAGGCGGCAGTGTCGCCCTCACGGAAGCGGCGGAACTGCCAGAAGCTTTCGCCCATGCCCGTGCGGCGGCGGCCATGCACGCCTTGCGCAACGGTATTGGCAATGCGCTCCGCCTCTGCAACCAGAGGCGGCAAGGCTTCCGCCAGCGTATCGGCCTGTTCACGCAGGCCTGTCGCTGTCGGGGTCGCGGCAAGCGAGAAGGGAAGCCGCATGGCTCTGTCGTTCAGATGATGTTGCGGCAGAGGCGGTCGATGACGCCGCTTACCGTGACGCCTTCGGCACGTGCCGAGAAATTGAGCGCCATGCGGTGGCGAAGCACCGGCGCGGCAAGCGCCTTCACGTCTTCGACCGAGGGCGAGAAGCGCCCGTCCATCAGCGCGCGGGCGCGGACTGCCAACATCAGCGCCTGACTGGCGCGCGGCCCGGGGCCCCAGGCAACATGGCGTTCGACTTCCTCGGAAGCGCCTTCCTCGGGCCGGGCGGAGCGGACGAGTTCAAGGATCGCATTGACGACCTTTTCACCCACCGGCACGCGGCGGACAAGGCGCTGGGCGGCGCGCAGATCTTCAGCCGTCATGGCCGGGCGGACCTTCACTTCTTCGCTGCCCGTTGTCGCCAGCAGCATGCGCCGCTCGGCTTCGAGATCGGGGTAGTTGACGTCGATCTGCGTCAGAAAACGGTCGAGCTGGGCTTCGGGGAGCGGATAGGTGCCCTCCTGCTCCAGCGGGTTCTGCGTGGCCAGCACGTGAAAGGGGGCGGGCAATTCGTAGCGGACGCCCGCCACGGTGACCTGTTTTTCCTGCATGGCCTGGAGCAGCGCGGACTGGGTGCGCGGGGAGGCGCGGTTGATTTCGTCGGCCATCAGCAACTGGCAGAAAACGGGACCCTTGAGGAAGCGGAAGCTGCGCGAGCCGCGCTCGCTTTCCTCCAGCACTTCCGAGCCCAGAATGTCAGCAGGCATCAGGTCCGGCGTGAACTGGACGCGCTTGTCGTCCAGTCCCAGCACGGCGCCCATTGTGTGTACCAGCAAGGTCTTGGCGAGGCCTGGCACGCCGACAAGCAGTGCGTGGCCGCCCGCAAGGACGGTCACAAGCGTCTGATCGATCACCTGTTCCTGCCCGTAAATGACTTCACTAATGGCGGCTCGTGCCTCGGCGATCTTGGCGACCGAAGCTTCGATTTCCTGAACGGCGTCGCCGTTCGCTTCACTGAGTGTCTGCATTGACCTAAGTATAGGATGTGCCGTCGCGAATGCGATAGGCGCGCGTGTCCAACAATCCACCTTATATTGGCACCATTGGCCGATGGCTCGGTGGCGATATTATGTCCGCTCAAGCGGTAAAGCATCAGGGAAGCGTCGATAGATGGCCTCGCCGACACAAAAACAGCCTGCCGGAGCAAAAAGCGCAGAGACAGCCGGTTTGCTCTCCGCCGCCGAGAGCGAAGGCAAGAAGGCGCGCGGCTTGCCGCCCGTGCACTTGTGGAATCCCGAGTTCTGCGGCGATCTCGACATGCGAATCGCCCGCGACGGCACCTGGTTCTATATGGGCACGCCGATCGGGCGGGAAAGGCTCGTTCGCCTCTTCTCGACGATCCTCCGGCATGACGAGGACGGCAAATATTATCTGGTGACGCCGGTCGAGAAGGTCGGGATCAAGGTCGAGGATGCGCCCTTTCTCGCGGTCGCCATGACGGTGAAGGGCGAGGGCACGGCCCAGCAACTCACTTTCACCACCAGCGTCGGCGACAGCACCGTGGCGGGGCCGGATCATCCGATTCGCTTTGTGGTCGACGAGGCGACCGGCGAGCCTTCTCCATATGTTCATGTCAGGGCGCGGCTTGAGGCGTTGATCAACCGCGCCGTCTTTTACGATCTCGTCGAGCTTGGGACGGAAGAGATGCATGAGGGGCGCAAGTGGTTCGGCGTCTGGTCGGGCGGCGTTTTCTATCCCTTCATGCCTGCTGAGGAGATGGCCTTTTAGGCCCACCTGCGTATGGAAAACTACCGCGATCTCATTCTTGCCCGTGTGGACAGGCACGCCCCGTCTCGCGAGGCCCTGCTCACTGCGGACGCGCCAAAGGGCGATGGCGATCTCGCGCCACTCGAATGGGCGGACCGCGAAGACCGGCCGACCCTGCGCGCTGCCGCCGTGCTTGTGCCCGTCGTCGAGCATTTGGCGGGGCCGAGCGTCTTGCTGACGCGCCGTTCCGACAATCTGGGCAATCACGCAGGCCAGGTCGCCTTTCCGGGCGGCAAAATCGAGCCGGGGGAGACCGTGTCGGAAGCGGCGCTGCGCGAGGCGGATGAGGAAGTCGGCCTCAAATCCAGCTTTATCGAGGTTGCGGGCTTTCTCGATGCCTATGAGACGGGAACGGGCTTTCGCATCATGCCGGTGGTGGGCTTCGTCAAACCGGGCTTCACGCTTCAGATTTACGACGGCGAGGTTGCCGAGGTTTTCGAGGTGCCGCTGTCCTTCCTGATGGACCCGAGGAACCATGAGCGTCACAAGGCCACATGGCGTGGGAAAGAGCGCGAATATTACGCCATGCCATATAATGGGCATTATATCTGGGGTGCGACGGCGGGCATGTTGAAGAACATGTATGACCGGATTTTCGCCGGACAGGACTTCGAGGGAGTGAGACGATGAGTGCGGAAAAAGAACTGGCACGGGCAGAATGGCTGAGCCATGCGGACACCCGCATGGTGATGGACACATTGGGCGTCGGCGCTCGTTTCGTCGGCGGCGCAGTGCGCAACGAACTCATGGGCGAGCCGGTCAGCGATGTCGATATCGCAACCGCCGATACGCCGGAGCGTGTCACGGAGCTTCTGACCGCCAAAGGCATCAAGGTCGTCCCCACGGGGATCGATCATGGCACCGTGATGGCGGTGACGCCTTCGCGTCATTTCGAGATCACGACCTTGCGCGTCGACGTCAAGACCGATGGCCGTCGCGCCGATGTCGCCTTCACCGGCGATTGGGTGGAAGACGCAAAGCGTCGCGACTTCACGATCAACGCACTTTATGCCGATGCCGACGGCACGGTTCACGATCCGCTGGGGACGGGTCGCGAGGATATTGCGGCGCGGCGTGTACGCTTCATCGGCGATGCGAATGCGCGGATCGCGGAAGATTATCTGCGCGTGCTGCGCTTCTTTCGTTTTCATGCCTGGTATGGCAAGGGCGAACCGGATGCGGATAGCCTCAAGGCTTGTGCCGATGCGCGCGAGGGCTTGCGGCAATTGTCCGGCGAGCGCGTGCGCGACGAGCTTTTGAAAATCGCCGCTGCGGACAATGCAGGCGCGGCATTCCGCCAGATGGCGGCGGCAGGCATCCTGCCGATCGTGCTGCCTGAGGCCTCGCGTCTCGATCGTTTCGAAAAGCTTGTTGGCATCGAGGCGAACCAGCTATTCACCAGCGATGCGCTGCTCCGCCTCGCTTCGACACTCGATCTCGATGCGGCGGGCGTTGCGGCCCTTGCAGCGCGGCTCAGGCTTTCCAACCGCGACCGTGATCGTGTGGAGGCCATGCTGACCGACAAGACGAAGATCGTCGCCTATCTGTCGATCAAGGAAGTGCGCAAGGCGCTTTATCTGATTGGCGTCCAGACGTTCAAGGATCGCGTGATGCTCGGCTGGGCGGAAGATCGTCCGGGGCACAACACGTTTCAGTGGCGCGCGATGCTTGCCATGGCCGATAGCTGGGTGAAGCCCGATTTCATGCTGACCGGCCAGATGATCAAACAGGCAGGCGTGCCCGAAGGCCCTGAAATCGGTCGCGTTCAGCGCGAGGTCGAGGAATGGTGGGTCGACGCCGATTTCACCGACGACGAATTCTCGATCATCGAGCGGTTGAAGGCAGTGGTGCAGGCGACGGTCTATTGATCGTCGCTGCCAAAGCGGGGGGCTTTGATGCGACGTTTGGTTCTGGCGACATGTGTCGCTGTAGGGTTTTCGTTGCCTGCTTGTGCAGCCAGTCCCGGTCCGGCAAAAAACGCGACGGCGTTTTATAGGCTCTATATCGATATGAAGCCGAGCGGCGTACCCGACGCCGCGCAGCGCGCCAAATTCGCGCCGCTGTTGTCGGCAGGCCTTTCCAGTTTGCTCGCCGATGCGGCAGCGGCTGAAGAGGCGCATACGAAAAAGACCAATAATGAGGAGCCGCCTTTTGTCGAGGGCGATCTCTTCTCGTCGCTCTTTGAGGGGCCGACTTCCTTCAAGCTCGGCCAGTGCACGGTGGAGGCAGATCGGGCCTATTGCGATGTCGATCTCGTTTACCGTGAAGAAGGCGGTGCCAAACCGACGACATGGACCGACAAGGTGGCGCTTGTGCGCAGCGTCAAGGGCTGGCTCGTCGACGATATCGCATTCGGCGGCACATGGGACTTCGGCCAGCACGGCATGTTGCGCGGCACGCTGCGGCAGGTGGTCGAAGACGGGAAGAACTGAGACGATGCCGTCTGAACTTGCCGTCTATTTGCTTACAGTCAATGCCGTCGCCTATGGCGCTTTCGCATGGGACAAGCGATGCGCCGAGCGCGATCTTCGGCGCATCCCGGAAAAGACGCTGTTGACGATCGCGGCAATCGGCGGCGCATTCGGTTCGATCCTCGCCCAACAACGCCTGCGCCACAAGACGCGCAAGGAGCCTTTCCGTACACAGCTCAATGTTATCGCCATGGTCGAGGTAGGCGCCCTGGTCGCATGGAGCCTGTTGGGTTGAGCTATCGGCGCTCGAGCGTCTGCTTGATGAAGCCTGCGCCGAGTTCCATTTGCTCATCGATGTAGCTGCCGATTTCGTTCGGCAGCACATCCGCAATCCAGACGAAGCGGCTGCGTTCCGCATCCTCCGCAAAAACTTGTACTGAAGCGCTGTGCTGGGTGATGCGTTCGTTTGCGGCGACCGCATAGACGAGGCGGCGGCGCGCATCGTCCTTTGTCACCAGCAATTCGCGCGCCGTGCTGCCGTTTGAGAAGGTGACGATGCGGGCGGCGGCGCCCGGCTCAAGTCGCGTATCGGTGACGAAGCCGGTTGCAAGGCGGGTATGCAATGCGCCGAAATCTGCAAGCGCCGCCCATACGTCGTCCGGCTTCGCATCGATCACGATTTCCTTGTGGATCGAAGCCATCAGAGGCACACCGCTTCGACATTGTTGCCGTCAGGGTCGATGAGAAAGGCGGCGTAATAGGTCGGGCCGTAATCAGCGCGGGGGCCCGGCGCGCCATTGTCTTTTCCTCCCGCCTTGAGGCCGTCCTTATGGAAACGGTCGACGGCGGCGTGATCCTCGGCGCGGAAAGCGATATGCGCGCCGCCCTTTGCCTTGTCGTTTCGGTGAAGCCAGAAGCCCGGCTCGCCTTTGGGGCCGAAGCCCGCATAGGTTTCGTCGCCGGGATGAAGAACATGGCCGAGGCCCGCCAGCGCGGCTTTATAGAAGCGCGTGCTTGCCTCGAGGTCTTTCACTTTCACTCCGATATGGTCGTACATGTGAACCTCCGTTTGGGTTGGAGATCATCTTACGAAAGGGGGCGTCAGCCTCTCTTGGAGAATCTTGCGGTCGCCTTTGGCGGCTTGCCGAAAGGCGCGTGGTGAGACGCCTGCCGCGCGGTGAAACGTGCGGACGAAATTGGACAGATCGCCGAAGCCCACATCGAAAGCGATGTCGGTGATGGGGCGGGTATCCTGCCCAAGCAGTCGCGCAGCGTGGCGCAGGCGCGAGCGTACGAGATATTGATGCGGCGTCACGCCGAGCACATTGGAAAAGAGTCGCAGGAAATGGAAGGGGCTCAAGCCCGCTTCCTTCGCAGCGCTATCGAGATCAATCTCCGTGTCGGAATGTGCATCCATCCACATTGCCGCTTCGACCGCGCGGCGGCGGTCGCGTGCAGGTGCGCTCTGGGTGCGGCGCTTGTGGCCGGTGGCGATATTGACGAAGCGCGAGGCGAATATCAGCCCGATTTCATCGAGGCCGATATCGTTGCGGCCTTCGGCGGCGCCCTGCGCGAGCTCGCCGATCACCATCAACTCGGGCAGGGGCGGGAGACCGCCCAGGCGCCAGATATCGGCCTTGTCATCGATGGTTTCGACGATCTCCGGTGTCATGTGAAAGGCGAGGCACTCATCGCCGCAGATGTGGTGATCGTGAGTGCACATAAACTCGTCGCCCGGATGGCCGACCAGCACCGAGCCTGCAACCAGTTCATGGGTTTGCCCGCGCAGGCTGTAGCCGAAGGTGCCCTTGCGCACATAGGAGATCGAGTGATCTCCATGCAGTTCGGTATAAGGCTTCTCGTCCGGCGCGGTGGCGCAACGGTAGTCGATCACGCAGATCGAGCCTTGCTGCAATGTTATCGTGGCGACCATGCAGGGAAGTTTAGGCCCGACGGAAAAATCCGGCAATCGAGTCCGTTTGTGGCGAGTCCGTTTATGGCCACTTCACCTCGGGCGGCATGGACGAGAGGATCGAATCCACGTTGCCGCCTGTCTTCAGACCGAAGGTCGTGCCGCGGTCGTAGAGCAGGTTGAACTCGACATAACGCCCACGGCGGATCAGTTGTTCGTCGCGCTCTTGCGCCGTCCAGCTTTCGTTCATGTGGCGGCGGACGAGTTGGGGGTAGATGTCGAGGAAGGCGAGGCCGACATCCTGCGTGAAGGCGAAATCCTTCTCCCAGTCGCCGCTGTCGTGGTGGTCGTAAAAAATGCCGCCCGTGCCGCGCGGTTCCTTGCGATGCGGCAGGTAGAAATACTCGTCGCACCATTTCTTGAAACGCGGATAGTAGTCGGCGTCATGGGCGTCGCAGGCGCGCTTCATCGAAGCGTGAAAGTCGAGCGTGTCGGGATGGTCGTCGCGACGCTGCACGTCGAGCACGGGCGTCAGGTCGCCGCCGCCGCCGAACCAGGCTTTCGTCGTCATGACATGGCGTGTGTTCATGTGAACGGCAGGCACGCGCGGGTTCTGCATATGGGCGATCAGCGAGATGCCGGAAGCCCAGAAGCGGGGGTCTTCTTCCGCGCCCTGCATCTGCTTGCGGAAGTCTTCGGAAAACTCGCCGTGAACGGTCGAGATATGGACGCCGACTTTTTCGAAGACACGGCCATGCATGATCGACATTTCGCCGCCGCCCTGGTCCGAGGTGCCGTCGCCGCGTGTCCAGAGCTTGCGTTCGAAGCGGCCCGGTGCACGGTCGGAGAGGGTGCCGGCGAGTTCATCCTCGATTTTCTCGAATTCGGCGCAGATACGGTCGCGAAGTTCGCGGAACCAGGCCGCCGCGCGCGCTTTACGTGTCTCGGTGAGGTTTACAGTCGCCGTCGCCATTGCCGTCATCCTTCAGTCTCCCGCTTGAGCCGGGGCGCTTTTACGCGGCCCGAAGCCCTCTGTCTGCCTCAGTGCTTCGCCCAACACCATCGCGGCGGCAATCGCCACGTTGAGGGACCGGGCAGGGGGCTGCATCGGAATGGTGACGCGTGCGTCAACCGCCGCATGGACCTGCTCTGGCACCCCTGCCGTCTCCCGCCCGACGAGAAGCGTGTCGCCGGGCTGGAAAGCGAAGCTCGTATAAGGTTCGGCGGTTTTGGTCGTCAGGAGAACGAGGCGGCGCGCCGCAGGGCAACCGGTCGCACCGTATGAACGGACATAGTCGTCCCAGGAGGCGTGACGGGTCAGCTCGGCAAGTTCCCAATAGTCGAGCCCCGCGCGCTTCAACGCGCGGTCGCCCCAAGGGAAACCGGCAGGTTCTATGATATCCACAGGCACGCCGAGGCATGCACCCAGGCGGATCAATGTGCCTGTGTTCTGCGGGATGTCGGGTTCGTAGAGCGCAAGGCGCATCGGTCTCCTTCCCATCGCGAACGACTCGCGAAAAGCCAAGGGAAGCCGCCATTCGGTTGTGCGGCGATGCGTCATCCTGCCACAACCAACGATCCCCTAGACAAGCAGTTGATTGGATGCCACAAAACCTCGCACATGGGGCGAAAGCGGGGGATTCGTCTCCGCGCCATGCGTAGCTTTCGTCCGGTCTAACAGGTTTGCGCCACGTCGTCTTGATGCCCATTGAGAGCGACCTCGGGGGCTCCGCCAAGGAAGGCGGGCGGCGGTCGGCCTAATTCATACGAGGAGAGCCCAACCGTGGCAGAAATCCACGCGGTCGAGCCGACACGGCGCGATTTCCTTTATGTAGCAACTGGAGCGTTTGCGGCCGTTGGCGCCGCTGCCGCTGTCTGGCCGCTGATCGACCAGATGAACCCGGACGCTTCCGTTCTGGCTCTTGCCTCGATCGAACTCGATATCGGGGCCGTTCCCGTCGGCCAGGAAATCACCGTGAAGTGGCGCGGCAAGCCCGTCTTCGTCCGCCATCGCTCGGAAGCGGAAATCAAGGCGGCAGAAGACGTCAATCTTGCAGATCTCAAGGATCCGCAGACCGACGACGCACGACTCAAGGCTGGCCCCGACGGCAAGCTTGAAAAAGAGTGGCTCATCCTGATCGGCATCTGCACGCATCTAGGTTGCGTGCCGCTCGCCTACAAGGGCGAGTATGACGGCTATTTCTGCCCCTGCCATGGTTCGGTCTACGATACGTCCGGCCGCATCCGGAAGGGCCCGGCGCCGCTCAATCTTGAGGTGCCGCCCTACAAGTTCGTTTCCGCTACCAAGATCCAGATCGGCTGAGAGGGCAATCCATGAGTGGTGAGAGCACCTATACACCCGCCAACGGCGCAAGCCGCTGGCTCGACGAGCGCCTACCGATCCTTCGCCTCGTCAATGACAGCTTCGTCGATTATCCGACGCCGAAGAACCTCAACTATTGGTGGACCTTCGGCGGCGTCCTGAGCTTCTGCCTCGTCGTGCAGATCATCACCGGCGTCGTGCTGGCGATGCATTACGTCCCGACGACGGCGCTCGCCTTTGCCAGCGTCGAGCACATCATGCGCGACGTGAACTACGGCTGGGTCCTGCGTTACATTCACGCAAACGGCGCCTCGATGTTCTTCATCGCCGTCTATATCCACATGTTCCGCGGCCTTTACTACGGTTCCTACAAGGCGCCGCGCGAAGTGCTGTGGATCCTCGGCTGCCTCATCTATCTCCTGATGATGGCGACGGCGTTCTTCGGTTACGTGCTTCCCTGGGGCCAGATGAGCTTCTGGGGCGCGACGGTCATCACCAACCTCTTCGGTGCAATCCCCTTTGTCGGCCAGTCGATTGCGACGTGGCTCTGGGGCGGTTTTGCGATCGGCGATCCGACCATCAACCGCTTCTTCTCGCTGCACTATCTCTTCCCGTTCCTGATCGCGGGCGTCGTCATCCTGCACATCTGGGCGCTGCACGTGCCCGGCAACGGCAACCCCGCTGGCATCAATGCCAAGGGCAAGCAGGACATGGTTCCGTTCCATCCTTACTACACCAGTAAGGACGCGTTCGGCCTCGTTCTGTTCATGATCATGTTCGCCTATTTCGTGTTCTACGCGCCCAACTCGCTGGGCGACGTCGAGAACTACGTTGTGGCCGATCCGCTGAAGACGCCGCTGCACATCGTGCCGGAATGGTACCTGCTGCCGTTCTACGCGATCCTGCGTGCCGTGCCGTCCAAGATCGGTGGCGTTATTCTGATGTTCGGCGCCATCGCGGTGCTGTTCATCCTGCCTTGGCTCGATACGTCGAAGGTTCGTTCGGCGCGTTTCCGCCCGCTCTACAAGCAGTTCTTCTGGATCCACATCGTTGTGTGTCTGGTGCTCGGCTGGTGCGGCGGTCAGTTGCCTGACAATGTTGTTGCCCAGGTCGGCGACATCTCCTTCACCATCACGCATCTGTCGCGCATTCTCTCGTTCTACTATTTCTTCCACTTCCTCGTTCTGTTCCCGCTGTTGGGCCTGATCGAAAAACCCAAGCCCTTGCCGGAAAGCATTTCGGCTTCGGTGCTCGGCGGTCATACCGCCGCGGCGAAGAGCTGAGTGGGGGAGAGACGGATATGAAAATGAAGATGATCCAGAAGCTTTCCACCGTGGCCGCCTTTGCGACGGTCGCCATGGCCGCGGCCTTCGTCTCCACTGCCTCCGTTCAGGCAGCGGAGAGCGGTCCGGAAATGGAACATGTGGACTGGTCGTTCAACGGCCCCTTCGGCACCTTTGACCGCAGCCAGCTTCGTCGCGGTTACAAGGTCTACAAGGAAGTCTGCGCAAGCTGCCATTCGATGGACCTCATCCACTTCCGCAATCTGGGCGAGCCCGGTGGGCCGGAGTTCAGCGGCCCGGAAGTGAAGGCGCTTGCCGCCGAAATCAAGGTGCAGGACGGCCCCGATCAGTCCGGCGACATGTTCGAGCGTCCCGGCGAAGGCAAGGACAAGATGCCGGCTCCCTATCCGAATCCGGAAGCGGCAGCCGCCTCGCTCGGCGCTGCGCCGCCGGACCTGTCGTTGCTCGCCAAGGCGCGTAACGGCGGCCCCGATTACATCCATGCCCTGCTGACGGGCTACAAGGATGCACCGGCGGACGTAGCCATGCCGGCAGGCGGTCATTACAACCCGTATTTTGCTGCGGGTAGCGGCGTGATCGCCATGCCGCCGCCGCTTGCGGAAGGCCAGGTCGATTACGGCGACGGCACGCCCAATACGGTCGATCAGATGTCGAAGGACGTTTCGGCGTTCATGATGTGGACTGCAGAGCCCAAGCTCGAACAGCGCCATCGCATGGGCTTCCAGGTCATGATCTACCTTCTGGTGCTCGCAGGAATTCTCTTCTTTGCGACGCGCAAAGTCTGGTCCGACCAGCACTAAACGGGCCGCAGACAATCGGATTTAGGAAAAGGGCCTCGTGTGGGGCCCTTTTTCATGTCCGCGACGCATTAGTTTGTTATGTTTCGCGGCCCGCGCGAGCGGGCATTTATTACGTTTGCCGCCTGCGCGGCGCGGAGGCGGTAAGAGGTCGGTATGACGAAGACGGTTCTGGGCGTTATCGGAGGCAGCGGCGTTTACGAGTTTCCGGGGCTCAAGAATGAGCGCTGGGAGCATGTGGCGAGCCCCTGGGGCGAGCCGTCCGATGCGCTGCACTTTGGCGTGCTGCCCACCGATAGCGGCGATGTGGAGATGGTTTTCCTGCCGCGCCACGGACGGGGCCACGTGCATTCGCCTTCCAGCATCAATTATCGCGCCAATATCGACGCGATGAAGCGCGCGGGCGTGACGGACATCATCTCCGTCTCGGCTGTCGGTTCGCTGAAGGAAGAATTGCCGCCGGGCACTTTCGTCATCGTCGATCAGTTCATCGATCGCTCATTCGCCCGCGAAAAGAGCTTCTTCGGCCCCGGCCTCGTTGCTCACGTGTCGATGGCCGAGCCCGTCTGCTCGCGGCTTGGCGACCATATCGAGGCGGCCTGCAAGGCGCATGGCATTCCCCATGCGCGCGGCGGCACCTACATGGTCATGGAAGGCCCGCAATTCTCGACGCTGGCGGAATCAAACCTCTATCGCTCCTGGGGCTGCTCCGTGATCGGCATGACCAACATGCCGGAAGCAAAACTCGCCCGCGAGGCGGAAATTCCATATGCGACGGTCGCCATGGTGACGGATTACGACTGCTGGCATCCGCATCACGACAACGTGGATGTTGCCTCGGTCGTCAGAATTCTCGGCGAAAATGCCGTTCAGTCGCGCACAGTCTTGCGCGCAGTGGCGACGAGTTTCGGCCCGAAGCGTACGCCCTCGCCGCAGGGCATCGACACCGCTCTCGACAATGCGCTCATCACCGCTCCCGACAAGCGCGATCCCGCGCTCATCAAGAGGCTCGACGCGGTGGCGGGCCGTGTGCTGAAGGCCTAAGGATTTACAGGACTATGGATGTGAAGAAATTCATTCGCTCGATCCCGGATTATCCCAAACCCGGCATCATGTTCCGCGACATCACCACGCTGCTTGGCGACGCAGAAGGCTTTCGCACGGCCGTCGATGCGCTGGTCCAGTTGCATCAGGGCGCCAAGTTCGATGTCGTTGCGGGCATTGAAGCGCGCGGCTTCATTCTTGGTGGCGCGGTCGCCCATCAGCTCGGTCTTGGCTTCGTGCCGGTGCGCAAGAAGGGCAAGCTGCCCTGGAAGACGATCGCTGAGGAATATGATCTCGAATATGGCACCGACATGGTCGAGATTCACACCGACGCCATTGCCGAGGGCGCGCGCGTCTTGCTGATCGACGATCTGATCGCAACCGGCGGCACGGCGGAAGCGGCCGTAAAACTCGTCGCGCGCACGGGCGGCAATGTGCTGGCGGCCAGTTTTGTCATCGAGCTTTCCGATCTTGGCGGGCGCGAGCGTCTCGAAGCGCTCGACATTGAAGTCCTGTCTCTCTGCTCATTTGAAGGGCACTAAAAACCCCCGATGGAATGGATTGCTGATCCGACGATCTGGATAGGCCTTGCTACCCTTGTCGTGCTCGAGATCGTTCTCGGCATAGACAATCTCGTATTCATCGCGATCCTTGCGGACAAGCTGCCGCCGCATCAGCGCGATCACGCGCGTCTCACAGGCCTCAGCCTCGCGCTCATCATGCGCCTTGCATTGCTTGCGAGCATTTCATGGCTCGTGACGCTGACCGCGCCGCTTGTCACCATTTACGGATTTTCCGTATCGGGGCGCGATCTCATCATGCTGGGCGGCGGTATATTCCTGCTCGCCAAGGCGACGATGGAACTGCATGAGCGGCTTGAGCCGCCGCATGAGAGCCGCAACACCGCCAAGGTGCATGCGGGCTTCTGGCTCATCGTCACGCAGATCATCATTCTCGACGCCGTGTTCTCGATCGACAGCGTCGTCACCGCCGTCGGCATGGTCGACAGCCTGCCGGTGATGATGGCCGCCGTCATCATCGCCATTCTCGTGATGATGCTTGCATCGAAGCCGCTGACGACATTCGTCAATGCGCATCCCACCGTCGTCGTGCTCTGCCTCGGCTTTCTGATGATGATCGGCTTCAGCCTCATCGCGGATGGTTTCGGCTTTCATATTCCCAAGGGCTATCTTTACGCGGCCATCGGCTTTTCCATTCTCATCGAAGCCTTCAACCAGTGGACGCAGAGGAACAGGGCAAAGCAGGTGGCGGCGATGCCGTTCCGCCAGCGCACGGCGGAAGCCATT
Source organism: Parvibaculum sp. (assembly GCF_049651025.1). Lineage (GTDB taxonomy): Bacteria > Pseudomonadota > Alphaproteobacteria > Parvibaculales > Parvibaculaceae > Parvibaculum. The sequence continues at coordinate 30,271 of NZ_JBASBH010000032.1, read as the reverse complement.
TTCCGGCTTCTCGGCGGCTCTGTCGAAGATGGCGAAGCGGGCTCCGGCAACGGCGCGACGGAAGCGGAGGGGCGCGTCTTCGGCGCCGAAGAACGCAGCATGGTCAGCGGCGTTTTGATGCTGGGCGAGCGGCCTGTCAGTTCGATCATGACGCCGCGGCGCGAGATTGTCTGGGTGTCGCTTGCCGATGATCCGGAGAAGCTGCTCGACATTCTGCGCAACTCGCCGCACGGGCTTTATCCGGTGTGCCGGACAAGTGTTGACGATCTCGTCGGCTATGCGCGCGCCAAGGATCTGATGGAAGACCTGCTGACGCGGGGCGCCATCGACGAAGCGCGCAGCATCCGCGAGCCGCTCGTCGTGCATGAAGGGCTCGGCGTGCTGAAGCTGCTCGACATGTTCCGGCTCACGCGCGTTCAGCTTGCTTTCATCACCGACGAATATGGCGGCATTCAAGGCCTCGTCACCTCGACCGATATGCTGGAGGCCATTGCCGGCGAATTTCCCGATGACGAAGACGGCGAGCATTGGCTGACGAAAATCGGCGACGGCCATTGGCGCGTCGAGGGCTGGTCCGATGTGCGCCATCTGTCCGTCGCGATAGGGCGGGATCTCGCAACACAGGGCGATAATTATTCGACTATTGCGGGGTATGTGATGTGGTATCTCGGGCGTTTGCCCGAGCTTGGCGACAGGCTCGAACGCGACGACCTTGCCTTCACGGTGACGAAGATGGAAGGTCGCCGCATCGCCGAGTTGGAAATTGAGGATTGTCCGAGCCGCAACGGCGACTGACAATCGCGTGGAGGTTAGGCCCATGAAAATCGACGGCGTTCACTATCGTACGATCTGGGTTGCGGATGACGGTTGGTCCATCGAGGTGATCGACCAGACGAAGCTGCCGCATGAATTCAAGACGCTGCGTCTGCGCAATGCCGAAGATGCCGCGCGCGCGATCAAGGATATGATTGTGCGCGGCGCACCGCTGATCGGTGCGACGGCTGCTTACGGGATTTGCCTCGCGCTTCGCGACGATGCATCCGATGCGGCGCTTCACGAAGCCTATGAAATGCTGGCGGCGACGCGTCCCACGGCGATCAATCTCAAATGGGCGCTCGATGAAATGCTTCGCGCCGTTTCGCCCCACGGGCACAATGCGCGCGTCGAGGCCGCTTATGCGGCAGCGGCGAAGATCTGCGACGACGATGTTGAAATCTGCCGCAAGATCGGCGAGCAGGGGCTGAAGCTTATTCGCGGCCATGCGGAATCAAAACCCGGCAAGACCGTCAATGTGCTGACGCATTGCAATGCGGGCTGGCTCGCCTGCGTCGATTGGGGCACGGCGCTCGCGCCGATCTATATGGCGCATGATGCGGGGCTGCCCGTTCACGTCTGGGTCGATGAGACGCGGCCACGCAATCAGGGCGCCTCGCTCACCGCCTTCGAGCTGGGTCGCCACGGCGTGCCGCATACGATCATTCCCGACAATGCGGGCGGTCATTTGATGCAGCACGGGCTTGTCGATCTCTGCATCGTCGGCACGGATCGCACGACATCGCGCGGCGACGTTGCAAACAAGATCGGCACCTATCTGAAGGCGCTTGCTGCCGAAGACAATGACGTGCCGTTTTACGTCGCGCTGCCGTATACGACGATAGACTGGACGCTGGATGATGGCGTCGCGGAAATTCCAATCGAACAGCGCTCAGCGCGCGAGGTCACGCATATGACGGGGCGAACCGCGCAGGGCGAGATCGTGACCGTCGAGATTTCGGCGCCCGGCAGCGAGGCTGCGAATTACGGCTTCGACGTGACGCCTGCGCGCCTCGTCACCGGCCTCATCACCGAGCGCGGCATTGCGGCGGCGAGCCGCGAGGGGTTGCTCACCCTCTATCCCGAGCGCAAACGTGGCTGAGGTTTCCGACGAAGCCTGGGCGCGGCAAAGCGTGATCGATGCCGGTCTCGATCTTGAGCGCACGGGGCTGTCGCCGCAGCGCTCCGGCAATGTGTCGTTGCGCTGGCGCGACGGCATGCTCATCACGCCGACGGGATTTGCCTATCACGACCTTTTGCCGGGCGATATCGTCTGGATGGGGCTGGATGGGCGCGTGCCTGAAGGCAGCCTCGCGCCCTCGAGCGAGTGGCACATGCATGCGGCGATCTATGCCGCGCGGGCCGATGCCCGGGCCGTCGTTCACGCGCATTCGGACTATGCGGTAACGCTTGCTGTGATGAAGCGCGACATTCCGCCGTTTCATTACATGGTCGCGTTGCTTGGCGGGCGCGATATTCGCTGCGCGCCCTATGCCACCTTCGGATCGGAAGAGCTTGGCCGACACGCTGTTGCGGCATTGCAGGACCGCAAGGCCTGTCTGCTCGCCCATCACGGCCAGATCGCGCTTGGGCAAAGCCTCGACGAGGCGCTGAAGCTCGCCCATGAGGTTGAAACGCTGGCCGGCCAATATTGGCGGGCGCTGCAAATCGGCGAGCCCGATCTTCTCAGCGATGCCGAAATGGCTCGCGTCGTCGAGAAGTTCCGCACCTATGGCCAGCCGGGGCGCTGACCGCGTCTCCGCATTTTTCGGATCATTTCCGCATCTCCCTCCATTGCGCAGCGAGCCTGCTTCGGTTAGCTTTGTAATGCTATCCATTAAATGATGTGTCGAACTGCGGCGCATCCGGGCGGGGGGATCGTATGAGAGCATTGAAGTGGGGCGGGGGCGTGCTTGCCGTGCTGGTTGTCGTTGCAATCGGAGGGGCGCTCTATATCAAGCAGAACCCGATCGTTCTCGTGCGCGCCATTACGCAGCTTCGCGATCCCATCGGCCCGAACCAGCCCGTTACGTGGCAAAAGGGGCCGGAGGCGCCCGTTGCCGGCAAGCGCCCACCTAATATCATTCTCATTCTGGCCGACGACCTCGGCTACAACGATCTGACCTTCAATGGCGGCGGTGTTGCGGGCGGCGTCGTGCCGACACCGAACATGAATTCCATCGCCACCGACGGCGTCGATCTCACCAATGGCTATGCGGGCAATGCGACCTGCGCGCCCTCGCGCGCGGCGATTATGACCGGGCGCTATGCGACGCGCTTTGGCTATGAGTTCACGCCCGCGCATCCGCTTTTCATGAAGATGGTTGGCGAGGATGCTCATGGTCTTCACAAGCCCATCTATTATCCCGAGCGCGCGGAGAACTATCCGGCCATCTCCACCTTGGGCATGCCCGCAAGCGAAGTGACGGTGGCCGAGCTTCTGCAGAAGCAGGGCTATCACACATTGATGTTCGGCAAATGGCATCTCGGCGAACAGGCCGATATGAAGCCGGGCGCGCAGGGCTTTGACGAGTCGCTCGCCTTCATGATGGGCGCGCAGCTTTATGCACCTATCGGCGCGCCGGACATGGTGGAGTCGAGGCAGCCCTGGGATCCGATCGACAAGTTCCTCTGGGCGGCGCTGCCCTATGCTGTGAGCAAGGATGGCGGCCCGCGTTTTGCGCCCGATAAATATATGACGGATTATCTGGGCGGCCAGGCCGTCGAAGCGATCAAGGCGAATAAGAACCGTCCGTTCTTCATGTATCTCGCCTTCAATGCGCCGCATACGCCGCTTCAGGCGACGAAAGCGGATTACGACGCGCTGCCGATGATCAAGGATCACGAGATGCGCGTCTATGCGGCGATGATCCGCGCGCTCGACCGAAATGTCGGCCATGTTCTCGAGGCATTGAAGGCCGAAGGGCTCGATGAGAATACGCTGGTGATCTTCACCAGCGATAATGGCGGCGCGAATTACATCGGCTTGCCCGACATCAACAAGCCCTATCGCGGCTGGAAGGCGACCTTCTTTGAGGGCGGCATCCATGTGCCTTATTTCATGAAGTGGCCGGCGGCACTGCCCAAGGGCACGAAATTTGCCGAACCTGTCGGCCATGTCGACATCTTCGCGACGGCAGCAGGTGCTGCGGGCGCGGTTGTGCCGACCGATCGCGTCGTCGATGGCGTGAACCTCATTCCCTTCCTTGAAGGCAAGGAGACGGGTCGTCCGCATCAGACGCTTTACTGGCGCTCCGGCGACTACAAGACCCTGCTCGATGGCGACTGGAAGCTGCAGGTTTCCGAGCGGCCGAAGAAGAACTGGCTCTTCAATCTGAAGGACGACCCGACGGAGCAGAAAAACCTCGTCGATGTTCATCCTGAAAAGGTCGCGGAGTTGATGGCTGCGCTGCTGGAGGTGGACGGGCAGCAGCACAAGGCCGGCTGGCCTGCGCTTGCGGAAGCGGCCATCGCGATCGATCATCCGGCGAATGCGCCGGAGAGCCCGAACGACGAATATATCTACTGGGCGAACTGAGAAGGCGGCTTCATTGATGACAAGCCGACGGTTCGGCCTATCGATCCTGGGCCTTGTTACATTGCTGGCGGGGGGCGCCGCGATGTTATGGGTTCAAGGGGGGAGGCAGGCGGCGCAACTTGCACAAGCTGCGCCGCCTCGCTGCCTCGCTGCCGGGACAGATGCATCGGGCACGCATCCGGGCATGGTTTTCGTACCGGCCGGAACGTTCCAGATGGGCGATACGGTCTATGCGGAAGAAAAACCCGTTCGGCAAATGTCGGTGCAGGGCTTCTGGATCGACCGGCATGAAGTGACCAACGATCAATTTGCCGAATTCGTCGCTGCGACCGGATATGTCACTGTCGCCGAGCGCCCGGTGGATGCCGCGTTGCATCCGAATTTGCCGGACGATATGCGCAAGGCGGGCGCCGTTGTCTTCGTCATGCCGAACAGTGTCGACGGCAGCGGCAACATCACGCAATGGTGGCAATATATTCCCGGCGCGAACTGGCGCCATCCCGGCGGGCCGGACACTTCCATTGAGGGGCACGGGCGTTTCCCGGTCGTCGCCGTCGCCTATGAAGACGCGCTTGCTTACGCAAAATGGAAGGGCCGGGCGCTGCCGAGCGAAGCGCAATGGGAGTGGGCGGCGCGTGGCGGCAATCCGAATGCGACCATGGATCACGATCAGCCCAAGGATGCGAATACCTGGCAGGGCGTTTTTCCGGTGATGAATTCGGGCGAAGACGGTTTCGTCGGTCTTGCGCCTGCGGGCTGCTTCAAGCCGAACGGATTCGGCCTTTACGACATGATCGGCAATGCATGGGAGTGGACGAGCGACGCCTATGCGGGCAATGTGGCGCAGCATGTCATCAAGGGTGGCTCATATTTATGCGCGCCGAATTATTGCATGCGCTATCGCGCGGGCTCGCGACAGGGGCAGGAAGCGGATCTGGCAGCGAGCCATCTCGGTTTCCGCACTGTTCTGGAAGCAGCCGGGCCCTAGCTTTTCAGCAGGTCTTTCACCGCGTTGCCGAACTTCGCGCTGTCGGGCGTCGTGACGCTTGAGAACCAGGTTTTCAGCGTGCCGTCGCGGCCGATAAAATATTTATAGAAATTCCAGCGCGGCTTTGCGAGGAAGCCGCCTTGCTCGCCGATCCAGTTGAAAAGCGGATGCGCGTCGGAGCCTTTCACATGCACTTTTTCGGTGAGCGGAAAATCGACGCCGAAATTGATCTCGCAGAATTCGGCGATCTCCGTGCTTTCGCCCGGCTCCTGATTGCCGAAGTCGTTTGACGGCACGCCGAGCATGACGAGGCCGTCCGCCTTGTGCTTCTGCCACACGGCTTCGAGGCCTTTATACTGAGGCGTGAAGCCGCATTTCGACGCCGTATTGACGATGATGACGGGGTGTCCCGCGAATGCCTTCAACGGCAGGGGCTTACCCTTCAGGCTCTGGAACTCGAAGTCGAAAGCGGTCCTGTTCTTGTCGCTGGCCATTTGGGGCTCCCTGCCGGTGTTTCAGGCGTGTCGATTTTAGACGATAACGAGCTTCACATCGACATTGCCGCGTGTCGCGTTGGAATAGGGGCACACTTGATGTGCGTCCGCGACGAGCTTCTCAGCCTCTGCCCGGGGGAGGCCCGGAAGCGAGACATTGAGCGTCACGGCAAGGCCGAAGCCGACGCCGTTGTCGCGCGGCCCGATGCCGACATCGGCTGTGATCGAGGCTGTGTCAGGCACGGCTTTCTTCTGCTGTCCGGCAACGAGCTTCACGGCGCTCAGGAAGCAGGCCGAATAGCCCGCCGCGAAAAGCTGCTCGGGGTTCGTGCCGTCGCCGCCCGGACCGCCAAGTTCCTTCACGGTCACGAGATTGACGGCGAGCTGGCCGTCGGAGGACTTCGACTTGCCGGTGCGGCCGCCGCTTGTCGTCGCATGCGCGGTATAGAGGACTTTCATGGGGGCATTCCTTTCGGTTGGGAAGCGTCAGGCATTATATATAGTGAGCAATTAAATTGTGTGCAATATAAAATCGTGAGGCCCTCGAAGTAGCCCCTGTTCGTCATGCCCCGGCTTGACCGGGGCATCCATCTTTGTCGAAAAACGGCGGGTAGCTGGATGGCCCGATCAAGTCGGGCCATGACGGAATTGGATGGTGAAGATGGGAAAGGGCTCGAAGCCCGGGATGACGCTGGTGGGAACCTCACTTACTCCGCAAGCTGCTCGCGTAACTCGTTGAGTTTGCTGCGAAGTGCGATGAGTTCATTGATCCCCAGCCCGGTTGCCGAAGCGGCGCGGCCGGGGATTGTGGCGGCGGTTTTTCGCAGCGCGCGGCCCTTTTCCGTCAGGTGGATGAAGACCTGACGTTCATCCGCTCCGCTGCGTTCGCGCTTCAGAAGCTTTGCCGCTTCGAGCCGCTTCAGCAGCGGCGTCAGCGTGCCGCTATCGAGAAACAGCCGTTCGCCAAGCGCGCCCACCGTCACGCCGTCTTCTTCCCACAGAGCCAGCATGGCGAGATATTGCGGGTAGGTGAGCCCCAGTTCCTTCAGCAGCGGCTTATAGGCCTTGGTCAGCAGATGCGACGAGGAATAGAGCGCGAAGCAGAGCTGATTGGAGAGGAGCAGGGGATCGCTGGCTTTTTTCATGGGGAGCACCGCAGAGGAACGAGTGCCGCATTATATGGCGAGCCACTCTCTTGTGCGCAATAGATTAGCGCGACGGCGACCGGTCATGAAAAAGGGAGGCGCGCATGGCGGCCTCCCTTTCGATAGTCAGGATTTCGAGCGCTCAGACGCTTTCAAAAAGCTCCAGTGTGCGCTTCAGCGCCAGTTCGGCAGACGCCTTGTCGTAATTGTTGCGGCGGTCGGAGTTGAAGCCGTGGTCTGCGTCATAGACAAAGACCTTCACGTCGGGATGGGCCTTTTCGATGGCGCGCACGTCGTCCATCGGGATCCCGTGATCCTTTTCGCCGAAGTGGCAGATGGTCGGCACTTTCGGATTTTCGCCGATGAAGCTCTTGATGGCGCCGCCGTAATAGCAGGACGCTGCATTGAGCCCCTTTACGCGGCAGGCAGCGACCCATGCGACCGTGCCGCCATAGCAATAGCCGGTGATGAAGGTCTTGGCATTGCCATCGGCTTTCAGCCTGTCGACGCACATCTGCACGTCATTGACGAAGTTCTCTGTCGTCGTCTTGGCGCGATAATCGAGCGACTTCTGAATGTCTTCCTGCGAATAGGTCGCCTCGAAGCCCTTCACCTGACGGTCGTAAAGCTGCGGCGACACGACGTCATAGCCGCGTGCCGCATAGCCGTCGCAAAGTTCCTTGATGTGATGGGTGACGCCGAAGATTTCCATGATGAGCACGAGGCCGCCCTTGCGCGCGCCTTCGGCCTTCACATGGTAGCAGTCGATGTCCACGCCATCGCCGCTCTTCAAGGTGATCATCTTGCCTTTGAGTGACATTCGATTTCTCCCCGTTGCTTTATCTCGACACTATTAGGTGTTGAAGAGGAAGTGCAGCACGTCGCCGTCCTGCACGACGTATTCCTTGCCTTCAGCGCGCATCTTGCCTGCCGTCTTCGCGCCCTGTTCGCCGCCCAGAGAAACGTAATCGTCATAGGCGATCGTTTCGGCGCGGATGTAGCCCTTTTCGAAATCGGTATGGATGACGCCCGCCGCCTTGGGGCCGCGCGTGCCTTGCGTGATCGTCCAGGCGCGGGTTTCTTTGGGTCCCACGGTGAAATAGGTGATCAGGTGCAGCAGCTTGTAGCCGGCATGGATCAGGCGGTTGAGGCCCGGCTCTTCAAGGCCCAGCGTTTCGAGGAACTCTGTGCGTTCCTCGTTTGGAAGCTGCGCGATTTCTTCTTCGATGCGCGCGGAAATGACGACGCTTTCAGCACCTTCGGCTGCGGCGCGCGTTTCGACGAGCTTTGAATATTCATTGCCGGTTGCGGCGGAATCTTCTTCCACGTTGCAGACATAAAGCACGGGCTTCGATGTCAGAAGGTTCAGGCCCTTCCAGGCCTTCTCGTCCTCGTCGTCAATCTTGCCGTCCTTCATCGCAAAGCGGGCGGGCTTGCCTTCGCGCAGATAGGCAAGAGCGATGTTGATGAGATCGACCTGCTGCTTTGCGTCCTTGTCGCCGCCTTTAGCTTTTTTCTCCAGCGCCGTGACGCGCTTTTCGAGGCTTTCAAGATCGGACAGCATCAGTTCCGTCTCGACGATTTCGGCGTCGGCCAGCGGGTCGATGCGCTTTTCGACGTGCAGAATGTCGTCATCGACGAAGCAGCGCAGCACATAGGCGACGGCGTCCACTTCGCGGATATTGGCGAGGAACTGATTGCCGAGGCCTTCGCCCTTCGAGGCGCCTTTGACGAGGCCCGCAATGTCGACAAAGGTCAGGCGCGTCGGAATGATTTCCTTGCTCTTGGCCGCTGCTGCAAGCGTGGCAAGGCGCGGGTCCGGCACGGCCACTTCACCGACATTGGGCTCGATGGTGCAGAAGGGGTAGTTCGCGGCCTGTGCCGCCGCCGTCTGGGTCAGCGCGTTGAAAAGTGTCGACTTGCCGACATTTGGCAATCCGACGATGCCGCATTTGAAACCCATGACTACTTGTCTCCGTTTTCTTTATCGATTTTTGAAGCCGGCTTCTGTTTCGCTTCCGGTTTCGGCGGCTCTGGGTTGAGCCGCAGATGGATGCGGTTGCCGAAGCTGTTGAAGCGCCCTTCGCCGAGAAGGGGGGCTTCGCTGACGATGGCGTCGAGCAGCGGCTCGACCCATTTCATTTCTGTCTTGCTGAAGTCGCCAAGCACGGCGTTCAGTACACGGTCTTTCGAGCCCGGATGGCCGATGCCGATGCGCACGCGGCGGAAGTTTTCGCCGATGTGCGAGATGATCGAGCGGATGCCGTTATGCCCGCCTGCGCCGCCGCCGGTCTTGATCCGCAGCTTGCCTGCGGGCAGGTCGAGTTCGTCATGGATGACGACGACATTCTGCGGCTCGATCTTGAAGAAGCGCATCGCCTCGCCGACGGAGCGCCCGGATTCGTTCATATAGGTCATCGGCTTCAGCGCGATCACCTTTTCGCCGCCCAGCACGCCTTCGCAGGTCAATCCTTGAAAGCGTTGTCGCGCATCGGAAAAGGAATGGCGGTGGACAATCGCGTCCACCGCCATGAAGCCGATATTGTGCCTGTTGAAGGCGTATTTCGGGCCGGGATTTCCGAGGCCCACGAGCAGCATCATCGCCCGCGCTCCTTTATGTTGATCCCTATGCCCTGGGACTTACTTCTTGCCGGCAGGCGCCTTGGGAGCGGCCTTGCCAGCAGCTGCGGCGGGAGCCGCTGCTGCCTTCGCGCCAGCGGCGGGAGCCGCTGCAGCGGGAGCAGCCGATTCAGCCGAAACGACAGCGGCGGGAGCCACGATCGTCGCAACCGTGAAGTCGCGATCGGTGATCGTCGGGCGCACGCCTTCGGCGAACTTGACGGCCGAAATATGGATCGAGGTGGCCATTTCGTAGCCGGTAAGGTCGATCTCGATGGCCTCGGGGATCGATTCCGCCGGGCAGATGAGTTCGATCTCGTGGCGCACGATGTTCAGCAGGCCGCCAGCCTTGAGGCCGGGCGATGCTTCGTGATTGGTGAAATGCACCGGCACGTTGACGGTCAGGGTCGCATTCTTGCCGAGACGCAGGAAGTCGACATGGATGATGAAGTCGCGAACGACTTCGCGCTGCACGTCGCGCGGAATGACGCGTTCAATCTTCCCGTCGATCTCGACGTTCAGAAGGTTGCTGGTGAACGTACCCGTCTGGTAGAGGGCGTTCACGGCCTTGTAGTCGACGGTGATGAGTTCCGGGGTCTTCTTGTCGCCGTAAATGACGGCGGGGACTCGGCCTGCGAGACGAAGCGAACGAACAGCCCCCTTGCTGCTCTTCGTACGCGCCTCGGCCTTGAGCGTTAGTATCTCGGCCATAGCGTTGATTCTCCAACAAAAATAGCCCCAGGAGCGGGCTGCCCACCGGTGGCTCGCGGCGTTTCCTCCAGGGGTGTGGACGCCGGTTGGGGCGGTTTATAGCGCCCGATAGGGGAAAACTCAAGCTGGGGAAGGGGACGAGGCGTCCCCTTCGCTCAGTCGAAAAGGCTGGAAACCGAGCGTTCTTCGGCGGTTCGGCGCATGGCCTCGCCGATCAGCGGGGCGATGGTGACGGTGCGGATATTGTGGGCGACGCGCACGGCCTCGGTCGGCTGGATCGAATCGGTGATGACCAGCTCCTTGAGCTGCGAGGCGGCGACACGGGCGACAGCGCCGCCGGACAGGACGCCATGCGTCACATAGGCGGAAACCGCGGTCGCGCCCTTGGCGAGCAGCGCCTCGGCGGCGTTGCAGAGCGTTCCGGCGCTGTCGACGATGTCGTCGACGAGGATGCAGGAGCGGCCCTTCACGTCGCCGATGATGTTCATCACTTCGCTTTCGCCGGCGCGTTCGCGGCGCTTGTCGACGATGGCAAGGTCGGCGCCAATGCGCTTGGCGATTGCGCGGGCGCGCACCACGCCGCCGACGTCCGGCGAGATGATCATCAGGTCCTGGCCCTTGTAGTGCTCCTCAATATCGTGAGTGAGCACGGGCGCACCGAAGAGATTGTCGGTCGGAATGTCGAAGAAGCCTTGAATCTGCCCGGCGTGAAGATCGAGCGTCAGCACGCGGTCGGCACCGGCCTTGGTGATGAGATTGGCGACGAGCTTGGCCGAGATCGGCGAACGGGGGCCGGGTTTGCGGTCCTGTCGCGCATAGCCGAAATAGGGAACGACTGCCGTGATGCGGCGCGCGGAGGCGCGCTTCAACGCATCGATGATGATGAGCAGTTCCATCAGATGGTCGTTGGCGGGGTAGGAGGTCGACTGCATGATGAAAACGTCTTCGCCGCGGACGTTTTCCTGAATCTCTACGAAAACTTCCATGTCCGCGAAGCGGCGCACCACCGATTTGGTGAGCGGAAGATCGAGATAGGCGGCAATGGCTTCGGACAGCGCCCGGTTTGAATTGCCTGCGACAAGCTTCATGGCTTTGGAACCCCCGGGGATCTTGCCGTCTCGTGACAGTCGTGCGACGGCGCGAGCGGGTTGTAACAAGGCGTTTTCGGCCTGTAAACAGCGAGGCGGCGCGATTGGCAAAGGTGTTGCGAAGCGTTGCCGCTATGCCGCGGTCTTTCGCGTTTGGTCGCGTGTGAAAAGCCGCCGCATCAGGATTTTCCGGCAGCTTGTGCCAAATCGCCCCATTGAATGGCGAATCGCGAGGACCCGGCGTGTGGGCTACCTCAATGCGATTGCCGACATTTGCCGCCCATAGTCGCCTTCGCCACGATGCGTCGTGCGCCGATAGGAAAAGAAGCGTTTTTCGTCGGCATAGGTGCAGACACCGGGCAGGGCGATGGCGGCGATTTCCGCGGCCTTGAGGCGCGAGGCGGCATAGGCGGGAAGATCGAACATGAAGTGGCCATCGCGCGCCGACGCCACGAACCATTTGTCGTTGGCCTTGTCGGTATCGAGAAAGCGGTCGCGAAATTCCGGGCCGACTTCATAGGCGTCGCGTGAAATGCAGGGGCCGATCGCGGCGACGATCCGCTCGCGCGCGCCCCCCATTTTCACCATCGCGTCGATGGTTGCTTCCAGAACGCCTGTGAATGCGCCTTTCCAGCCCGCATGCGCCGCGCCGATAACGCCCGCCCCATTGTCAGCAAAGAGAACCGGCGCGCAATCTGCGGCGAGAACGGCGAGCGCGACATCTGGCAGATCGGTCACCATCGCGTCGGCTTGCGGCGCAGCGGATGGCTCCCAGAGTTCCGTGACGCGGATGACATTGGGGCTGTGGATCTGGTGGACGGTCAGAAGTCTGTCAGGCGCGACATTCACGCCTTGCGCCACCCGCGCGCGATTTTCGCTCACCGCGCCCTTGTCGTCGTCCGAGCCGAGGCCGCAATTCAGCGATGCGTAGATGCCCTTCGACACGCCGCCTTCGCGCGTGAAAAAGCCGTGGCGTATATGGCTCAGAGCTTCGAGCGGTTTTGCCGTCAGCATTCTGGTTTCCTCAAAATCCGGCGAGGCCGGGCGCATCCGGCGCAGTCAGCGCCATCACCTTGAAGAGGCTGCCCATCTCGTCGCGCGAGGTCAATCGGCGTTCGGCGAGATCGATGTCGCGCGCCTGTTCAGGCGTTGCACGCGCTTTCAGGGCTTCGCTGCGTGCGCTGATCCCGAGCGCGCGCAGGAACGAACCTTGTTCGATGGGGCCATGCGCAACCGCGCCGCCTGCGCGCGCGGCAAGCGCAAGCGCTTCAAAATCGACATGGGCCGTCAGGTCGGCTTCGCCGGGCGCTTCGAATGCATCGACGAACTTATGCGCGCGCAAGGCCTGCAGCGTATCGCCCGGCGCGCTTTTCGCGTGGCCGTAATCGATGATGATTGCCGCGCCGCCATGTTTTGCAATGCGCGCCGCTATATCCTCGGCAAAGGCGCTCGATGCGGGCGAGACTTCGGCGAGGCTGCCGACGGGCGCGTTGCGCACCGATGGCGGCAGCATATCGTCGGAGGCAAGCGGCACCGGAGTGATCGCGGGCACGAAATGCGGCGCGTCATGCGTGCTGTCATCGTCGAGCATCACGAAACGCTCGCACCAGCCGCGTTCCGTTCTTACGAATTGGCGGATCGGCAGCGCGTCGAAGAATTCATTGGCGATCAGAAAGAGCGGACCTTGCGGCAGCGTGTCGAAGCGATCGTGCCATGTGGCATTTGGCACATTCTGCTTTTGCGCGGCAGCAAGCACCGGGCTCGTCTCGACGAAATGCACTTTCATTGCGTCGAGCATTCCCGGAACCGCGCGTAATGCGCGCAAAGCATCGGCCATCAGCGTTCCGCGTCCGGGCCCGAGTTCGGCAAGGATGAAAGGCGAGGGGCGGCCTTGCGCGATCCATGTTTCGGCGATCCAGAGGCCGAGGAGTTCGCCGAACATCTGGCTGATTTCGGGCGCCGTCGTGAAATCGCCCTGCGCGCCGAGCGGATCGCGCGTCATGTAGTAGCCGAGCTTTGGATGACCAAGCGCCAGCGCCATGAAATTGCTGACGGAGATGGGGCCGGCCTCAGTGATGAGGCGCGCGATATGTTGATTGAGAGGTGCCATTACTTACGCTTCGGAGCCGGGTTGCCAGCGGGTTTGCGTGTCGTCCACGCTTCAAGACGCGGTGCCTGCCAGACGATCAGAAGGCCGACGAGGATCATCGGCAGTGACAGCAGCATGCCCATGGTGAGCCAGCCGTCATAGAGATAGCCGAGCTGAATGTCGGGCTGGCGGAAAAATTCGACGAAGACGCGCGCGCAGCCATAGCCCGCAATGAATGCGCCCCAGATGGTACCGGGCCGCTTCAGCGCGTGAAAGCTGTGGCTCAATATGCGCAGCACGATGAAGAGGACGATGCCTTCAAGCGCCGCTTCATAAAGCTGGCTCGGATGGCGCGGCTCTGGTCCGCCATTGGGAAAGATGATGCCCCATGGCGCATCGGTGACGCGGCCCCAGAGTTCGGAATTGATGAAGTTGGCGATGCGTCCGAAGAAGAGGCCGATCGGCGCGGCGGCGCTGGCGAGATCGAACAGCGCCAGAAGCGGAACGCCGTTGCGGCGCGCATAAAGCGCCAGGCCGACCAGCACGCCGAAGGCGCCGCCGTGAAAGCTCATGCCGCCATGCCAGACGGCAAAGATTTCGAGCGGATTGTTGATGTAGTCGACGGAATCATAGACCAGCACATAGCCGATGCGCCCGCCAAGGATGACGCCCGCCATGGCCCAGAGCAGGGCGTCGTCGATATTCAGCCTCGTCACCGAGGGCGATCCTGCCCAGAGGCGCGGCGTGTCGATCATGGCGAGGATGTAGCGCCAGCCCAGAAGCAGGCCCGCAATATAGGCAAGCGCATACCAGCGGATGGCGAGCGGCCCGAGATGGATCAGCACCGGATCGATATTCGGGAAGGGAATTCCGGTCATTGAGGGGTCCGCGCTGGAGGTGTCGGGGCGGCGCTAGTGTCGCCGCCATCGGTTGAGTGTCAAGTCGGGGGCGGATATGTTCGCATCTTGTATCGCATGGAGACGGACGTATGACCCAGACGCAGAACCGCGTGCTCGACGAACTAGCCCGGCTGTTCACCAATGCCGCAGGCGCAGCGCAGGGCGTTCGTCAGGAGGTTGAAACGGTGATCCGCTCGCAGGCAGAGCGCCTGATTGCCGATCTCGATCTGGTTCCGCGCGAGGAATTCGAGGTGGTGCGCGCCATGGCGAGCCTCGCTCGTGAGGAGAATGAGACGCTGAAGGCCCGCATCGAAGCGCTGGAAGCAGCCCTCGCCGCCGGCCCCAAGGCATCGAAGGCGGCCAGCGGGTCTTCAGGGGAAGCCGCCGAAGACTGAACCGGCGCCCCGAGTTTTCCCCAGAAATCCGCAGATTTTTGCGTTGCGCCGCCGTCTTTGCTTGCACCGACTCAATGCATGGGCCACGTTGGACTGGTAGGTTCGGGGGCCCAGACCTACAATATGTTGTGAGGTCGCCAGTCGGGTTCGTCCCGCGACGGGTTGCATGATCGGGGTTCAAATGACCGCTTCTCTCGTTGAAGCCGACGAGTTCGACGCAAACCCCCTGGATCTTCTTGAACAGGTGGCCTCGATCCGCGACTGGATTTTCGAGCGCAGCCATGAAGACGAGCTGACGATCTGCGTCGCTGGCGAGTGGCGCGACCACCAGATTTCCCTCAATTGGCGCAACGATCTCTCCGGGCTTCACGTCGCCTCGACGCTGGACATGCGTGTGCCGCCTGAAAAGCGTCCGCAGATCCGGCATTTGCTCAGCCTCATCAATGAGCAGCTCTGGTCCGGCCATTTCGATATGTGGTCGGAAGAGGGTGTGCTTCTTTATCGCAACAGCCTGCTGCTTTGCGGCGGTGCGACGGCGACGCCCGAGCAATGCGAGGCGCTGCTGCGTCTCGCGGTCGAGGCTTGCGAGCGCTATTATCCGGCGGTGCAGTTCGTCCTCTGGGCGGGCAAGAGTGCCGAAGACGCAATCGCCGCCGCAATGTTCGAGACGCGGGGCAATGCCTGAGGCTCAGCCTCTCGACATTTTCAGAATACGGTTTCAACCATGACACTCGCACTTCAACGTCCGCTGGTTCTTGTCGGCGCTGGCAAGATGGGCGGCGCGCTTCTTTCGGGCTGGCTCGACAAGGGGCTCCCGCCGAAGCAGGTTTTCGTGCGCGATCCGTCGCCGACGCCGGATGTGGCGCGGCTTATCGCCGAACGCGGCATTCCATTGAATTTCGGCATTGCCGATCTCGCGGCGCGCAATCCCTCCGTCGTGCTGCTTGCGGTGAAGCCGCAGGCAATGGAGAGCGTGCTGCCGGAACTTCGCGCCCTTGTCTCTCCCGACACGCTCTTTCTGTCGATTGCAGCGGGCACAAGTCTTTTGCGGCTGAAGGAGTTGCTCGGCGGCGAGATCGCTGCCGTGCGCGCCATGCCCAATACGCCAGCGGCCATTGGGCGCGGCATCACGGCGGCCTTTGCCAATGCTCAGGCGACAGCGGAGCAGCGCGCGCTGGCGAGCGATCTTCTCGCCGCAGTCGGCGAAGTCGGCTGGGTCGATAGCGAGCCGCAGATCGACGCTGTGACGGCGATTTCCGGTTCCGGTCCCGCCTATGTTTTCTACATGACCGAATGTCTCGCGGCGGCAGGCGAGGCGCTCGGCCTTGCGCCGGAGCTTGCGATGCAGCTTGCGCGGGCAACCGTCAGCGGCTCTGGCGAAATGCTTCATCAGCTTCCCGACGAGGCGGCGGTGCTTCGCAAGAACGTCACCTCTCCCGGCGGCACGACGGCGGCAGCGCTTGACGTGCTGATGGGCGAGGGCGGCCTTTCGCCGCTCATGCGCCGTGCCACGGCAGCGGCGCGCGACCGCGCGCGCGAACTCGGCCGATAGCGGAAGGGTCCGCGCCTGGCGGTCCCGCCTCGTCAAAGCCGTGCGAAATGCTTATGTTCCTCTTTCTGAGGAGAAGCGCATGGCGAAGAAACCCGACAAGCACGAAAAAATCATCGCAGCCGCCTTGAAGCTCGCGGCGAAATCCGGCTGGCACGAGTTGACGCTGGCCGAGATTGCGGCGGCGGCAAAGGTGAGCCTGCCTGAACTCGCGCATATGTTTCCCACCAAATCCGCAATCCTTGCCGCGTGGTCGCGCAGCATCGACGCCGATGTGTTGAAAGCGGCGGAGGCGGAGGACCTGGGCGGCGAAAGCGCGCGCGACCGGCTGTTCGACGTGTTGATGATGCGCTTCGATGCGCTCTCGCCGTCAAAGCCCGCGCTTCAGAATATTTCTCGCGATCTCGCGCGCGATCCTGTCGCTGCCGTGGCGCTTGTTCGCCCCGCGCTTCAATCGCTTGGATGGATGCTCGAAGCGGCGGGGATCGACAGTTCGGGCGTTCGCGGCGCCGTGCGCGTGCGCGGGCTTGCGCTCATCTGGGCGCGCGTCTTTCGCGTCTGGCTTGAGGATGGCGAGGATCAGGCAAAGACCATGGCCGAGCTTGATCGCCGCTTGCGCCAGGCCGAGCAGATGCTCGAAACCGTTGCGCGTTTCGCCAACAGACCGGCGCGTGAGAGCGCCGCATGAGCGAGACGATCAGCTTCGATGATTTTCTGAAGGTCGATATCAGGATCGGCACGGTCATTGCCGCCGAGGCCTTTCCCGAAGCGCGCAAGCCGTCGATCAAGCTGCGCATAGATTTCGGGCCCGAGATCGGCATCAAGAAAAGTTCAGCCCAGATCACGCAGCACTACACGCCCGAAACACTTGTCGGCCGTCAGGTTGCCGCCGTGGTCAATTTTCCGCCACGCCAGATCGGGCCTTTCATGTCCGAAGTTCTGACGCTCGGTTTTGAGGATGAGAAGGGCCATGTCGTTCTTGTCGGCGTCGATCATCCCGTGCCGAACGGGCGCAAGTTGATGTGAAGTGGCCTCGCCCCTCGAGACGCGGGCTGCGCCAGCTCCTCAGGGTGAGGGTTTTATTCAGCAATAGCTCCTCATCCTGAGGAGGCGCGGAACGCGCCGTCTCGAAGGGTGAGGCCCCTCCTGAACGATCATACCGGAACGTGAATAACCGCGCGTAAGCCGCCCATGGGGCTGCGTGAAAGCTGAATGTCGCCGCCGTGCCCGTGCGCAATATCGCGGGCGATGGCGAGGCCGAGGCCCGTGCCGCCTTCATCCAGATTGCGCGCGGCATCGAGCCGGTAGAAGGGGCGGAAGACTTCCTCGAGCTGGTCCTGCGGAATGCCCGCGCCGTCATCATCGACGATGATGTCGATGTCCTCGCCGTCGCGGATCGCCGTCACCCAGACGTGCTCGGCATATTTTCCGGCATTGTCGACAATGTTGGTGAGGCAGCGTTTGAAGGCGTTGCGGCGCAGCGGCAGCGTGAGGTTTTCATCGGCCTCGAGCTTGACGTGCTGGCCCTTGCGCAGCGCATCGCCCTGAATTTCGCGCAGCAATTCGGTGAGGTCGGTCGTCTGCGAGGTTTCGCGCGGCGTTCCGCGCACGAAGTCGAGATAGTCTTCGAGCATGCGCTCCATTTCGCGCACGTCGGCGCGAAGCTCCTCCGTTTCCGGCGAGTCTTTCAGCATCGCAAGTTGCAGCTTGAAGCGCGTCAGCGGCGTTCTGAGATCGTGACTGACGCCTGCAAGCATGGCGGTGCGTTGTTCGATCTGGCGTTGAATGCGCTCGCGCATCTGCAGGAAGGCGACGGCGGCGCGGCGGACTTCGGAGGCGCCTTGCGGTTTGAACTTCTCGACATTGCGGCCCATGCCGAAATCTTCCGCCGCTTCCGCAAGCCGCTCGATGGGTCTGATCTGGTTTCGCAGAAAGAGCAGGGCAACGGTGATGAGCACGATCGATGCCGCCACCATCCAGACGATGAAAATATGCGAGTTCGCCGCATAGACATGGCTGCGCAGCGGCAGCGCACGCATCACGCCGCCATCATAGGCGATGCGAATGTCCACATAGTCATTGTACTGCGTCGTGTCGATCCAGAAGGGCCGTCCAATGCGGGCGCGCACTTCATCGGCAAGCGAACGGTCGAGCAGCCCGCCATCGCGCGGCGTGACGTTCGGCAGTTTTTCCTGCGGCAGAAATGCGACCGACATGGAGAGATGCGTGCTTGCCTCGGCTGAAATGCGCGCGGCAGTTTCCGGCGTCGGGTCCTGCTCATGGTCCGACAAGAGCATGGCGATGTCGGAAACGGCGCTGCGCGACAGGGCTTCCGTCACCATCTGCCAGTGGCGCTCCATGAACACATAGGTCACGAAAGCCTGCAGGATCACCATCGGCACGACGATGATCATCAGCGAGCGCCAATAAAGCCCCGTCGGCAGAAAGCGTTTCATCAATTGAAATGGCCGAATAGGCATGACGTCTTTCCAGAAACAGGCTCGGCCCGACTTCAGTCGGGGATCAGCACATAGCCTTCGCCGCGCACTGTCTGAAGATATACGGGATTGCGTGGGTCGATCTCGATCTTTCTGCGGAGGCGATTGATCTGCACGTCGATCGAGCGTTCCGCCGCCTCATTGTCGCAGAGATCGAGGCGGGAGAGCGGCTGGCCGGCATGGGTCGCAAAGATACGCATCAACTGTACTTCGCGCGTCGTCAGGCGAATGATTTCGTCGCCCTGCTTCAACTCGCCGCGCGCAACATTGAAGCGGCAATCGCCGAATGCGATTTCCTCGTTGCGCCCACCCTGGGCCTTTGCGCGCCGCAGGATCGTGCCGATGCGCAGCAGAAGTTCGCGCGGCTCAAATGGTTTGCCGAGATAGTCGTCGGCACCGCGTTCGAGGCCCGCAATGCGGTCGTCGGTTTCGGTTCGGGCCGTGAGCATCAGGATCGGCACGCTCGATTCACGCCGCAGCGAGGCGGTGAGGTCGAGGCCGCTTTCGCCGGGCATCATCACATCGACCACGAGAAGATCGAAGGTGAGGCCCGCAAGCTTTGCGCGCGCGTCGGCCGCGTTCTCCGCCGTCGAAATGCGGTAGCCGTGTTCGGAGAGATAGCGCTTCAGCAATTCGCGGATACGCCGGTCGTCATCGACGACCAGAATATGCGGCGCATCCTCTGCAGGGGCGGCGCGGGGCGTGTCCGCGGTTTCCGTCGATGCACTCATGGACTTTCCTTGGTGAAGACGTGGTCGACCTCGGGCCGCGTCTCTTCATTCAGCAGGGCGAGCATAACGGAGCGCCAGGCTGTTTCCGCGCCGGGACCGGCTGCGGCAAAGGCCTTGCTCACGCGTTCGCGTTGCGGGGCGACGAGGCGGCGCAGAAATTCAGCGCCTGCCTCCGTCAGATAAAGGCGGCGCTGGCGCCGATCCTTCTCGCCGGTCTTTTGTTCGACAAAGCCGCGCTCGATAAGCTGCCTCAGCACGCGCGCGAGGCTCTGCTTGGTGATGCGCAAAATGGTGAGCAATTCGGCGACCGTAATGCCGGGATTGCGGCCGACGAAATGGACCACGCGATGGTGCGCGCGGCCGAATTCATACTCGGTGAGGATCACATCGGGATCGCTGGTGAAGTCGCGGTAGCTGAAAAACAGCAGTTCGATCGCCTCGGTCAGACGATCCTCCGCGTGTGGTTGCGCAATTTTCGGGCTCTTTTCGAGCTCGGAAGTGCGCTCATTTCCTATGGTTTTTGCGCTATTCATGTATTTATGTCAGCCATGTTGACATATTTTTCCTGTGCTGGTAGACAATTAAGATCGCCAAAAGAGAATAACCGAAACCGGCCCGGTCGAATCTTCGCAATTCTATATGTTTTCGACAGGCTTAGATCGGAGCAAAGTGGGCATCTGGCTCGCTGCGCCATGGGAAGCGGCGAAAGAGGAACAGGCAAATGGCAGACATTCCTTTCGACAAACGCGATGGATTCATCTGGTTCAACGGTGAGTTGGTGCCGTGGGCGGATGCGAAGATCCATGTGCTGACGCATGGTCTCCATTATGCGAGCAGCGTATTCGAAGGGTGCCGGGCCTATGGCGGCGAGATTTTCAAGCTGCAGGAACATTCCGAACGGTTGGTGAACTCGGCCAGGATCATGGGCTTTGAGATTCCCTATTCGGTCGAAGAGATCAACGCGGCCTGCCGCGCGGAGCTTGCGGCGCAGAAGCTCGTCGATGGTTACGTGCGCCCCGTCGCATGGCGCGGCAGCGAGGCCATGGGCGTTTCTGCACAGAAGAACAAGATCAACTTCGCGGTCGCTGCCTGGGAGTGGCCGTCCTATTTCGATCCCGAGCAGCGCAAGAAGGGCATTCGCCTCGACGTGGCAAAGTACAAGCGCCCGTCGCCGGAGACCGCGCCCTCACATGCCAAGGCCGCCGGCCTTTACATGATCTGCACGATTTCCAAGCATGCCGCCGAAGCCAATGGCTATGCGGATGCGATGATGCTCGACTATCGCGGCTATGTCGCGGAAGCGACAGGCGCCAACATCTTCTTCGTGAAGGATCGCGTCATCCATACGCCGACGCCCGATTGCTTCCTCAACGGCATCACGCGCCAGACGGTGATCGACCTTGCAAAGAGGCGCAGCTACGAAGTGATCGAACGGCACATCAAGCCGGAAGAGCTTTCGACCTTCACCGAATGCTTCATCACCGGTTCTGCGGCGGAAGTGACGCCGGTCGGCGAGATCGGCCCGCACAAGTTCACGCCGGGCACGATCACGGCGACGCTGTTTGAAGATTACACAGCCGAAGTGCAGCCGAAAGTTTCGGCTCGCGCGACAGCCTGAGTTCAGCGCGATACAGAAACAATGAAGGCGGCTTTCGAGCCGCCTTTTTTGTTGTTCAGTGTTTGGGCGGCCCCATCTAATCCCAGCGCGCCGCCGCCTTGTCGTCGCTTTCCTTCGCCTCGACCCAGCGCTCGCCTTCGCGCTTCCAGAAGGGCGCGCGGGTTTTCAGGTAGTCCATCAGAAATTCCGCCGCTGAAAATGCGTCGCCGCGATGGGCTGATGCCGTGACGACGAGCACGATGTTGTCGCCGGGCGCGAGCTTGCCGATGCGGTGCACGATGAGGCTCGCCTGAAGCTTCCAGCGTCGATGCGCTTCCTCTTCGATCTTGCGCAGTTCGCGCTCCGTCATGCCCGGATAATGTTCAAGCTCCAGCGCAAAATCGCGGACGATGCCGGTGAAGGTGACGACAGCGCCGACATCCGTGCGGCTTTGCGTGAGGGCTGCAATTTCGGCGTTGATGTCGAAGTCTTCGGTTTGAACGCGGATCAAGGCACTCAGCCTCCCGTGACCGGCGGGAAGAAGGCGACCTCGCGCGCATTGCCGATCATGGCGTCGAGCGACACATGTTCCTGATCGAGCGCGGCGCGGATCAGTTTCAGATCGGCAAATGCCGCGTCATAGCCTTCGCCGCGCGTTTTCAGCCAGTCGATCAGCGAGGCGACGTCGCGAATATCCGCAGGCAGCGCCACATCTTCCTCAGGCGTTCCGACCTTCTGGCGCACCCATGCGAAATAGAGAAGTTTCACGTCCGTCCATCCGGTTTGACAGCCGAAGCGGCAGGCGGCACCTGGCGCTCTGTCACAGGGCTCGTCAGATGCTGGATGCCCGCCCGGAAATAATCATAGCCCGTGTAAAGCGTCAGGATCGCGGCGGCCCAGAGAAGCACGATGCCGACCTCGGTGACGCCGACAATGATCTTGTCGCCGGCCGGGCCTGCGAGAAGGAAGGCCAGCGCGATCATCTGGATCGTCGTTTTCCATTTTGCCAGTTGCGACACGGGAACGCTGACGCGCAATTCGGCAAGGAATTCGCGCAAACCCGAAACCAGAATTTCGCGGCAGAGAATGACGAGCGCTGCCCAGAGCGAAAATCCGGCAATGGTGCCGACGCGCGTCAGGGCGAGCAGCACGGCGGCGACCAGCAGCTTGTCGGCAATCGGGTCGAGCATGCGGCCGAGATTGGATTGCTGCGCCCATGCGCGGGCCAGATAGCCGTCGAAGAAGTCGGTGATCGCGGCGACGACGAAAATGCCGAGCGCGATCCAGCGCGCCCAGTCGCCGTCGTAGATAACGCAGGCGACGACGAGCGGCACCATGACGATGCGGGCATAGGTCAGAAGATTGGGCAGGTTCGTCGGCATCGCGGCCTCGTTTGAACGGGTACCACCGGATCAATCTGC
Source organism: Parvibaculum sp. (assembly GCF_049651025.1). Lineage (GTDB taxonomy): Bacteria > Pseudomonadota > Alphaproteobacteria > Parvibaculales > Parvibaculaceae > Parvibaculum. The sequence goes on along the minus strand of NZ_JBASBH010000032.1, from coordinate 7,696 downwards.
AGCATAGCAAACCTGGCCGGTCTGTCAGGCACTCGTGTCCGGATTTCCATGGAAGAAATCATAGACGGTTCGCGCCACCTTGGCGCTGATGCCGTCCACTGCTTCAAGATCGGACAGTCCTGCGCGTGAAACAGCGCGAGCGGAGCCGAAATGCTGCAAAAGCGCGCGTTTTCGGCCCGGTCCCACGCCCGGCACATCATCGAGCGGATTGACGCCGATCGCCTTTGAACGCCGCGCACGATGGCTGCCAATGGCGTAGCGATGCACTTCGTCGCGCAGGCGTTGCAGGTAGTAGAGCACCGGATTGCGCGGCTCCATCATGAAAGGCGCGCGTCCCGCCATGAAAAAGCGTTCGCGGCCCGCATCGCGCTCCGGCCCCTTGGCAATGCCGACCGGCGTCACGCTGTCGATGCCGAGTTCGGCGAGCACGTCGCAGGCAACCTTCAATTGTCCTGCGCCGCCATCGATCAGAATGAGATCGGGCCATTCGGGGGCCGGTTTTGCCGGGCTGTCCTCTTCCACATCGTCGGGGCGCGGCTCCGCTTCGCCGCTCGTGTCGCCCGTTTCCTTCAGCAGGCGCGAGAAGCGGCGCGTCAGCACTTCGCGCATCATTGCGTAATCGTCGCCGTCCTCGATCTCGCTCTTGATGTTGAATTTGCGATATTGCGACTTCACGAAACCTTCCGGCCCGGCGACGATCATGCCGCCCACCGCTTTCGTGCCGGATATATGGCTGTTGTCGTAAACCTCGATGCGCTGCGGCGTTTCGGACAGGCCGAAAACTTCCGCGACGCCTTCGAGCAATTTTCTCTGCGTCGAGGATTCGGCAAGACGACGGCCCAGCGCCTCGCGCGCATTGGTCATGGCATGCGCCACCAGCTCGCGCTTTTCGCCGCGCTGGGGCACGCCGACCGCAACCTTGCGGCCTGCAATGATCGAAAGCGCTTCAGCGAGCAGCGCCTTTCCCGGCACCTCATGGCTCAGCAGCACGAGGCGCGGCGGGTGGCGATCTTCGTAGAACTGCGCCAGAAAGGCATCGAGCACTTCGCTCGCATCGAGTTCCTTGTCGTGGCGCGGGAAATAGGCGCGGTTGCCCCAGTTCTGCCCGGCGCGGAAGAAGAAGACCTGAATGCAGGTTTGCCCGCCTTCCTGATAGGTGGCGAAGAGATCGGCCTCGGTGAGCGTCTGCGGATTGATGCCCTGATGCTGCTGCACCTGTGTCAGCGCGCGAATGCGGTCGCGATAGACGGCGGCGCGTTCGAAATCGAGCGCGTTTGCCGCTTCCTCCATGAAGGTCACGAGTTCCTTCTGCGTCTTGCGCGAGCGGCCGCGCAGGAAGGCGCGGGCCTCTTCCACCAGCACTTCATAATTCTCGCGCGAGATTTCGCCCGTGCAGGGCGCGCTGCAACGCTTGATCTGGTAGAGCAGGCAGGGGCGCGTTCGGCTTTCGAACACGCTGTCCGAGCAGGAGCGCAGAAGAAACGCCTTCTGGAGCGCATTCAATGTCGCGTTCACCGCACCGGCATTGGCAAAGGGGCCGAAATAATCGCCCTTGCGCGAGCGCGCGCCGCGATGCTTCACGACTTGCACAAACTCATGGTCGCCGGTCAGCAGGATGAAGGGGAACGACTTGTCGTCCCGCATCAGCACGTTGTAGCGCGGCTTCAGCCGCTTGATCAGGTTCGCTTCGAGAAGCAGCGCATCCGTTTCGGTCGCCGTGGTGATGAATTCCATCGCCGTGGTCGAGGCGATCATGCGGGTAATGCGGTTTGAATGGCCGGTGAGTTTTGCATAACTCGCAACGCGCTTTTTCAGGCTGCGCGCCTTGCCGACATAGAGAACATCGCCATCGACGCCGAACATGCGATAGACGCCGGGGCTGTCGGGAAGGATTTTGACCTTTTCGGCGATCAGGTCAGATCCGGTCGCGACATGCGCCTCCGGCAGCTCGGGCCGAGGCGGGCGGGGGCTTTTCGCCTTGCCCTTCGGCCCGGCATCTGGCCGGTCTGCTGTTTCGCTGTCGTCCTGATCGCTCATGTTTCTCTGTTGGCTTTGGTCGGATTCCGCCTCCGGTATTCTATCCCGGTTGGCAAGCGAAAATTGCTATTCAAGCCTCATCGTCGTCTGTGGATAAGTTTGTTGAAATCCTTGCTGCGACGAGGTGCAAGTTCTTGGCGTCATTACACTTTTGTGAATGTGGCCTTGAATGCTTCAAATTATAAGTATTTGAAATATAAGCACTTTTTATTCGTGGATAAGCCGGATCGAGCGGCGGGCCGCATCATTAACCCATAAAATTATGTAATTTCACGATTTTTGCGCGCTGTGCACAAATCCTCCGTAGGCGGCGTGAGGCTATCCAAACCGTTGATTCCATTATGGCTTTCGCGGCGCTCATTGCCCATCATGAAAAGATCATTTTGCCCGTTCGATTTCGACCCCGACGCTGGTCGCTTCCGGGATCGCGGCGAGCTTCTCCACGCGGATGCGGGCGACGATGACGCGCGGGTCGACGAGGCATCGCGCGGCGATATGTTCGGCCAGTGTTTCGACCAGATTGAGGTGGCCGCTGGCGACCAGCGCCTTAATGTCGTTCACCACTGTTTCGTAGCAGACGACATTGGCCAGCCTGTCGCTATGGGCGGCCTCGCTGACCGTTAGGTCGACATTGACGCGGATCGGCTGGGTCCGCCCGTGTTCATGGGCATAGACGCCGATATGGGCATCCAGCAGCAGATCGCGCACGAAGACATGGCGGATAGCGCGGGCGGCGTCGGCGATTTTCAGCGGCGTCACGGAATCGGGGAGACTCATAGGTTCGCCTTTGGGCAAAAGATGCATATAGGTGCCGACAGATCGGCTGTCACTTGTAGACGCTCGTGACGTCGGGCGTTTCCCAGGCAAGGTGCTGGCCGCCGTCGAGCGCAATCATCTGGCCGGTCATGGCAGGCGAGGCGAGAATAAACCTAATCGCGGCGCAAATCTCCTGTGGGGAAGTGCCGCGTTTCAGAATTGTCGCTTCGACCTCGCGCTGGAAATCCGCCGCGGTCTGATGCGTGCTCGCCAGCGTCGGGCCGGGGCCGATGCCATTGACGCGGATATGCGGCGCGAAGGATTGCGCCATTACGCGCGTCATGTCCCAAAGCGCCATCTTGCTCATCGTGTAGGAAAAGAAGAGCGGATTAGGCCGCCAGACGCGCTGGTCGATAATGTTGACGATGTTGCCGCCCGTTTGCGGCACCTGCGCGGCAAATGCCTGCGACAGGAAAGCCGGTGCGCGCAGGTTCACGTCCATATGCTCGGCCCATGAGGCCGGCGTCATGGTTGCGGCCTCATCGGGTTCGAAGATCGAGGCATTGTTGATGAGGAGGCTGATCGGCCCGAGCGTTGCCGCCGCGGTCGGCACGAGTTTTCCCACCGCATCCGCGTCGCGCAGATCGGCGGGCAGCAGCGCGGCGCGCACGCCTTTCGCTTCGATCGCCTTGCGTAGATCCTCCGCGTCTTGATCCATGCGCGTGTGGCGAACGCAAAGCCCGACATTCCAGCCGTCTTCGGCGAGCGCCAGCGCGATCTCGCGGCCGATGCGCCGCGCGGCGCCCGTTACCAATGCTGCCCGCATCTCAGATCGTCTCCGGCTGATAGATGGCGTAGTGCTTGCGCGTCCGTGTCACCACTTCCCAGCTTCCCGTGAAGCCGGCCGGAATGACGAAGGCATCGCCCGCGCGGACCGTGTTCACGGTGCCATGTGCATCGGTGATCCGGCTTTCGCCTTCGATGATGTGGCAAAACTCCGCTTCCGTATATTCGATCGCCCAGGCGCCGGGATCGGATTCCCATATGCCCGAAAAGAAGCGTCCGTCCGGCGTCTCATAGGTATTCCATGTTCGGTTTTGCGGCGCGCCCGCAATCACGCGCTCGGGCGACGGTGCGCCGGTTTCGGGCGCGGCGCTGGTCGCCAGGGGTATCAATTTCGGCATGGTTTCTCCCGGTTTCGCTGGCGGACCTTAGCATGGATGGCAATTGCCGCATCTTCCCGGCCTCAAGAGTAAACCTCCCGGCAGGCTTCTTGCTCCTTCCAGATCAAAGGAAGAGCTTCGTCCGATTTCGGCACGGGGCCTGTATCGAATTGGAAGAAAAAGGCCGCGCCTATGACGATTTTGAGCCAGGAACAGTCGCTGCCCGCCTCGGTCGCCGTACCGGCCCCGCGTTCCTTCGAGCGCGTTGTCGCGGAAGCCCGCATTGGCTCGCGCTCGCGTCTTGGCGTCACCGTTCACAATAATCTTGCCGATGCCGAAATTTCATGGCGCGCCTTCGAGGCCGACGCCATTGCCAATGGCTTCCAGAGTTTCGACTGGCTGAAAGCCTGGCATTCGCAGGTCGGCGGCGCGGAAGGCGTCGAGCCTGCCATTGCGATGATCTCGCTCGATGGCCAACCGGTCATGCATGCCGCTTTCGGCATCGAGCGCCGTCTCGGCCTTCGCTGTCTCGTCTGGCTCGGCGGCAAATTTGTCGACTACAAAGGGCCGATGCTGGCGCGCGATTTCGAGACGCGCGTTTCGCCCGCGCAGTTCCCGCGGCTCTGGGAGCAGATCCAGCGCGCGCTTCCACCCCATGATTTCATCGCGCTTGAAAACCAGCCGGATTTCATCGGCACCCACGCCAATCCTTTTGCCACGCTTGGCGGCGAACGCGCGCCGGATGCGGGCTATGTGTTTGCACTGCCCGCCAGTTACGACGAGTTCGCGACCCGCTTCCGTCCCGAGACACGGCGCAACGATCGCGTGAAGGAGCGAAAGCTCGCGGCGGTTGGTGCGCTTGAATTCCGCATTGCCGAGACCGGCGAGGAGGCGCGCCGCATGGCCGCCGATATTCTCGACCGCAAGGCCGCACAGCTTCGCGCGCAGGGCATTTCCTCCATCTTCGAAGATGCGGGTTATCGGGCCGCCTATATCGCGCTTGCCACTCTGCCGCCCAAACGCAAGCTGTTGCAGGTGGCGACGTTGACGCTGGACGGTGAATTTCTGTCCGGTTCCATCGCGCATATCCGTCAGGGCCATGCGACGCTGATGGTTCACACTTACGAAAATCATTTCGCCAAAATGTCGCCGGGGCGCCTGCATCTACTGAAGCTCATCAAGACGAGCATCGAGGCGGGTCACGAGATTTACGACCTCTCGGTCGGCTACGCGCCCTACAAGGACAGCTTTTGCGATACGTCGATGGCGCTCACCAATCTCGTCGCGGCGACCAAGCCCTGGGGCATTGCAGCGGCAAGCGCCGAGCGCACGCGCCTTGGCCTCAAGCGTGCGGTGAAGTCGAACGACCGGCTGATGGGCTGGCTGCGCGCGCTGCGGTCGGCGCTGGGGCGTAAGTCGTTTTCCTAATTCCGCTGCACTTGCCGATACCGCTGCGGCGGTGACATGCTTCAGGTCTCAATCTCGCATGAGGAGGCCGCCCAATGGTTCGCGTTCTCGGCATTGATCATCTGGCAATCCGCGTCGGCAATCTCAAAAAGTCGAAGGCCTTTTACGACAAGGTGCTCGGCTTCATGGGCTTCGAACTCGAATGGGAGTTCGGCAAGACTTGCGGCTGGAACAATGGCCGCACCATGTACTGGATCACCGAGGCCGATACGCGCGGCAAGAAACACAAGCACCGCGCGGGCGATGTCGGCTTTCACCATTACGCCTTTGAATTCGCGCGCCCGAAAGACGTGGACGATCTTTACGCCTTTCTGAAAGAGGAAGACGTCACCGTCGTCGACCCGCCTGCAGATTACCCCGACTATGGCGAAGGCTATCGCGCCGTCTACTTCCTCGATCCCGACGGATTGAAGCTCGAAGGCATGTATTTTCTGGAAAAACGCAAGAAACTCGCGCGCAAGAAATAGACGGCCAGCCTCACGTTATCCATCAGCGTCATCCACAATTGTCATCCCGGGGCTTGTCCCCGGGATCCATGCAGCGCTGCGGTATGTGGATAGGCAGATGGATCCCGGGAATAAATCCCGGGATGACCCGAATTTTTCTGCCAATGCCAGCAGCTACTTCGGCCTTCTGTCCCAAGGTTCAAGCGTGCCCGCAACGAGGCGCGGGCGAGGGCGCTGCAGCTGTTCGATGGCGGCGGCTGAAATTTCTTCATGCGTCAACCAGCGCGACGTCGCACCCTCGATCACGAAGCCGAGGATCACCTGCGCATAGGTAATGTCGGGTTGCAATGCGAGCGCCTGCGCGCGGCGCTCCGCAATCGACGCCTCGCCATTCTTGCCGAGCAGAATGGACCGGCTCCCCATCACCTCAACCAGCGTCCCGCCCGACGCAATCATCCCATCCAGCGCCGCGCGCAAAATATCGGCGGGCGGATGCATCCATGTCAGCGCGAGATCGAACGGCGCGAGCGGCTCCAGCGCGTCGAGAAACGCCGCCTCGTCGTCATAGGAGACATTGATGGCCGTGATCTTGTGATCGAGCACGTCATTGTTGAACGAGAAGGCGTCGGCATGACGAGACACAATCACAGCCTTCTTCGACCGCGCGACGGCGTGAGCCGCGGCGGCGGAGAGCATCCCGGTGGTGCCGAGGAGGAGGGTGGTCATGGACTTAGTGCGCATACAATGTGGAGAAGAAGGTACAAACCTTTCGTCTTTCCCCCAGTGAAAATGTTCATGCGGTCGTTCGTTACGGTCTCTTATTCCTGTCAATACGAAATAGAATTTGCATTTCATTCCGCAGTCGGATTTGCTGACATGGCACCAGCCCGGGGGGGAGAAGATGCTGAGACCAAGCCGATATATCCTATCATTTGTAGTGGCGGTTCTGTTTTTTACAGGCATCGTCGCTTGCGCAAAAAAAGCGCCTTATGTTCCGGTCGTCGACGTGCAGACATCTGATCCGCTTTATCAAGCGATATTTGTGAATGTGCCGAGCGGAACTTATTCGGAAGAGACAGTTTTTCCCGACAAGAATGACCGACATGCAATGGAGGTGTGGGCAAAAGGGGGCAGCGGTTTTCAACGGGATATGCAGTCAAAGATCACCTGGCTTCTCAACAAGAACAATCTTGCTGCACAGGACAAGGGCGCAGCCAAGTATCTGCTCGACATTGAGATCGTCAAGCTTAGCTACAAAACCGAACGGCCGTTGATCGCTTATCAAACTGACTTCATCTACAAAATAAAATCTGCGGGCAACGGTTCAGTTGTTTTTGAGGCGCGCGTTGCTGATCAAGGTTCCCAACAGATGCAATATCAAGATGTCGATCTCGCGATGAATAAGGTCTATCACTTCGCGATCGACGCAAATGTCGAGAGAGCATTGCCGCAGATTCGCGCCGCATTGGCGAGCGCCAAGTAGCAGTTCGACAACGACGGGTCTCCCTGCTTAGGCGCAAAAAGACCGCAGCCTGCTTTCGCAACCACGGTCTCTCTCTTTAAGGCGAGCGAGAAGCCGCGCTTACTCCTTCGCGTCGCTCCAGCCGTTGCCGATGCCGCGAAAAAAGTCGCGCGTGCCGTGGCCGATGGCCGCCGCCCGACCTCCACCAAAATCGTCACCCCGGACCCGATCCTTCTCCGGCATCAAAGACGCGGATGGGCGGTTGAAGCGGTATTGCTTCAATCTTGCTCAGGTGGCGGGGGTGGTGACAGGGCGCGGTGCAGGAAGCAGGCTTTCTATCGGCTCCAATTGCCAGAGAACCAGAC
>NZ_JBASBH010000031.1:0-17861 GCF_049651025.1 Parvibaculum sp. | reverse complement strand
ATGCCCATCTGCCGGTCAATCGCAAAGAACAGCACCACGGGCGCGCCGAATGCGCGAAAATTATTCGCGAACTGCATCAAACGCCCGGCCTTGTCCTCGCGCGGAACGCCGATTGTCGCATACATGTCCTCGCCGCATTTGAAGCGGCGAGCCTTGTACGGATCTTTCAGGTCTTTGGGATAGATCGGATATTCCGAACCCTCGCCGAAGGGGTTCGTCTTCTGCTTCTCTGCGATCAGATCGAGAAACTCCGTACGCCGCGCACCCGCCAGCACATAGACATGCCAGGGCTGGAGATTGCCGCCCGACGGCGCCCATTTCGCGCCATCGAGAATGGCGCGCACGGTCGCTTCGGAAACGGGCTTGTCCAGAAAAGCGCGACAGGTGATGCGCGTTTTCAGGGCTTCGGATACTTTCACGTTTTTCTCCATGTATATTTTTTCTGTCGCCCCGGGCTTGTCCCGGGGTCCAGAGCCGCTTGCTCAGCGTCTGCCGCTCCTGGATCCCGGCATAAAGCCGGGATGACGACAAAGCAGAATATGCATCTATCTGGCCGTCACGTACGGCCACAACTCGTCAGCCCCGCGCGCCATCGCCTCCCGGCCCAGCCGCTCGGCCCATTCCGCGCCGGAGCCGAATTCGGCACGCCACGACCAGAGGCGGCGTGTCGCAAAGTGCAGCCCGTGCTCATAGGTAAAGCCGATCGCGCCATGCACCTGATGCGCAATCGACGTCGCAATGCTCGATGCGTCGTCGGCGCGCACCTTGGCGACGGCGATCTCGAATGCCGCCTCGCTCTTGTCTGCACAGGCGCAGGCATGAGTCGCCGCAATGCCCGCCGCCGCAGACTGCGTCGAGAGTTCGGCCAATTGCTGCTGGATTGCCTGAAACTTGCCGATGGGCTTGCCGAACTGCGTGCGCTCATTGGCATATTGCACCGATTGCGCCGTCAGGTAGTTGAGCGCCCCCGCCATCTGGCAAGCCCGCGCCAGCGCGCCGTAAAGCCTCAGTGCATTTTCGGGCAATTCGACCCAACCCGTTTCCACGACCACGCGTTCAAAGATCAGCGTGTCGCGCGGTTCGCGGGCGACGTTCTGGTCGCGTTCGATGCGGGCATATTCAAGCGGCGCAAGCACCGCCTCGACGCCCCATCCGCTTTTGACCAGCGCCACGGCATAGGACGCGTTGCGGCCCCAGGCGACCCGCGTCGCCTTGCCGGACAGGCGACCCTCGGCCAACAGGAAATCGCCTTCCATCACGGTGACGACCCCGTCCGGCACGGCAATGCCCGCTCGGCCGAGAATCCATCCCGCCAAAATCGCTTCGGCCAGCGGCAGCGGCGCTGCATGTTCGCCCGCCGCCTTCAGCACCACATAGGCATCGCTCCATGTCGCGCCCGCGCCTTCCAGCGCTTCGGGTACGAGCACGCGGGTCAATCCGTTGGCGACGAGTTCGTCCCACAAGGCTTGCGGCCAGACGCCGTCTTCCGCGCCCATGATCGTTTGCTTCGTCGCGTGGTCGGTCATCAACCGGTTCACGCTGTCTGAAAGGATCGTCTGCAATTCGTTCATGATGATTCCCTCAACGAAGCCCAAGTCCGCGCGCGATGATACCGCGCAGGATTTCGCGCGTACCGCCGCGCAGCGAGAAAGATGGAACCGTCTGCGTCAGATAGGCCAGCACCTCGGTGAAATCATCGCCGGTGCCGAGCGTCGGCTCCGCGCCGATCAGTTCATGCGCCTTCACCGGCATGTCCTGCTCAAAGCCCGTGCCGAGGTCTTTCACCACAGACGCTTCCAGCGCCGGGTTCTCGCCCTTGTCGAGCATGCCCGCAACCGAAAGCGACATCTGCCGCAGCGTCACGAGATGCGCAACAAGGCGGCCGATTTCCTTCGCGCCTTCCGCCCCGCCCTTGCGCTGCAATTCGCGCACGAGTTCCTTCATCAGCAGATAGCTCGACAGATAACGCTCCGGCCCCGAACGCTCGAAAGCAAGTTCAGCACTCACCTGCGCCCAGCCGGTGCCCTCGCTGCCCACCAGCATCGCGTCGGGCACGAATACGTCTTCGAATACGACTTCGTTGAAATGCGAATTGCCCGCCAGATCCTTGATCGGGCGGATAGTGATGCCCGGCGATTTCAGATCGACGAGGAATTGCGTCAGCCCGTCATGCTTCTTTTCCGGGTCGGTGCGGAACAGCGCAATCATGTAATGCGCCTTATGCGCGTTCGACGTCCAGAGCTTGGTGCCGTTGACGCGGTAGCCGCCTTCCACCTTCTCCGCCCTGGTCCGCGTCGCCGCGAGATCGGAGCCGGAATCGGGTTCCGACATGCCGATGCAGAGATAGCATTCGCCGCGCGCCACTTTCGGCAAGATCAACTGGCGTTGTTCTTCCGTGCCGAAGCGCAGCAGCAGCGGACCCGATTGCCGGTCCCCGATCCAGTGCGCGCCGACCGGCGCACCCGCCGCGAGCATTTCTTCCAGCACCACATAGCGATCGAACGCCGAGCGTTCGTGCCCGCCATATTGCTTAGGCCAGCGCATGCCGATCCAGCCCCGCGCGCCCATCTTGGCGCTGAAGTCTGCATCGAAGCCCATCCAGGTCTGCGCCCGCGTCACCGCCGGAATATCTTTCAACTCCTCGGCCAGAAAATCGCGCACCTCCTGACGGAGGCCTCTGGTTTCCTCGGGCAGTTCGCAAAGATCGAAACGGAATGTCTGCATGTTCATACGCTCGTCGACGATTTCAGTTCGGATTCAATAATATCTACTCGTCATGCGCGGACTTGATCCGCGCATGACGGCGTTGTTGCGAGTAAACGCCACCTGCCCATCAAGTAACCAGCGCGGTCGTGCCGCCGTCGATACGCAAGTTCAGCGCCATCAACGATCCTGCGCGCGGGCTCGCGACAAAGGCCACAAGGTCGGCGACTTCTTGCGTCAGCGTCACCTTGCCCGTCAGATTGTTCATGAAGTTTTTCAGCACATGGGGCTCGACCTCGTCCCAGCTCGTACCCCAGCCCTTCTCATAGCCCTGCGCGAGAAAGCGTTCTTCCACTTCCTTCGTGCGAATAAGTCCGGGGCTGACGATGTTGACCGTGATGCCGGTGCCCGCCAGTTCCTTCGCCAGCGAAATCGTCATCGTCGCAAGCGCGCCTTTCGCGGCATAGTAATGCGGCATGCGCGCTGCGGGCTCCGTCGAACCGATGGTGCCGAGCATGATGATGCGGCCCCAGCGACGCTCCTTCATCGCAGGCATGGCGGCCCGCGTCAGTCGCACGGCAGACAGCACGTTCTTTTCGTAGGCCTCGATCCAATCCGCCGTTTCGGATTTCGTCCAGGAGCCTGCATCCGCCGTACCGTAATTATTGATGAGAATGTCGATCGGCCCAACCGCCTTCACCGCTGCGTGAAAGACTGCCCGTGCGCTCTCGTCGGACATGATGTCGCCCGCAACCGCATGGGCCTCGCCGCCCGCCACCGCGATACCGTCCACCACGGCCTGCGCGTCCGCGAGTTCAAAGCCATGCACCACCACGCGCGCGCCTTCGCGCGCCATGGTTTCAGCAATGACGCGCCCCGTTCCCCGGTGCGAGCCGGTGACAAGCGCCGTTTTGCCTGCAAGTTGAAGGTCCATTGATCCGCCCCTGTTTGCCGCGCGTCATTCCGCAGCTTCGCAACGCACATATTTGGTCGGGATTGCCCGCAGCGGCAAGCTGCGAAGCTGATATGGGAAGGAAAATGCGACGGCTAAAAGTCGCGCGCGCTGAAAGCGTCAGAATTCCGCTGCGGTAAGCGGCGTGGCAGGCACATGGGAGGTTAGCGCGAAAAGATTGGGAAATGCCCGGCCGGTATACATGCCGGCACCAAAAATGATGATGACAGCAGCCGTCACGCCGAGAATGAAGCCGAACGGGCCAGCCTGTTTGCTCGGCGCGGCGAAAACCGCGCGGCGCGAAGAAAACATGCGGCGGGAGGAAAATATGCGGCCTCGGGCCATACCAACCTCTCGGAAATTGCCTGATGTGTGCAAAACCCGACCCTTATAGAGCCTGGGACGCTGCCCGTCACCCTTGGATCGGGGGCCATCATGCAAGGAGAGGTGGGGAAATGCCCCCGATCTATCGCTCGGCGAAGATCAGCGGGGGGAGCGGAGCGGCGGTTTCGCTGTAAAAGGCGAGGAGTTCTGGATGTTTTCTGCCGGTCTCAATGCCGACGTAGAACATTGAGATGCACAGTCCCACAAGCCCGACCGCGACAAGGGCGGGGCGCCGTGAGCGTCGTGCATAAAATATTCTGCGAGGCATGTGTCCGCCAGATGCCGGTCCGCCCGGCTTTCTTGAAAATCATCCGCCTAACATCGCAGAGATTATCTATTCTCTGCTAACGGATGATTAAAATCTGGCGGAAAGTGCAATGGCCCGTCAAGCATCGAACCGCTGGTCGAGCGTATAAAACATATACTGCCCTATCAGGGCCTTGGGCGTCGCGGTCCGCGCCCAATCCGGCTCTTCTGTGTGCCGATGAAAATGCGTTGCCCCGCCGGTCGGGTCTTCGAGATCGCCCGAGAGCACAAGGCAGACAACGGCGATGGCGCGGCAAAGCGCGGGGTCTGAAAAATCGCGCGCATGGGCAGCAGGCCCGCTCGGCGCGCCGCCGCCGCCCTCGCCCTCCGGCCCATAACGGCGCATCCGGTTCAGCGCCGCGCAGGCAATCGCCACGCGCCCGTCCTCCTCTTCATCTTCCATAAGGTCGCGTATTGCCAATGCGAGCCGCATCATTTCCTTCAAAGCCGCGGGCGTCGCCTCCTCTGCCCAAAGCGGCAATGCAGCGGAAAACTTTTTGTTCGACACACTCACGGGCTTGCCCTTTCGCTTTCTAGGAATATATTCTTATATAAGGAACAAATACAGAACATGTCAACAATGCAACGCCCTCCCGCCGGAGGACGGGAGGACACCATGGTTTCAACCATCTTGAAAATAATCGCCTATGTGCTGCTCATCATCGCGGCATATCTGCAATGAGGCGAGTGCGCAGACAGGACAAACCCATCCTCACGCCTCCGGCCCGATCAGCGTCAGGTAATGCAGGGCCAGCCGCACCATGCCGCCCGTGAAATGTCCGCCCATGGAGGTCAACCGCAACGGTGTCGGGCTCCAATATGTCGTCGGGCCCGAGGGGCCGATCACCGTCGATCCGGCACCGACGCCTATCCCCGTGCCGTAGCGCCCGCCATCTGCCGCGACGCCGACATTCCATGAGGTCGCCCCGGTGATCGCGGTCAGCACGCGGCCCGTGACGCCGAGCACGATCGCACGATCGGGAATGCTGAAGGCCGTATCGTTCGCCACACCCGGCGTGATCGTGTGATCCGCCTCGATGATGCCGAGGTTCGTCGCTGCGCCATGCGGGCTTGTCGCGCCCGATCCGCCGCCCGGCTCCGCCGCCCAACCCGCGCCGCTCCAGAAGATGAAAGCGCCCGCCTCCTCGTCCCATGCGCGCCAGCCCTTGCGCGGCGTGAGGAACATCCACGCTCCATCCGCCCAGGCGGCCACCTTCCCCTCCGCGCCCGCCCATGCGCCGCTCGCGTCCGAAGCAACGACGTAGCGATCCCCCTCCGAGGGCGACGAAGGCGCAACGCCGATCCCACGCGATTTCACCGCGAGATGCACAGCCGCATCGAGACGACGCAACGCCTCGTTCACCGTCACGTGTTTCTGCGCCTGCGCCGCTTCAAGATATGGAAGCCCCAGATGCGTGGTGTCAGACATAAAGCGTCGCCTCCCTCATCGTGCCGCGCCCGAAAGCGCGGCTCACCTGCGCGACCCTGACCGTCAGGGCCGTCAATGTCGTCGTGCCGAAATCTTCCATCTGCGCGGCGGCGGCATAGGTCGCTTGCGGCGTCGAGACGCTCAAGGTCCGAACCGCCTTTGCACCGGAAAGAATGTCGATCTCATAGGCTTCGATCTCCTCGCCAAGCGGCACGTCAACGCCTTCCCAGCTATCGCCACCAATGCGCGTCCGCCGCACCCATGTCAGCGCAATGTCGCCGCTCGCCATGCGGCGCGCACGCAGATGCACCGGCGACAGGGGCCGAAGCCCCACGCCCGCGAAGCACCGCGTCTCGCGCGCATAGGCCGGATCGTCCACCGGCTTTTGCGACGGCCCCCAGGCCCAGATGCGCGGCAGCCCCCGCTCGCTTTCGGCAAGTGTCAATTCACTGATCGCCCCGCCCAGCAACACGAAGCGCGCACCCGCACCGAGGCTTGCGCGCATCGCACCTTCCGTTCCCGCCTGCCCGCGCAGCAGCCCGCGCAACTCATATGTGTTTGGCGCAACCAGTTCAGCATCGCGAAACTGGATCACCTCCCACACACCCTCTCCCGTCTCCAGCGCGGCGACATTGGCGCCGCCAAGCACGGATAGCGCGTCGGCGCTCGCCAATGCGCCGGATGCCAGCGTCACGCGCAAAGCCTCGCGCCAGTCCCAACGGCTCGTCGCGCCTTCCCGCAACATCGTGACAGTCCGCCCAAGCGTCGCCTCACGCGTCACCACATCGGCGAGCCCAAAGCCCGCGCCATTGCTCTTGTAAAACGCCACGGCACCCGGCCACGGATCGGCGGCAACCGCCACGCGCGGCGCAATGGGATTTTCCGCGCCCGTCAGCAGCGGCAAATCCATGAAGACCGCGAGCGGCGTGCCGAAGCTTGGTGCGATGGGCGATTTATGCTCGCGCTGCGGCGAGGGAAGCGGTCCATAAAGGCTCGCCTCGCTCATCACCGCCTTCGCTTCCCTCGCACCCGCATCCGTCAGAGCGGTCAGCCGATAGCTTGCGCTGCATTCGGGTAGCGCAAGCTCCACCACATCGCCCGGATCGAGCGCCAATCGGCTCGGCGGAAATTTCAGGCTCGCGCTTTCGCGCTCCGTCCAGCTTTGCTGCAACCATATATCTGCGACGCGTTGCGCGTCCTCCTGCCCCAGCACCATGGAGAGGTTCGCGCTTGCAACGCGCTGGCTTCTCACCGAGAGCCGCCGCGCCTCCACCGCCGCCTGACGATAATCGAGCGAGCCGTCGATATAGGCGAGCTTCGCCGATAGCGGCAATTCCGTTTCCTGCCCACGCGTCAGCACATAACCTGCCGCGGCGCCTTCACCGTCAACGGCAAGATCGCCCGGCGCAACGCGCCCAACTGCCGCCCCGCCAAGATGGCGAAAGCGGATCAACCCTTGCGTCTCGCAAGCATCGAAGAAACGCGCCAGCATCAGCGGCCCCAGCGCGTCGCGCGGCGACATGATGCGGTCGATCACAAAGCCCTCGACCGTGCCGGCAAGCTCCGACGCATCGAAATCCGCGAAAGCCACATCGCCCATGATTGCGTCAACGAGATCGCACAAGGGCGCAGCGCCAAGCCTCCCGTTTAACCAGTGGCCAAGCCGCCAGACCACCCCGTCCGACCACACGTCCACGCGGTCAGGAAAAGCCGGATAAGGCCGCGCATCCCAGCACCAGAAGAAAATATTCGCAGGATCGAGCATCCGCCCGCCATAGACCGGCGACACAGGATTATGCGCGCCCGGTGCCGACCAATAATCCATCTGCGCTTCGATGAAGCGACGCTGCATGAAGTCGTCGCGCGTACCGTTGGAAAAATGCGGCACGGCGCTTTCCGCCGATTTCGGATCGGTGAAGACATTAGGCTGGTTCGTTCCCTTGTCGATGGCCGGACAACCGATTTCGGTAAAGACAATCGGCTTTCCGCGCGGCACCCATGCCGTCGGCGTCGCGCTTTCAACGCCGCCCGGCCTGTCATGATGCGCGTTCGCCCACCATGAGCGGATATCCTTCGCCCGCCATACCCACGGCTTGTCGTAAGCGCCATCCGTGATCGGCCTGCGTATCTGCGCCGCGCGATCCGCATCGCTCGCATAATACCAGTCGTAGTTCTCGCCGCCCGCAATGCGCGATTTCAGATAATCGAGATCGTAGATCGACGAGGCAATATCGCGGTCTAGATGCGTCGCCGCCTTGCGCCAATCGGTCAGCGGCGCGTAATTGTCGATGCCGACGAAGTGAATATTCGCGTCCGTCCAGAGCGGGTCGAGATGAAAATAGAGATCGCCCGATCCGTCGCCCGGCGCATGGCCGAAATATTCCGACCAGTCGGCGGCATATGAAATCTTCGTGCCCGGCAAAATGCCCGCAACATCCGCCGCAAGCGCCTTCAGCGCCGCCACCGCCGGATAGGTTCCCGCCGCGCTCCGCGCCTGCGTCAGCCCGCGCAGTTCCGAACCGATCAGAAACGTATCGACGCCACCCGCCGCCGCGCAAAGATGCGCATCATGCAGGATCATGCGGCGGTACGACCATTCCTCCGGCCCGCGATAGCTCACCACGTCGCCGCTGCGCGAAAAATCGCTCACCGCCGCATTGCCGAAAAACGCCGCGACCTGAGCCGCAGCCGCCGCCGTCTTGTCCGCCTCCGGCGTCGTCGCAATGCGCCCGCGCCAGGGATAGGCGGCCTGCTCGCCGCCATGCCACGGGTCCGGCTTGCCGCTTCCCGACGGAATATCCATCATCACGAACGGGTAGAAGACGGCCCGCAACCCGCGCGCCTTCAAATCGCGGATCGCCGCGATCACCGACCTGTCAGACGGCGTGCCGCCATAGGCCGGGCGTCCATCAACACGGCTCACAGGCTCCGCCGTCTCGCGCGAAAGTCCGCCAACGCTCCAGGCGCGCGGCGACGTCACCTTGTTGTTCACCTCCACCTTCGGGCGGATCGTGCATTGCCCGCAGCGCAGATCGTCGCCGAACCAGGTCACGACGAGCGACGCCGCGCCGACATTCGGACATGTCGCCTGAAGCTGATCGATCGCCACCGTCCAGTCCGATGCGCCTTCCGATGTATGCGTGTTCGCCGCCCGGCTCGACGTTTCAGTGAGCAATTCGCGCACAGGCTGCGGCTCATAAACAAACTCGCCCGCGCCCGGAATGATGGCGACCGCGCGCAGCTTCTCCTCGACATCGCTCAGCGTCTTGAAAATCTCAAACGACAATTGCGGCACGCGATTGCCGAAAGGCGTCAGATCCAGTTCCTCAAAGACGATATAGGCAATGCCGCGATAAGCAGGCGCCGCGCCTTCCACCGCCTCGATCAGCGGATCGGCAGGCTGGTCTTCCTCGCCCTTATGCAAGCGCCATGTCACATCGGCAAGCGACAGCGGCTTCCCGTCAGCCCAGACGCGTCCGATGCGCGTCACCACGCCTTCGGCAAGCGCCACGGCGAAAGACACGGTGTAGCTATATTCCGTG
Source organism: Parvibaculum sp. (assembly GCF_049651025.1). Lineage (GTDB taxonomy): Bacteria > Pseudomonadota > Alphaproteobacteria > Parvibaculales > Parvibaculaceae > Parvibaculum. The sequence goes on along the minus strand of NZ_JBASBH010000031.1, from coordinate 8,545 downwards.
ATGCTGCCGCCCGAGTTGCCGCCACCCTTGCCGCCGCCGCCCGCGCTGCGCGTCGATGCATGCTCGCGAAACGACGTCGCCCAGATCACCTGTCCCGCAAGTCGCGCGCGTCCGTAAACGCGCGGCACGGCAGCGCCTTCAGTCGAAGCCAGCACCTGCAAATCGTTCAGCCGCGGCCCTTGCGCATTCGCAACCGTCGGCCCGAAAAGCTTCGCATCGACATAGGAGCCGATCCCCGCGCCGACCATGCTGCCGATCGCCGCGCCGCTCAGTTGCGCACCGAGAACATTGATGCCCGCAGGCAGCAGCGCATTGCCGATAAACGAACCGGCCGTCGAAAGAACGAGAGTTGCCATTAGTCTTCCAGCTCAGGAAACCGAAATGCATAAGCGAGCTTCGCCCGCCACCATGCCGTCAGCGTCGTCTCGACAACGGCGCGGCCCGAATAGGCATGGATCATGCGATCCGCGCCGGAGAGAATTGCCGCGTGTTTTGCCGGTCCACGCGCGCGCATCCGAAACAGCACCACGTCGCCCGCGCGCCCATCCTCAATCGAGATTTCATCGAGATGCCGCCGCGCGCCGTCCGCCATCGTCTCGCGCAGAACTTCTTCGCCCGGCGTTTCCGCCCAGTCGGGCGTATAGGGTGGCGGCGCTTCAGGTTCGCGCCCGTAGAGATCGCGCCACACGCCGCGCACAAGCCCGAGACAATCCGTTCCCGCGCCCCTGCAACTCGCCTGATGACAATAGGGCGTGCCGATCCACATGCGCGCCGCATCGACAATCCTAGTTTCGGCGTCCGCCGTCATTTGCATCTCCCGATGTCGGATAGGACATGACGAAATCGTTTCCGGGCATATGCGGAAAGCCGCGAAAATTCTGCTCGTTGGAAAATTTCGCGCGGCAAGTCGCAAACTGCTTGTCGCAGCCCGCCGTCACCTCGAAGCTGTCGCCAACCTCGACACCGCGCGCCATCGCCTGCCAAAGCTCGATCACCGCTCCCGAAGGCGTCAGCGCATGCAGTTTCACTTCCATGCTCGCGCCTTCATTCGCGCCGCTGGTAAAGCAAAGTCGCCCTCGCTCGAACCATCCTTCCTCGAATGCGCCAAGCCCGCTCGCCGTCAATACGCGGTCGCCGTCGCAATCGACGACGATGCCCGCTTGCGCTTCAATGCTGATGCCGCATCGCGCATCGCCCAGATCGGCGTCACATGCATATTGAAAAAGCCGCCCCACCGGCTGATTGAGCCGATGGGCAAGGCCGCGCAGCTCCGCCGAAAACCCCGTCGCGCCGCGCGACACCTCACCAAGATTGCCCTTTCGCATCAGCAATCTCTGCTCCGTCGCCTGCCAGTTGACGCGCCAGATTTCCACCTCCGCATCGTCAAACATGCCTGCCGCAAGATCGCCCTCGCTCAGCCGGTCTGAAATCAATGCGCCCAGAATGTCGAGATTATCCACCGCCAACCCCGACGAGCTTTCCACCGCGCTTGCCGTGAAGCCTGCGGCTGCTTCATGCGCAAGCCCGTCGATGACAATGTCGCGGTCGTGATCGGTAAAGCCCATCGCAGTGCCATCCGCGCGACGAAGTATCCAGCAATGACAAAGCGTCGTCGCGCCGCCATCGAGATGCGCCTGCATATCGGGAGGAAGAGTTTTCATGTTGTATTGCCGTTCAATCTGGCGCTGTCATCCCGGCTTTATGCCGGGATCCAGGGGCGGAAAATTCAGAGCGCGCGGCACTGGACCCCGGGACGAGCCCGGGGTGACAAGCCGAGATCCAGGTATGCGTGATCCCTCACACCCGCACTTCAACAATCGGAATATTCGGTATCGACCCCGCCGCAAACGCCGCGAGATTGACCTCCAGAAAATCCGTGTCGAAGCGCACAGGCACATCGAACTCGAACCCCGCCGTCACAACGGCATCAACGGGCGGCACCGCATCGCCAACGAAACTCACGGCACCGCTCACCGCATCCACTGAAAAATGCGTGCCGGCGATTTTTTCGACGCCGCCCACCGCAATGCGCACCGTCCCGGCAACCGGCTTTGCGATCGCGCGCCTGTAGCTCGCACCACCCGATGCATAAGTCTTTGCCAGCGCAAAGCTCGCGCGCGCGCCATCACCCGTTCCGATCACCTGATCGCTCGCGCTGACGCTCGCGCCCGGCGCGCAGGATTTCCAGTCGGCGCGATCCTTCCAGCGAAACCCATGCAGCCGCCCGTGCCGCGCTTCAAAAAACGCGATCACGCCATGCACATCGTCGAGCGAGCGCAATCCATATCCCGCATTGTAGCGGCGGCGCGAATCCGCCCAGGGGCTGTTGCGCTCCTCAAAGCCTGAACCAAGCGTCACGATTTCCGTGCGCCGCTCCGGCCCGCCCGTCGCGCCAAATGCGATCTCGACGGGGAAGCGTATTTCGTGAAATGCCATGCTCCGAAATTCCTGTTCACATATTCCGCTGGCCGCGAGACGCGGCGCGGTTGAGCATCGCGGCGATCTGGGTTTCGGAACGGCGGAAACTGTCGGCGTCCGTCGCCGTCACATTGAAGGTGATCTGCACAGGCGCCGCGCCTCCTCCCGCCGCAACGCCCAGGCGACCATCCGCGCCACGCCGCAATGGCAGGATCGCTTCCGCGCCCGCCTCTCCCGCCAGCCCCACACCCCCTCGCATCGGAAAAAGCATCGGGCTTGAGACCACGCCGCCTTTCGCAAATGGCTGGATGCGTCCGCCCGCAATCACATTGCCGTTGGCATTGGCAAAGAGCGAACCGGCCATGCTCGCAAAAGAACCGCCGAATGAATTGCCGAGCGAGTTCACGGCATTGTTCAGCACAAGTTTCGACAGATCGAGTGCGAGATTTCGCAGCGTGTCGGAAAGCGATTTCCCCTTCAGCGCCACGTCGTCGAATGCGCTCGTCAACACCCGCCCGAAATCGCGCCCGCCGGACGCCGCGCGACGATAGTCGCTGGTCACGCCCGAAAGCGTGCGCGTCGTCTCGAGGCCAAAAGCCCGCGTCGCCGCAGCCGCCGCCGACATCGCAGCGGTCAGCGCGACGGGATCGTTATCGTCTTGCATGAATGTCCATTCAAATGAGGCGGCGTCCGAAGATCGTCCAGGGGCCGTCGAATTTTTAGGCTACGGCGGCATTCACCGGCACATCGCCCGCGCCTCGTCGCGCAGGCGTCCGTAATCCGCCATGAATTTTCCGGTCATGGATTGCTCGCCAAGTCGGTCGAGCTCGTCGGCCACCTGTGCCTGTTCCGCCGCCGTGTAAGACCGCAGGGGCAGGCACGTCGCGTCAGAAACTCCCGTCGCGCAACCGGCGAGCAGCATCGGACTGATCGCGAGGGCCATTGTCACCCGCTTCACGTATCGCATTCTGCCTCTCCAGCGTTTTCTCCAGCGCCTTTCCCCGCTCACGGTCGCGCGCCCAGAGATAGGCGAGCAGCGCCGCACCGAATTCGGCGACAACCGCGATGAGTCGCGAGAGCAACTCCGTCACGCGCGTCTCTCCGCCGCCTGCAACCGCGCCTCGATCATGCGCGTAAGGCTCACCCCATCGAGGCCCAGCGCCTTCACCGCCTGCGGCACCTGCGCCAACGCATAATTCGCCGCCTCTGCCGCCAACTCGCTTTTCACCTCGACCTTGAGCCGCCCCGCCTCCAGCGCATCAAGCCGCGACATCGCAAACGCAATGCCCATACCAAGCGCCTTGTCGAGAATGAGCCCGAGTTCGCCATCACGCTTGGCTTTCAGAAACTGACAGGCTTTCGCCACCGCCAGCGACGCCAGCGCCGTCAGAAGCCCGAGCAACAGCTCATTCACAAGCGGTTGCAGAACCGCAAAATCAATCACGTACATTTTGAAACTCCGTCAATCGAGATCAGGGAACCGCTCAGCGAGCGAAGCTAACTCCGCTCGCGTCATCTGACGCTGCGGCGCACGAAGCCCCAGCGTATTCGCCGCCGCCGCAAGCTCCGGCAGCGTCATGCGCCAGAAATCTTGCGGCGCGAGGCGCAGATGCCCCAGGCCGATTTCCATCGCGCGGGCCCAGGGGAATGTTTTCATCGCCCGCCCGCACCGCTGAATGTCGCCGTCAGCAGGTCGGCGACGATGGCGATATAGCCCGCCGCGCCACCGTCCACGCTCATACGTGCGACCTCGTCGTCGTCAATATCCGCGCCCGCGCCGCGAAGCCCCGCGCCGATCACGCGGATCGCGTCGCGCGCGCCGATGCGGCCTGTCTCGAAACGCGAGGCCAGCGCCAGCATGTCTTCGCCGCCGAATGCGTTTTCAAGTTCGGCCAGTGCGCCAAGCGTCAGCACCAGCACGCGCCGCTCGCCGCCCAGCGTCGCTTCGATTTCGCCTCGATGTCTGTTCGCCATGTTCAAAGCGCCGCGAAAGCCAGCGCACCGGCGCTTTCAAGCGACATGTCGAATGTAACCTCGCCGTCATGCTCGCCCGCATATTCAAGCGCGGTGATCTGGAACGCGCCCGTCACGGTGCCGAAATCGGGGATCACGATCTGCCAGTCCTTGATTGCGGCATCGAAGAATATCTGTCGCAGACTTGCATCCGACGCCTCGTCGCGGAAAATGCCGCGGCCGCTGATACTCGCCGAGCGCATGCCCGCGCCTGCCAGCAGCTCGCGCCATTGACCACTCGAATCCGCATTGGTGATGTCGACGCTGCGGGCGTTGAAAGCGAGGGAGCGTGTGCGCAATCCCGCCACCGTCGCGAATGTGCCGCTTCCGGTCGCGTCGAGTTTGACGAGCAGGTCCTTGCCCTTTTGAGCCGCCATGATGTCTCCTTATGAATGGATCGGTTCGGTGACGGCGCGAAAGCGGATCGTTCCGCGCCAGGTTGCACCATCCGCTTCGCGCCGCGTCTCCGCACTCGCAAACCGCAAATTGACGAGGCGATGTCCGTCGAGCGTCAGTTCCGCATCGTGCAGCGCGGCGTTCACCGCGCCCATGATCGCCTTGGCGTCGCTTCGTCCGCCGCCGCGCGTATAGGTATTGAATGCAAGTTTGTGTTCAGCACCTTGCGCATCGCCCGCGCCCCAGGCCTCGACCTGCGCTTCGCCAAGCGTGAGGTATGGAAAACCCGCATCATCCGGAACGTTGTCGTAGATCCTCGCGCCAACCAGTTCGGCGAGTTCGACGTCATCCGCGAGCCTTGCATAGATCGCCTTCTGCAAGGCGAGGTCTGCGTCCGTCGTCATGCCGCGCCCTCCTCCGCATTGATCGCAAGCCAGCGTCGTTTGCCATCGGGATCGCGCATGCCGCGAATGTCGAGCGATCTGCCGCGCCAGACGAGGCGCATCTCCGCCGTCACGTCATCGCGAAATCGCATGGTGACGCGATGCGACGTGCGCGCTTCCCTCCGCTCGCCAAGCGCCGTTTCCACGCCCCCGAGCGAAACCACTTCGGCCCAGACTGTCGCCAGCGCTGTCCATGTCGTCCGCGCGCCGCCCGCATCGTCCGCCGCTCGCACAGGCCGCTCGATCGTCAGGCGCTCGCGCAAGCTGCCCGCGCTCGTCACAGCCTTATCCTGCGATATGGCGCGATGAGCGCCGCCACGGTGAGCGGAATTTCCTCGGTCGTTTCCCCGAAGGCCACCGGCTCGCGCTTCTCGAACCAATGCGCGACAAGCATCAGCAGCGCCTGCTTCAGCGGCGCAGGCACGGCAGATGCCGCGCCATATCCCGCCGTGAAATCGATCGCTATGCCCACAACGCGCCGCGAAGGCGCGGGCCATCCGCCTTTGGCCACAATGCGCGGCGCATCCCCCGCCAAAGCGACGTCATATCGCGAAGCATCGAGCGACTGCGTTCCATCAATCGTCACCGCCGTCACGGCGCCGACCGGCGCAAGCGGCAGCGTCACCGTGCCGCCCGGCCATTCGTCGAGCAGCAGCCGCCAGTTTTGCGTGACGAAAGCGCGGCGCGTCTCGCTCTCAAGCACCACACGCGCCGCCGTTATCAGTGCCGTCAAAAGCGCGTCTTCATTTGCGCTATCGAGCCGCAAATGCGCGCGCGCCTCCGCCAGCGTCACCGGCTCTTCCGCCGGGCCGGAGATGATCATCAATGTCATGTGTCGAATTTCCTGATCTGAAGGAAAACCGCCCCGACCGCTCAAGGAACAGCCGGGGCGGAACCGGAAGCCTTATGCCGTCAGGCGACAGGCTTCACATGCGCGTGGCCGAGAATGGCAAGCGCCGATATGGGCGTTCCATGCGTATGCGCACCCGTCAGCGTCAGCGCCACGCGGCTATAGCGAGCATTGCCCAGATAGCCGATGCGATGCTCCATCTGCGCTTTCGACGCCGCATCGACGGTTGCAAAGACACCAGTGGCGGAAACAGGCCCGCCGCTCACATCTTTCGCCGCCGTCACGGGTACCCAGTTTGTGCCGTCCTCGGAGGCTTCAAGTTTCGCCTCCACCTTCAATGACGCAGACAGCGTGTCGCCGCTCGCACCGAAGAGGACGACATGCTCGACCGCCGCGAAGCCCTGGCGATCGACGGGCGAGCTTGCCCGTGCTGTCTTCGTCACAGCGGGATCAAGCGTCTGCACGGTTTTCAGGTTGCGATGAAAGCCCTTCATCCCCCGCGCCTCACGCCGTTCCGAACTTCAGAAGCTTGATCGCCTCGAAATTCTGCACGCCGCCGCCCACGCGCTTCGTCGTGTAGAAAAGCACATAAGGTTTGGCGCTATAGGGATCGCGCAGCACGCGCACGCCGAGCCGGTCGACGATGAGATAGCCACGCTTGAAATCGCCAAAGGCAATCGCCGTCGCGTCGGCTGCGATGGACGGCATGTCTTCCGATTCCGTCACCGGATAGTTCAGCAGCGTCGGCGGCGTTCCAGCCGCAATGCCCGGCTGCCAGAGATAGTTGCCCTCCGCATCCTTGAACTTGCGGATTGCCGATTGCGTGGCGCGGTTCATCACGAAGCGCGCATTGCTGCGATAGCCCGCCTTCACCGAATAGATGAGGTCGATCAGAATGTCCGACGCGTTGGCGGACGGGAACGCACCCGCATTTCCGGTGACGAGATAACCGAGCTTCCCATGCGTCCAGCCTGCATTGGCGACCTTCGTATAGGAAAGGAAGCCGCGTGGGCGGCGAACGCCGTCGCCATTGACGAAGGCCGCACCTTCCTGTTCGGCAAATGCCGTCTGCACTTCTTCGGCAAGCCACTGGTCGATGTTGACGGCGGCATCGTCGAGCAGCGTCGAGGTTGCGGCCGGCATGGCGTAGAGTTCCATCGCCGGAAACTCGATTTCGGAAAGCTGCGGCGCGCCCGTTTCAACGCGGCCTTCCGCCTCGCCCACCCATCCGCTTGCCGGGCCGCTCGTCGTGAACGGCTTCTTGTAGCTCGCGGCGCCGATCTGGCGCACACCGGCAATGGCGCGAATGGGCGATGCGTCGGAGATCACGCGGTCGATCATGCGTTCCGTTTCGGCGGGCACCAGATAGCCGCCATCGGGATCGGACTGCGCAGAAAGCGCCTTGGCTTCCAGTGTGCGCAGCTCATGCGCTTCGCCCTTGCGCACATAAAGATCGAAAGCGCGCTTGTGCTCGCGACGCGCCGGATCGAGACGGGTGCGGGCTTCGCCGCCGATCTCGGGGCGGGCGAAGGCAAGCGCCAATTCATCGACCGTCTTCTTCTGCCGGTCGAGCGCGCGGTTGATGCGCTCCACCTTGTCTTCCGTCACAACGTCGGCGCTCAGCTTGCGCTCGATCTGGCCGAGGCGCTCGTCATTCGCATCCTTGAAGGCTTCGAATGCGCCGAGAAATTCATCCATCGCGTCGCGCACTTCATGCGAGGCGGGAACGCTCTTCGTTTCCAGCCCGCGCGTATTCAGCGACGCCCCGATGCGCGGGACGCCTGTATTCATGGCACTCATGTGCTCTCCTCTTCAGGGTTTGAAAATCAGCGAGGCCACGCGGATTGCCCGCGCGAGGCTCGCACTCGTCTCTCGTGTCGTTTTCACCGCGCTGATGCGCGCCTGGGGCAACATCGGAAAAGTCACGACGGAAATTTCCCAGAGATCGACTTCCATCAAACGGCGCAGCCCCGTCTTCCTGTCCGCCTGCGCCTTGACGACGTGATAGCCGATGGAAAGTCCGTCGATCGCACCGGCCCGCATCAAGCTCAGCACCTCGCGTGCGCGGGCCACATCGCCGAGCAATTGCCCCTGCACGAAGAGGCCATTTGCGTCCTCGGCGATTTTCGTCCAGACGCCGATGGGCTCGTTGGGATCGTGCTGATAAAGCAGCTTCACGCCCCGCGCGCCGCGCTTCCCGAGCGAGCCGCGAAACGCGCCCGGCATCACCATGTCGCGTCCCAGATCCTCCGCGCCGAACAGCGACGCATATCCCTCAAAGCTCCCGTCGCCACCGACGCTCTTGAAATCAAACCGCCGCGCCTTGCGCTCAAACGCCTGCCCCTGCTCCCTCACGCATCCTCCAAATAAAACGGCGCCCCGTGGGGCGCCTGGTCTAAAGCCCTCCCCCCTTGAGGGGGAGGGT
>NZ_JBASBH010000030.1:0-41389 GCF_049651025.1 Parvibaculum sp. | reverse complement strand
CGGATGAGGCGGTCCACACCTTGCGCTTCGTCGCCAGCGCCCGCGATCTCGGCTTCACCGTCGAGCAATGCCGAACCCTGCTGGCGCTTTACCGCGACAAGGGCCGTGCCAGCGCCGATGTGAAGCGCCTGGCGCAGGTGCATATCGGCGAGATCGACCGCAAGATCGAAGAGCTTGGCGCGATGCGCAAGACGCTGACGCATCTGGCGCGGCGCTGCCACGGCGACGAGCGGCCGGACTGTCCGATCATTGATGAATTGAGCCAGCAGGCACCGCGGGGCGGCACGCATCGCCATTCCTGAGCCCGTCCAAGCCCAACCGTTGCAGTAAGATTGCGAGCACATGCGTCAGCTTTACCATCTCCCGATTTCGCCTGCCTGCCGGAAGGTGCGCCTCGTGCTGGCCGAAAAAAATCTGGCCTTTGAACTGGTGGAGGAGCGCGAGTGGGAACGCCGCGATGAGTTTCTCGCGCTGAACCCCGCCGGTGAAGTGCCGGTGCTGATCGAAGAAGATGGCTCCGTTATCGCAGGCGCAACGGCCATATCTGAATTTCTCGAAGAGACGCAATCCTTCCTCCGCCTGCTTCCCGAAAATCCGCTTGAACGCGCCGAAGCGCGCCGCGTGATCGACTGGTTCGATCGCAAGTTCGCGGCTGAAGTGTCGGACGGGTTGCTCTTTGAAAAAGTCGCCCGCCGTTTTCTCAACGCATCGGAAGGCGGCGGCGCGCCGGACATGACCGTGGTGCGCGCGGCGCTTCACAATCTGCGCTACCACCTCGATTACATCTGCTACCTCATGGAAGAGCGCCGCTGGCTTGCGGGCGAGGAAATGACACTCGCCGATCTTACCGCCGCAGCCCATCTCTCCTGCCTCGATTATGTGGGCGACGTGCCTTGGGGCCAGTATCCGGGCGCCAAGGACTGGTATGTCCGTATAAAATCGCGTCCCGGCTTCCGTCAGATCCTTGCCGATCATGTGCCGGGCATGCCACCGCCGAAACTCTATGCAAACCTCGACTTCTAAACGCGGAAAAAAGGACGACCGGCCGCTGAAGCTGCGGCTGCTCGAACGCGCGAAAGAAGCGGGCTTCGATGCCGTGCGCATCACGAAGCCCGATGCCGTGCCGCAGGCGCAGCCGCGTCTCGCCGACTGGCTGTCGAAGGATCGCCATGGAGAAATGGCCTGGATGGCGGAAACGGCGGAGCGCCGCTCAAGTCCCGATGCGCTCTGGCCCGATGCGCGAAGCGTCATCATGCTGGCGATGAATTACGGGCCGGACGAAAATCCGCTGGCGCTGCTTGAAGCGCGCGACCGCGCCGCGATCTCCGTCTATGCGAAAAATCGCGACTATCACGATCTCGTCAAATCGCGGCTGAAGCAGGTCGCGCGCTGGCTCGCCGAAACGACAGGCGAGCAGGTGAAGGTCTTTGTCGATACCGCGCCCGTGATGGAAAAGCCGCTGGCGCAAGCCGCAGGCATCGGCTGGCAGGGCAAGCACACAAATCTCGTCTCGCGCGATTTCGGTTCATGGCTTTTTCTGGGGTCGATCTTCACCACGCTCGAACTCGACGCCGATGAGCCGCATGACGACCGCTGCGGCGATTGCCATCGCTGCCTCGACATCTGCCCGACAAAGGCTTTCCCTGCGCCTTATGAACTCGATGCGCGGCGCTGCATTTCCTATCTCACCATCGAGAACAAGGATCACATCCCGCGCGAATTTCGCAAACCCATCGGCAACCGCATCTATGGCTGCGACGATTGCCTTGCCGTTTGCCCGTGGAACAAGTTCGCGCAAACCGCCCGCGAGATCGCGCTGCAACCGCGCGACGATCTGCGCGCGCCGACGCTTGCCGAGCTTGCGAGCTTCGACGATGCGGCGTTCCGCGCCTATTTCTCAGGCTCGCCCGTGAAGCGCATCGGGCGCGATCGCTTTACCCGAAACGTGTTGATCGCCATCGGCAATTCGGGCGATGCGACGCTTGTCGGCATTGTGCGCGAGCATCTGGCCGACGCATCGCCGCTGGTGCGCGCCATGGCCGTCTGGGCGCTGGGTGAACTGGCGCGCGATGAGGCGCGAGGGCTCGCAAGCGCGGCATTGGCGCGCGAAGAGGATGAGGCTGTGATTGGAGAGTGGAGGGCGGTGGAGTAATACGCCGCACTCTCCACCAATTCAGCGTCGTCCCGGCACTTGTTGCCGGGACCCATGGGCGCTGCGACTTGTCTCGAAGGTGGGTCCCGGGAATAAATCCCGGGACGACATATTTTTCCTGGTGACGCAGGAATTATTTCCCCGCGCCCGCCTTCAAATATTCCCGCGCGGCCACCGCCGACGCATCGTCGCTGCGTCCCGTCGCTTTTGCAAAACGGATCACATCTTCCCAGTCCGTCCGCGCGCCTGCGACATTGCCATTGGCCGCTCTCATGCGGCCGCGTTCGAGAAGCGCGGCAAGATTGTGTGGCGCGATGCCGACGGCGCGTTCGGCGTCTGCGAGCGCGGGTTTTGGATAGCCGAGATTGCGAAAGGCGGCGGCGCGCAATGTCAGCGCTTCCACCGATGTCGGCAACTCGGCAAGCACTTCGCCTGCATCGACGCGTGCGCCGTCCCAGTCTTTCGCCAATGCGCGGATATTGGCGCGGGCGAGCAGATAGGTCGCATTGGCCTGAAGCGCCAGCGCCTGATCGATGGCAATGCGGGCGCGCCCCAGATCTTCCGCGATCACCCAGGCGTCGGCGGCTTGCGCATAGGCTTCGGCGCGCGCTTCGACGGGCGCATCGGCCATATTGAGCGCGACCTGACTGAAGGTGCTCGCCGCTTCCGCATTGCGGCCAAGGGCTGAAAGCGCCAGTGCTTCGCAATGGAGCGAGGCGGGGCCATCTGCGCCTGCATCGGGCCGCCAGGCGCGCGCATAGGCCAGCGCCTTTTCGGGGTCCTTATGTGCGAGCGCAAGGCAAGTGTCATAATCCTGCGTCGCCGCCTTCTGCGCCGCAAGACTTGCGGACGCGAAGGGCAATGTGGCGAGGCATGCGGCGATGAGCGTCTGTCGGAATGTGAACATGGCGGCTAAGCTCCGACAGGAAGGGGCGCTTTGCAAGGGCCCGCGCAACGGAAAATCTGAAAGAGGCGGGTTTGGGCAAGAGCGGCATGCAGAGGCTTTTTTGTTTCGGCCTCGGCTTCAGCGGGAAGGCGACGGCCCATCGGCTGGCGGCGCAAGGCTTTGCCATTGCAGGCACATCTCGCTCTGAGGCCAAGGTGGCGGAACTGCGCGCCGAGGGCATCGAAGCGCATGTCTTCAACGCCGACACGCCGCTCGATCCCGCGGTACTGAAAGGCACCACGCATCTCCTGTTGTCCGTGCCGCCCGATGAAAAGGGCGATCCCGTCTTTCGCGCCCATGCGGGCGACATTGCGAAGCTGAAAGGCGATCTCGTCTGGGCGGGCTATCTCTCGACCACGGGCGTCTATGGCGACCGCGCCGGAGACTGGGTGGATGAGGACGCGCCGCTGACGCCGACGACGAAGCGCGGCGAACGCCGCCTTGCCGCCGAAGAAGCATGGGCAAGCCTCGGCCTGCCGCTCCACATTTTCCGCCTTGCGGGTATTTACGGGCCGGGCCGCAATCAGCTTCGCTCCGTGCTGGAGGGGACGGCCAGGCGCGTCGTCAAGCCGGGTCAGGTTTTCTCGCGCATCCATGTCGAGGATATCGCCGCCGTGCTTGTCGCTTCCATCGAGAAGCCGAACCCCGGCGCGGCCTATAATGTCTGCGACAATGAGCCTGCGCCGCCGCAAGAGGTCGTGGGTTTTGCCGCCGAACTCCTCGGGCGGACGCCGCCGCCTGAAATCGCCTTTGACGACGCCGAGCTTTCGCCCATGGCGCGCAGTTTCTATGCGGAATCAAAGCGCGTCTCGAACCGCCGCATTCGCGAGGAACTTGGCGTAATGCTTCGCTATCCGACCTATCGCGAGGGTTTGAAAGCGCTTCTCGCAGGGGAGGCGGGCTGAGACATCCGCATATCCCCTTATTGTTTCGAGTTGCAAGGTCAGTGCAAAACAGGAAGCGCGAAACAGGAGGAGTTTGAATGACGCATTATCACGCGGTCGTCTGGATCGATCACCACGAGGCTCATATCGTCGAAATTAATCTCGACGAGCATTCGGCGGCGACGGTGCTTCACAAGCATGCGATCAAGCATACGCAGCACAGTGCGGGCAAATCGCGAAGCTGGCGCGCGCCGGAAGATCCCGCCTATTACGAAGATGTGGTCAAGGCGCTGGCGGGCGTCGGTGAAATCCTGATTGTCGGTCCGGCCAATGCGAAACTCGAATTCCTGAAACATCTTCAGGCAAAGCATGCCGACCTTGCCGCAAAGGTCGTCGGCATCGAAACGGTCGATCATCCGACCAATGGCGAACTTGCAAATTACGCCGCCGCCTATTTCCACAAGAAGGACCGCATGCTGCCGCAGATCAGCTAGTCGATGGCGGCAAGCAGCGTCTCGATTGTCTGCGTGAGGCGCGCAATATCGTCCGGCGTCGAAAGCCGGTGATCGCCGGTCTTCGACAGACGGATCGTGACGTCGCTGGAGGCGAGCGCCTCGACAAGCCGCATCGCGTGGCCCCACGGCACGTCGGGGTCGGCCATGCCTTGCAGGATGCGCACAGGCAGCGTCAGCGGAATTTCTTGCCCGAGCAACAGATGCCGGCGGCCTTCCTCGATCAGCTTCATCGTGATCTCGTAAGGCTCGTCGTCATATTCTGACGGGCGGCGATAGACGCCTTCGGCCAGCAGCACATTGCGCACTTCGTCGGAGAAGTTCTTCCACATCAGCTCTTCGGTGAAGTCCGGCGCGGGCGCGATCAGCGTCAATGCTTTGACGCGCTCGGGCCGCCTCAGCGCCAGCAGAAGCGCGATCCAGCCGCCCATGCTGGAGCCGACAAGGATTTGCGGGCCGGTGGTCAATTCGTCGAAAGCCGCCAGCGCGTCGTCGAGCCAGCGTCCGACGGTTGCTTGCGTGAAATCGCCGCTCGACTGGCCATGCGCGAAATAGTCGAAACGCAGAAGATGGCGGCCATTGGCGGCGGCCCAGTCGGCCAGCGCGCAGGCCTTGGTGCCCGTCATGTCGGATTTGAAGCCGCCAAGCCAGACAAGCCCGGTCGGCCCCGCGAGGCTTGCCGGTGTTTCGAGCATATAGGCGAGGCTTTCGCCATCGGGGCGCGTGATCTTGCCGGAGCGTTTGCTGTCAGTCATGTTGGCCGTTGTCTGTTCGTGTCGGTCGTCATTCAATACATAGCCGACATTCGCCTCGATCAAGGATCAAAGAGTGCCCACTCCTTTTGAAGGGCTTGCCCGTCCGACGATTTTGCAGATCGTGCCGTCGCTCGATATTGGCGGCGCGGAGCGCACAACCGTGGATATCGCCCGCGCCGTGGTCAAGGCGGGAGGCCGCGCCCTTGTCGCAAGTTCCGGCGGGCGGCTGGTCGAGGAGTTGCGGGCAGCGGGTGCTGAACATTTCGACATGGCGGCGCAGTCGAAAAATCCGATCGTCATGGCGCTCAATGTCGAACATCTGACGCGGTTGATCCTGCGCGAGAAGGTCGATCTCGTTCATGCCCGCTCGCGCGCGCCTGCCTGGAGCGCGCTGGCCGCCGCGCGGCGCACGAGCCGCCCCTTCGTCACGACCTATCATTCGAAGGTCCATGAAAGCCCGCGCCTCAAGGTCTTTTATAATTCGGTCATGGCGCGCGGCGATGCGGTGATCGCCAATTCCGCTTACACGGCAGCGCGCATCCGCAAGGTTCATGCGCCCGATGCCGCCCGCGTCTTCACCGTGCCGCGCGGTATCGACACGGATTATTTCGATCCCGCGACCGTCGCGCCCACGCGCCTTGCCGCCTTGCGCGCAAGCTGGGGTGTCGAGGATGACAGGCCGATCTTCATCCTGCCCGCGCGCCTGACGCGCTGGAAGGGACAGGCGGTCGCCATCGAAGCCGCCGCCGTGCTTCATGCGGCAGGGCGAAACGACTTCCAGCTTCTGCTCGTCGGCGATGCGCAGGGCCGCGACAACTACACGCATGAACTCGAAGCGGGCATTCGCAAGAGCGGCGTCGGGCATCTCGTTCGCCTGACCGGCCCCTGCAACGATATGCCAGCCGCCTATGCGCTCTCCGCCGTCGTGCTTTCGCCCTCTATCGATCCCGAACCCTTCGGGCGAACGGCGGTCGAGGCGCAGGCGATGGAGCGTCCGATCATTGCGAGCGATAGCGGCGGCCAGCGCGAAACGGTGCTGACGCCCGAAAATGTGGGCGGGCTCGGCCATGCGACGGGGCTTGGCGTTCCGGCAGGCGATGCTGCTGCGCTTGCCGCCGCCATGGCCCGGCTGCTCGATCTGGGTGCAGAGGCGTGCCATGCGATGGGTGCGCGGGGGCGGGCCAATGTGCTGGCGCATTATTCGGTTCGGGCGATGGCATCGGCGACACTTGCCATCTATGCGCGCCTGATCAGCCCCTCGCATGGCTGACATTCTCGCCATCCTGATGACGCCGGACCCGCGAGGTGAAGCTTCGCTGCGTGCCCTTCGCGAGCGCTATCCGGGCGCAAATCTCATTCTGCTGACGACGCCGGAGGCGGCTTCGCGCCTCGCGCCTCTGGCCGATGAGGTCTGGAGCGAAGGCGGGGCGAGAGGACCGGGGCTGCTGCTGGCGCTTTTGCGCCGCATTGCCTGGATGAGTTTTGCCCATGTCCACGACCTTGAACGAAGCCGGTTCACACGCCTTATGCGCTTTTTTGTGTGGCCCAGGCCACATTGGCACCGCGAAGGACTATCGAGGTAGGCTTTGCGGCCTTTTGGGGACTTGCGGCCAAGCCCCATCAAATCTATAGCTTTCGCACTGGATGTCCGCCGAGAAGCCTGATTTCGGGCTTCGCCGCGCCAATGAGGTTTCGAACCGCTCGAACCGAGGCAGCCGCCGGACGAGATAAAAGGAGAAGCGTACATAGCTCGCAGACCGATTCAGGCGCCGCCCACCCGCGAGGGCCCGCGCATCAATGAAATGATTGATGAGCCGACAGTGCTCTTCATCGACGCCGAAGGCGAAAAGCGTGGCGTAATTCCCACCGTTGAAGCAATGCGTATGGCTGAGGAAGCCGGGCTCGACCTCGTCGAAGTGTCGCCCAATTCCAAGCCCCCCGTTTGCAAGCTTCTGGACTTCGGGAAATTCAAATTCCAGGCGCAGAAGAAGGCCAACGAGGCCCGCAAGAAGCAGAAGACCGTCGAGGTCAAAGAAATCAAGATGCGTCCGAACATCGACACCCATGACTATGAGGTGAAGATGAAGAGCATGCTGCGTTTCTTCGATGAAGGCGACAAGGTGAAGGTGACCTTGCGTTTCCGTGGCCGCGAAATGGCGCATCAGGAACTCGGCATGGCGCTTCTGAACAAGGTGAGAGATGAGGTCGAGGCAATTGCCAAGATCGAATCCTATCCGCGCCTCGAAGGCCGTCAGATGGTCATGGTGCTGGCGCCGAAATAGGCCGCCGCATCTTCAGACAGAAAAAGGCCCGGCGCTTCATCGCCGGGCCTTTTGCTTGTCACGCTCCGTTTTTGGCGGGCGTCGTCACGCCTTGCTTTTGCCAAGCGTCGCCACGATCCGGTCTGGCCGGTCGGTGAGAATGGCGTCGACGCCAAGGGCGGCGAGGCGCTGCATCTCGGCGGGCTCGTCGACCGTCCAGCAGGAAACCTTGAGGCCGAGCTTTTTGGCAAGCGGCACCGTCTCTGCGGTCACGTCGCCGTGCCAGGCAAACCAGCCACCGGCATGTCCGGCAGCCATGGCCTTCAGCATCCGTTCGGCAAAAGTCGCACCGGTCTGGTCGCGCCAGTCATAACCCGCGGCCCATGGCGCACCTTCGGCGGACGCCTTGCGGATAGCGGCATCGTCGGAGCCGGGTTTGTCACGGGCTGCCGAAGCGTCTTCCGGGTCGATCTGGAAGAAGGGCAGCGTCGTGAAGGCATTGGCAATTTCCGGCGCGATCTTTTTTGCATGCGCCAGCGCGCGCCAGTCGAAGGACACGAAGGTCACGCGATGTCCCATACCCATCTGACGGATGAGTATGACGGCGGCTTCTGCGAGCGCCTCGGGCGTTGCCGATTGCGTGAGGTTGAGCAGCGCCGTCTTCAGTTCCACATAGACATGAAAATTCGGGCGCGCATGGCTCTTTGCGATGGCGAGCGCGTCTTCAAGCCTTGGCATGTGCGCGCCGCCAATCGGCGTCTGATCGGGATAATGCGCGCCGTAAGTCGAGCCCGGCCGCAACTTGCCGATCTCGTAGCGGCGCAATTCGGCATAGGTGAAATCCTTGATGAGCGGCGTCGGGCGCTCGACCCATTTGCCGTCCGGCCCGCGCGCAATGGCGGGCTTCAGGCTTTCGTCGTGATGAACCACCAGCACGCCGTCGCGGCTCAAATGCACATCGAGCTCGATCCCGTCCGCGCCTGCATCGATCGCATGCAAGAAGGCTTCGAGCGTGTTTTCCGGCCAAAGCCCTGCGCCGCCGCGATGCGCAATCTGAAGTGGTCCCGCCATCCCCGTCTTCTCCAATTGTCTCGTCCCCGACTTGCAGCGCGCCAAGCTACTTGAGGCGGGCGGTCAAGGTCCATCGAGCTTGGCGGATTTCACGGAAATGTCGCCGCATTGGATGAAGCCGGGCTTAAGGGTAAATAGACCTTATGATATATAGCCCAACGTCTGGTTTCAGACGTCTTCGCGGCGGGCAACGCGCTGGTGTGAGGCAAGGACTGACACATGTTGTTATCTGCATTCTGGAAACATCTGACGAAACGCAGGCGGCGCGTTTCCTTTTACGAAACGCAGCATCAGATGCGCAGGGCCATAGAGAGGCCGGGGCCGACCGATATCCTTCTGATGAGCGATGAAGCCCTGAAGAAAATCGTCGAGAAGGAACCGCGCACGCTGCGCGGCGAAGCCGCCCATCACGAGTTGGAAACCCGCCTTCGCGAACGAAGGCTCGCCGTTCTTCCTGCCTCGCGCGTGATCTCGCCCTGAACCGCAGACTTCCCCTCCCTTCCATGACATCCGTCCGCTGATCGCGCGAGGACCTTCGTCTCGCTGCGATGATGGCGTCGAGCCATCATGGCTCTGCGCATAAAAAAGATGCCATGATAGAAAAAACGCCATCGATAATTCAGCCCGCGGGTCATAATCGCGGCAAAACAAAAATCGGGTAGGGAGCTTCAAAATGAAATTCGGTGTGTTCTACGAGCTGCAATTGCCTAAGCCATGGTTGCCGGGCGACGAGGAAAAACTTTTTCATGAGGCGCTCGATCAGGTCGTCCTTGCCGACAAGCTCGGCTATGACCATGCATGGGAAGTCGAGCATCATTTCCTCGATGAATATTCGCACTCCTCCGCACCCGAAGTATTTCTTTCCGCCGCCGCCGCGCGCACCAGCCGCATCCGCATCGGCCACGGCATTCGTCAGGTCATCCCGAATTACAATCATCCCGCGCGCACGGCTGAAGGTCTTGCGACGCTCGACATCATCTCGCGCGGCCGCGTCGATTTCGGCATCGGCGAAGGTGCGACGCGGCTTGAGCTTGGCGGCTTTCATATTCCCGCCAAGGAAAAGCGCGCCATGGCGATCGAGGCAGGCGAGCAGATCGCCAATATGATGGTGCTCGATCCCTATCCGGGCTTTGAAGGCAAATATTTTTCGATGCCTTGCCGCAACGTATTGCCCAAGCCCGTGCAGAAGCCGCATCCGCCGATGTGGATGGCCTGCACCAATCGCGACACGATCAAGGTCGCCGCGCAACTGGGCGTCGGCGCGCTGGCCTTCTCCTTCCTCAATCCCGAAGAAGCCCATGCTTGGTCGGAGATTTACTACGGCATCATCAAGTCCGATCAGTGCAAGCCTATCGGCCATACGGTGAACGCTAATATCGCCATGGTGTCGAACTTCTCCGTGCATCACGACCGCGCCGAAGCGATCCGTCGCGGCCATGAAGGCTTCGAGTTTTTCAGCTATGCGCTGAACGCGCTCGTCGCTCATGACACGGTGCCCGGTCGCACCAATATGTGGGGCGACTATCTCGCCAAACGCGGCGACCGCACGGAAGAAATGGTTGCCGCTGCGGCGCTTGCCGAAAACTATGCCTCGGGCATCGGCACGCCGGACGATATGCGCACGCATCTGCGCGCCTTCCAGGCGGCGGGCGTCGATCAGGTGATCTTCATGCAGCAGGCAGGCCGCAATCGTCACGATCACATCTGCCAGTCGCTTGAGCTTTTCGCCGCCGAAGTCATGCCGGAGTTCAAGGCGGAAGTTGCCGAGCGCGAAGAGCGCAAGGCGCGCGAACTTGCGCCCTTCATCGAGGCGGCCCTTGCCCGCAAGAACTGGATGAAGCCGCTCGCCGACGACGAAATCCCCGTCGTCCGCGCCTCCGTCGCCAAGGCGAAGGTGAACGAGACGAACGCGGCGGAGTAAGTGGAAATCGGAGCCGCGCCAGAATGCTGAAGATGCGTCCCGGGCTATGTTCCCGGGACGCATCGCTTGTGCCCGCTCTCTTGCGGGTGTTGCTCTCGCAAGCGAGAAACCGCAAGCTCTGGGAAATCTGCAAAAAGGAGCGCTGGACGATGAAGGAAACGAAGCGGCTTTCTCTGGTCCTGTTGATGGCCGGACTGTTTGCGGTGGCAGGTTGCGACCAGAAGACAAATGAGGCCAATAGCGACGTGGGCAAGGACAAGCTCGCCGAAGCCTTTGACGGCAAGCTCAAGGATTGCGCGGCAGCGGCCCAGGCTCTCGGCGTCTGGATTGACCACCCCTATGAGGAGGCGCAATCGGTGCTGACGCCGAGCGGCCCCGTTGCAACCATTCGCGTGATCCGTCCGGGGACCATGGTGACGCGGGATTACCGCATCGACCGGCTTAACGTCGATCTCGACGAAAAAGATACAGTGCGGAAGATTTATTGCGGCTGACGATCCGCCATTCTTTTGCCATTTCCCCATCCCTATATTGATGATGCGTCCGTGAAAGCGGACGCATTCCGGCTCGCCCAGTTTGTGGGTACGGCCTGCGCACCGGAATGAACCTTGGAAGGGGGACATTCGTTCTCCATTTGAAGGAGTTCATGTCATGCGCAAAACTCTCAGACTTGCATCCCTCGGCGCGATTGTCGGCCTCGGCCTTGCGGGCTGCGTCGCCTATCCGGTCGGCCCTGACACATATGCCTATGGTCCGCCGCCCGGCCCTTACTACGCGCCCTATGGCCCATACGGCCCGCCATATGTTGCCGGGTCCGTCTTCTTCTATGGCGGCGGAGGACATTACGGCGGACGGCATTTCGTCCCCGGCCCGCGCTATCGCAGCGGCCCCTATCATTATCGCGGTCGCCACTGGCGCTGACGGGTTTACGCGTCGAGCGTGGACGAAACTTTCTGAAGGCCGGCTCGTTATATCAACGGGCCGGTCAAAAGGAGTTCGTTCATGCGTGGAAATATGAGACTTGCTATGGCCGCAGCGGTTGTCGCTCTGGGCCTGTCGGCTCTTGGCGGATGTGTCTCTCCGGCGCGCACGCCGAGCGACGCCTATGCGCCGAACCCGGATCAGGCGTCGGTGACGACGACCACGACGACAACGGTCTATAGCGACGACGCCTATCGCGGCCAGCCCAATAGCCAGGGTGGCAGCATCTATGACGATCCGCATCACTACGAGCGCGGCCCCAACCAGCACAAATATTGAGGCTGCGTCTTACCTGAATGACGGCTCGTCGAAGCTGCGCAGCTTGCGCGAGTGCAATTCCTCGACGCCGCGCGAGCGGATGATCCGAAGCGCTTCGAGCCCGATCGACAGATGCTGGCTGACGCGCTGGCGATAAAATGTATTCGCCATGCCGCGCAATTTGATCTCGCCATGCATCGGCTTGTCGGACACGCAGAGCAGCGTGCCGTAAGGCACGCGCAAGCGGAAACCATTTGCTGCGACCGTCGCGCTTTCCATATCGATGGCGACGGCGCGCGACTGGTTGAAGCGCGTATACAAATCCTCGTAGCGCAGTTCCCAGTTCCGGTTGTCGGTCGAGACGACGGTGCCCGTGCGCATGCGCGTCTTGAGATCGCCGGGCGCAAGCCCCGTCACGCGCTCGACCGCCTGTTGCAGCGCGACCTGAATTTCCGCAATCGGCGGCACGGGCACGAAGGGCGGCAAATCCTGATCGAGAACGTGATCGTCGCGCACATAGGCATGCGCGAGCACATAGTCGCCCAGTAGCTGCGAACGGCGCAGCCCGCCGCAATGGCCGATCATCAGCCAGCAATGGGGACGCAGCACCGCAAGATGATCGGTGATGGTTTTCGCATTTGACGGGCCGACGCCGATATTTACCAGCGTCACACCGAGCTTGTCTTCGCGCACCAGATGATAGGCGGGCATTTGCGGGAGCGAGGTGGCGACAAGCGCCTCGGCGGGCGGCGCCTTCCCGCGCTCCTGCGTGAAATCGCCCGGCTCGACGAAGCGCATATAGCCTTCCTCGCCGCCGCCTTCCGCGACAAGGCGGCGCCCCAGTGCCACGAACTCATCGACATAGCGCTGATAATTCGTGAACAGCACGAAACGCTGAAAATGTTTCGGATTGGTCGCCGTGTAGTGATAGAGCCGCTGCAATGCGAGATCGACACGCTCGGCTGAGAAGAGAGAGAGCGGCAGCGTCTCGCCCGGCGCGGGCCGGAAGGTGCCATTGGCAACCGCATCGTTCACGGCCGAGAGATCGGGAAGCGTGAAGACCGCGCCGAGCGCGCGCACATCTTCAGGGCCGATATCGCTCGTCGCTTCCTCGACGATGAAGGGGAGCGGGATGGGGCGCAGGCTTGTGCCCACCTCGACCGGAATCCGGTGATAGTCGATCAGCCGCGCGATCTGCGCCTTGTAGTATTCGGCAAAAAGATCGGGCCGCGTCAGCGTCGTTCCGTAAGCGCCGGGATAGGCGAGCGTCCCCCAGGACGGCCGGCTGTCATAAACGAGGTGTTCCGACCCCACATTGAGCCCCAGATAGGGGTAGCACGCCTCCACCGTCGGATTGCCCGAGCGCTTGCCCGCGGTAAAGGCCGCAAACCGCTCGCGCACCTGAGCCGCGGAGCCGTCATAAATTTCTCTTATGCGTTTTACTGCCGCGTCGGCATCCGTGAAGGAGCGCAGGTCATGCGCGGGGTGCGGCGAGGCGGCTGTGGGTTTTGGCATCGGATCCCTGTCTCATGGCGAATCGGCTGTGGCCGCATCGGCACGATTGTCACGTAAGGCTGATGGTGAGGGAGGGAGCGCCTTTCGCCAAGGCGAGTTTGCTGCATCGGAGGTTCGAATCCTCCCCTCTACCCTTGACCTGCCCGGCTTTTCCCTTATAAATCCGCAACTTCTGGACGGCCCGGCCATGAAGGGCATGCCGTGGCGGTCCGAAATGCCAAGACTGGCTCCGTTTTTCCTTGATGAATCAAGGTCTTCAGCGAACGGAGCTGACCCTAAAGGAGTGCAAAATGCCCAAGTTGAAGACCAAGAGTGGTGTGAAGAAGCGCTTTTCGCTCACCGCCTCAGGCAAGGTCAAACGCGGTCAGGCCGGCAAACAGCACGGCATGATCAAGCGGACCAATAAGCAGATCCGGAATAAGCGCGGCACCACGATTATGGCGGACGTCGATGCCGCCCGCGTCGTGAAGAACTTCATGCCTTACGGCTGAAGCGCCAACTTTCATCCGGAACCGTTCCCTGAACAGGAGTTGAGCTCATGTCGCGCGTAAAACGGGGCGTTGCTGCGCACGCCCGCCACCGCAAAGTTATCAAGGCAGCGAAGGGCTATTACGGCCGTCGCAAGAATACCTTCCGCATTGCCAATCAGGCAGTGGAGAAGGCCGGTCAATACGCCTATCGCGACCGGCGCACCAAGAAGCGCAATTTCCGCGCTCTCTGGATTCAGCGCATCAACGCCGCAACCCGCGAGTACGGCCTGACCTATGGCCGGTTTATCGACGGTCTGCGCAAGGCGAGCATCGAAGTCGACCGCAAGGTCCTCTCCGACATCGCGATCCACGAGCCTGAGGCCTTCAAGGCCCTGGTAGACAAGGCTCAAGCAGCTCTTGCTTGATTGAAGACGGCGCCGCTTCAAGGTGCCGCCTTTACCTGACCCTTCAGGGCCGGTACATCCGTCGGGGCCTGCGCGTCCGCGCGCAGGCCTGACCGGGTAGGGCGGACCACCCTTTCTCATTCGCGTTCCCTCGCCCGCAGGCTCTCCCGGCGCTCGCGACGTGGCACATTGAAGTTTGAGAAGGCCCATGACGGACATCCAGGATCTCGAAAAGCTCGAAGCGGAATTCGCAACCGCCATCGCCGATGCGATGGACGAGGCGACGCTTGAAGCCGTGCGCGTTGCAGCGCTTGGCAAGAAGGGCCGCGTTTCCGAACTGATGAAAAGCCTCGGCGGTATGAGCGCCGAAGAGCGCAAGACCGCAGGCCCGGCGCTGAACGGTCTGAAAGATCGGCTGACCGACGCATTGGCGACCCGCAAGGCGGCGCTTTCGGAGGCGAAGCTTGAAGCCCGCCTCGCCGAAGAAAAAATCGACGTCACGCTGCCCGTGCGCGAAAGCCCTGCCGAAGCGGGCCGTATCCATCCGCTCAGCCAGGTCATGGACGAAGTCGTGGCGATCTTCGCCGATATGGGATTTGCGGTTGAGCAGGGCCCGGACATTGAAAGCGACCACTACAATTTCACCTCGCTGAACTTCCCCGAGAGCCATCCGGCGCGCGAGATGCACGACACCTTCTATTTCGAGCCTCGCGCCGATGGTTCGCGCCTCCTGCTGCGCACGCATACAAGCCCCGTGCAGGTGCGCACGATGGAACGCGGCAAGCCGCCCTTCCGCTTCGTCTGCCCCGGCCGCACCTATCGCAGCGACAGCGACCAGACGCATACGCCGCAATTCCACCAGATCGAAGGCCTCGTCATCGACGAGACGACGCATATGGGCCATCTGAAATGGGTGCTGGAAGAATTCCTGCGCGCCTTTTTCGAGGTCGAGGGCGTCGAGCTGCGCATGCGCCCGAGCTTCTTCCCCTTCACCGAACCTTCGATGGAAGTCGATGTGCGCTGCGCGCGTCTCGGTAATGAAATCCGAATCGGCGAGGGCGACGACTGGCTCGAGATTCTCGGCTGCGGCATGGTCCATCCCAATGTGCTGAAATCCGCCGGGCTCGATCCGGAAAAATATCAGGGCTTCGCCTTCGGCATGGGCCTCGATCGCATCGCCATGCTGAAATACGGCATCCCCGATCTGCGCGCCTTCTTTGAAAGCGATCTGCGCTGGCTGCGCCATTACGGTTTCTCGGTGCTCGATGTGCCGTCGCTCGCAGGAGGGCTCTCGTCGTGAAGTTCACTCTCTCCTGGCTGAAGCAGCCGCTGGAAACCGATGCGACGCTTGACGAGATCTCCGAGCGCCTGACCATGCTCGGCCTCGAAGTCGAAGGCATCGACGATCCGGCAAAGAAACTCGAAGCCTTCTCGGTCGCAAGGATCATCGAGGCGGTCCAGCATCCCGACGCCGACAAGCTGCGCGTCTGCAAGGTCGAAGCGGTTGTCGAGGGCAAGAAGCAGGTGCTGCAGGTCGTTTGCGGCGCGCCCAATGCGCGTGCGGGCCTCACCGGCATTTTCGCGCCGTCGGGTGCGACGATCCCCGCCAACGGCATGGTGCTGAAGCCGACGAAAATTCGCGGCGTCGAATCGAACGGCATGATGTGCTCGGAGCGCGAGCTTGAGCTCTCAAACGAGCATGAAGGCATCATCGAACTGCCCGACACATGGGCCGTCGGCACGCCGGCATCGCAAGCGTTGGGCGCAAACGATCCCGTTATCGAAATCGCCATCACGCCGAACCGGCCCGATTGCCTCGGCGTCTATGGCGTTGCCCGCGACCTCGCCGCATCCGGCCTTGGCCGCCTGCGCGAAGGCTCCTTCCCGCCGGTCGAGGGCAAATTCGACAGCCCCATCGGCATCAAGCTCGACTTCGCGCCCGGCACTGAAAATGCCTGCCCGATTTTCGCCGGACGCCTCATTCGCGGCGTGAAGAACGGTCCGAGCCCGGAATGGTTGCAGAAATGGCTGCAGGCAGTCGGTCTGCGCCCGATCAATGCGCTGGTCGATATCACCAATTTCATTTCGCTCGACCGCGCCCGCCCGCTTCACGTTTATGACGCGGCAAAGATCAGCGGAAATATTCACGCGCGCCTCGGCCGCAAGGGCGAAAAGCTCGTCGCACTCGACGGCAAGACCTATGACGTCGCGCCCGAATATTGCGTCATCGCTGATGATGCGACCGTACTCGGCTTTGCAGGCGTCATGGGCGGCGAGGGCTCCGGCTCGTCTGAAGAGACGGTCGATGTTTTCATCGAAAGCGCCTATTTCGATCCCGTGCGCACCGCGAAAACGGGCCGCGCCACCGGCATCATTTCCGATGCGCGCTATCGCTTCGAACGCGGCGTCGATCCGGCCTTCACGGTGCCCGGCCTCGAACTCGCGACGAAAATGGTGCTGGAACTTTGCGGCGGCACGCCATCCAATCTCGTTGTCGCAGGCAAGGTGCCCGATACGCACAAGGTCATTTCCTTCGACCCCATGCGCGTCGAAAAGCTCACCGGCCTCACGCTGGCGCGCGCGCAAGGCGAAAGCATTCTGAAAGCGCTCGGCTTCGGCGTCTCTGAAAAGTCGGGCGGGTTGCTTGACGTCAGCGTGCCCTCATGGCGCCCCGACATTGACGGTCAGGCCGATCTTGTCGAGGAAATCGTCCGCGTTCACGGCCTCAACAATGTGAAGTCGGTCGCGCTTCCCCGCGCCCATGCGGTTGCAAAGCCCGTGCTGTCGACAAGCCAGCGCCGCGAGCGCATTGCGCGCCGGGCGCTTGCCGCGCGCGGCCTTGTCGAAACGGTCAACTGGTCTTTCATTTCCGAACATCAGGCAAATCTCTTCGGCGGCGGCAATGCAACGCCCGCGCTGAAACTCGCCAATCCGATTTCCGCCGATATGAGCCATATGCGCCCGAGCCTGCTTGCAGGTCTCATCGCTGCGGCGGGCCGCAACATCGCGCGCGGCTTTGCGGATCTCGCGCTCTTCGAAGCGGGTCAGCAATTCGGCGACGAAACGCCGGAGGGGCAGACCTTCGCCGCCACCGGCCTGCGTCGCGGAACCGCGCGCCCCAATGGCAGCGGCCGCCACTGGCAGGGCAAGGCTGGCCCCGTCGAGGCGCTGGACGCGAAAGCCGATGCGCAGGCGCTGCTCAGCGCGCTTGGTGCGCCGACCCTTCAGGTCAGCGCCGATGCGCCCGCCTGGTACCATCCGGGCCGCTCGGGCAGCTTCCGCCTCGGGCCGAAAGTCGTGATCGGCTATTTCGGTGAAATCCATCCGCGCATTCTGGCCGAGATGGATGTCGCCGGGCCGATCGTCGCCTTCGAAATTTTCCCCGGCGCGATCCCCGAGCCGAAGAAAAAAGCGACACGCGCCAAACCCCCGCTGGACCTTTCGGACCTGCAGCCGCTTCGCCGCGACTTTGCTTTCGTCGTCGATGCCTCCGTCTCCGCCGATCAGCTTCTGCGCGCGGCGCGCAATGTCGACAAGAAGCTCATTGCCGACGTCTCGCTCTTCGACGTTTTCGAGGGTGGTTCGCTGGGCGAGGGCAAGAAGTCGCTCGCCATCGAAGTGACGCTGCAGCCGGTCGAGAAAACGCTCACCGACGAGGAGATCGAGGCGGTCTCGAAAAAGATCGTCGCGGCGGTTGAGAAGGCGACGGGCGGAACGCTGCGAGGGTAAGCTTCTGCTTTTCTCGTCATCTTGAGGAGGCCGCGAAGCGGACGTCTCGAAGGGCGAGGTGGGAGGACAAATATGATCTTCGAGGCTTACACGCATCGAAGGCAGGATGAGCAAGGCCGGGAGATCGTTCTCCATGGCCGCAGTGTCGGCCCCGTTGCCGGGCATCCCATTGTCATGCTGGCCTCGCTCGGCCGTCCCGGCTCCGATTTCGACGAGGTCGCATTGCATCTCGCCGAGGCCGGATATCGCGTCACACTGCCCGAACCGCGCGGGCTGGGCGGCAGCACCGGTCCGATGGAAGGTCTGACGCTCCACGATCTCGCCGCCGACGTGGCGACGATCATCGAAACGCAGTCGCGCGCGCCCGTGACGCTTCTCGGTCACGCCTTCGGCAATCGCCTGACGCGCATGACGGCGAAGGACCATCCATCTCTCGTCTCCCGCATCATCCTGCTTGCCTGCGGCGGTCGGATCGAGATGCCAGAAGAGGCACGTAATGCTCTCGTCAATTGCTTCAACAAAACGCTTGCGCCCGATGAACATCTCGAAAATGTCCGCTATGCCTTCTTTGCCGAAGGCAACGATCCGGCTGTGTGGCGCGAGGGCTGGTACCCCGACGTCATGCTGATGCAATCTTCCGCCGTGCGGCGCACACCGGTCGAGGATTGGTGGGAGGCGGGCGGCCAGCCCATGCTCGTCGTGCAGGCGACCGAAGACGCCATCGCCCTCCCCGCAAACGCCCACGATCTGAAAGCGCGGCTCGGCGAACGCGTCACGCTCATTGAGCTTTCACATGCGGGCCATGCCATGCTGCCTGAACAGCCAGTCGCCATTGTATCTGCGATCCGCAACTATCTCGGCCAATAAGGAACGAGACATGGAACTGAAAACCATTCGCTACGAGATCGTGGACGGCATCGCTACCATCACACTCTCGCGCCCCAAGCGCCGCAACGCCTGGACGGGGCGCATGCACACCGAATATCGCTGGGCGCTTCAGGAAGCCGACCGCGATCCCGCCGTCCGCGTCATCATCGTGACGGGCGATCCCGAAGGCGGTGCCTTTTGCGCTGGCGCCGACCTCGGCGCGCTGGAAGGCCATTCTGAAAAAGGCCGCTACGATCCCGGCATTACGGAAGACATCGCAAGGCCCGGTTTCGGCGTCGCGCCTGAATTCGATGCGACCTTTGCCTATCACTTCGGCCTGACGAAGCCTGTCATCGCCGCGATCAACGGCCCGGCGGCTGGCGTCGGCCTTGTGCTTGCCGCCTATGCCGATCTGCGCTTTGCCGTCCCGGGTGCGAAATTCACCGCCGCGCATGGCCGCTTCAATTTTCCCGCCGAATTCGGCCTGTCATGGATCCTGCCGCGCCTCGTCGGCGTGACCCATGCAAACGATATCCTGCTTTCGAGCCGGGTTTTCACCTCGGATGAGGCGATGGGCATGGGTTTCCTCAACAAGCTGCTCGCGCCCGCCGACCTCATGCCCCATGTAACGGCCTATGCCCGCGCCATGGCGGATGGCGTTTCGCCCGGTTCGCTGCGGGAGACAAAACGGCAGATTTACCAGGACCTGCACCGGGACGCCGCCACCGCCGTCACCGAGGCCGAACGCCTCCTGAACGAGATGGTGAAGCACCCCGACTACAAGGAAGGGGTCAAAGCCTGGATGGAGAAGCGCAAGGCCCAATGGCAGGGCTGAGGGCGCGTCGAAAGTCTGCGTCCCCCAATTGGCTAAAGCCTCGGCCAGTGATATATGGCGCGATATGACCGATCTCGCCCATATCCGTAACTTCTCCATTATCGCCCATATCGATCACGGCAAGTCGACGCTTGCCGATCGGCTCATTCAGCTTTGCGGCGGCCTTCAGGCCCGCGAAATGAAGGAGCAGGTGCTCGATTCCATGGATATCGAGCGCGAACGCGGCATTACCATCAAGGCTCAGACCGTCCGCCTCGAATACAAGGCGCAGGACGGGCAGTTGTATGAGCTGAACCTCATCGATACGCCCGGCCACGTGGACTTCGCCTATGAAGTGAACCGCTCGCTGGCCGCCTGCGAAGGCTCGCTCCTTGTCGTCGATGCGAGCCAGGGCGTCGAGGCCCAGACGCTCGCCAACGTCTATCAGGCGCTTGAGGTCAATCACGAGGTCGTGCCGGTCCTCAACAAGATCGACCTGCCGGCAGCCGACCCGGAAAAAACCCGTCAGCAGATCGAGGATGTGATCGGCCTCGACGCCTCCGACGCGGTCGAGATTTCCGCCAAAAGCGGCATCGGCATTCCCGACGTGCTCGAAGCCATCGTGAAGCGCTTGCCGCCGCCCAAGGGCGACTTCAATGCGCCCCTGAAGGCCATGCTGGTCGATAGCTGGTACGACACCTATCTCGGCGTTGTCGTGCTGGTGCGCATCATCGACGGCGAGATGAAGAAGGGCCAGCGCGTGCTGATGATGGGCACGGGCGGCACCTATACGCTGGAGCAGGTCGGCATCTTCCGCCCCAAGCGCGAAAATGTGGCGAGCCTGACGCCCGGCGAGATCGGCTTTTTCACGGCCTCCATCAAGGAAGTGGCCGATACGCGCGTCGGCGACACGATCACCGAAGAGCGCCGTCCTTGCGCAAAGGCGCTGCCGGGCTTCAAGCCTGCGCAGCCGGTGGTCTTCTGCGGATTGTTTCCGGTCGATGCCTCCGAGTTTGAAGACCTGCGCGAGGCGATGGGCAAGCTGCGCCTGAACGATGCGAGCTTCCAGTTCGAGATGGAAACATCGGCCGCGCTCGGCTTTGGCTTCCGCTGCGGCTTTCTCGGCCTGCTGCATCTCGAAATCATCCGTGAGCGGATCGAGCGCGAATTCAACATCGACCTCATCACCACGGCGCCGTCGGTGATCTATCACCTGCACATGACGGACGGCTCGATCGAGGAAATGCACAATCCCGCCGACATGCCCGATGTCATGAAGATCGACCATATCGAAGAGCCGTGGATCAAGGCGACGATCCTTGTGCCCGACGAATATCTGGGCGCCGTGCTGAAGCTTTGCGAAGATCGTCGCGGCTCGCAGATCGACCTGACTTATGCCGGTTCGCGCGCGATGCTCACCTATCGCCTGCCGCTCAACGAAGTCGTGCTCGATTTCTACGATCGCCTGAAGTCGGTGACGCGCGGCTATGCGAGCTTCGACTATCACATCGAGGGCTATGAGACGGGCGAACTCGTCAAGATGACGATCCTCGTCAATGACGAGCTGGTCGATGCGCTTTCGACCATCGTGCACAGAAGCCGCGCCGAACAGCGTGGCCGCGCCATGTGCGAGAAGCTGAAGGAACTGATCCCCAAGCATCTCTTCAAGATTCCGATTCAGGCTGCCATTGGCGGGCGCATCGTGGCGCGCGAAACCATTGCGGCCATGCGCAAGGACGTGACGGCCAAATGTTATGGCGGCGACGTCTCGCGCAAGCGCAAGCTGCTGGACAAGCAGAAAGAGGGCAAGAAGAAGATGCGGCAGTTCGGTCGCGTCGACATCCCTCAGGACGCCTTCATCGCTGCCTTGAAGATGGACGCGAACTAGCCTCGCATCCGAGGCTGTCTTGAAGACAAGCGCGAACCAGAAACATTTCCGGCGAAGGGTGCCCCTGAGTTCAGGGGCACCCTTCGCCGTTTGAAATGTTTCAGCCGCGGCGCGTGAGGCGGATAAGCGCCGCCAGCACAATGCCGATCACGCCGAGCACGGCCCAGGCCGGATAACCGATGACCGTGGTCAGCGGCCCGCTGGCCGCAGGCACGGTCGCCGCCACCCAGCCGGTGAACGCGTCGAGCGAGTGCTGGTGGACGAGGCCCCAGATTTCGGCGAGCGACCTGATCTTGATCGCCCCCGCTTCCAGCGACTGAAGCGCATCGGCGCCCAGCGCCATCAAGGCGAGTGTGATCAGCAGCAGTCCAATCAGTCGGAACAAGAACATGAAAGAGCCCCCCAGCCCTACGCGGAACGATAAATCAAAACGCCGGAAACCGTAGCGCCAACGATTGTCCCAAACAAGCACACTCATTTGACCGGCTTTGGCAAAAGCGTTCGAAATCCTCCTCTCTTGCCAATTGATTCAGTGACTTGGTCTTGTATAGTGCCGCCGCAGTCGACCGCCCAAAGCGGTTGATTCAGGAGGGGTGGCCGAGTGGCTGAAGGCGCACGCTTGGAAAGCGTGTTTACGGGAAACCGTAACGTGGGTTCGAATCCCACTCCCTCCGCCACGCGAAATCCATGTATTTCAATACGTTATGGGAAAAATGCCCCTGCTTCGGCAGACCGGGCGCACACCTCGTCTTGCCTGATCGCCGCGTGCATGGGATCGGAGGCGAGCGGGGCGTGATATGCACCTTCCGCCCCTCGCAAACAGGCTGCGGCAGATTTGCTACAGTCCGGACCTGAATCGTAGTTAATCCGAATCCTGCCGGCCCGCGACAGGCATCGGCCCGTCATCGGATCGGACGGGCGATGCCCGCAATGCGTCGGGTGGGGCTTAAGAGGTGAAGGCGACCGTCACGGAGCGGCGCGGCTTCAGATAGGCCACTTCCTTCATGGTGATCGGCCCGGTGATGAAGCTGCCGATAGGCGAGGTGTAAATATAGACCACCTCGACCATGATCACGCTCGAGCCCGGCGTCGTCAGGCCGGTCGGCAATGTCACCGACGAATTCGTCGAACGCGGCGTGGCACCGCCATAGGCCTTGCTCCAGCCGACAGTTGTCAGCGACGCATTGGAGACATTTGCCACGACGCTCGTGATGGTGATTTTCACACTGGTCGGGAAGGGCGTCAGGATGGCTGTACTGGCCGCGAATATATCGTTGACGTCCGCAGTTGCGAGCGTCGTCGCCTGCGCGGTGAGATCGGCCGCCGTTTGCGCGACATTCGTCACGCGCCGCGCCGCAGTCATCGCATTGGTTGTCTCGACCGTGCCGAAATAAATCATGATCATCAGTGGAATGATGAGTGCGAATTCGATCGCCACCACGCCGCGCGCATCTGGCGCAAGGCGTGCGGCGTGCCGCGCCGTCCTCCTGATCAGATCGAGAATGCTTGTTGTTGCGGTCATGGCCTTGATGACAATGCCTATGAGGTGAAAGGTTCGTTGCGGAATGCGACGCTCGACTGGAGCAACCGCGTACCGCTCGTATTGTTGGAGAGGCCGGTCGTGAACGGGCTCATGATGTTCCAGACATAGAAGGCGCGGATCATCACTATGTCGCCGGCGCCGCCGATATTGAATGTCAGATTCGCGGTGTTGATGGCGCCACTGGAATTGGTGACCGGCGGAGATGTCACGCCCGCAAAGCTGCTATAGATGCGAACATCGAGTTTCAGATTGTTCGTGCAGTTCGTCAGCAGGGCGACCTTGTCGCAAATCGACTTGGTGAGCTGCGTGACTGTCGTGCTCGCCGTTTGCGCCTGGCCAGTGCGAATGTATCGCGCCGCATCGTTCAGCGATTGGTCGAGCGTGGCAGAGGCAAAGAAAACCATCCCCGCTTCGAAAATCGCAAACAGCAGCGTGAAGAAGGGAATGGCCGTCAGCGCAAATTCGATGGCGACGCTGCCGTCCTCGTCATGGACGATGCGCTTCTTGATGCGGAATGCTGTGGCTACAAAGCGAGACTTCATCGTTGCGATACTCACTCGAACATCGATAGCGGCTCTTGGAGGCGGCTCCGGACAAGCGCCTTCGGACTTCAAGTTTGCATGGCGTCCATTGACGGCTCGTTAACTTCGGGAGCGGCATTATCCGGATCGGTCATCGTGATGATAGGAACCGAAAGGTTCCGTGCGGCTTCGAGGGCGTTTCATGTTGGGCATGGTTAACGAAACGAAGGCACGGTTGTCTGGTTTTGCGCGTCGCTGGACAAGCGATCGCCGCGGCAGCTACGCGGTGATTTTCGCGCTGGCCCTGATCCCCATTCTGATTGCGATCGGCGCCGCCGTTGATATGTCGCAGGCCTATATCGTCAAGCAGCGCCTCGCACGCGCGCTCGACGCAGCGGGCCTCGCGGTCGGCGGCATGTCCGGTCAGACGACAGCGCAGATTCAGACGACGGCACAGAATTTTTTCAACGCCAACTATCCGGCCACGAAGGTTGGTGTGCCCGGCACGCTGACGGTCACGACAAGCGGCAACCTCGTTAATCTCAATGTCGCAGCCAGCATGCCGACATCCATCATGGGAATTATCGGGGTCAACTCGCTCAAGGTCAGCGCCTCGTCGCAGATCACACGCATGGGCAAGAAGCTCGAAGTCGTGCTGGTTCTCGACACAACGGGCTCGATGGCGCAGAACAACAAGCTCTCGACATTGAAAACGGCGGCGAAGAATTTGATATCGACCGTGTCGGCAGCGGCGGTGAACCCCGGTGACGTCAAGATTGCCATCGTGCCCTTCGCGGTCGACGTCAATGTCGGCACCAGTTACACGAGCGGGATTAAATGGCAATGGACGACGCCGAAAACCCAGACCTGTAGCGGTAGCGGTCGAAATCAGACATGCACCGACAAGGCTTACAATATCACGGCTGGCTCGTGGAAAGGCTGCGTCATCGATCGGGATCAGAATTACGACATCAGCAGCGCCCCGCCTGTGACGACGAACAGCGCGACGCTTTATCCGGCGGACAATGATGATTGCGCGCCGGTGACGTTGATGCCGCTTTCGACCGACTGGACCGCGCTCAACTCCAAGATCAATGACCTCAAGGCCTCCGGCAACACCAACACGACCATCGGCTTGGCATGGGGCTGGAACATGCTGACGCCAGGCTCAGCGCTTTCACTCGCCGCGGCGCCCGCCAGCAATCTCGACAAGGTCATCATTTTCCTCACCGATGGCGACAACACCGAAAATCGTTTCACGACTTCGCAGAGCAGCATCGACATGCGCACACAGAACATCTGCGCTGCGATCAAGTCGGCAGGCGTGATCGTCTATACGATCCGCGTCATGGACGGTAATGCTACATTGCTGAGAAACTGTGCGACCGACCCGTCGATGTATTTCAGCGTGACGGCTGCAAGCCAGTTGACGACCGTGTTCAACTCGATCGCTCAGGCCTTGTCGAACCTGCGCATCAGCCAATAACGGTTGTGAAAATACTCGACCAATTCACGATGTAGAAAAGGCTGAAGCCGGGAACTACTGCCCGCCGCCTGCGCTTGAATCCACATCGGTGCTGGTGGCCTTGCCTTGTGCAAGGGCAGACGCGCTCGTGGCCTGCCTCACCGCATTGTCGAATTCGTCCTTGGTGTCGCCCTGCGTTGCCGTGCGCTCGCAGCGCGGCGTGCAATTATAGGTGAGCTGGCCTGTGCCGCGCGTCAGCGTCACGGTTGAATTCGAAGGCGCGGCGACATTGACGTTAAGCTCGGTGATCTGCTTGCCGCTCGCATCGAGCGCGATGATGTTCGTATTGCCATAAGCGCGGCCAAGCACGTAAACGAGCTGCGGCCCCACCACCGTAACGTCCGCGATGGCCGGATTGCCCACCATGACTGAGGTCGCCGGCGCGCTCAGATGCAGGGCGCGCGACTGGTTGACCTCGACGAGGAAGCCCGCGGCCTGCGCCTGCACAGAGACGAGCCCGGCTGCCACGGCAAGAATTGCGGCGCGTCCCCAGGCTTTGGTGACGCGGCGGGTGCGGATTTCGTTGGCGTGACGTGCGCTCATCTTTTGGCCCATTCCCTCAGGCGTGCGACGGCGACCACTTCGCCAGCGCATCCTCCGCAAAAGCCTATCGGCAATGGGTGAACGATTTGTTGACCGTGGGCAAAAAGCACATTTTTACCGCTCATTAAGCGGCACGCCCTAGGCTCCTTCCCGCAGTCAGAGAGGCGACATGTTCGGAAGCGACCGGCAACAGCAATCCACATATGACGCGGCGGGTGGCCTTCGCGACATCCGCATCTTTGCCGATCTCGCGCCGAAGGAGCTGGTGCTTCTCGGCTCGGAATGTTTCTGGCGCAAGTTTTCCAAGGGCGACATTGTCTTGTCGGCGGCTCGCGACGGTGCGGGCGGCGAAGTCATGTTCGTCGTGCGCGGCTCCGTGCGCCTCGCGCGCCCGACAAGTCCGAATGGCAGGATCGCCTTTAGCGATATTGAAGCGGGCGACCAGTTCGGCGAGATGTCGCTCTTTGGCGCTAGCGATAGCGATCTGACCGCCATGGCGCGCGAAGACTGCGTTATTGCGGTCATGCCCGAAAAGGTCTTTGTCGAGCTTCTCAGCCGCGAGGAATCCGTGTCCCGCGCGCTGCTCTGCCAATATGCAAAGCTGTTGCGCCAGCGTGAGGCAACGACGTCTGCCGCTTCCGAAGGTGTGCCCGGTGCCACCGGCAGCCAGCGCATTTACAGCGAATTGCTGGCTCTGGGCGAACCTCGTGCCGCCAATGGCGAGGTAAGGGCAGGGCTCTTTATTGCGCGCCTGCCGCGCCATCGCGAGTTGGCCGATCGTCTGTCCACGACCGAAGAAGTGGTTGCCGGTGCGATTGCCGAGCTTGTCCGTCTGGGCATTGCGGCGCGCGAATATCCGGGCCTCTTCATCGGCGATGAAACCGCGCTGCGCAGCCTTTGCGAGCGCCGCTGACGGTTGCGCGCCTCGCATTAATTTCCAGGTAATATTTGGGTCGGCTTTATCCGCAAGCCTCCGGAGCGGATAACCCACCGTCGCGATTGAGCAATACATTTGCAAAGCCGCCGCACCCGAGAGCCTCGGCGGCTGCGATGTTTGTCGCGGCGATGCTCCATTTCGGCATCGTGTTTACGCCAAATTTACGGTCTTCCTCTCACTATCCCTAGCGCTGAACAATTCCGGTCGGCCTTTTTACCGGCCTGTTTGAAAGCCTGGGCATGTCTCTTTTGAACACTCTGCCAATTGCCGTTTTCTCGGCTGCGATGATCTTCGCCGGTCTGCGGGATCTCACGACCATGACGATTCCGAACTGGCTGACATTGGCGCTTGTTCTTGCCTTCTGCATTTTCGCGCCGCTGGTTGCGATGCCGCTTTCGGAAATCGGAATGCATGTGGGCGTCGCTTTCGCGGTGCTGCTCGTCGGTATGGCGTTCTTTGCCAAGGGCTGGATTGGCGGCGGAGACGCCAAGCTCATGGCCGCGACTGCCCTATGGGTCGGCTGGTCGCAGGCGCTTCCTTACTTCGTCGTCGCGTCGCTGCTCGGCGGCGCGCTGACAATGCTCATTCTCGGGTTCAGAAAACTGCCGCTTCCCGCAATGCTCGTCCGCCAGCAATGGCTGTCGCGGCTGCATGATCGCGGCGAGGGCGTCCCTTACGGTATGGCGCTCGCAGCAGCAGCGCTGATCATCTTTCCCGATACGGATTTTTTTCGCCTAGCAGTCGCCGTCGGTTGAAGCCAGAGACGAAGGAATAACAAGTGAACGCCGCACGCATGGGAGTTTTGGTTATGGCCGTTGTCGCCGCAGGTCTTGCGGCGCTGCTGGCGCGTGGACTCGTGTCGTCGGGCGACGCGCCTGAGCAACAGAAGGTCGTCGAGGCGCCCACAACCGAAGTCCTCGTCGCTTCGACGGCGATCGATCGCGGCGCGCGCCTCTCCGGCAGCGATCTGCGCTGGCAGAGCTGGCCCAACTCCGCTCTCGGCCCGAATTTCGTCACGCGTCAGCAAAAGCCTGACGCCATCGCCACCTTGACCGGAAGCCTCGCCCGCGCGTCGATCTCCAATGGCGAGCCCATCACCGACGGCAAGATCATCGACGTGAAGAGCGGCGGCTTCATGTCCGCGCTTGTCAGCCCCGGCATGCGCGCCGTTGCGGTGGCCGTGTCGCCGGAAACAGGGGCGGGCGGTTTCATTCTGCCCAATGATCGCATCGACGTCATTCAGACGCGCCGCGTTCAGGAAGACGGCGCGCGTGGCCCGCACGAAGTCGTGCACGGCGAGATTCTGCTGCACAACATTCGCGTGCTCGCCATCGACCAGCGTTTCAAGGACGACAGCGGCGAGCAGGTGGCTGTCGGCAAGACCGCGACGCTTGAGCTGACGCCCGCTCAGGCCGAGCGCGTGGCCGTGGCGCAGGTCGAAGGCACGCTCATTCTTTCGCTGCGCGGCCTCGGCGAGACCGATGTTCAGGTGGAAGAAGTGCCGCAACAAAGCTCGACGTCCGTCATTCGCGTCGTGCGCTACGGAACCGCTCAGTCGGTCCGGGTGAGGTAGCGTTATGGGATTGGGCATGAAGAGCTTTAC
This sequence comes from Parvibaculum sp., assembly GCF_049651025.1. GTDB lineage: Bacteria > Pseudomonadota > Alphaproteobacteria > Parvibaculales > Parvibaculaceae > Parvibaculum. Next base: position 13,289 of record NZ_JBASBH010000030.1, on the reverse strand, counting down.
GAAATCTCTGCGCTGGCTTCCGCCGGCGCTCGCGACAGGCGCAGCCCGCCTCGTGCTTGCGGCGTCGCTCACCTTCGCCATATCGGCGCCCGCACATGCGATTGCCGGCGACGCGCAGCTTGTGAAAGTCGATCAGGGCGGCCTCGGCCTCACCTCGCGCACGGTCATACTCGGGCTGAACAAGGCCGCCGTCGTCGAGCTTCCGGTCTCGGCGCGCGACGTTCTCGTCTCCGATCCCTCGATCGTTGACGCAGTCGTGCGTACGCCCAAGCGCATCTATCTGATCGGCCTGAAGGTCGGCCAGACCAATGCCTTCTTCTTCAATGAAAAGGGCCAGCAGATCGTCAATCTTGAGATCCGCATCGAGCGCGATCTTTCAAGCCTGCGCAGCGCGCTGCATCAGTATTTCCCCGATGCGCGCATCGACGTTCAGGCGATGAACGATCACGTCGTTCTTTCCGGGTCGGTCGCGAATGCGAGCGAAGCGAACAAGGCGACCGATCTCGTCGCCCGCTTCATCGGCAAGCCCGAGCAGGTGCTCAACATGCTCGCCATCGAGGGCAAAGAGCAGGTCATGCTGAAGGTAACCGTTGCTGAAATGCAGCGCAACATCATCAAGCAGCTTGGCGTCGATCTTTCCACCGCCGACAATTTTGGCAACTTCGCGCTGCGCCTGTCGACGATGAACCCCTTCTCCGTTCAGGGCGCCGCCCTTGGTGGCCTCGCCAGCGCCGCGGGCGGGCCTGCATATGCAGGCAGCATGACGAATCCCGGCTGGAACGCACCCAAGGTGCCGACCCCGAGCGGAACGTCGACGTCATATGCCAACGGCAATGTCTCGCTGCAGTCGGCGATCCAGGCGCTCGAAGAAGATGGCCTCGTTCGCACGCTTGCCGAACCGACGCTGACCGCGATCTCCGGCGAAAGCGCGAAGTTCCTCGCGGGCGGCGAGTTCCCGATCCCGGTGTCGAAGGATCTGCAGGGCAATATCACGGTCGCCTACAAGCCCTTCGGTGTCGGTCTCGCTTTCACGCCCATCGTGCTCAGCGAAGGTCGTATCAGCCTGAAGATTTCGACCGAGGTGAGCGAGCTGACGACGCAGGGCCAGATCGTCGGCGCAGGCATCACCATTCCGGCGCTGAAAGTGCGCCGCGCCGAGACGACGCTTGAATTGCCGAGCGGCGGTTCGCTGGTCATGGCCGGTCTGCTTTCGGACTCGACCAAGCAGAATATCGACGGCGTACCCGGCGCAAAGGACATCCCCGTTCTCGGTCAGCTTTTCCGCAGCCGCGACTATCAGAAGAACGAAACCGAGCTGGTCGTCATCGCGACGCCCTACATCGTCGATCCGACCAACCGGAAAAATATCGCCCTGCCGACAGACGGCTACGCGCCTGCTAGCGACATGGACACGATCCTGATGGGCAAGCTCAACGCCACTTACGGCGCCAATGGCGCGGCGCCGACGGACAAGAAACTTAAGGGCCCTGTCGGGTTCGTGGTGGACTAATGGGAAACGGCATGATCATGAAAAAGTCTTTCTCGTCTCCCCGCCTGAGCTTCCTTGCCTTGGCGGCGTCCCTCGCGCTTGCCGGTTGCGGCGGTTTCAACGGCGCGTCGGAAGCAACCTATGATGCCAGCTACACGCATCCGATTGCGGTCGAGCAGGACGTGCCGACGCTGACCATTGCCGCCTCGCGCGCAAAGTCCGGCCTCACCGGCGAGGACCGCCAGGCGATCAACGCTTTTGCGGCGGCCTATAAGGACCGCGGCCACGGTCCCTTGAACGTCTCGACGCCATCGGGTTCCGCCAATACGACCACGGCCATGAACGTGCTTGTCGAAGTTCGCGATCTTCTCGCCGACAAGGGCATCTCTGGCGACAATATCAATTACACGCCCTATCGCGCGTCCGGCGCGGATACAGATGCGCCGCTTATCCTTTCCTACAAGCGCTATGTGGCAAAGGCGTCTGCCTGCGGCGACTGGTCGTCGAACCTTGCATATGACCCGTCCAATGGAACGCCGCCCAATTTCGGCTGCGCGACGCAGAACAATCTTGCCGCGATGATCGCGGACCCGGCTGATCTCGTCACGCCGCGCAATATGACGCCAAGCGACGCTCTGCGGCGCGGCGAAGTTTTCGGAAAATACCGCAAGGGTGAGATCACCGCGACGCAGCGTGACGATCACGACTCGGCGGCTGTGAGTGAGGTAAATAAATGACCAACGCAGCACGCAAGCAGACACCGATCGACCCGCCGCCGATGCCGGTTGAAGACGCGCCGGCACCGACCATGAAGCCGGTGCCACGCATCACCATTCATGCATTCTGCGAAAATCCTGAAACCGGCAGCATCATCCAGCGCGCGGGCGAAGATCGTCGCCTGGCAAAGGCGCATCTGACCGTTCACATGGGCGGCATGCGCGCCGCCGCCGAGCAATATCAGCAGGCGGCAACGCCGAACCTCATTCTTGTCGAGACCATGGCGGCCGGTTCGGAACTCTTCGGCCATCTCGCAGCGCTTGCCGAAGTGTGCGACGCGGGCACCAAGGTGGTCGTCATCGGGCATCTGAACGATGTTTCCGTCTATCGCGAAATGATCCGCCAGGGCGTCAACGAATATCTCGTGAGCCCGCTTTCACCACTTCAGGTCATCGAAGCCGTGTCGCGTCTCTATGTCGATCCGGACGCGCCGCCGATCGGTCGCTCCATCGCCTTCATGGGCGCGAAGGGCGGCACCGGTTCAAGCACCATCGCGCATAATGTCGGTTGGTGCATTTCCACGCGCATGAACGAAGACGTGATCATCACCGATCTCGATCTCGCCTTCGGAACGGCCGGTCTCGATTTCAATCACGATCCGGCGCAGGGCATCGCCGACGCGTTGATGGCGCCCGAGCGCCTCGACGACGTGCTGCTCGACCGCCTGCTCGTGAAATGCTCCGATCACCTGAGCCTTTTCGCAGCGCCCGCCGTTCTCGACCGCGACTTCGACATGGAAGCCGATGCGTTTGAATCCGTGCTCGAAATCGTTCGCGAGACGGTTCCTTGCGTCATCGTGGACCTGCCGCATATCTGGTCGCCCTGGACGAAGAAGCTGCTTTTCGCAGCGGACGAAATCGTCATCACCGCGACGCCGGATCTGGCGAGCCTGCGCAATGCCAAGAACATCATGGATCTGGCCAAGCAGCTCCGCTCCAATGACGGCCTGCCGCATCTCGTCATCAATCAGGTCGGCGTGCCCAAGCGTCCGGAAATTCCGGTGAAGGATTTTGCTGAAGCCATTGGCATCGAGCCGACGCTCGTCCTGCCTTTCAATCCGGGCCTCTTCGGCGCGGCGGCAAACAACGGGCAGATGATCGAAGAGCTCGATCCCAAGGGCAAGGCGACGGAAGGTTTTCGTTTCCTCGCCAAGCAGCTTTGTGGCCGCGAACCCATGCCTGCCAAGGCGAATTCAAAAATGTCTCTCCTGAAGCGGCTTACCCGCAAAGGTTGACCCGGAGGGTCTAACGCGTGTTTGGACGGCGTAACGATACTCAGACTGCTCCGCGCAAGGTTGCCGCGGTGCCCGCATCTGCGCCCGCTGCAAGCGGCGCTGCGCCCAAGGCCGATGCGGCATCCGCGGCGAAGCTTCCGCCTTCGCGCGCCGTCGCACCGACGCCGCCGCCCAAGCCCAAAGTGTCCGATCAGCGGTCTGAAAATTACTATCAGATCAAGACGACGATCTTCAACGCGCTGATCGATACGATCGATCTGACGCAGCTTGCCCAGCTCGACGCGGAAAGTGCGCGCGAGGAAATCCGCGACATCGTCAACGAAATCCTCTCGATCAAGAATGTTGTCATGTCGATCTCCGAGCAGGAAGCCCTGCTGCAGGATATCTGCAACGACGTGCTGGGCTATGGCCCGCTGGAGCCGCTGCTCGCCCGCGACGACATTGCCGACATCATGGTCAATGGCTGCGACCGCACCTTCATCGAAGTGGGCGGCAAGGTCGAGCTGACCGGCGTGCGCTTCCGCGACAACAGCCAGTTGATGAATATCTGTCAGCGTATCGTGAGCCAGGTCGGCCGCCGCGTCGATGAAGCAAGCCCGATATGCGACGCGCGCCTGCCCGACGGCAGCCGTGTCAACGTCATCGTGCCGCCTCTGGCGATTGACGGTCCCGCGCTCACCATTCGTAAGTTCCGCCGCGAAAAACTGACGATGAAGAACCTCGTCGAATGGGGTTCCATTTCGCAGGAGGGCGCCGACGTCCTCTCGATCATCGGCAAGGTCCGCTGCAACACGCTGATCTCCGGCGGTACGGGCTCGGGCAAGACGACGCTTTTGAATTGTCTCACGGCATTCATCGACATTGATGAACGCGTCATCACTTGCGAAGACGCCGCTGAACTTCAGCTTCAGCAACCCCATGTCGTGCGCCTCGAAACGCGCCCGCCGAATCTTGAAGGGCAGGGCCAGATCACCATGACGGAGCTTGTGCGCAACTGCCTGCGTATGCGTCCCGAACGCATCATCGTCGGCGAAGTGCGCGGACCTGAGGCTTTCGATCTGCTTCAGGCCATGAACACAGGCCATGACGGCTCGATGGGCACGCTTCACGCCAACAGTCCGCGTGAAGCATTGTCGCGCCTTGAAGGCATGATCACCATGGGCGGCTATGCGCTGCCGTCCAAGACGATCCGCGAAATGATCACCGGCTCGATCGACATCATCATTCAGGCTGCGCGCTTGCGCGATGGCTCGCGCCGCATCACGCATATCACCGAAGTGCTCGGCACCGAAGGCGACGTCATCATCACTCAGGATCTCTTCGTCTACGACATCGAAGGCGAAGACGAAACCGGCCGCCTTATCGGCAAGCACAAGGGCACGGGCATTGCGCGTCCGGCATTCTGGGAACGCGCGCGCTATTACAATCAGCATCACGCGCTTGCCGCCGCGCTCGATCGCGCGCAGAGCTGATCGGGAGGACGGCCATGAACCCAACTCTCGTGATCTTCGGCATCGCGATCCTCGCTGCACTTTGCATCGCGGGTATCGGCTTTGCTTTCATCGGCAGGGACGACAAGACGACGAAGCGCGTGGCGAGTGTGGCGCGCGCCGAACGCCACAAGGGGAACCGTGTCGATACGGAAGCCGAAAACGGCGACAAGCGGCGCAAGCAGGTTCAGGAAACCCTGAAGACCATCGACGACAAGCAGAAAGAGCATAAGAAGATCAGCCTGCGCACGCGCCTGGAGCGCGCCGGTCTGGAGACGACGCCAAAGAATTTCTTTCTGATCAGCGCGGCCACCAGCATCGCTCTGGCGTTTCTCGCGCTTGTTTCAGGCTTTTCCATTTTCGTCGTCATTGCCGCCGCTTTTGTGGGCGCGTTGGGCCTGCCGCGCTGGGTTCTTTCCTTCCTCATCACGCGCCGCCAAAAGGCATTTCTCGAAGAGTTCGCGAACGCCATCGACGTTATCGTGCGCGGCGTCAAATCCGGCCTGCCGCTCAACGACTGCCTGCGCATCATTTCCGCAGAAGCCGCCGAGCCTGTCCGCACTGAGTTCCGGGATCTTGTCGAAGGCCAGAAAGTCGGCATCTCTCTCGATCAGGGTCTGGGCAAGGTCTATGAGCGCATGCCGCTGGCGGAGGTGAACTTCTTCCAGATCGTGCTCGCCATTCAGCAGAAGTCGGGCGGCAATCTCGCCGAAGCGCTGGGCAATCTTTCCAAGGTGCTGCGCGAACGCAAGAAGATGCGCGCCAAGATTCAAGCCGTCTCGCAGGAAGCGAAATCCTCGGCCGCCATCATCGGCGCTCTGCCGCCGGGCGTCATGGGCGTGCTCTATCTCACGGCGCCGGGCTACCTGATGCCGCTTCTCAACACGACGGCGGGCAACATGATCATCGCCGGCGGTTTGGTCTGGATGATGATCGGCGTTCTCGTCATGCGCAAAATGATCAACTTCAACTTCTGAGGCAGCGATGTACTCGCTCATAGAGGCCGTCTTCAACGTACAGAGTGCAGTCATGTTGCTGGTCGGCATCGCCGCATTTGCAACCGTGCTGACCGTCACCTTGCCTCTCTTCGAGAGCGACAAGCTCGGCACGCGCATGAAGTTTGTAGCGACCGAGCGCGAGGCCTTGCGCCAGCGTTATCGCGAGCAGATGGCGGCGGACAAGGGCCGGTTGCGTCAGACGCCGAAGGGCTTCATCAAGGAAGTCGTGGAGAGATTTGCGCGCGGGCGAATGCTCGAAAACGAGGTCATCAAGGAAAAGCTGCGTCAGGCAGGCTTTCGCGGACAGGCGCCGATCTACACCTTCATCTTCTTCCGCTTCGTGATGCCGCCCATCGTGTTTCTGGTGCTGCTCTTCTACTTCTACGTCATCAACAGCCTCGGCCTCGCCACCATGTCGCGCATCGCCGTGGCCTCGGCAGGCGCTTTTGCCGGTTTCTATCTGCCCAATCTTTTCGTGCAGAACGTCATCGCGCGTCGTCAGGAATCGATTCAGAAAGCCTTTCCCGACGCGCTCGATCTGTTGCTCATCTGCGTTGAATCCGGCATGTCGATCGAGGCGGCCTTCGCCAAGGTGGCTGCCGAAATCGGCGATCAGTCCGTCGAGCTTGCCGAAGAACTGAGCGTGACGACCGCCGAGCTTTCCTATCTTCAGGAGCGCCGCAAGGCCTATGAAAACCTCGCTCTGCGCACGGGCCTGCCCGGCGTGAAGGCCGTGGTGACGAGCCTTATTCAGGCGGAGCGCTACGGTACGCCGCTTGGTCAGTCGCTGCGTGTCATGGCGCAGGAAAATCGCGACATGCGCATGGCGCAGGCTGAGAAAAAAGCGGCGAGCCTGCCCCCGAAACTCACCGTGCCGATGATCACATTCTTTCTGCCGGTGCTTTTCTGCGTCATTCTCGGCCCGGCGGCGATCAAGGTTTTCGAATGGCAGTGAAGGCCGCCTGCTGACGAAGCAGACTTGCCAAAGAAAAAGGCGCCCGAATCGGGGCGCCTTTTCATTTGAGCGTCGATGCGTCTCAGGGTGTCGCTGTATCCATCTGCGCAGCGGAAACCTTCGCGCCGGTCTCGTTGTCCAGCGTTTCCATCTGCTTCCACAGCGCAGGCTGCGTCAGCATATCGCGCAGATAGGCGATATTATTGTCCGCCACATTCGCGGGCAGGTCGGCGCGCGCAAGGCGCGTCGCTTCTTCGAAATTGCCCTTCAACCCAAGCACGACGGCAAGATTTTGTCGTGCGCTCGCACTGGCGCGAGGATCGGCAACCGCCTTGCGCAGCGTTTGCTCGGCAGCATCGAGATTACCTTCGATCGCATAGGAGAGGCCAAGATTTGTCAGCACGGACGGATTGCCGGGCGCGATCTTCAAGGCTTCGGCATATTTCGCCTGCGCATCGCTATAGCGTCCGAGCTGGTCGAGCGCGACGCCTTCAGCCGACAAGACGGTCCAGTCGCCGGGCTTCAGTTGATTGGCGCGCGCAAGGTTTGCCTGCGCCTGATCGGGTCGCCCCGACGCGGCAAGCGCCTTGCCGAACTCCGCCAGCACGGCGGCATCGTCGGGCCGCGCCTGCCTGGCGCGCTGCATGACGGTGAGCGACTGCGCAGTCGAGCCGATCTGGCGCAGCGATTTTGAATAGTTGAGCGCGGCTTCCGTGTCGTTTGCATTGCGGTCATAAAGGCTGCCCCAATAGGCGGCGGCCGACACATAATCCTGCGTCTTGGTGGAAGAGATGGCGGCTTCGCGAAGGGCGCCGTCGCTTTTTTCCTTCGGCGCGCTGGCTGAAGCACTGGAGGCCGAACTGTCGCCGCCCGCCGCTGTGCCGGTGCTCGCGCAACCGGACAAGGCCAGCACCGAAACAAGCGCGGTCGCAACGAGAAGTGCGGAACGCACGGTCATCGAGGGATGGCTGGTGGAGGTGCGAAAATGGGTGTCGTTCATGGCTTCTGTGCGCCCCGAAATGCGCGGACGAAATTTGAGCCTGATTTTGACCCGCCACCCTTCAAGAAAAGATTAATTATAATCGGACAAGGCGCACGCCAAATTAATCCAGACAGCGCAGCACTCCTGCCTAGAATGGTCCCATGGAGCGGTGGAAAAGCATCTGGGAAGATATTCAATCCCGCGGCCGGGCGGCGTCGGCGCATCCTGCCGCGCGCTGGGTCGTGGGTGCCGTGCTGGCTGGCGCGGTAGCGGGCCTGCTTCTGCTTGCCTATGGAAGCGCGCCTGCAGGCCTCGATGAGGGCGCCGAAAAGATCACCTTCTTCCAGATCGGCACTGGCGCCTCCGACGGCCCCTATTTCGCAATCGGTGGCCGCCTTGCCGCCATCGTCAGCAGGCCGCCCGATACGGGGCGCTGCGAGCCCGGCGGCCCATGCGGCGTCGATGGCCTGCTTGCCGTCGTGAAATCATCGGCAGGCAGCATCGCCAATGTACGCGCCGTCAGCGCACAGCGTTTTGAATCCGCGCTCGTGCAGTCGACTGTGCTCGATCAGGCGTTTCACGGCACCGGCGCCTTTCGCGGCGAAAAGCCCTTCACTAACCTCCGCGCCATCGGCTCCATCTATCGCGAGGCTGTGCATCTCGTCGCAAGCCGCGGTGCCGCCGTTACCGGCGTCGCCGACCTGAAAGGCAAGCGCGTCTCCTTCGGCGTTAAAGGCTCCGGCACGGAAACGGTGGCGCTGGAAATTCTGCGCGCCTATGGCGTGTCGCCAAAGACGCTCGACATCACTTATGAAGAGCCCGCGCGCGCTGCCGAGCGCATGTTGCGCGGTCAGCTCGACGCCTTCTTCTTCATCGCGGGCGAGCCGTCGCCCTTTCTTGCCGATCTCGCAAATCGCGGGACCATCGACATCGTGCCGATCTCGGGCGAGGCCGCGCAAAAGCTTCTCGCGACGCGTCGCGCCTATATGCCGCTTCATATTCCCGACGGCATCTATCGCTTCAACGGCGCGCTCGACACGCTGGCGGTGAGCACCGTCTGGATATGCAATGCTTCGGCCGATGCGGATCTCGTTCACAACATTGCCGCCGCGCTTTTCTATCCCGGCAACAGGGAGCTGCTGCCCGCGAATGAAGACCTGCCGCCCATCATCGGCAAGCGCGACAAGGCGACGGAAGATGCAAGGCGTCGGCTGCTCGTCGAAGGTGCGGCCGAAAATCTGGTGATCCCGCTGCATCCCGGCGCAGCGCGTTTTTATCGCGAGGAAAACATCGCGCTGGAAGCATTTGCTAAGCCCTAGGCGCGCTCCGCCATTTCCGCCTTTGCGCCCGCTTCCCATTCGAGAAATGCGGGAAGCGCCAGCACCGCCTTCATATAGGCTTGCGCCGACCCGTCATCGCCAAGCGCCGAAAGATCGACGCCATAGGTGCGAAACCGCGTTACGACCGGGGCATACATGGCGTCGGCAACGCTGAAGCGGCCGAAGAGAAAACCGTCATCGCGCGCCGCCTTGGCACCGAAACGCGCACGCGCGCCGCGCCACAAATCGACGATGCGCCGCGCCGCGATCAGCGCCGTCTCGCTATGTCCTTCGCCGGGATAGCGGTTGATGATGTCCATCGGCATGTCGCGGCGAACATCGACAAAGCCCGAATGCATTTCCGCCGCCGCGCTGCGCGCCATGGCGCGGGCAAGCGGTTCATCCGGCCAGAGGCCTTTTTCGGGAAAAAGATCGGCCATCGTCTCGCAAATTGCCAGCGAGTCCGAGACGACCACGCCCTGCCATTTCAGCGCAGGCACCTGGCCCGAGGGCGAATGCTTCAATATCTGCGCCTTGGTGTCGTCCTGCCGCAGTCGGATATGCGCTTCGCGAAACGGAATGCCCGCCACTTTCATCGCAATCCAGGGGCGCAGGCTCCAGCTCGACCAGTTCTTGTCGCCGATAACGAGTTCGAAATCCTGCGCTGTCATGAAAGGTCTCCACTGTCGCTGCACCCGTTGCGGGCCATGTTTCCCCTCTATAATGTCATCGCGGCGTCAGCGCGACGTCAATCCTGGAGCCTCCATGCTCGATATTTTTCTGACCACCAAAGATGCTACCGCAACGCCGATCTGGCTCGTTCGTGCCGCAGACCTCAAAGTCTGGTGCGCCGAACATGCAGGCGCGGGTGCGGCATGGGTTGAAACATCCGGCTTCAAGGCCGAAAGCGGCAAGGTCCTGCTGATCCCCGATGGCTCGGGCGGCCTGTCGGGCGCGGTGCTCGGCCTCGGCGACGGCTCCGATCCTTTCGCCACGGGCGCGCTCGTAGGCGCGCTTCCGGTGCGCACCTATCGTTTGGCGGGGAATCTCGGCCAGGCGGCGGAAAACGCCGCGCTCGGTTTTGCGCTCGGCACCTATAGTTTCACGCGCTATAGCGGCAAGCCGCGCGAATATCCGCGCCTCGTATTGCCAGATGGCATTGACGGCGAAGAGATTGGCCGCATCGCCTCGGCAATCTTCCTTGTCCGCAACCTGATCAACACGCCGACCAATGATATGAGCCCGGCGGACCTTGCCGATGCGGCGCTCACTGTCGCCAACGCGCATGGCGCGCGCACGAAGATCATTGTCGGCGACGATCTGCTGACGGAAAACTATCCCATGGTCCATGCGGTCGGGCGCGCGGCGGAAATCGCGCCCCGTCTGATCGACTTCACCTGGGGCCGCGAAGATGCGCCCAAGGTCACGCTGGTCGGCAAGGGCGTTTGCTTCGACACGGGCGGCCTCGATTTGAAGCCCTCCAGCGCCATGCTGCTGATGAAGAAAGACATGGGCGGCGCGGCCAATGTGCTGGCGCTTGCCGCGCTCATCATGGGCGCAAAGCTCGACATTCGCCTGCGCGTGCTGATCCCGGCTGTCGAAAACAGCGTTGCGGGCAATGCTTTCCGCCCCGGCGACGTGTTGAAAAGCCGCAAGGGTATATCGGTCGAAATCGGCAACACGGATGCTGAAGGCCGGTTGATCCTCGCCGACGCGCTGACGGAAGCCGATAGCGAAGCGCCCGATCTCGTCATCGACATGGCGACGCTCACAGGCGCTGCGCGAACCGCGCTAGGTCCCGAATTGCCGCCTTTCTATACCGACGACGACGCGCTCGCCGCTGACATCGCTGCCTCTGCGACGGCGGCCTCTGATCCGCTCTGGCGCATGCCGCTCTGGAAGCCTTACGACGCATGGCTCGACAGCAAGATCGCCGATGTGAACCACGTCTCGGACGGCGCATTTGCCGGATCGATCACGGCAGCGCTTTTCCTGCGCCGCTTCATCGACAAGTCGAAAGCCTGGGTGCATTTCGATATTTACGGCTGGGCCGCAAAGCCGCGCCCCGGTCGCCCGGTCGGCGGCGAAGCGCAGGCGATCCGCGCCCTCTACCACCTCCTCAAACGCCGCTTTGGTTGACCGCGCCGTAGCGCAGGTTAGACTGATCCGGGGCCGGAACGGATTTGGCCCGGGGGATGATTGAAATGGCTCTGGAGCTGAAGCCTGTACAGGCGCTGGCGCTTTGGCAGAATGTTGTGCTTGAAACGGTCCGCCGCGAAGGGCCGGATCTTTCCTCGCGCCAGCTCGCCATTCTTCTTTCCGTCTATCTGACGCCGCCGCCCCATACCGTGCGCGGCCTTGCCGCCTCGCTCAACGTGTCGAAGCCCGCCATCACCCGCGCCCTCGATACGCTGGGTCAGCTCGATCTGCTGAAACGCAAGCGCGACGAGGCGGACCGCCGCAATGTGCTCGTGCAGCGCACCGTCAAAGGCTCCGTCTTCTTGCGCGACTTCGGCGATCTCGTCGCCGACACGGCAGGGAGGCTCGATGCATGACGAAAATGTCCGGCCCGGATCGCCGCCTCAATCCTTATCGTGACGATCTCGCCGCCGCCCATCTGCGCGGCGAGGTGAAGGCGGCGCGCTTCGTCGATGGCGAGGATCGTCAGGTCAAAATACCGACAACGCCGCTGCTGCGGCGGCCCGCCGCCGAGGCGCCCATGGAAACGCAGCTTCTCTTCGGCGAAGTCTTTCGCGTCTACGATGAGAAAGACGGCTGGGCCTGGGGCCAGTCTGCCTATGACGATTATGTCGGCTATGTCGATGAGAAGGCGCTGACGCCGCGCGTTTACCGGCCGACGCATACGGTCGCGGCGCTGCGCACCTTCATCTATCCGCAACCCGATCTCAAAACTCGCCCGGCAACGCCGCTCGGCATGAACGCGAAACTGCGCGTCATCGGCGCGCGTGGCGACTTCAGCGAGATCGAACGCGGCGGCTGGGTTTTCACAAGCCATCTCGCGCCCGTCGCAGCACATGTGCGCGACTTCGTTTCCGTCGCGGAAGAACTGCGGGGCACGCCCTATCTCTGGGGCGGGCGCGACAGCATCGGTCTCGATTGCTCGGGCCTCGTGCAGGCCGCGCTTGAACGCGCGGGCATTTCATCGCTGCGCGATACCGACATGCAGGAAGCGACATTGGGCGAGCGCCTGCCCGAACCCATCGACTTCACGACGCTGAAGCGCGGCGATCTCGTCTTCTGGAAGGGCCATGTCGGCATCATGCTCGATGGCGAACACCTGATCCACGCCAACGCCCATCACATGCGCGTCGAAGCGGAACGCCTCGACATTGCGATGGCCCGCATCGCCCGCACAGGCGGCCTCGTCACCAGCGTGAAGCGCTTGCCGAAGCGGTGATCCGCATGGGGCTTCGCCCTTCGAGACGCGAACCTTCGGTTCGCTCCTCAGGGTGAGGGTTAAATATCAAGATTAAATTTTGGGGTAGAATTCTGAATTACTCCTCACCCTGAGGAGCCGCGAGGCGGCGTCTCGAAGGGCGAGGCCCCGCGCGCCGGCCTCAAGCGTTCACCACACCGGTCGGCGCCGCACGTAGATCAAACGCCGCCGCAAGCAGCGCCTTCGTATAATCGCTCTTCGGCGCATCGAACACTTCGTCCGCCGTGCCGCCTTCCACCACCTTGCCACCGCGCATCACGATGATGTCGTCGGCAAGCGCGCGCACCACGCGCAGATCATGGCTGATGAAGAGATAGGCGAGATTGTGCCGCCGTTGCAGATCGCGCAAAAGGTCCACGATCTGCGCCTGCACCGACATGTCGAGCGCCGATGTCGGCTCGTCCAGCATCACGAAGCGCGGCTTCAGCGCCATGGCGCGCGCAATGGCGATGCGCTGGCGCTGACCGCCGGAAAATTCATGCGGATAGCGGTCCTGCGCGTCCGGGTCTAGGCCGACTTCGGCCAGCGCATGCGCGACGAGTTCGCGCCGCTCCACCGCACTCAGCGCCATCCTCTGAACGATAAGCC
>NZ_JBASBH010000029.1:0-12763 GCF_049651025.1 Parvibaculum sp. | reverse complement strand
AGTCCCGGGACGACGCAGAATTTTTGGCAGGGGCGGAGCCTTTTCGTCCCCTCTCCCCTTGGCAGGGTGGCAACGGCGCTACACGCGCCGGATTCATACCGGCTTTGAACGCCCGCGCGACCTTTTGCCTGTTATCCGGTGTTGCACGGACGCGCTGTCGGGCTTAGGTTCAGCCGCTTTTCCTAACCCTTATCGTAGAGAATGGATCATGGCCTTCCTTTCGGACTCGCTGAAGCGCATCAAGCCGTCGGCAACCATTGCCGCGACTCAGAAAGCGCGCGACCTGAAAGCCCAGGGCGTCGATGTGATCGGCCTTGGCGCAGGCGAGCCTGACTTCGACACGCCCGACAACATCAAGGCGGCGGCCATTGCTGCGATCGAGCGCGGTGAGACGAAATACACCGATGTCGGCGGCATTCCGGAGCTGAAGAAGGCGATCGCTGCGAAGTTCAAGCGCGAGAACGGGCTCGACTATACGCCCGCTCAGTGTTTCGTCGCGCCCGGCGGCAAGCCGATCATCTTCAATGCGATGGTGGCGACGCTGAACCCCGGCGACGAGGTCATCATTCCCGCGCCCTATTGGGTTTCCTATCCCGATATCGTCGAGTTGCTGGGCGGCACGCCCGTCATCGTCGAAGCGGGCATGGAGACCAACTTCAAGCTTCAGCCCGAGACGCTTGAGAAAGCGATCACGCCGAAGACGAAGTGGTTCATCTTCAACTCGCCGTCAAACCCGACGGGCGCGGCCTATACGCATGACGAATTGAAGAAGCTGACCGACGTTCTGCTTCGCCATCCGCATGTCTGGATTCTCAGCGACGACATGTATGAGCATCTGTCCTATGACGGGTTCAAGTTCGTGAGCCCGGCACAGGTGGAGCCGAAGCTTTACGAGCGGACGCTGACGATGAACGGCGTGTCGAAAGCCTATTCGATGACCGGCTGGCGTATCGGCTATTGCGCCGGGCCGCTCGAGCTCATCAAGGCCATGACGACGGTGCAGAGCCAGTCGACGTCGAACCCGACATCGATCAGCCAGTGGGCGGCGGTCGAGGCGCTGAACGGCACGCAGGATTTTATCCCGACGCGTGCGCAGAGCTTCAAGGAGCGCCGCGACCTTGTCGTGTCCATGCTCAATCAGGCGACCGGCATCAAATGCCCGACGCCTGAAGGCGCCTTCTATGTCTATCCGTCCTGCGAAGGCTGCATCGGAAAGACGACGCCCAAGGGCAAGCTCATCGGCAACGATCAGGACTTCGTCGAGGCGTTGCTGGAGGAAGAGGGTGTCGCCGTTGTGCATGGCGCAGCCTTCGGCCTGTCGCCCTTCTTCCGCATTTCCTATGCGACGTCGACGGATGCGCTGACGAAAGCCTGCGAGCGCATTCAGCGCTTCTGTGCCTCGCTTCGCTGAACACGGCTTACCGGCCGAACATTGAAAAACCCGCCACTTCGTTGGCGGGTTTTTTGTTGGCGTCGCCGCTGTGTCAATACCTTAGAATAATTATAAACTACTTGCGGCAAGCCCTGCTTTTGCCTAAAATGAAACAAGCAAAAGGAGGCTCAATATGGCGATTGATATTGGTATTTCCGAAAAGGATCGGATGGCTGTCGCGGAAGGTTTGTCGCGGGCGCTGGCCGACAACTACACGCTCTACCTCAAGACGCATAACTACCACTGGAACGTGACGGGTCCGAACTTCCCGCAGCTTCATGTGATGTTCGAGGAGCAGTATCGCGAGCTTTGGGCCGCGACCGACGTGATTGCAGAACGCTTGCGGGCAATTGGCGCCATCGCGCCGGGCACCTATGCGCAATTGTCGAAGCTCACCTCGATCCAGGAAGACAATGACGTTCCGAGCGCCAACCAGATGGTTGCCAATCTCGTGAAGGGCAACGAGCAGTTGACGAAGGTTGCGCGCGAAGTTTTCAACATTGCCGACAAGGCGGGCGATGAAGTAACCGGCGATCTGATGATCGAGCGCATGACGGCCGCCGAAAAGGCCGCCTGGATGCTTCGCAGCACCCTTGAGTGATGACACCAAGTGTCATCAAAAGTGAATTGATGAAAACGCCATGACGCCCGATAAACGCGTCATGGCGTTTCCTTTTTCATCTCCCCCGTCACTTGTAATTTTCGATTGCGATGGCGTGCTGGTCGACAGCGAGCCGGTCGCGAACCGTTTGCTCGTGCGCGTCCTTGCCGAAGACGGTTTCGACATTTCTTATGAAGAGGCGCACAGGCTTTTCGTCGGGCGCACCATGGGCGCGGTGATGAGCCATGTGGAAGCCGCGATCGGGCGTCCGCTTGGGGCCAATTGGCCCGATTACATTCGCGATGAAACGCTGAAGGCCTTTGCGCAGGGCATCGAGGCGGTGCCGGGCGTCGAACCTGTGTTGCGCACACTGCAGGCGCGTTGCATTCCCTTCTGCGTCGCCTCGTCGGGCAAGTTCGAAAAGATGCGCTTCACGCTTGGCAGCTCCGGGCTTCTGCCGCTCGTCGAGAACGTGCTCTTCAGCGCCGAGCAAGTGGGGCGGGGCAAGCCCGCGCCGGACCTGTTCCTGTTTGCAGCGCACCAGATGGGTCATGCGCCGGAGACATGCGTCGTCATCGAGGACAGCGTGCCCGGCGTGCAGGCGGCAATCGCGGCAGGCATGCCCGTACTCGGCTTTGCCGGCGATCCGCACACGGATGCAGCCGCCCTCAAAAGCGAAGGCGCCCATGTATTCTACGACATGGGCGCCTTGGTGGATTTGATTGGGCTTGGCCACTAACTCGGATGTCGTCCCGGGACTTGTTCCCGGGACCCATGGGCCTCTCAGCGCACCGGAAGAAAGTTGGATCCCGGGAACAAGTCCCGGGATGACGTCTTCATTTGGAGTGCGTGCAGCGAAACGGCCTTATTCCGCCGCCTGCGCGTGGCTTCCTTCTTCCGCCGCCAGAAACCGTTCCGTCTCCAGCGCGGCCATGCAGCCCATGCCCGCCGCCGTCACGGCCTGACGATAAACGTCGTCGGCCACGTCGCCCGCGGCGAAGACGCCGGGGATGTTCGTTGCCGTGGCGCCCGGCACCGTCTTCAGATATCCGCCCGGCTTCATGTCGAGCTGGCCTTCGAAGAGTTCGGTCGCAGGCTTGTGGCCGATGGCGACGAAAATGCCGTGCGCGGGGATGATGCGCGTTTCGCCCGTCTTCACATTCGTCACCTTCGCGCCGGTCACGCCGCGCGGTTCCTCGTCGCCGACCACTTCGTCGATGACGCTGTCCCAGAGCACTTCGATCTTCGGATTCTTGAACAGGCGTTCCTGCAGGATCTTTTCGGCGCGGAAGTGATCGCGGCGATGGATGACCGTCACCTTCGAGGCGAAGTTCGTCAGGAACAGCGCTTCTTCGACAGCGGTATTGCCGCCGCCGACAAGCAGCACTTCCTTGTTGCGATAGAAGAACCCGTCGCAGGTTGCGCAAGCCGAAACGCCGAAGCCCTGGAAATGCTGCTCGGACGGAATGCCGAGCCACTTTGCCTGTGCGCCCGTCGCGATGATGACCGCATCGGAGGTGTAGATCGTGCCGCTGTCGCCGACGAGGCGGAAGGGGCGCTTCCCGAGGTCGGCATTGACGATCGTGTCGGCGACGATGTTGGTGCCGACATGGCGCGCCTGCGCCTCCATCTGTTCCATCAGCCAGGGGCCCTGGATCGTTTCGGCAAAGCCCGGATAGTTCTCGACGTCAGTGGTGATGGTGAGCTGGCCGCCCGGCTGGATGCCCTGAATGAGCGTCGGCTCCAGCATGGCGCGTGCGGCATAGATCGCCGCCGTATATCCGGCCGCGCCGCCGCCGATGATGATGACTTTCGAGTGCTTCGTGTCGGACATGATGCTTCCGTTGAACTGCGACTTAACAAGACCTGAGGGGGGAGACCGGGCCGCCCTCTATATATAAGCAAGGAGCGGCCCAATCTGAAGTCTTTGGCCCCGATTAGAGGGCTTCGGCGTGCTCGCCGAGATATTTGGCGACGCCCTTGGCGTCCGCGACCATGCCCTGGTCGCCCTTGTTCCAGCCGGCAGGGCAGACTTCGCCGTTTTCTTCATGGAACTGAAGAGCGTCGACCATGCGCAGCGCCTCGTCGGCATTGCGGCCGAGCGGCAGGTCGTTGACGAGCTGGTGGCGGACAATGCCCTCGCGGTCGATCAGGAAAGTGCCGCGCAGCGCGACGCCTGCATCCTCGATCAGCACGTCATAGTCGCGCGCGATCTGCTTCGTCAGGTCGGCCACCATCGGGAACTTCACCGGGCCGAGGCCGCCTTCCTTCGGGTCCGTGTTGCGCCATGCGGCGTGCGTGTACTGGCTGTCGACGCTGACGGCCACGACCTTCACGTTGAGCTTTTCAAACTGCGGAACGCGGTTCGAATAGGCGAGGATTTCCGAGGGGCAGACGAAGGTGAAATCGAGCGGATAGAAGAAAACAAGGCCGTAAGAGCCCTTCAAATGCGCCTTCAGGTTGAAATCTTCAACAATATCGCCGTTGGGAAGAACAGCGGCTGCGGTGAAATCGGGGGCGGCTTTACCGACGAGTACGCTCATAATATGGCTCCTGAACTGGACTTGGGAGGGTCTTTGGAACAACTCCAAACTGATTGTTGTTATTTAGAGACGTTCCAAAGAGATATCAAGCCCAAAGATGCTGCAGGAGCGAAGAAGAGGCGGGATGTCGCAAGGGGGAGAACAACGTACCCCGCATACGGGGAATCGGAAATAGCAGCAAAAGAGATACTGTTTGAATTAAGCGGGTACGTCGATTCGATGAAAAGTATATCGCAATGAGTTCGGACGCTAAGGCAGCGCGAATGCCATGGACAGGAGAGCAATTGAAACTCGCCTTCCATCTTTATTGCCAACTGCCATTTGGCAGATTGCATAGCCGAGCGCCCGAAATTATCGAGCTTGCCCGTCTCATCGGACGCACGCCTTCCGCTGTTGCGATGAAATTGGTGAACTTTGCAAGCCTTGATCCGGCCATTACGAGTTCAGGTCGTAGCGGATTGAAAAATGCTTCGCAGGCCGATCGGGAAACGTGGCGCGAGTTTCATGCGGACTGGGAGGGCTTGGACGCTGAGTGTGATGCGCTGACGCGAACCTTGCAATTGGAACAAGTGGTCAACAATCAGGGTCGGTCAGCGTTTGCCGAAGATGCCGCTATTTATCTCGGCGAGGAGAGAGAAGCTTTAGTAAGTGTTCGGCGGCGTCAGAATTTCTTTCGACGTTCTGTGTTGGCGAGTTACGAAAGCAAGTGCTGCATGAGCGGCGTTACGACGAACGATCTAATTGTTGCGAGTCATATTGTCCCCTGGGCATCGGACGAAAAAAACCGGCTGAATCCACACAACGGCCTTTGTCTGTCATCTATCCATGACAGGGCGTTTGATCGCGGATTGATTACGGTCATGCCCAACTTGTCGATTCGAGTATCAGATCAGATTAAGCAAGAGGGAGAGCGTACCAAGTTAGGTCGGATGCTCTCCAATCTCGAAGGTACAAAAATTCAACCGCCTCGGCGTTTCATGCCTGCGCCTGAATTTCTTCAGTGGCACAATGATGAGCGATTTGAGAAATTGAGAAATGTCCCAGACGATATTTGAATATCTTTATCGCGACGCTTCGAACTACAAGGCACATGGCATTGTCGTGCTCCTTGGGCAGATGTTGGAATCGACAAAGCAAGCGATCCGAGAGCGGTTCGATTCAGGCGAATTTTTCGTCGCTTCGCAAATTGGAGTACCTGACCTTCGGGGCGATCTTTGGAAGTGGTCTGGCGGGCAGTCAAATGAGGACGATCATCCTTGGCACGAGTTTGTAGCTTTTCGAGAAATAACGACGCCTAACGTTGACACCTCGACCGAACTGAGAACCGTCGAAGATTTTGTATTAAGTGTTTCGGCGGTTACCGGTTGGAAGGTTTAGCGCCAATCAACATCTCATTTGTTTTCTGAAAAAAGGCGGCCGCCTCGTTTTCTCGTTATTGCGAGCGTCGGCGAAGCAAGCCAGACGCTACGTATACGGAAAGGCTGGATTGCTTCGGGCCTTCAGCCCTCGCAATGACGATCTCTAAATGCTGGTCCAGCCTAGATCGTGGAACGATCAAAACCCGAACATATGATCGAGGCAGAAGCTTTCGTTGCCGTTCGTCATGCCGTGAAAGCCGAACAAACGGCATGTCGTGTCGCGGATGATGACGTAGCCTGCGCCGCCCATGGCTTCGCGCTCTTCGGCCGTGAACATTTCCGACAGACGCCAGAAGCGTGAGCCGCCGCAGGCGATTTCGATCGGCTTTTCGGCGATGGGTTTGCCTTCCGCGTCATGCAGGATGAGCAGCGTCGAGCTTTTTGCGTGCCAGGGCGTTGAGGCCGGGTAGATCAGGTGGCAGATCGTGTCGAGCCCGTCGCTGCCGAGGCGCAGGAAGAGGCGCGTCGTCAGTCCCGGCGGCTTGTTCGTATAGGACTGCGGTTCGTCTTTGTAGATGATCGCCGTATTGTAGATATGCGCGCCGAAAATCGTCTCGGCGCGGTGGCCGCTGGATTTCTGCTCGAAGCGGCCAAGCGCGTGCAGCCAGCCGTCGCCTTCGCCGCCATCGCGGAAGTCGTAGAGAAATTCCACATGTCCGTAGCCGGAGGGAAGCGTCAGCGCGGCGTCGGCGATCCATTTTTCGACATCGATCTCGACGCTGTCGCGGCGCTGGATGCGGCCGAGGAATTTCGAGGCGACGAGCTTGCCGCTGGCGTCGATCAGTTCGGCGCGGATCGGCAGTTCCTGCTGGCCGGTCGCCATGGGTGTCGGCAGCATGACGCTTTTGAATTCGCCGCGCGGCAGCACGGGCAGGGGCATGATGTAGCCCTTGCCCATATATTTTTCGAGGCCCGCAATTTCAGGATTGGGCTTCAGGTCCGTACGTTCGACATTGGCATGGGCAATGCGGCGCTGGCCGCTGGCGCGCTTCACTTCGTAACGTGGGCGGACGAAATAGCGGCCTGCCACGATCTCGATCTGGTCGGGCCATTTGGCTTGCGGCAGCAGGGCGTTGACCGAAATCGCGCGCGTTGCGAAGGGCGCGATCTCGTCTTCAAACCATGAGATGTCCTGCGCGCCCATGATGTTGAGGCCCACGGTGCGCGGCGGGATCGGCATGGGGTGCGAATTCTGGATGTAGAGCGTGACGCTTTCATCCGCGTCGCCAGCGGGCATGCCCGCATAGAAGTCGGCGGGCCAGGCATTGGCGTCATGGCTGCAAGATAGCGCCTTGCCGCCTTCGCCATACATGTCGAGCGCGTATTTGACGACGTCGTGGCCCTTGATGCGGATCGCATGGATGAAAAGCGAACCGCTGAAATCGCCAAGGCCGAAGCGGTGGCGGATTTCGGCGCTGTCGATGGCAAAGGGCGCGCCTGCGACGGGCAGCGGCTCGCGCCACTCGGCAAGCTGCGTTCCATCCTCGCCGAAAAGGCAGAGCCACAATTCGGGATTTTCCGCGCCGTGCAGCGACCAGTAATTCGCGCTTTGCACGCGCGTATGCAGATCGTCGCTTCCGTTCGTTCCCGCTGTTTCGCGCATCAGGGCGAAGTTCGTCGCGAAGTTCATCGGGTCGAGATAGTTGCCGCGATTGGTCAGCATGTCGTCAGGGATGCGCATGGCATCGAGGCTGACGATGTGCGCATCCTTCGGGAAAAGATGACGCATCGGCGCCAGCACTTTTTCCGCGTCGAAGAGCATGACGAGAATGGTTTTCGCGCCGGAGCGCGCAATCTCGCTCAAGGGCTTTGCATCGTGACCGAGCAGCGCGCTGCCCAGGTCTTCGACGCGCTGCACGTAATAGCCCGCAATGTCGATGCGCGTCAGGTCGTAATAGGCATTGAAGTTGCCGCCCGTGCCGACCGGATCGAAGATCGCGACGGGGCCTGATTGTTCAAGCTCGGCGATCAGCGCATGGCCTTTGACGGCGGAGAGGGGATGGCCCAGTGCCTTGAACAGCGTTGCGCCGCCCGCATTGTTGCCGGGACGCCAGCCATGAGCGAGGTCGGCGTTCTTGAACGTTTCGATTGCTAGCGTCATACGCGTTGAACTCAATAGGCTTCGCGCGCGGCGACGTTGCCGAACGGGTTGAGGCGCTTCAGGAACATCGTGAAACGATGGCGGCGCTGTTCATGGGCGACGACTTCGTCATCGGTTACCCAGTTCAACTGAATGGCGCGGCGCGGGCCTTCGAAGGGCTCATGGCCGTGCCAGGAATTATCGGACCGCTTGAAGACGAGCAGTGTGCCGCCATTGGGCGAGACTTCTTCTGCCGCGTCGTTGAGATCGGTGCCAGAGCGCAGGATGCGCAGGCGGCCGCCATCCTTGTCCCATTCCTGATTCATGTAGAGCAGGACGGTGATGATCTTTGATTCCGTGTCCGTATGAATTTTGCCGTTCGAGCGTGAGCAATTGCCGCGCACCGTGATCATGGTCGGGCGCGACGAGAGGTCGATGCCGAATTTTTCTTCGATGGCTTCGCGGAAGGCGGGTGCTTCCAGCTCCTTCAGCAGCTTGTCGAAGGCGCCCTTGATCGGCAATTCGCTTGGCGGAATGGAGCCGGTGGTCGAGATGGGCGGAAAGTCTGCGATGACCTTGTCGAACTGCGACGCGCGAATGAAATTCGGCACCACGAAATATTCGTAAGGGTCCGTCTTCAGCGGTGTCGCGCGCAGGGCTTCGATATCGAGCAGGCTCATGTCGGGTCCGTCAGCGTTGATTGAGGCGTTGTCTGATCGCTTCCGCGACCTCATGGGTAGCATTTAATGGCGCGTACTCCCAGCTTTCAAGACGGCCGACAAATGGTCGCGCCGCGCCTGAGGCATAGACGCCATCGAGAAATCGCCGGAACTTCGGAGCATTTCCCTCGAGTTCGATAACGTAAACGGGCTTTCCGGTGAAAGCCGCCTCGCCGACCATGTTGACAGAGTCGCAGGTGACGATGACTGCGTCAGCTTGTCCCAGAAATCCGAAATAGGGGTTGTCGCCCGTGCCGTCCCAGACGATGGCGGGCTTGTCTTTCAGCGCGTCGCGGATGATGCGGGTTTGCGCGTCGCCCGTGCGGCGCGAGGGCGTGACCATGAGGCCCGCGTGAAATTCGTCGGCAAGGTTTGCGAGTTGAGCGCCGATGCGCGCCGCTATCTGTTCGGAAAACGTATAGACCGCATTGGTGCCGCCAAGCAGCACGGCGACGCGCGGCTTTGGCAGATGCGCAACGCTCGGCGCGATGCGCGCGGCTTCGGCGGTGAGGCGCTCACGCGTCAAACGATGCGGCGAGACAAGCGTCGAAAGCACATTGGGCCCTTCGAGCCTGTCATGCGCGGGCGCCCAGACGAGATCGAAATTCGAGGGCGCGACGCGCGGGTCCTGCAGCACCACGGTGAAGGTTTTGCCCTTCGACTTGCGGCGGATCATGCGCGCGTAAGGGATCGACTGGCGGCCCGATGCGATCAGCAGGTCAGGCCAGGGGGCCTTGATGTTTGCGTCGGGCGCGGCCGGGCCATGCGGCGCGATCCAGCGCCAGGGGGCGGGCGGCGATACGCGCTTCAACTCCGCTTTCAGCCCCAGTGCTTCTGCAATGCCCAAGCCCTGCGTCTCGAAGCCGGCCATGCCGTTGGTGAGCACCCAGCAGGAAAGGTGATCAAAGCCCTCCCCCCTTGAGGGGGAGGGTTGGGAGGGGGGGACGTCCGGTAAAGAGTCTTTCGAAGAAGCCCCCCCACCCGGCTCGCTGGCGCGATCCGACCTCCCCCTCAAGGGGGGAGGCGTTTGAGATGGAGGTGAGGGCATTTCGGTCATATTCGTGCGCTATTGAGTAATTTTATTGCTGAATTATGGTTGGCTTCAGAGTAAGTAAAGCGTCCCGTTCCTCAAGTCACCACCGGATAAGCCCATGAAGCGGGTCAAGCTCGATGCTATCGACCTTCAGATATTGAACGAATTGCAGGCCAATGGACGGATCACCAATGTCGATCTGTCGCAAAAGGTTGGCATTTCCGCGCCGCCTTGTCTGCGCCGTGTGCGGGCGCTGGAAAAGGCCGGGCTCATTCACGGCTATCACGCCGATCTCAACGGTCGCGCGCTGGGCTTTGAGGTGACGGTTTTTGCGATGGTGGGGCTGCACAGCCAGGCCGAAGCCGATCTCAAGGCCTTCGAGGCGCTGGTCGGTTCATGGCCGCTTGTGCGTGAGTGCCACATGCTGAACGGCGATATCGACTTCATCCTGAAATGCGTCGCGCCGGACCTTTCGACGTTTCAGAACTTCCTCACCGGCGAGCTGACGCCTGCGCCAAACGTCGCGAGCGTGCGCACGTCGCTGACCATCCGCCAGTCGAAGCATCTGCCCGGCGTGCCGCTCGAGGCGTTGGCGGAGGAGTGATGAGGGGCAGTCGAACGCCCACTCGTCATGGCCGGGCTTGACCCGGCCATCCACGTCTTTCTTAACTGCCAAAGCCGCAAGACGAGGATACGCGGGTCAAGCCCGCGCACGACGGTAATGGTTCGGTGAGTGCGGAAAAAAGCGACGCCTACTTGTACTCGATCTTCAGGATCTCGTAGCTCTTGCCGCCGCCGGGCGTGTTCACTTCCACGCTGTCGCCGACCGATTTGCTGATCAGCGCGCGGGCGATGGGGGAGGTGACGGAGACCTTGCCCTTTTTCACGTCGCCTTCGAGTTCACCGACGATCTGGTATTTCACTTCCTCGTCGGTGTCTTCGTCGGCCAGAGTGACGATGGCGCCGAACTTCACCGTATCGCCGGAGAGTTTCGAGACGTCGATCACTTCGGCGCGGGACATCTTGTCCTCAAGCTCCAGCACGCGGCTTTCGTTGAGACCTTGCTGTTCCTTCGCGGCGTGATACTCCGCATTCTCCGACAGGTCGCCATGCGCTCGCGCTTCCGCAATCGCCTTGATGATGCGGGGGCGTTCGATGGATTTCAGAAATTTGATTTCCTCTTCCAGAGCCTTGTGGCCCTCAGAGGTCATCGGAATCCTTTCCATATCGGATCGTCTCTTTCGATTGGTCCCGTCCCGACTATAAGCCGGGTCAGGTCCGGAACTTGCCAATAAAAACCCGCCGGGGCCTTGTCAAAGGCTCCGGACGGCGGGCGATGAACCCTGATTGTGGGTTAGGGATGCGCCGAAGGTCAAACCCAGAATTTGGGTTCTGGTTCCGCCTTATTCGGCGGCGGCCACTCTAGCATAGGATTGCAGAGAAGCGACCTCTAGCTGGCCGTGACGGATGGCCTCAATGCCCAGAACAGCCGCGCGGGCGCCCGCGACGGTGGTGTAATAGGGTGTTTTCATCATAAGGGCGGCCCGGCGCAGTGACATCGAATCAGCAACCGCCTGCGCGCCTTCGGTCGTGTTGAAGACCAGGTCCACGTCGCCGTTCTTGATCGCGTCCACGATATGGGGGCGGCCTTCCAGCACCTTGTTTATGGTGCGGACGGTCACGCCCTGCTCGGTCAGGTAGCGGGCCGTGCCGCCGGTGGCGACCAGGCTGAAGCCCATTTCGAGAAGCTTTTTCGCCGGGGCGACGATCTTGTCCTTGTCGCTGTCCTTCACCGAGATGAAGACATTGCCCTCGGTCGGAACCTTCGTGCCGCCTGCAATCTGGCTCTTGGCGAAGGCGACGGCGAAGCTCTTGTCGAGGCCCATGACTTCGCCGGTCGAGCGCATTTCCGGCCCGAGCAGCGTGTCAACGCCGGGGAAGCGCGCGAAGGGGAAGACGGCTTCCTTCACTGCGACATGGTCGTAGTGGAAGGGCTTCAGGTTGAAGCTCGAAAGCGGCTCGCCCGCCATCACCTTGGCGGCGATCTTGGCGATCGACGCGCCGATCACCTTGGCGACGAAGGGCACCGTGCGCGAGGCGCGCGGGTTCACTTCAAGCACATAGATCGTGCCGTCCTGCACGGCGTATTGCACGTTCATCAGGCCGACGACATTCAGCGCCAGCGCCATGGCGCGCGTCTGCGCCTCGATCTCGGCAATGGTTTCCTTGGGCAGAGAATAGGGCGGGAGCGAGCAGGCGCTGTCGCCGGAATGGACGCCAGCTTCCTCGATATGCTCCATGATGCCGCAGACGAAAACGTCTTTGCCGTCGCAAAGCGCATCGACGTCGACTTCAATCGCGTCGCGCAGATAAAGGTCGATCAGCACCGGGCTCTTGCCGGACACGACAACGGCTTCGGTGATGTAGCGTTCCAGATGCGCCGTATCGCGGACGATTTCCATCGCGCGGCCGCCAAGCACATAAGAGGGACGGATGACGACCGGATAGCCGATGCGCTCGGCGATCACTTTCGCTTCCGCGCCGGAACGCGCAATGCCGTTCGGCGGCTGGCGCAGCTTGAGGCGGTCGAGCAGGTCCTTGAAGCGGTCGCGGTCTTCGGCAAGGTCGATCATGTCGGGCGAGGTGCCGAGGATCGGCACGCCAGCGCGTTCCAGATCGTTTGCGAGCTTCAGCGGCGTCTGTCCGCCGAACTGCACGATGACGCCTGCAAGCGTTCCCTTCGACGTTTCAACGTCGATCAGCTCCAGCACGTCTTCGGCCGTCAGCGGCTCGAAATAGAGGCGGTCGGACGTGTCGTAGTCGGTCGAGACGGTTTCCGGGTTGCAGTTGACCATGATGCTTTCGACGCCGATTTCCGCCAGCGCGAAGGCGGCATGGCAGCAGCAATAGTCGAACTCGATGCCCTGGCCAATGCGG
>NZ_JBASBH010000028.1:0-60704 GCF_049651025.1 Parvibaculum sp. | reverse complement strand
TAGTTGTAATGCGCGCCCGTCACATATGAGCCGACCGAGGGGCCCGACTGTATCTCGCGCAGATAGCCGTCCGTATATTCGCTGTCGAAACCGAGGATGATCTTGTGCCCGCCGCCGAGGCGTTTCTCGTAGCTCGTCAGCATGCCGCCCGACCAGTGGCCGTTTTCCTCCACCGGCTTTCCCGTCTGGAAATGCATCAGGAAGTTCATGCCGTTGGTGCGCATGTAAGGCGTCAGCGCAATCGTCTCGCTGGGGCTCAGGTCGCGCTCCACGCGCACAGCCGAGCGGATCGCCCAGGCGTCGCGATAGGCTTCAGGATTCGGATTGGTCTTGTAGCGCGTCGGGTCTTTGTAAGCGTCCTTGCCGAGCACATAGCCCGCCGTCTCCTGATTGAGATTGACGGTGGTCAGCGTCGCGCGCACGCGCGTTTCCGGCGCGTTGAAGTCATAGCGGAACTGGCCCTTCTGCTGGCCATAGCCTGAATTTGCGCGAAAGCCGCCATCCTCGTTCAGCGCGAAGCTGCCGCGAATGCCGTGGCTCGTATCGCCTTCGCCCTTGAACGTCGCAGACGCCGTGCCGTCGAGGTTGCGCACGCCATGCGGCCCGAACCAGCCCGTCAGGCTCCCTTCCGGTTCGAGCGATGGCGCGCGGCTCAGCACGTTGATGAGGCCGTGTTCGGCGTTCGAGCCGTAAAGCGCGCTGCCCGGCCCGCGCACCACCTCGATGCCGCCCGCCTCTTCGGTCATCGCATCCATCAACTCGTTGACGTTGCCAAAGCCTGCCGCGCGCATCGCCACGCCGTCTTCGAGATAGAGGAAGGAGCCCGCGCCCGCGCCGCCTGTCAGCACGGGCGAGCGGATCGCGGTCAGATGTTCGACGCCGCTTCCCTGCTGTATGTCGACGCCCGGCACGCGGTTCAGCAATTCGGCCGGCTGCTGGGTTTTGGAAAAATCTATGTCGGTCGCATCGATCTTCGAGATATTGCCGGGATGCGTCGCGCGGGGTTCGCCAAAGCCGGTGGAGGTGACGACCAGCTCGCCGAGCATCGTGGCATCGCCGTCTGCAGCGCTTGCCGCGCCGCTCGCCAGCAGCGCCGTCGCCAGCGCCAGTCCCAGGCCCGAAAAGCCTGTTTTTGCGGTTTTCCTCATGGCGTCCCCCGTCCCGATCAAGCTGCCGGTGTTTTCCCGGCTTTTATCGACGCAGCATGCCGGGAAAAGCGCTGAAACCCAAGCCTCTTCCCTCTCGCACGGACAGGGGCAAACCCGCGCGGTCGCCGTGGCAATAGGCCACGCAATGGGGGGTTGCCCTTGCCGTGGCGTGCGCCTTAGGTTTGCCACATGAAATCCTGGCTTCGCTCCAAATATCTGCCTTCCGTCGCCTTCTCGCTGTTCCTTATCGGCGTCATGACGACGGCTGTGGCCTATTCGCCGACGCTCTATGAGTGGTTCTGCGCCGCAACCGGCTATGGCGGCGCGGTGACGGTCAATCGGTCGCTCGAAACCGACAAGACCAGCCCCGGCGTCGGCCCGGCCATCACGGTGCGTTTCGACACCAACGTCTCGCCGGATCTCAACTGGGATTTCAAGCCCGAGCAGCGTTCAGTCGAAACCCATGTCGGCCTGCCGACCACGGTTTTCTTCATCGCGAAGAACCTCTCGGCCGAAACCATCGTCGCGCGCGCGACCTTCAACGTCACGCCCGATGCGACAGGCTATTATTTCACCAAGGTTCAGTGCTTCTGCTTCACCGAAGAGAAGCTCGCGCCGGGCGAGACCGCGCGCATGCCGGTCGTCTTCTATGTGGACCCGGAAATGCTGGTCGATGGCGACGCAAAGAATGTGCGCACCATCACGCTTTCCTACAGCTTCTTCCGTCAGGGTCCGGAGGTTTCCGCCGAGGGTGTGCGCTCCCTGAGCGAAGGTTCGCAGGCGCAGATCGAAGCCTTGAAGACCGCGAAGGAAGCCGTCTTCGATCCGCCGGAAGTCCGCCGCTACTAGTCTTCGCGCACTTCAAACCGACATTCCATCCGCATCGTCTCGCCGGGCTTCAGCACGCGCAGTCCCGTTATCTCCGCGCCCTCGCGCCGGTTCACGGCATCGGGCGCATGGCTTGACGGTTCGACGCAGAAAAAGTCGTGCTCCTGCGGCGTATAGATGATGGTATGCGCCGCGCCGCGTCTTTCGATGCGCAGTTTCAGCGGCTGGTCGTCCCATTCAATGTCGAGCGGCCCGTCGCTTCCCGAAAAGCAATGATCGAGCGTCAGCGGCGCGACGCGCCGTCCGCGCGTGAACTTTCGTGTCGCCTGCACCTGCGCGATGCGGATCGGAATGCGCTCCAGCGTCGATTCCCAGATGAAGGGCAGGTCGCCCGTCAGCCGCGCAATGGTCCGCCCACTGAAAAATGGATGAAGCCCAAGGCCCGCGGGCATGGCGCCTTCCGCGCGGTTCTCGATTTCAAGCGCAATGGTCAGCGCCGCCTCGTCGAGCGTAAACGTCTCGCGCGCCGCAAAGGCCCAGGGCCAGACGCCATCATCGTCCGTCGATCCCTCATGCGTCAGCGCCAGCACCGCATGTGTCGCAGACACTTCCGCCACGTCCCAGCCCCGCCGCCACCCCAGCCCATGCAGCGCATGGGGGTGCGAAACCGGGTCCGCCGCCAGCCTCACCTCGCGCCCCTCAAAAACAAACCGCCCCTCCGCAATCCGCCCCGAAAACGGAATGAGCGGATAGCAGGCCATCTCCAGCACATCGCCCGAGCGCGCATCCACCGCGCCGCGCATCACCTCCAGCCCCCGCGCCTCAAACCGCGCAAGACTGCCCCCCACCTTCGGCGCAACCTCGGCAAGGAGATCGCCGCAAGCAAGACGAATGCGTGGCGGTTGATGTGTCATACGACCGGCATCCGCGTGTGATGGAACGATGCGGATGTTGGGGTCTTTTGAGGAGTGAGTCCAATGGAAGTGGGGGAGGGGCTATGCGCCAAAAGCCGACTTTGAAATCGGGTCGGATGAGCCTCCAAAGCGCGCCTCATCCACTGAGGCAGAAACCGCACTCATCACATCGACAGATGCCTGTTTATCGCTGTCAGAAAACAACCGAATGCCGGACAGGCGGATATGAATGCTTGCGCGTTTTGTCTTGTTGCTCCGATGCGGACCAATGGGATGACGGACCCTTGCTATTTACCTTGCCAAAAGCGGCTATTTACTTGCTAATGGTAATCATTATTGCCTGTCAGCAAAAATTAAGTCGCGTGTCGCGGCCCAACGGAACGAATTTCCAAAATGTCAGACGTCAGCCGATTGGCGTGCGGCCTCAGCCGCCGCACTGTTTTTGCGCATCCTGAATTCAAGGCACGCGGTTTGCGTACATTCTTGCTGACGACGGTGGCAGGGATTGTCCTGACGCTCGGTGCAGACCGCGCCGATGCCGACGAATTCAACTGGGGTGGCGTCACGGGTCATTGGAGCAATCCGGAGAAGTGGGATGAAAACGCGGTTCCGACGGCTTCGGACACGGCGAATTTTTCGTCTGGAGATGGCTCGATTGAATCGGAACATTCCATCGATACGCTCAATGTGAGCGGGGCCTTTCTGGAGATCAATCCCGATGGCGTCCTCAATGTGACCACGCTGCTCAATGTCACGTCGGGTCTGTTCGTCGGCGACGGAAGCGTCAATGTCGGCGATGACGGCACGATCACCCAGTCTGGCGGTACGGTTTCCGGACTGCATATTTCGACACCGAGCTACACCCAGTCCGGGGGCGAAAACACCGCCTTCGTGACGGCGTCGACCTACAACCATGCCGGTGGCGTCATGGGTGGCGAGTTGATTGCCGATACCTATAATCTGACCGATGCGTCGGCAACCTCGACCAACGGCTCGATTGAGGCCTCCGTTCTTTTCGCGCTGTCACCGACAAGCGATACGGCAACGGTTGACGCGCATCTGACGGGCACGGGCTCTCTCGTCAAATCCGGCGATTCAACCGTCGTGCTCACCAATGCCGCCAACGATTTTACCGGCACTGTCTCGATTGAAGCCGGCACGCTTGAGGTGGTGAACGACGCGCTGCCCGACGACGCTACGGTCAGCATCGACAGCGGTGCAACGCTGGCGATGAAAACGTTCATCGAAATGGCGTTCATGGGAACGATGAGCGGCGAGGGATCGCTCACGAAAGAAGAAGACGGAATCCTCACGCTGGGCGGCGAAGTCGCGCTCGGGACGCTGGCGGTCAATTATGGCACGCTCGAGATCGGGACAGGCACGAGCAAAAACACCGCCTCATTCGGTTCCGTGTCAATCGGCGAGGAAGGGACGCTATATATCGCGACCGGCGCTACGCTGACGGTCGACGCCGCAGGCGACCTCACCAATAACGGCACACTCACAAATTATGGCATCGTCAACGACGCGCTCAAAAATACGGCCACCGTTGAAAACTACTTTGAATACAATGCCGATATTGCCAGCAATACCGGCAACATCCGCAACCAGGCTTCCGGCGTGTGGACCGGCGATGTCATCAGTAATGATAGAAACGTCAACAATTTCGGAAGCTGGATCGGCCAGGTTTCGGCTAACGAAGACGCCATCACCAATGACGGCACCGATGCCGTTTGGACCGGCGATGTGGAGACAAACCAGGGTGAGATCTCCAACCAGAATGGCGCCAGCTGGATCGGCGATGTTTTGGCCAACGGCGGTTCGATCAGCAATGAAGGCGAAGACGCCGTCTGGACAGGCGATGTGGCTGCGAACAGCGGCCGGATTTCCAACCAGGACGGCGCCGCCTGGAACGGCGATGTTCTCGGTAATACCGATACCATCTACAATCGGATCGACAGTACCTGGACCGGCAACGTGGTTGCCATGGATGAAGGCACCATCCAAAATTTCGCAACCTGGACGGGCGACGTCGAAAGCAATAACGGCTGGCTCTACCAGTTCAGCGGCGCGTGGGAAGGTGATGTTCTCAGTAATAGCCGCGCCATCCTCATCATGGGCGGCACCTGGACGGGCGACATTGTCACGAATGATGGCGGCATCGTCAATATCGCCGGAACCTGGACCGGTGACGTACTGGACAATAAAGGCACTGTCGATAACGACGCCGGGTCGATCTGGATCGGCGACGTTACCAACAACGGCGGGATCACAAACCGCGGGAGCTGGACCGGCGATGTCGCCGGAAATACCGGCGTCCTCTTCAACAACGGCAGCGAAGCCATCTGGACCGGCGACGTGTTGGCATCCACCAATCAGATCTCCAATCAGAATGGAGCCGCCTGGAACGGCGACGTTCTCGGCAACAACAATGTGATCTTCAACGAGAGCGGCAGCACCTGGACGGGTGACGTGGTCGCCAATGGCGGCGGCAGCAACAAGCTCGCAAATATCGACAATGAGGCGACCTGGATAGGCGACGTCAAGGGTAATGCCGTCGCGATCTATAATTCCTTCGTATGGAAGGGTGATGTGGCCGCCAATACCGGCAGGGTCCTCAATCTCAGCGGCGCATGGACCGGCGATGTCACCACCAATGCAGGCACCGTCAGCAACCGGAGCGGCGCAACATGGACCGGCAATGTCGCCAGCAATGACGGCACCATCGAAAACCGGGCCGGCGGAACCTGGACCGGCGACGTATTGGCAAATGACGGCATCATCAGCAACAAAGGCATCTGGGCCGGCGCCTTCACCAATGCCGGCACGGTCAACGCCGAGAACCGGATCAACGGCGATTTCGATAATAGCGGCGTCCTCAATGTAACTGGCTCGCTGGCGGGCATCACGACATTGAACAACAGCGGCATGATCGACATGCGCGGCAACGGCGCGGCGCAAACGTTCTCGGCCGCCAATGCCACCTTCGGACCGCAATCGATTTACGCGCTCGACGTAAATGCAGCCGGCAATAGCGATCTGATCGCCGTGACCGGCACTGCGGAGCTGGGCGGCAGCGTCCGCGTCGCCGCAGCGACGGGCACGCCCTACAATGAGAGCACGATCTTCACCATCCTCACCGCCGGAAACATCGTCGGCGAATTCCAGTCGGTCACGACCGATCTGGCCTTTCTGGCGCCGCGGCTGAGCTATGCGACCAATGCCGTCGAGCTCACACTGTTGCGTAACGATGTCGGCTTCGGCTCCATCGGCACGACCGCCAATCAGAATACTGCGGGAACCGCCGTGCAGGCGCTTGGCAATGGCAACGAGCTTTATGACGCCGTTCTCTGGCTGAACTCCGATCAGGCGGCGCAAGCCTTCGACGCGCTTTCGGGCGAGGCCCACAACTCGGTCGAAAGCACCAATGTGGAAAACGCCAGCCCCCTCGCGGACATGCTGATCGACCGCATGGATGCCTCCCTCGATGTGCCGATGGGTGGTAACGCTCGCGTCGCGTCACTCGATGCGGGATTTGTTCCTTCGACGCCAGGACAGAGCGCAAAATTCTGGGGTCAGGTCTATGGCAGGCAGAGCAGCGTCGGTGCAAGCAGCACCGCCGGTTCTGACTCAAAGTCGGGCGGCTTCGCGGGCGGCTTCGACGACGCCTTTGGCGACTGGCGCCTCGGTCTCATGCTCCATCTCGGCCGGAGCCGCAGCGATGTGTCGGCTTTAAGTTCTTCCGCCGACAGCACCGATTACGGCCTTGGTGCCTATGGCGGACGAAAGTGGGGCGACACAAGGCTCTCGCTGGGCGCAAGCTACACGCGCCACGACATCAGCTCCGAGCGCCACATCGCGTTCCTGGGCTTCACCGACAAGGTCTCGGCCGATTATAAGTCGGGTACGGTACAGGTATTCGGCAAGCTGTCGCAGCGTTTCAATGTTGAGACAGTGTCCCTCTCGCCCTATGCAAGTCTTGCCTATGTGCGCAACGATACTGACGGCTTCACCGAAACCGGCGGAGCGGCTGCGCTCTCCAGCGCCGACAATCATCTCGACGCCGTCTTCACCACTCTGGGCCTTGAAGCGGAACGAAAATTCCGCATGGGCGACACCAGGTTGGCGGCGAGAGGAAAGCTCGGCTGGCGTCATATCTTCGCGGACGCGCCGGTCGCTTCCTACCGTTTTGCGAACGGAGCCGACTTCACCGTTTCCGGCGCACCGATCAAAGGCAATGCGATCGTCGCCGGTGCGGGGCTTGATATCAACGAGGTTTCATCGCTCGATGTCAGTTATGAGGGACGCGTCGGCGGCGTCGAAGGCCATGCCTTGATGGGCACATGGGCGATGCGCTTCTAAAGCGGCATTTTTCGATGGTCGAAAAGTTGGAGAATGCTTTGCGAAGGTCGGCATCCCGGCCGGAGATTGATCTTTATACTGATCTTCTCTGATCGCCGCCCGTAATTCTGACGCGAGAGGCCAAGCGCCGCCGAATGCCCGTTTTGGCTCTCGTCACATCGATACCGGCGACGGTTTGAGCCGGGGTATCTCAGACCGTCAGCCGCGTCGCGCCGCCTCGATCGCAGCGACGTCGATTTTCTTCATATCCATCATCGCCTCGAACGCGCGTTTGGCTTCGGCGCCGCCGGCGGCCATCGCCTCGGTCAGCACGCGCGGCGTGATCTGCCAGGAGACGCCCCATTTGTCCTTGCACCAGCCGCAGGCGCTTTCTTCACCGCCATTGCCGACGATGGCGTTCCAGTAGCGGTCCGTCTCCTGCTGATCGTCAGTGGCGATCTGGAACGAGAAGGCCTCGTTGTGTTTGAACGCGGTTCCGCCATTGAGGCCGATGCAGGGGATGCCGGCGACCGTGAATTCGACCGTCAGTACGTCGCCCGCCTTGCCGGACGGGTAATCGCTGGGCGCTCGGTGGACAGCACCCACCGAGCTGTCTGGAAAAGTCTCGGCATAGAAGCGGGCCGCAGCCTCGGCGTCCTTGTCGTACCATACGCAGATCGTGTTCTTGGCGATTGCCATTGCTTGTCCTTTCGCTTCTGAGGTCCGCCCCGACCCGGCTTCCGCCATACTCGAACGCGGTACACCGCAAACCGAGAACGCGCCGTGCCATATGCCGTTCCGGCAGCCACTCCCGAATTTGCTGCATAAGAGCAGAATTCCAAAATTCGTCCCAGTTGGCGACTTCCCTCGGAGCATGGATGCGGCTGTCCGGATCGACGGAATTTAGCTCCGCATGCGGCTGAAACCCCGGGGTGAGATCTTCATGGAGCGGGTTTGCAGAAACGGCTCAATCTCTCGCATGAAATCGCTCGAATTCGAACGAGGCATCAGCCTTCAGGCATCCGTGATGCGGATGCCTTATTCGCCGGTTTCAGCATCCCGCATCGGGCGACGGGCGCATTTTGATATCCCCGAAACAGCGGCGGTCGCGGTTACGCTGCGCGGTATCGCTTCTTGCCGAGTTCGCGGGCGGCCAGTGTCGCCTTCGCTGCGGAGGGGAATGAAGAGCCTTCAAGCGCCGAGTAGCGCGGGCTCGATGCATAGAAGCGGTAGTCCTCGCCTGTCCGGACGATGATCCCGGCGGCTTCATTATTCACTTCGATTACAAACGCGTCGGTCATGATTATTCCTCCGGCTTGCACGCGTTGAACGCATGCGCTGCCAATGCGCTCCATGGCGCTTTCAGAAAAATGAGGGGTTGGAGAGCGGCTTTGGTTCAGCCGCGACAACACATGTGCCCGACGCGACACATGTATGAGGTGCTCAATTTATTCATGAAAACGGGCATAGTGACCTCGTTCTCCGTTGCCGGATGCGGGCATAACTCGTCGCATGGCCGTCAGATCGGACGGCGAAACGGGGGATTGAAATGCGTTGTCTGCGTCGATCCTTATACTCTACTAATAAAGTAGAGTAAAGCCATTTTTCAGGCGACGCCCCTGATCGCAAGATTCAGCGGTAGTGAATTTTCACCGCCAAACGATTGGAAAATAAAGACTTTTTCAGGATTCGCCCATTAGGGTCGGAGGGCGTCGCAAGAGGCAATGAGGCTGAGGCGACTTCAGAGGATGCGATGAACGAGGCCATCATATCGCCGGGCTGCGCGCTTGCCGTCGATCTTGACGGTACGCTTTGCCGTTCCGATACGCTCATCGAAGCGCTGCTGGTGCTCGTCAAGGCGCAGCCGATGAGCCTGTTCCTGCTTCCCTTCTGGCTTTTCAAAGGCAAGGCGGGTTTCAAGGCGGAGATTGCGCGGCGCGTTTTGCTCGATGCGGCGGCGCTTCCCTATAATGAGGAAGTCGTCGATTGGCTGCGGGCCGAGCATGCGGCCGGGCGGCGAATCGTGCTCGCATCGGGTGCGGATCGCGCGATCGTTTCATCGGTCGCAGCGCATCACGGCATTTTCGAAAGCGTGGTGTCGAGCGACGGCGTAACGAACATGACCGGTCATGCGAAGGCCGAAATGCTGACAAGGCATCTCGATGACTTCGCCTATATCGGCAATGACCATGCAGACCTGCCCGTGTGGACGGCGGCGCGAATGGCGTTTCTCGCAGCGGCTTCGCACGACAGCGAAAAGGCGCTGTCCCGCAAGGTTTCTTTCGCGCGCGTCTTTCGCGCCGGAGGAGAGCGGGCGCCGTCGTTGCGGCTTTGGGTCAGGGCGCTCAGGCTTCATCAATGGGTCAAGAACACGCTGATGTTCGTACCCCTGGTGCTTGCGCATCAATTTCTGAATGGCGAGAAGATCGCGACGGTCGCGCTCGGCTTTCTCGCGTTCAACATATGCGCATCAAGCGTTTACGTGCTGAACGACTTGCTCGATCTCGGCGCGGATCGGCAACATCCACGCAAGAAATTGCGTCCATTCGCTGCCGCTGACCTGCCGCTTGCGCAAGGCGTCGCTGCCGTGCCTGTGCTTTTCTGCGCGGGCTTTGCGCTTGCCGTTTACGCGAGCCCGGCATTTGCATTGATACTTGCCGGCTACTATGCGCTGACATTGGCCTATTCCTTCGATCTGAAAAGGCGCGCCCTTCTCGACGTTTTCACGCTGGCGACGCTCTATACGCTGCGGATTATCGCGGGCGCCGTGGCGGCAGATGTGGTGCTTTCGCCCTGGTTGCTCGGGTTTTCGATTTTTCTTTTTCTCAGCCTTGGCGTCGTCAAGCGTGTGGCCGAAATCGAGTCCGGCCGTCAGCGCGGCGTCACGGAAGTTGCGGGGCGGGGCTATCGCGTCGACGATCTGCGGATACTCGAAATGCTGGGTGTCGCCGCCGGTTATGCAAGCGTCGTGGTTCTCGCGCTTTATGTTAGCGCGCCGGAGAGCCAGATTCTCTATCCGCGCCACGAGCTTTTGTGGCTCTTTGCGCCGCTGCTTCTTTACTGGATCAGCCGCATCTGGCTTGTCACGCATCGCGGCGAAATGCATGACGATCCGATTGTCTTTGCCTTGAAGGACCCGCCGAGCCGCATTGTCGGCCTGCTGGCAATTCTCGTGCTCGAATTTGCGGCGATCTGAAATATGGGTGGAACGGCAAACTGGGGCGGCTATCCCAAGGCGGTGCAGGAAATCCGCGCTATGCGCAACCGGCATGCACCGTTGCCGCTTCCCCAAACGGGGCCCGTTTTGCCCTACGGTAGTGGACGCAGCTATGGCGACAGTTGCCTGAACGATGGCGGCGCGCTTCTCGACGCGCGCGGTCTCGACAAGTTCATTTCATTCGATGAAGAAGCAGGCGTGCTTACTTGCGAGGCGGGCGTCACGCTCGGGTCGATCATCGATCTTGTCTTGCCGAAGGGGTGGTTCCTGCCGGTGACGCCGGGGACGAAATTCGTAACCGTAGGCGGCGCGATTGCAAACGATGTTCACGGCAAGAACCATCATCGCGAGGGGACGTTCGGACAGCATGTCATGGCGTTCGAGCTTTTAGGTTCCGATGGCGGACGGCGCGTTTGTTCAGTGCGTGAAAACGCGGATCTTTTTGCAGCGACCATCGGTGGGCTCGGCCTCACAGGCTTTGTCACTTGGGCGACGATCGGCCTCAAGCGTGCGCCCTCGGCTTTTCTCGTCGGCCAATCGATCAAGTTCGGCAATCTCGACGAGTTCTTTTCATTGAGTGCTTCGTCAGCATCTACTCACGAATACAACGTCGCCTGGATCGACTGTCTCGGGGCGGGCGCGTCGCTGGGGCGCGGTATTTTCATGCGCGCAAATCAGGCAAATGCTGAAGAGGTTTCGGCGCGTGGTGGCAAGGCGCGGCGTCATTTGCCGTTGATGGTTCCTTTCACGCCGCCGGTGTCGCTCGTCAACAGGCTGACGCTAAAGCCATTCAATTGGGCCTATTACAATCGACAGCAGGCGCGGAGCGTGGGCAAGCTTTGGCATTATGGCTCGTTCCATTATCCGCTCGATGCGATAGGTGGCTGGAACCGGATCTATGGGCCGAAGGGCTTTCTGCAATATCAGTGTGTTGTGCCCGCCGTCGATCAGCGCCGCGTGTCGGAAGCGTTGCTCGACGAAATCAGCCGTTCGGGGCAGGGTTCGTTTCTCGTCGTCTTCAAGACCTTTGGTGAATGCGCGTCGCCGGGCATGATGTCATTTCCGATGGCGGGGACGACGCTTGCGCTTGATTTCCCCATCCTCGGGCCTTCGACCTTCGCCCTGCTTGATCGGCTCGACGCGATTGTCGTTGAGGCTGGCGGGCGCATTTATCCAGCCAAGGATGCGCGCATGTCTGCGGAGGCATTCCGGCGCGGCTATCCTCGTCTTGAAGAGTTTCAACGGTTTATCGATCCGCGCTTCAGCTCGAGTTTTGAGCGGCGCGTCATGGGGAAATGCTGATGCTGCGCATTGCGATATTCGGGGCGACATCTGGCATCGCCGAAGCAGCGGCGCGCAATTTCGCCAAAGAGGGAGCGGCGTTCTTTCTGGTCGCGCGTGATGAAACGGCACTTGCCGATATGGCGAGCGACCTCAAGGTCAGAGGCGCCGCGGCCGTTGAGACGCATGTGGCTGACCTCGCCGATCTAGCGGCGTTGCCACCGCTTTGCGAGACGGCAAAGCAAGTGCTGGGGATGATCGATGTCGCCCTCATCGCGCATGGCGTATTGCCGGATCAGCAGGTATGCGAAACCTCCGCCGAGGCGACACTCGACGTTTTGCGTATCAATACGCTCAGTCCGGCGAGTTTGATGATCCATATTGGATCCATCTTGTCGGCGCAGAAAAGCGGCTCGCTGGTGGTTATCTCCTCCGTCGCCGGAGATCGGGGTCGACCCAGCAATTACATCTATGGCGCGTCGAAGGCGCTATTGTCGGTTATCGGCGAAGGCATGGCGCTGAAACTTGCCGCGAATGGCGTCAAGGTTCTGGTCGTAAAGCCCGGCTTTGTCGATACCAAGATGACTGCGGCTTTTCCAAAGGGGCCTTTATGGGCCTCGGCAGCTGACGTCGGCGGGGCAATTGCCGCCGCGGTCAAAGCCGGAAAGAGCGGCACTATCTATACGCCGGGCTGGTGGCGGCTTGTGATGCTCATCATCAAATTCGCGCCGGGCTTTCTGGTGCGGCGGCTGTAAGCCCTTCAGGCAACGCCTGCGCGAAGGAAGTCGTGAATATGCACGACGCCGACCGGCTTGCCATTTTCCACGACGAATAGGCTGGTGATCTTCTTCTCGTTGAGGAAGTTCAGCGCTTCAGAGACGAGCATTGTCGGCGGCACCGTCTTCGGCGACTTGTTCATGATGTCGCTGACGCGCTTTTCGAGAAGGTCGGGGCCCATATGGCGGCGAAGGTCGCCATCGGTGATGAGGCCGATCAAAGCGCCCTCCGCATCGACTATGCCAAGGCAGCCAAGACTTTTGCGCGACATTTCGATGAGCGCTTGCGTCATGGGTGTGTCGATGCCCGCAAGCGGCAACTGGTTTTCCTTGTGCATGATATTGCCGACATGGCGCAGCAGAGAACCGAGTTTTCCGCCCGGATGGAAGACGTGGAAATCGCTTGCCGTGAAGCCTTTGCGCTCGAGCAGGGCGACGGCCAGCGCATCGCCGAGAGCAAGCTGCATCGTCGTCGAGGTCGTCGGCGCTGACGTGGCGCGGCAGGCTTCTTCGACCTTGGGGAGCAGCAGGGCGATATCGGCAGCCTGGGCGAGTGCGCTCGTCCCCACGGAGGTCAGTCCGATCAGCGGGATCGAGAAGCGCTTCGCATAAGAGATGATGCTGAGAAGTTCGGCGGACTCGCCCGACCAGGAAAGGGCGATGATGGCATCGTCCTTCGTGATCATGCCGAGGTCGCCGTGGCTGGCTTCGGCGGGATGAACGAATTGAGAGGGAGTGCCGGTCGATGCGAGCGTCGCGGCGATCTTGCGCGCGATGTGTCCGCTTTTACCCATCCCGGTAACGATGACCCGGCCATTGACCGCAAAGAGGCACTCGACTGCCTGTGAAAAGTCGCCGTTCAACGAGGCGGCCAAGGCCTGCAGCCCGGCTATTTCGAGGTTCAGCGTCCGGCGCGCGGATGCGAGGTGGTCGGCGGCGGCGTTTTGGGATTGGGTCGGTGAAGTCAACGGGGCTTTCTCCCGGTGGTGTTTACGGAGCGCGGGTGGTTGGTCGAGGAATCATAGCAGGTTTCGGCGCGAAGGTCGGAAAGGCTTGATGTGCGCTTTTATTACGGCATGCGACCGCAATGGACTAGTTTGCCCGGTATCGGACGCGGGCAGGCGGTTTCATTCACGATCCTTTCACGGCGTCGCGGTTTAAAATGCCGGGCAACCGGTTAGAGTTCATGCGGCGCGCGGGCATGTCTCGCGCGGCGGGTCATCAGAAGTTCGAAGGTCAGGGATCCAGGGTGCTTGGAGGTATCGTCAGGCGTATTCGGGGCGTAATGAGCGGGGCAGAACCGCGGGCCAGCCATGTGCCGGAGGGGCAGCGTCTCTATGCGATCGGCGATATTCACGGGCGCGACGACCTGCTTGCCGAGTTGCTTGGGAGGGTCGAGGAGGATGCGCGCCGTGCAGGGCCCGCGCAAAACATCCTGATTTATCTGGGCGACTATATTGATCGCGGGCTCCAGTCGCGGCAGGTCCTTGAACGCATCGTGGCGGGTCCGCCGGACGGGTTCGAAGCCATCCACCTCAAGGGCAATCACGAGGCGGCGATGCTCGAATTCCTGAGGGACCCGGCATTCGGGCGGACGTGGAAATATTACGGCGGGCTCGAAACGCTGCATTCCTATGGCATTCGGGAACTGACACTTTCGGACAATCCGGAGGATTTTGAGCGAGCACGAATGCATTTCGAGGGTGCCCTGCCGGAAGCGCACCGACGGTTCCTCGAAACGCTTCCGCTTTCGGTCGCGTTCGGTGACTACTTTTTTGTGCATGCCGGCGTTCGACCGGGTGTGCCGCTCGAGCGTCAGTCGGAAGATGATCTGCTCTGGATCAGGGATGAATTTCTGGAATCGACATCATCGTTCGGTAAAGTCGTCGTGCACGGGCATACGCCGCGTGAGGATGTTGTGTTCCGCACCAATCGTATCGGCGTAGATACCGGCGCTTATGTGACGGGTGTTTTGACATGTGTGGTGCTGGAAGGCGCATCGCGGCGCCTGTTGCAGACCGGTGCGCATTGAGCGACGAACGGCGCATTGCCGCAGCCGGATTTAATCGTCTTTTGTCGGTGGTACAAAAGGTATTAAAGAAAGCGATTCCGGGGGCGCGGCAGTGATTTCGACGCCAAGAAGTTGAGGGGGATATGATGGTTCAATCCGCTGGCAGATGGATGCGCAGATGCGCAGCCTTGGTTGTTGCCGGTGTTCTGGTCGGCGGGCTGTCTGCCTGTGCGGGCGGCAATGCGGCCAGTGGCGGTACCGCTACCCTGCATCACCTGCAAGCCGAGGCCATTGTTCCCGCAAGTGCTCAGGATGGGGCGATCGACTATACGCTCGGCTCCGGCGACAAGCTGAGGGTCATCGTCTTTGGCGAGAAGGACCTCTCTGGAGAGTTCGACGTGACCGGCATCGGCAAGGTGTCGTTGCCGCTTATCGGTCAGGTTCAGGCATCCGGTCTGACGCTGAAGCAATTTGAAGAAGAGATCGCGGACAAGCTCAGGGAGGGCTATCTCACCGATCCCAAGGTCAGCGTCGAAGTTCTCAATTTCCGGCCATTCTACATTATCGGCGAGGTCAGCAAGCCGGGCCAGTATCCCTATACCAATGGCATGACGGTGCTGAATGCGGTCGCCGTGTCGGGTGGGTTCACCTATCGCGCGAATCAGGACCGGATTTTCATCACGCGGGGGGAGGGCGCCGAAAGCGAGTATCCCGCCAGCAAGGTGGTCAAGATACTGCCGGGAGACATCGTCCGTGTGCCGGAACGCTTCTTTTAAGAGGTGCGGGTCAGCGGAATGCGGGCCTGCCTCTCCGGATTCATTTCCAAATGGTTAAGGGCGGAGTTCACACTCGCTCAATGCGTGTTGCGATGCGGTGAACGAGGTGTGGACTTGCACGGATATAATTAATATTGATGTTTTAGCGTCAGTTTCACGTGCCGAAGCAGGGGGCCTTCAATGCTCAGGAAATATCTTCTAGCAGCCGCATGTGTGGCCGGCGTCGCTGGCGCGGCGGCGCTTACTCCCGTTTTGGCGGTCGAGAGCGGCTTGGCGAGTCTTTCCACTGACGATCAGGCAAAGCTCGATGCGCGCGTTGCAGCGGCCGAGCAGCTCGTCATCAGTTATGCCGAGGATTTCGACGGGCTCGTGGCGGCGGTTGAAGCCTTCATTGCCGGTGATGACGATCCCAAGATCGCAGCACATGCCGTGATCGTTGTTCTCACGCAACCAGGCAATGAGACGGTAAAACGCCTTCTGGTTAGCAATCCGTCGTTGAAGGACGCGATGGGCAGGGGTCTCGGTGCGGCAATTGCCGGCATCGGGCTCACCGATCCCGCTCTTGCGGCGACGTTGCAGGCCAAAGTGGTGCAATCGGGCGACGCGGCGCTAGCCTCCGCTGTCATATCCGGTACGGAGAGCAAGACGGCCTCATTGCAGCAGCATCTGCAGCAGCAGCGACATATGCAGGGCAAAGGTACGACGCCCGAGAACTCCGCCAGTCCGAGCTGATGATTGGCGTCGTCGTGATCCGGCTCCCTCGTTCGTTTTGTTGATTTGCCTATGTTGTCTTGTGGTGGTGCCGAATGCGTCGCTAAGACTTGTTTTTGCGGAGATTATTCATGCCATCCACATTCTCGAAAGCTCTGATCGTTTCCGTCATTTTCGGAACCGGCATTGGCAGCGCCTTTGCAGCTGATGCGGAGATGGTTGACCTGCGTGGCAGCATCAGGGATCGCGCGCGACCCAGCTATGATGCGATGGGCATTCGCGCCGGGGCGTTCACAGTATTCCCGTCGGCGGCGCTGACCGAAACCTATGATGACAATATTTATGCGACCGACACGAATACGGCGGATGATTTCATCACGACGCTCGGCGCTGCGATTGCCGTGAATTCGAACTGGAGCCGTCATGCGCTCAATTTCAACGCGGGTGTCTCCAAGTATGTCTATGCGGACAATACCGGAGAAAATCGCCTCGACTGGAATGTAGGGGCGGATGGTCATCTGGATGTGACACGGGACACGCAGTTCACCGGCAAGCTGGCCTATGCACAGCTGCATGAAGATCGCGGCGATCCGAATGCCCCCTTGGCGGCGGTTGAGCCGATCGAATACGAATTGTTCAGTGCCAATGCGAGCTTCATCCAGCGGTTCAACAGGCTTTCGGCTCAGCTCAGCGGCGGCTACAGCGATTACGACTATAAGAACGTCGCTTCGACAGGCGGCGGCATCATTGACCAGAATGATCGCGATCGCAGGGAGTATGAAGAGTCGCTGCGGCTCGGTTACGATGTGTCGCCGGATACCAATGTCTATGTTCGCGGCACGCTCAATCAGCGCGACTACAAGCTGTCGACGCCGGTCGTAGCCGTCAACCGCGACTCCGACGGCTACGCGCTTGTCGTCGGTTCCGATTTCCGCCTGTCCAGCCTTGCGCAGGGCGGAATTTTCGTCGGTTATCAAAAGCAGCGCTATGACGATGCCAGTTTTTCGGATGTCAGCGGCTTGAGCTATGGCGCCAATGTGGAGTGGTATCTGACGCCGCTCACGACGGTGACTTTCAACGCGGCCTCGACGGTCGAGGAAACCACATCCGTCGGCGCCTCAGGTTATCTGTCGCAGACCGGCGGGATACGGATCGATCACGAATTGCTGAGGAACCTGCTCCTCAATGGAGAAGTCTCCTACACCAACTCCAAATATGAGGGCATCGAGCGCACCGACAATACGCTGAGTGCGGGCCTTGGCTTTGACTATCTCGTCAATCGCAATTTCACTCTAGGTCTTGGCTACAACTACACCGACCGGAAATCTGATGCGGCGGGTGCGGATTACAAGCGGAATCAGATCGGTCTCACGTTGACGGGCAAACTCTGATTTGGCAGGGATAACCCTGACGACCGATGAATTGGGCAGGAGCGCATTCGGGCGTGTCCTGCCTTTTTCATTTGCGGTACCGATTTGGCGAGCGTCATCGCCGTATCGGGCCGTGGGGGAGGTCGCGGTTGGGGGAATTGAATGAATGCACAGCTCAGGAATGCCCGGTTCGGTGAGGGAGCATATGGCAGTCTGCATACAGCGGATGGGGCGAGCATCCTGGAGTTTGACATTCGTGGCCTGCTACGGGCTCTGCATCGTCGCATGGGCGTCATTCTCGGGGTTGTGTTCGGGCTGACCTCACTGGTGCTGGTCGCGGTGTTTCAGGTGACGCCCTTGTATACGGGGCAGGCGCTTGTTCTGATCAGCTCGCAGCGGACACAGGTTGTCGATATGGAGGCCGTTATGTCCGGCCTCTCGACGGATTCCGTCGCAATCGACAGCGAAGTCGAGATATTGAAATCGCGCTCCGTCGCGCGCCGGGTCATCGAAAAGCTCGGGCTGATGTCCGATCCGGAGTTCAACAATGCGCTCACGCCGCCGACGATTTTTGACAGGTTTAACCCCCGCATCTGGCTGAAGGCGCTGACTGGCGGTGGCGTTCAGGCGAGCGAAGAAGAGCAGCGCGAACGTGAGATCAATGCCGTCATCAACAAGCTGGTCGATCGGGAATCCATCCTCCGCCGTCGCCTGACCTTCGTGATCGAGGTCAACGTAAAATCCGAAAGCCCGCAAAAAGCCGCGAAGATCGCCAATGCGATCGCGGAAACCTATGTCCTCGACCAGCTTGAGGCGAAGTTCGACGCGACGAAGCAGGCCAATGAATGGCTGTCGATGCGGCTCAGCGATCTTCGCCAGCAGGTTCAGGAGTCCGAGCGTGCAGTGGAGATCTATCGTTCCGAGCAGGGTCTGGAGGGGACCGACGGCGCGACGATCAACGATCAGCAACTCTCCGAGCTCAATGCGCAACTCATTCTGGCGCGCACCGATTTTGCCGAGAAGCAGGCCAAATATGAGCGTGCACGGCAAATTCTGAATGCGGGCGGAAGCATTGAATCGGTTGTCGACGTGCTTCAGTCGCGGACAATCGCCGATCTGCGCCAGCGTGAAGCGGAGATGGCGCGGCAACAGGCTGATCTTT
Source organism: Parvibaculum sp. (assembly GCF_049651025.1). Lineage (GTDB taxonomy): Bacteria > Pseudomonadota > Alphaproteobacteria > Parvibaculales > Parvibaculaceae > Parvibaculum. Next base: position 42,169 of record NZ_JBASBH010000028.1, on the reverse strand, counting down.
CATCGAAGTATGGGCCGCGGCACCCCTCGATCGTCAATATTGAAGCACAGCGGCGCGACGTTGAGCGCCAGATCAGCGCCGAAGTGCGGCGCATTGTGGCGAGTATCCAGAACGAGGCAGTCATTTCGCAGTCGCGCGTCACGTCCTTGCAGGCAAGCTTGCGTGAATTGCAGGACAAGGCGGGGCAGAACAATCAGGCATTGATCCGGTTGCGCGAACTTTTGCGCGAAGCGGCTGCGAACAGGGCCGTTTACGAATCCTTCCTCGGCCGTTTCAAGGAGACTTCGCAGCAGACCGATTTTCAGACCTCGGACGCGCGCCTGATCTCATCTGCGACGCCTCCTCTCGGGGCCACCTACCCGAACAAGACGCTGGCGCTCGCTGCGGCGTTTTTTGTGTCCCTGCTGCTTGGCTGCGGGCTGGCGTTGCTGCTGGAGCGGCTCGACAATGGCCTGAAGACGGGTTCCGAGATCGAGCAAGCGCTTGGCATGGCATGTCTTGGCTCTATTCCGGAAACACCGTATGAAACCGACACGAGCGGCAATCGCATTGAGCCACAGCATTATGTGCTGATGAAGCCTCTGTCGGCATTCTCAGAATCGTTGCGCAGCCTGCGCAGCGCCTTGTCGCTCTCGAACGTCGACAATCCGCCGAAGGTCATTCTTTTCACCTCGGCGCTCCCCGATGAAGGCAAGACGACGACGGCGGTGAGTTTTGCTCGCGCCGCGGCGCATGCGGGTATCCCCACTCTGCTGGTCGATTGCGATCTGCGGCATCCGTCAGTGCATAAATTACTGGGCGCATCGGTGCCGAAGGCTGGCGTGGTCGAGTTGCTCGCAAACCATGAAAGCCTTGAACGGGCGCTGAATTTCGATCGTGACTCGGGGCTGTCATGGATCGGAGTTGCTTCAGGCGCAGCCAATCCGCCCGATATATTGGGGTCGGCGCAGATGCGCCTGTTCCTCGCAGAGGCGCGGCAGAAATACAGTCTCGTCCTTCTCGACACGGCGCCGGTTTTGCCTGTCGCGGATTCGCGCGTGCTCTCCAAGCTTGCCGACAAGGTTGTCTTTGTGACGCGCTGGTCGCAGACCCCGGCGGATGCGGCGCAATCGGCGGTGAAGGAACTCAAAGGCTTTGGCGCCGATATGGCCGGCGCCGTGCTGACCGTCGTTGATACGGCGAAACAGGCCAAATATGGCTATGGCGATAACGGGTACTACTATCGCCGCTACGGCAAATATTATGCAAACTGACAAGCGAGTGGGCGGGCAAGCGGTCGCTCTGGCCGCGACCGCCTTCGGCTTGGCGCTGCTCGTCCTGGCGGTGCCTCGCATTATCGCGCATGGCTCGATTGTGCCCGTCACGTTTAACCTCGCCCTCGACAAGGCGGATGCGCTGGCCTCGGTGAGGGAGAGCTACAGACGAGCGCTGCGATGGCAGCCCGCCGATGCGCAGCTGCATCAGGATTTTGCATTGCTGTCGCGGAGTTTGATCAACAATGCCGCCAATACCGATGAGATCGAAGAGGCGGGCGATGCGTTTTACGCGACCGTGATGTCCGGCCCTGCGCGCGGCTTTGCATGGAGCCTGCTGGCGGGATTTGAACAATCTCGCGGGCAGAGCACAGGCCTTTATGCCGACCACTTGCGGTTGTCAGCGTTGCTCAGCCCCTATGAAACTTCGAGCATGGTGCAACGTGCGACCGTGATCGTGTCTGCCTGGGCGGACATGCCGAAAGACCTGCGCGATCTGGCGCGGCGTGACCTGCGTCGCATGTGGCTCACGCAGGGCTCGCCTCGGACCACATTGATTACTCTTTATCTGCAGCTCGATTTTGCCGAGCGCGCGCTGGTTCGTGAGCTTGCTTTCGAAAACTTGGAAGAGCTGAAACATTTCGACAGGCAGCTATTGCGAGCCGTGCGAGGCTGATATCCGGCGGACGTCTTACGCCGTAGTGCGCCACGACTGGCTGACGGCGAGGCCCATGAGATAGGCGTAAAGAACTGAAACGGCCGGTATCTGAAGGCTGAAATCGACCATGGAATGGAGGCCGACCAGAATGGTCGCGGCAACGCCGAGCGTTGCGAACAATCTGTCACGCCGACGCTCCACCATGCCGCGCGCGGTGCGGATGGCGAGCAGAAATATGGACAAGTTGAGCGCGAGCATTGCCGGAAGGCCGAGCTCGAGGGCGTTTTCGAGATAGGAGTTGTGAGCCTTGTCCCACAGAAAATGTGAACTCAGATCGGGGCTGCGATAGGCCGGAAACACGTCCGAAAATGTACCAAAGCCGGTTCCCGTCCATGGCGTCGTGGTGATGGCGCCGAGAACGATTTCGAAAATCTCGAAACGTGCATTCTCCATTGGCAGTGCGTCATTGGCAGCATAGCGAAGGGATAGTGCACCTCCGGCCACAAGAAACGCGACGGACACGATGGCGATGGTGACCCCAAGCATGGCAAGGGCCTGTCCGGTGCGAGGCCCGCGCCAGCTGATCTGACTTGCCGCAACAAACAGCAATCCCGCACCTGTCGCGGCGACACCGGCGCGGGAGGCGCTCAGCAGAAGCGCGATTGCGAGCGAAATGAGCGCAAGCGTCATCCAGCGCGAATGCATGAACATATGCTCGATCAGCATCGCGGCCTTTACGCGTGCAGGCCTCGCAGCCGACAGAATGTGGCGCATTTGCGAAATGAACAGGCCGAAGGCACAGATGAGGCAGAGGCCCGAAAAAGTGGCAAAGGAATTGCGGTTCACAAATGTCGAGGTAAGCGCATCCCTGTAGGCCCATTTTCGGTAGATGGTGATCCACTCATTGCCGCTGACATAAACGACAATCCCGTAAAGCGCATAGGTCGCGCCGATGGCGATGACGGCGCGCAGGGCGAGCATCGCCGCGGCTGGATCGCGCGTGAGTTGAAGGCTGAGCCAGAAGATCGCCGCATAGGCAAGCAGGTTCATCAGGCCGCTTAGGGTCGCGCCGGGATTGACCGAGATGTAGCTGCCGATGTTGTCATGGAGCGCCTCCGAGCCTGTCTGCCATATGGGGTCAGCTAATCCGGTGGGTGCCCATGGCATTGCCTGAATGAAAATCCAGAGGCATACGCCGCCGTAGAGAATCAGCGGCCACAGGATTTTACGCGGCTTGATCGGCAGGCGGCCTGTTCCTGGTATTGCCACGCTCCAGCCAATGAGCAGCAAGCCGGCGAAGGCGGAGAGCAATGCCGCAGGCAGCGGGCGGTTGCTGGCCAGAGGTAAGGGTGCGAGAGCCACGAGAGCGATCAAGGCGCCATGCAACCATTTTTCAGCGGACAGGCGAGAGGGGGCGAGCGAGGTGGCCGATCGAGCGTCTTGCTTGCCGGGATCGGCGCTGGTTACCAGGTCCGGCATATCTCTTCCGCTTCGTTTCTCATGCGCCCTTCCTGTATTTCCATCAGGTCAGGACTATTCATATCCTTACACGGATTGGATTGAACAGCTCTTACATTTTCGAACGCATATCGGGTAGTCTGCCGCACGATCACCCATTCGATCTCTGTTCAAAATCGGAAGCATGCTCCGCGTGAGAATGATTGAGCCGCAGCACAAGATCACCTCGAGCCATAAGGCTTCGAGACGGTTGACCGATATTCCAACCGTGGCGGTCGATGGCGGTGGCGGGCTCCAGTGGCGGTTCTACGATGGGAATCTGGACGCGCTGATAAGTCATATATTGCAAGGGCGGATGTCCGGCGTGGCCGCGACCGTTGCTGTGTGCAATGTGCATATGTTCATGGATGCGCGGCGCGATCGGGGTCTCGCACAGGCGATCGGGTCGACGAGTTTTGCGATATGCGACGGCCAGCCTATAGCGTGGCTCGTGAGTATTCTAAAGGGGCGCAAGGTTCCGCGCATCACCGGTCCGGACCTCTTTGAGCGGATCCTGCTTGACCATCTGGAAACAATGAAAGTGGCTCTTGTGGGCGGCACGGAGCAATTGCTGGAGAAAATCTGCTCCAGATTGGACCCGGTTCATCGACGCAATCTCCTGACCATCGACCCCGGGCAGGTGCCGGCACATGCGACGCCGACTGTGGAAATCATTTCTGCGCTGAATCGCTTCGGGCCGGATATCGTTTTCGTAGGGCTCGGTTGCCCCAAGCAAGAAAAGTGGATGAGTGAAGCAGGGCGGCACGTGAGCAGCACATTTATCGGAGTTGGCGCCGCGTTTCAGTATTTTGCCGGGGATATAAAAAGAGCGCCAGATTTCGCGCGCCGGTCCGGTCTCGAATGGGCCTATCGTTTGATACAGCAGCCACACCTTCTGGCACGCTATGGACGAACGAATATCCCGTTCCTGTTCGTATTGCTCGCCGCCGAATGGGCGCGGCTGATACGGCGAGGCAATACGCGCGGATGACGGCCGCTTCTCCACAAGGCGGTGCCGGATCGAAACCGCGCCTCATCATGATCTGCCATTTGCCACCGCCGATGACCGGCGCGGCAATGGTGAGCCAATATGCGGTCAACTCCTCACGTTTGCGCGAAATGTTCGACTGCGAGGTGATCCCGATTCAGATGGCCAGCAATGTCGGAGAACTCGGCGGCATGCGGCTTTCGAAAGTATGGAACTCGCTTGCGATCCATATTCGGCTGCTTCGCCTTTTAATGTCGCGTCGGGTCGACGCCGTTTACATTACGGTTGCCATCAGCGGATTTGCGCTACTGCGCGACTATATGACGGCTCTCATCTGCAGGGCGTTCGGAATCAGGCCGATCCTCCATATGCATATGAACGGCGTCAGCGCGCGCCATGATAGATCGCGACTCTATCGCGTGCTTTATCGATCGCTTTTCGGCGCTGCCGAGGTCATCCATCTGTCGCCGCTTCTATGCCGAGACGTCGCGTCTCTAGTCAGGCCGGAACGTCTTCATGTCGTCGCTAACGGTGTTCCGGATCCGGGGTCCGCGGCGGACGCGATGGCGCCCTTTCATGAAAACCCGCGACCACCAACCGTGCTGTTTCTATCAAACATGTTGCGAGAGAAAGGCGCGCTCGATCTTCTTGCTGCGAGCAAGTGCCTCCACGACGAGGGGCATGAGCATCGCCTTGTTTTCGTAGGTGCGGAAGCGGACCGGGATGTTGTCGTCGCGATCCGCGAGGCGACACGAACGGATGGCCACAGGGTTGCCTTTACCGGGCCTCTTTATGGGCGCGAGAAGGATATGCTGATGGGGCAGGCCGATATCTTTGCCTTTCCCAGCTACTACGAACATGAATGCCAGCCTCTCTCGATCATTGAAGCGATGGCAAACGGCCTTGCCGTGGTCGCGTCGCGTGCGGGCGGTATACCCGATCTCCTGCGAGACGGCGTTGACGGTCTTTTGTTCGACGAGCGCGATATTGATGGGCTGGTCGATGCGTTGCGGCGTCTTGTGAGCGACGCGCGATTGCGCCAGGCATTGGCACAGGCCGCACGGCGGAGCTACCTCAAGACCTATACGGTCGAGGCTTTTGAAGAGCGCTTCGTCGATACAATCGCGCAAATCGTAAAAGCGAGCGAGCAGGCATGACGCAAACGGAGCGAGGCAAGGCGGGGAAGGCCCATGTCGTGATGTTTGCCTATTGCGACATCACAAAAGACGAGGGCGGCATATACACGAATGATAACTACTCGGACTTCGTGAACGAACTATCGGGCTTCGTCGGGCGCATGACCTTTGTCGGGGCGAAGGCGCATACGAAAAATCCCGTGCACTACAAGGATGGGAAGAGCCTCTATCGTCGGCCGTTGCGTCACGAAAACCTGACGGTCAGGCTGGTGGGGGAATCCGGCGGAAGCCCCCGGCTCTGGCCAACGCTCAAACGCGTGGCGGCCAAGATGAGGGCGCTCTGGGCGGTGATTAGCGACGCAGACATCGTGTATCTCACCGTGCCGCATGTCAGCGGTCTTATTGCTGCTGTCCTCTGCCTGATCCGCGGCAAGCCATATGGGTTTTATGTCGGTGCCGATTGGGTGGAACTCATGGACCATTCGGAACGAAGTGGCGAATGGCGGCATGGCTTCAATTCATTGCGGCGGTGGTTATCGTTACTCGGCGATCGCGTGCTGTCGCGCCATGCAGATTTCATCATCACCGCAGGCGACAAATCGCTGAACAAGTATAAGGCGCTCAATGCGAATACCCATGCGGTTGTTCCGATGGTCAACGTCGCACCGCAGGAATTCCGCTTCGGCAGGCAGGAAATGCGACGCGATCAATATCGTTTGATTTTCGTCGGTGCGCTGATTGCGCGGAAAAACGTCCACAAAATTCTGGAAGCGGTGGCAGAGCTTGATCGACGCCGACCCGGCGGCGTCATTTGTCACTTCGCCGGGCATGGCCCGTCCGATTATACGGAGCGGCTTGAAGGGCTCGTCGACGATCTCGGCATAGCGCATGCCGTCATCTTTCATGGGCGCGTGACCGACAAAAAAATTCTTCAGGATCTCTATCACGACGCCGATGTTCTTCTTCTGCCTTCCGCTGCTGAAGGCTTTCCGCGAGTGATTTACGAAGCCCTGTCGCAAGGCTGTCTGGTTGTCGCGAGCGGCATCGAGACGATTACGGCCATGCTGAAACCAGATACGGATTTCATGGCGATCGATGCGGAGCGCGCTTTCAGTATGGTTGAAGCGGTGGAGCGGCTTTATGGCGATCCGAAGCTCGTTGAGCGCATGAGAGTTCGAAACGAGGATTTCGTCCGCGACAGAATTGTCAGATCTACTGCAGCCAGGCAGTTCGTCTCTGTTGTCGAGACGACACCGTCATTGTGGAGCAATTAAGTGTGACCGAGGCGATTGCCGGGTTATTGCGCCTCGACATATAATGACGATGGCGGAACAAATTATGGGTGCGCTGCTGGCAGATGCCCCGATGAAGTTGTTGATGGGGCGATGGCAAACGAATTGTCTGTGGCAGAATATGCGCCGGAGCGACGGCAGAAGATCGCGGACTATGTCATCTGGACATTCTTCATCCTGTTTTCGCTCAAGACGATTACCATCGCGGACAAGACAACGCCGATCAGGCTCGTCGTCTATGCATTGCCGCTATTCGCCTTTGTTTACGCCGCTTGGAAGCCCGGCAAGATCTATCTAAACAAGGACGTTGTTGTCGCGCTCGTACTGATGACCTCCGCCTGCGTGCTTTCGGTCATTTTCTCAGGCAGGCTCACGAGTACTTATGCCGAGTTTCTGTTTCTGATCGCCGCACCGCTTTGTTTCGTCGTCAGCTACAAGATCGATAATGAATCGATGAAGCTGCTTGCCGGTGCAGTCGTTGCGCTTTGGGTCCAGTCGCTCATATTCACGCCGAAAGGTTCAGGGCTGGGGTTCAGTCTTCTTGAAACGTCGGGGATGGCGACGGAATCGACCTACTGCTTCCCGCTGGCGGTCATCACCCTCTACTTCCTGCTGAGCAAACAGTATCGCTGGGGGTTGGTCATGGCCTTCGTCACGATCCTTGCCTTCAAGCGCTCGGCCATATTGGGAATTTTTCTCGCTCTGGGCGCCTATATGATCGTGAGCCGGTTCAATCTTGGGCGCTCAAGGCAGACCGCCCTCTGGATCTCGTTTTCGGTATTCATTGTGGGCGGCATCATGGCTTTGTCACTCGTCACATTATTCGAGGCTGTCGAATATACCGGTTCGATAAATGCGCTCACGGCCGGGCGTTACAACGTCAACAAATTGCTGCTGATGTTGTTCGAGCAGAGTCCGGCCATCAACTTTCTGTTCGGACATGGCTGGGGTTATACGACGGATACAATCGCTTCACTTACGCGATGGGGGCAGCCGCATAATGATTTTTTCCGGGTCATGCTTGATCAGGGCGTCATCGGGTTCAGCCTGATTATGGCCGGTTGGGTTCTGGTGTTGCGTTCGGGCGTCTACACCGTGCCGCTGGCCGTTTTGATGGCGACGTTCCTGCCGTTCGACAACACGCTCATATATTTGCATAGCAGCCTGATATTCGTTTTTGTCGCGAACGCGCTGCGACAGCTCGACGAACAGGCCGGGACTCGCGTTTCATCGTCGCCATTCGTGGTCGAGGATCGCAATGCTGTTGCCGCAGGGAGTCGATAGATATGGCGGATGATCTGACCGGATCTGGCCTGCGGCCGACTTCAGCAAACAGACCGGGCAGCCTATGGCGCCTTATCCGCAGCGATATTCATGCGAACAGGCGGAATTGGAAGGGTGTGTTTCTTCTCGTTCTCTATCGCTTCGCGCATGCTGTCGTCGACGCGCCAGCATATTTAAAGCCGTTCGGCTGGTTTTACATCGCTTTCTACAAGTTGCTGACGGAGCTTCTCATCTGCACCGAGATCCATTGGCGATGTGAGATCGGTGAAGGCGCGCGCGTCTATCACGGCTACGGCCTTGTCGTTCATAGCGACGCGAAGATTGGCGCACGGGTCGTTTTGCGTCATGGTGTGACCATCGGTGTCAAGGTGACAAATGGCGAGGCTCTGGCGCCGAGCATTGGCGACGACGTCGATATTGGCGCGGGAGCCATTATCCTTGGCGGTATTCGGGTGGGCGACGGCGCGGTGATAGGGGCGGGCGCCGTCGTGACGAAGGACGTTCCGCCGCGAGTGGTGGTTGCAGGCAATCCCGCTCGAGTGATCCGGACAGTTTCATGACGTCGCAAATCGTTTTTCTGACACGCTTTGTCCCACACTATCGCGTTCCGCTATTGCGTCGGCTGCATGCCGAGTTAGGCTGGATTGTAGCGACCTCGGCGGAGGAGGGTGCGCAGGGGCTGAAGCTCGCGACAGAGGATGAGCCGTTCATCCGGAGATTTCCCTTTCGATTCCCGCGACCAGGCGACCCTTTCACGACGATCGTGCCGGTCGGCCAGATTTTGAAGGAGACCGGGGCGAGCGCCATCGTCTCGGAATTCGGACTGCGCATGAGTTCGACTTATGGGCTGCTCGCTCGTCGCCGACTTGGCGGCGTGCCGGTCATGTTCTGGACACATGGCTTTAACTCGTCGCGTGGCGAGACTTCGATGAAGGATAAAGCGCTTCAGGGAGCGGCGCGGCTTCTGCTGCGTCAGGCTGATGGCTGCGTCTGCTATTCCGAGCCGGGCCTTGAGCGCCTCGCGCAAGTCATGCCTCGCGACAGGCTGTTTGTCGCGCATAACACAATGGACCTTGCGCCATTGCAGGCGTCTGCCGCTCGTCTGGGCAGGCTGGAGGTTCCCGGCGGTCCGCATCTTCTGAGCGTTGGGCGAATGCTGGCCGACAAGGATTTTCCTTTGCTCATACGCGCCTTTCGGCGTTTTCGTGCGCAATGTGCGCCGGACGCCACGCTCACGCTGGTCGGCGACGGGCCTGACATGCCCGCGGTGCGCGCGGCTGCGGGCGACGGCGTGGGCATCAGGCTTCTCGGTTCGATCTATGACGAAGAAATTCTGGCGCGGGAATTCATGTCCGCCGATCTGTTTGTGTATGCGGGGGCCGTCGGCCTTGCCGCCAATCACGCGCTGGCTTTCGGTCTGCCGGTGATGATTTTTGAGCAGACGCCGCAGGGGCCCCTGCATTCACCTGAGGATGTCTATGTTGTCCCCGGCGTGAGCGGCGTGCGGGTGAAGCCCTATACGCAGGAAGGGCTAGTGGCGGCGATGGCGGAATTTTTCACCCGCCACCCGAACCCTCGGGCGGCATTCGGTGCGAAGATCGCCGAGTTTGTCGAAGAAAATTTGAGCCTCGACCGGATGGTTCGTGATTTCAGCGCGGTGACGACGTTTCTGAACGGGCGCGTTTGATTCAACGTGCTGCGAGTTCGGCGACAAATGCGCGGAGCGATCGATCAATGTCGCCCGCGTCATCATTTTCGATTTCGACGATGCGACCGCCGCGTTGGCGCAGGACTTCCGTTCCGATCTCGACGATCCTGCCCATGCGCACGAAAGCTTTCTCGCGACCATCCGCCGTCAGCATCCTCATGCGATATGGGTATCCGCGTTTTTCAAGGCGTGCCTTCGCAATGTCGAGCGATGAGGTGGTTGTGACCACTACAGCGTCGGGAAGCGGCATGGTTGAAAAATATGCCCTGGCGTTGCGTTCGAGATGGTCTAGAGGATCGGTATGGTATCCGTAGAGCGAAATGGCGCGCTGGCTGAAACCTTCGTCGCGCAAGAGGAATTTAAGGTAGCCGGGATTGTCGAGCGCCATTTGATGGGACCAGATTATTTCCATCATCATGCCGAGCAGATAGATGTCGCCATTGCGGATCGGAGAGATGCGACTGCCTTCCGCCTCGAAAATTGCTTCTGAGAAATCACGATGCAGCGTGGAGAACTTCTGGAAGGCATCGAACTTCCGCCCGGCGAGTGTGCTGGGTGGCTGCCGTAGCAATGGGAAAATGTACTTTCGCGGTATCAGTGCGAGAAGGCGCGCACGCAATGCCGAGTGTTCCGAGCGTAGCGAGACGGCGAAAGCGCGTGCCTCCACCGAGTTGAACGGAAGTTTCAGCGCCGCGAGTTCGCGTGACAATCGGCGGTAGACATGGGTCTTGCCGGTGCCGGGGAGTCCGAGAAATTCTATATAGGCTGGCATCGTCGACGTCCGGGCGATCATTGCGACCGGAGACGGTCTGCGGCGGCGCGCATGGCAGCCGCGAAGACATCGGCAAGAGGTTTGGCCGGATCGATATCGACAACCCGTGTTGACTGCGAAAATTCGAAATCAATGACGCCCGATTGCTTGCGGGCTATCCACTCTTCCGTCATTTCCGGACGGCGCGCTGCCATGATTGCGGGATCGCCAATCAATCGAATTGCCAGATCGGGAGGACAGGTGATGGCGCGCTCGTAGCTCGCATGCTCCCATCTCACGAGTGCTTTCATGAACGTCGATTTGAATTTTTCTTGCGGCAGAAGCGGTCCGTCATTGTATCCGCGGATTTTCGTTTGCGGGTAGCGGTCGCATATGACGATCATTCCCCGCTTCTTTGCCCGCGCCGCATGTCCCAGCCTGATCCGTTTTTCGAGTGCGAGCGAGAGGCACCAGAGGGTGTTGAATGTCGTCCCAGCAATACCTCTCCGTTTGTCGACCTTCGGCGTGGAAGCTGAGGGAGTGACATCGGGAATTCCGTCTCGGCGCAAGGCTTGTTTGAGCTTCAGGAGCGGCCAGCGGAGCAGGCTGACATCGCCGATGCCGGAGCCCATATAGAGAGGCCACACGTCGAATTTCTTGGCGAGCTCCTGCGACAGGAGCTTGTGCAATGTCGACTTTCCGCTGCCATCCGCCCCCAGAATCGCGATTATGATGCCGGTGTCGGGAAAAGTACGACGCAGGGGGAAGCGCCTGATGCCGAGCTTGCGTGCGATGCGGGTGGCCAGTGTGCCAAGGCCCCGCGACCAATTCTCGGCTAGCGCCCGAAACGGCCCGAAGCGCCGATGGTGGCGGAGGGCGGGCTTGGCAACGGCGCGGAAGGCGCGAATGTCGGGGATGTTCCACCCTTTTTTTAGCAATGCATGCAAAGACGCCGAGGCGGCCTTGCCGATATGCTCTCGTGCGAGTTTCAGAACGTCGTCAGGATTGACGCGCTCTCTCAGCCAGGCGAGTTCCCCGGCGGACTTGGCCGCGTCTTTCATCGGATGGCCGAGGCTCCCGAGCACTTGCGCCGAGGGCTTCAGCTTGATCGCCTCTCGAATGACGAGGAGCAGATATTCCCATGCCGGGGCCGCCCGACAGATGTGGTTCGTCTGATCCAGAATGCGCGTCGACAGGAGTTCTGCCTCCCATGGCAGCCTGTAGGTCTTCACGCTCGTTTCGCCCAACACGAGCTGATAATGCGCCTGCAGATGGACAAGTTTTCCCGTTGTCGGATCGATGCCGATGAAATCCTCCACGCCAGGATAGCGGCGGAGCCAGATCGCCCGACTCTTGAGGAACCCCATGCGTGCGAGCAAAGCCTCCACGCGCTGGATATCTTTTTCGTCGAAGAGCACGTCTAGATCCGTGTCGCCCCGGACAGCGACATCAAGGCTTTCGTTGCTTTTCCAGTGGCAATAGGAAATTCCGGCCTCGTCCATACGCTCGGCAAAGTCGCGCACGATAGCCAGTCTCGGGTCAGTATCGGCAGTGTGCGTATGGGCGAGATTCAAGGGCGGATTGTCCTTCGGAAGCATGACGATTTATCTGGAGGCGATCGTCAGGACTGTAACTTCGGGATTGAGCTGGAGCAATAATTGTCGGCGTTTATATGTTCTTTCGGACCTTTATCATCTGGGCGAATTGTTCTGTGCCGGGCATAATTCAAAATCGATTGTCGTTTGAGGTTGTCTGTATGCAGTTGTTGCGATCATTCCGGATGATCCGTCGGGATGTCCGGAAGGATGTTGGAGGAGCGCTTCTGCGTCATCTCCTGTTTCAGGTCAGGAAGACTTTGGGCAGGCGTTTTCCGATGACCGTGAAGATATCGAAATCGATTTTGTCCGACGACAGCTTCACGGGCACCGTTGCCGTGATCAACAGTCATCGCGATGAATATGAATATAACAATATAGGTTTTCTGACGTCGTACTTCTCCTCTGAAGGCGGAGTGTTTTTCGACATAGGGGCCAATATTGGATCATATGCGCTGGTGCAGGCGGAAAATCCGAGTGTAAGGGTCGTCGCTTTCGAACCAATGGCGCGCACATTCCAGAAGTTGAGCAATAATATCAGGCGCAATGCACGCGAGAACATCATTGCGCTCAACTGCGCAATATCCGATCGCAATGGCACTATTAGCATGACCGACAATAAGGAGAGTGCCGTCAATCATGTCGTCAGCTCAGATGATGCCGGGTCCGGCGCCGTGGAGGTGGCTTGTCGGACTTTGGCGAGCGTTTGCAACGAGATCGGCCTCGTTCCCGATATTGTAAAAATGGATATTGAAGGGCATGAAATATCGGCCCTTGATGGATTTGGGAATGTCACTGCACACATCGCCGCCATTATTGTCGAGCGTGGAGAACGGCCCGAAATTCGGGAATTTTTCGATGATGCAGGATTTATCGGGCCGGTCTATTTCCATCGGGAGGAAGGCGTCATCAATTCGAGCCCGCCGATCCGTAAAACGGATTCGCTGTTTTTGAACCGGGCAAGGCTCGACGACACGGGACGTCGGCTCGGATTTGAAATTCGGGATATCGGCTAACCCGTATATGGATATTTGTGAACGCGACCCGCGCGAAATCTTGTGGCATATAGGCGCCGAGACGGAACCGTGTAGAGACGATTGAAAGAGGGGCGGCTTGGCGGTAAAGGCCGGACGCATTGTCGGCGGGTTTGCGTGGGTAATGACGGGCGAGGGGCTGAAGACGGCGCTTCAGCTCGTTTTGCTTTTCGTTCTCGCGCGCCTATTGACGCCGCATGATTTTGGCGTTCTCGCCTTGCTGATGATCCCGACAGGCTTCATCGAAATTTTTGCCAATATGGGCACGAGGCAGGCCCTTATTCAGAGGCCGGTGATTACGTCGGATCATCTGAGCACGAGTTTCTATCTCAATGTCGCAAGCGGATTTCTGATCTGGGGTCTTCTCGTCGCGGCGAGCGGGCCTATCGCCGTGTTTTTTCGCGCGCCGGAAGTCGAGGCGTTGCTGCCGGTGATGGGGGTTATCTTTCCGATCAAGGCGCTCAGTCTCACGTCGCAGGCCGTGCTTTACCGCAATCTCGGTTTCCGCAAGCTGACGATGATTGACCTTCTTGGCTTTACCGTCGGCAATTTCAGTGTCGCGCTGCTCATGGCCTGGCTCGGATATGGCGTATGGGCGCTGGTGTTTGCGCTGGTAGCGCAGACGACGATCAGCACCGTGGCGCAGATCGCCCACGTGCGGCATCCGCTGTGTCTGAGAATTTCTCCGGCGGCGGCCAAAGAGCTGCTGTCATATGGCGGCTGGATTTCGGTCGGGCAAATTGCCAATTTTCTCGGGAACAAGGGCGATAATCTCATCGTTGGCCGCTATTTCGATGCTGCCGCGCTCGGTATCTACACGCGCGCTTTTGGCATTGCGATGCTGCCGCTCAATCTCGTCGGTAGCTCGATCAATACGGTGCTTTTCCCGGCCATGGCGGAGGCTCAGCACGACAGCGACCAACTGCGACAGATATTCAGCCGGGCCATCGCAGCCGTTGGCATGGTGGTCCTGCCTGCATCGGTTGTTGCGGCTGTGCTTGCCAATGAACTGGTACTCGTTGTGCTCGGCGCCCAATGGCAAGAGGTTGTGCTGCCGTTTCAGATATTGATTGCCATCACCTATTTCCGCACGAGCTACAAGATCGATGAGTGTCTTTCAAAAGCTGTCGGCAAGGTTCGGCTTAATGCCGGACAGCACATCCTCTATGGAGCGATGGTCATTGCCCTTTCCTTTGCCGGCAAACCTTGGGGTATTGCAGGCGTTGCGGGCGGCGTGGTGACGGCCATTTTGTTGAACTTCGTCTATCGGCGGATATCGAGTCTGCGGCTTCTCGATTTGGGCTGGCGCGATATCGTGCACGAATATCTTCCGGCGATCGTTCTTGCGATACCGCTTGGCGCAGCAGCGGGGATAGCTCGCCATCTCGGCGTCGAACTGGAATGGCCGGCATGGGGAACGTTGTTGCTGGCCGCAGCCGTTATGCCGCCCGTTTTCGGCGCGGCATTTCTTGGCATGCGGCGGCTTGGGCTTGCCGATGACCTGATCTGGTTTTATGCGCGCATCCGTGGACGCATGAAGCCGCGGGCTGCTTGAGGAAGGGCGTCTTTAGCGCCTATCTGCCGATGCTGGTGTAGGTCAGGCCGTGGCGTGAAACATCGGCAGGATCGTAGATGTTGCGCAGATCGATCATGATCGGCGTTTTCATCGTCTGCGCCGCGCGCTTCAGGTCCAGTGCCCGATAGGCGTTCCACTCGGTAACGATGACGACAGCATCGGCACTTTCCATGGCCTCGTAAGGACCGTCGCAATAGACGACAGCTTGCGGAAGCATGTGTCGTGCTTCCTTCATGCCTTGCGGATCATGCGCGCGGACAATCGCGCCTTTTTCAATAAGCCCCGGCACGATATCGAGCGAGGGCGCGTCACGCATATCGTCCGTCTCCGGTTTGAACGTCAGGCCGAGAACGGCGACCGTTTTGCCCGCGACCGAACCTCCGCAAGCAGCCACGATCTTGTCGACCATTTGCAGTTTGCGTCGCGTGTTGACCTCGACGACCGTTTCGACGATGCGCACAGGCGCGCCGAACTGCTGCGCAGTGCGCACCAACGCGACAGTATCTTTCGGAAAGCATGAGCCGCCATAACCGGGCCCTGCATGTAGAAACTTCTTGCCGATGCGGCCATCAAGGCCGATGCCGCGCGCTACGTCCTGCACATTCGCGCCGGCCTTTTCGCAGAGATCGGCTATTTCGTTGATGAAGGTAATCTTGGTCGCGAGGAAAGCATTGGCGGCATATTTGATGAGTTCGGACGTACGGCGGCTGGTGAAGAGGATCGGCGTTTCGTTGAGGAAAAGCGGGCGGTATATGGCCCTCATAACGTCGCGGGCGCGTTCGTCCTCGGCGCCGACGACGACGCGATCGGGGCGTTTGAAGTCGTCGATTGCCGCGCCCTCGCGAAGGAATTCCGGGTTCGAGGCGACGGAAAAATCTGCGTCAGGGCGGACGCGCCTGATAATGGCCTCGACCTCGTCGGCGGTGCCGACGGGCACGGTCGATTTGGTCACGACGACGGTGTAGCCGGTCATCGCTTTCGCGATCTCTTCGGCGGCAGCGTAAACGTAGGAAAGATCGGCATGGCCGTCTCCGCGCCGGGTTGGCGTGCCGACAGCGATGAAAACAGCTTCGGCGCCTTTTACCGCTTCTGCGAGATCGGTGGTGAAGGAGAGGCGCCCGGCAAAGCGATTGCCGTTCACCAGGACGTCGAGGCCGGGCTCGTATATGGGGATCTCACCGCGATTCAGCGCTTCGATCTTCGAGGCGACGGTATCGACGCAAGTGACCTCGTGTCCAAAGTCGGCAAAGCAAGCTCCCGATACCAGGCCCACATAGCCTGCACCGATCATCGTTACCTTCATAGCGGGATCCTGTTTACTTCAAAGTTACAAGGCGTGAGCATAGACAACGGCATGCAAGGCATCAGACAGGGCGTCACAGTGCGGGTGGCGTGGCGCTGATGTCTTGGCGGCAATTCTCATGGGCGAATGTAGAGAATGGCGCTATCATTTGCATAAAGTTTATCGGCCCGTCATTGGATTTGGTGAAGACGCCTGGAGACTATTTATTCTGGCCTGTCCGGCGTCAATATATTCGACCCTGGATTGGACAAGACGGTCGGTTGGAGAAAGTGTGAATGGCGATCTTGGTCACCGGGGCCGCGGGGTTCATCGGTAGCAATGTGTGCAGGCATCTCCTTGACCGGGGCGACGAGGTTGTCGGGGTTGATAACGTCAACAGTTACTATGATCCGGCGCTCAAAGAGGCGCGCCTTTCATCCCTGCTAGCGGACAAGAATTTCAGCTTTGTTAGGGGCGATATCGCTGAAGCGGGAATGCTTGCCGGCGCGGTCAAAGGGCGCAAAATTACCCGGATTGTCCATTTGGCAGCGCAGGCGGGCGTCCGCTACTCCATCGAGGAGCCTCGCGCTTATATTCACTCCAATATTTCCGGACACCTCGAAGTTCTGGAATTAAGCAGGCATCTCGACCATTTCGAGCATCTGGTTTATGCCTCGTCCAGTTCTGTCTACGGAGGGAATGAGAAAGTCCCGTTCAGCGAGACGGATCGCGTCGATACGCCGGTCTCGCTTTATGCTGCGACGAAGAAGGCCGACGAATTGATGAGCCATGTCTATGGGCATCTTTTCGATATTCCGCAGACAGGGCTTCGCTATTTCACAGTTTACGGGCCGTTCGGTCGGCCGGATATGGCCTATTGGAGCTTCACCAAGAATATCATCGAGCGAAAACCCATACGCGTTTTCAACAATGGCGAGATGTGGCGCGATTTCACCTATATCGACGATATTGTGAAAGGCACGGTCGCGGCGCTTGATGGGCTCCCTCGTGCAGACGGGCCCCGGCATCGGATCTACAATATCGGCAATAACCAGCCGGAAAAGCTTTCACGCTTTATCGATATTCTCGAAGAAATCATCGGTATCAAAGCGATCAGGGAAATGGCGCCGATGCAGCCGGGCGATGTCGTGCGAACCTATGCCGACATTTCGGCGATCCAGCATGATCATGGATTTCAACCGACGGTCTCTCTGGAAGCCGGGTTGAAGTCCTTTGTCGGCTGGTACAAAGCCTATTTCCAAACTGGAGCCTAATTGGCGATCAAGTCTGGTATTATAACTGTCGTCTTCTTTATACTTACCGGCTACCGCTGCTTTTGGGCGCGGAAGATGGAATGCGCCTAGGAGCAATATAATGACGAAGAAAGTTGCCCTCATAACCGGCATTACCGGTCAGGACGGGGCGTATCTGGCCAAGCTTCTTCTCGACAAGGGATACATCGTGCACGGCGTCAAGCGGCGTTCTTCGTCGTTCAACACCGCGCGGATCGACGACCTGTATGAAGACCCGCATGTGGAAAGCGCGCGGCTTCTTCTGCACTACGGCGATCTCACCGACGCAACGAACCTTATTCGCATCGTGCAGGAGACCCAGCCGACCGAGATTTATAATCTCGCGGCACAGAGCCATGTGCAGGTAAGCTTCGAGACTCCGGAATACACAGCCAATTCGGATGCGATCGGTACGTTGAGGCTTTTGGAGGCGGTGCGTATTCTCGGCCTTGAGAAGACGACGCGCTTTTATCAGGCGTCGACCTCGGAGCTTTACGGCAAGGTGCAGGAAACGCCGCAAAGCGAGCGCACGCCTTTCTATCCGCGCAGCCCCTATGCGGCAGCGAAGCTCTACGCTTACTGGATCACGGTGAATTACCGCGAAGCCTATGATATGCACGCTTCGAACGGCATTCTCTTCAATCACGAGGGGCCGACACGCGGCGAGACCTTCGTGACGCGCAAGATCACAAGAGCTGTGGCGGCGATCGAACTCGGTCTGCAGGATGTTCTTTATCTGGGCAATATCGACGCCAAGCGCGATTGGGGTCATGCGCGTGACTATGTCGAAGGCATGTGGCGGATCGTTCAGCAGGACGAGGCAGACGACTATGTGCTGGCCACGGGCGAGACGCATTCGGTGCGCGAATTCGTGGAGTTGGCGTTTGGTGAGATCGGCCGCAGCATCGTCTGGAAGGGCGAAGGCGTCGATGAAATCGGCATCGATAAAAAGAGCGGCAAGACAGTCGTGAAAATCGATCCGCGCTACTTCCGCCCGACGGAAGTCGATCTGTTGCTCGGCGACCCACGGAAAGCGCATCAGAAGCTTGGATGGAAGCATACGACGACCTTCCCCGAGCTTGTGTCAGAGATGATGGCGAGCGATCTCAAAGCCGTTGCGCGGGAAGACGGACGGAAGGCACGAAATGACTGAGTCCTATTCGCTCAAGGACAAACGTGTTTATGTGGCGGGTCATCGCGGGATGGTCGGCTCCGCGATCCTGCGTCGCTTGCAAACGGAAAATTGCGAAGTCTTGACCGTCGGTCGCGAGCAGGTGGATTTGCGCCGTCAGGCTGAAGTTGAGGACTGGATGGCGGCGATGAAGCCGCAGGCGGTTTTCGTGCCGGCGGCGACCGTGGGCGGCATTCTTGCCAATGATACGCGCCCTGCCGAATTCATCTACGACAATCTGATGATCGAGACGAATCTCATCCATGCGGCCTGGCGGGTCGGGGTTGAAAAGCTGCTCTTCCTCGGATCGTCCTGCATCTATCCGAAAATGGCTCCGCAGCCGATGCGAGAGGATGCATTGCTGACCGGCCCTCTGGAGCCCACCAACCAGTGGTACGCGGTCGCGAAGATTGCCGGCATCAAGCTTGTTCAGGCCTATCGCCGTCAGTATGGCTGCGATTTCATCTCTGCCATGCCGACCAATCTCTATGGGCGGGGCGACAATTTCGATCTGCAGTCTTCGCATGTACTGCCGGCGCTGATCGCCAAGATGCATTCGGCAAAGATTGCGCGCGCATCGTCGGTGACGATATGGGGGTCGGGCACGCCCAAGCGCGAGTTCCTCTATGTGGATGATTGCGCCGATGCGCTCGTCTTCCTAATGCAGGCCTATTCGGACGAAGACCACATCAATGTCGGTTCGGGCGTTGACGTCACGATCCGCGAGCTTGCCGAGATGGTTAAGCGGATCGTCGGTTTCGAAGGGGAAATCGTAACCGATCCGTCCAAGCCGGACGGGACGCCGCGCAAGCTGATGGATGTGTCCCGGCTCACGCAGCGTGGCTGGAGCGCTCGGACGAGCCTTGAAGACGGGATCGCCGAGGTTTATCGCTGGTACAATAGCGAATTGCTGACGGCAGGATCCTGATCGATCCTGCCGGACAAAGCCAATGTCCGGCACCGGATGCGTCAGGAAAAGCGCTTAACGCGGCACACTTACAATAGTGTCATCTGGTTGCAAAAGTGCTAGAAAGCGCGTCGCGGCCCGGACAGGCGGGCGGCCACCCCAACACGGATAGACCGCCTTGTCCCCTGTGCTTCCATTCAAAGATGTCGTCCGTCCGCCGGTTGCGCTGATCACCGGGATCACGGGGCAGGACGGCGGCTATCTTGCCGAACTTCTTCTGGCGCGCGGCTATGTCGTGCATGGAATGGCGCGTGATGTCTCGCGGCTCGACCGGGAGCGTTTTGGTAGCGCTGGCGAACTCAGGCAGCGCCTTGTCCTTCATAGTTGCGACATGGCGATGGGCGATGCGGTGCATCGTCTTGTGCACGAGACGATGCCGGATGAAATCTACAACCTCGCGGCGCAAACGCATATTCAGACGAGCTTCGAAGACCCGGCCTATACGACCGATGTCAACGCCACCGGAACGATGCGTCTTCTCGATGCAGTCATAAAGCTCGATCCTGAACGGCATATTCGCTTTTATCAGGCGTCGAGTTCGGAAATGTTCGGCGATGCGGAGGGCCGCGTACAGAATGAAGAGACGCCGCTTCATCCGCTCAACCCCTATGCGGTTTCCAAGCATGCCGCCTTTGAGGCGACAATAAATTTCCGCGAAGCTTACGGTCTGCACGCCTCGAACGGCATTCTGTTCAATCATGAGAGCCCCTATCGCAAGCCGAGTTTTGTCACGCGCAAGATCGCCCAGGCCGTTGCCGCCTGGTATGTCGGGCAGGGTGAATGTCTGAAGCTCGGCAATCTCGACACGCGGCGGGATTGGGGCCATGCGGCGGATTATGTGCGCGGCATGTGGCTTATGTTGCAGCAGCCTTTGCCCGGCGACTATGTGCTGGCGACGGGCCGGGATCATTCGGTGCGCGAATTCGTCGAGACGGCTTTTTGTGAGATCGATCGCAAAATCGTCTGGCGTGGCGAGGGAGCGGCTGAAGAAGGCTTTGACGCTGCGACGGGCGAGCGGCTCGTTGCCGTGGATCCGCAGTTTTTCCGCAGGATCGACGTCAAGGGCACCCTGGGGGATGCATCTAAAGCCCGTCGCGTGCTTGGCTGGACGGCGAGCATAAGTTTTGCGCAGCTTGTGCGTGAAATGGTCGAGGCTGATGTTGCCCGCGCCGAGCTTGGTCTTGCCCGCCTGTCCGGAGTGACGGCCGGCGATTAAGCCGGCGACCTTTCCGTCGTTTCTCGAAGATCTTCACACGTCTGAATCTTGCCGGTTGCCAAGTTCATGCTCTTCCGAGCTGGGCTTGATACTTCAATGTCTGCGAGTCACACCAAATATTTTGCGTGGTCGATGAGACTCATCAGATTTGGAGTTTCTTTCTGTGTCGAGACGATGACATTATGTGCAAGATTCTTGGCGCAAGGTCATTTCGACGGTCTGCATACCAATGAATGCTGCATTGCCCTGTGGGGGGTAAATCGGGGGGCGCGATAGTCAGACGCGATGCGGTCTGGTCGTTCGCGGAGGGGAAGTGCGAGTATGGTGCGGACAAGGAGCGATGGGTAATTTCGATAGCGGTTTCGAACATGGGGATAGAGGCTCTGCGCCATCGGATCGTTCAGCAAGGAGGGCTGCGCCGGAAATTTTCGGCGAGGGTAGCGCGTCGTCAGCCTATCTGCGTGCGGGGAGCGTGCAGCGGCCGGGCGTGCGATCCGAGAGGGTCATTGGCGACATCGTCGCCGCAATCGATTTCGTCCTAATTGCCGGTGCTGCCGCGGTCGCAAAGTGGGCCTATATCGGCATGTATCTTGGCAGCCGCCAGCATGTCGAAGCCTATTTCGGCCTTGGCCTGATAGCGGGCTTTATCGCCGTCGCGGCATTTCGGTCCCAGGCACTCTATTCAATCGAGCTTCTCAGGCGCTTCAGCGGCACGGCGCGGCGCGTTTTATTCGGCGTCGGGATTGCGACGGTCGCAATTTTGAGTGTCGGCTATTTGCTCAAGGTGCTTGAGGAATTGTCGCGCGGCTGGACGGTGACCTGGCTTGCTGGCGCGGCATTGCTGGTCGTCGCCAACCACTATCTTGTATCGCAGCTCATCCAAAGTCGGATGGCATCGGGATGGTTCAGGCGCAATGTGGCCATTTACGGCAGCGGTGAAGTTGCCGGGAAGATGATCGAGCATCTCAACCGCACCAGCAGGAACTACCGTATTCTCGGTGTGTTCGATGATTTGCCGGACGGCGTCACGCCGCATGTGGCTTTGTCGGGTGGACTGTCTCACCTCATTCAGATGGGGCAGACAGCTCACATCGACGAGGTGCTGATCGCGCCTCCGTTTTCCGGCGAGCAGAATATTTCCGAAATTGTTGCGCAGCTATCTGTTCTGCCGGTTGATATCAGGCTTTGCCCCGACAAGGCTGCCTTTCACATTCGGCCGCTGGGGCTTGTCAATTATGACGGTGTTTCTGTGCTCGAACTTGTTCGGCGGCCGCTCGATGACTGGGGACCGATCATAAAGACGGTTGAGGATCGTGTTCTCGGAATCATCGCGCTCGCCGCAGCATCGCCACTCATGCTTCTTGTCGGATTGGCAATCAAGCTCGACAGCGACGGGCCGGTCTTTTTTCGACAGCGCCGGCACGGCTTCAATCATCAGATCATCACTGTGCTCAAGTTTCGTACGATGCATGTCGCTGAAGACGGGCCGGTCGTGCCGCAGGCGCAGCGCGACGATCCGCGTGTTACCCGTTTGGGCAAGTGGCTGAGGCGGACGAGCATTGACGAGCTGCCGCAGCTCATCAATGTCATCCGGGGGCAAATGTCGCTTGTGGGGCCGAGGCCGCATGCCCTCGCGCATAACGAGCAATATTCGGCATTGCTCGTGACCTATGCGAACCGGCATCGAATGAGGCCGGGGATTACCGGCTGGGCGCAAATCAACGGGCATCGCGGCGAAACGGACACGCCGGAAAAAATGCACAAGCGAGTGGAATGCGACCTCTACTACATCGAGAACTGGTCGTTCTGGCTGGATTTGAGGATCCTGCTCCTGACGCCGATTTATGTGTTTTTCAGTAGAAACGCATATTAGAGAGGCGCGTCACTTGCCGACGAGCTTGTCGAGCACGGGGCGGAACTTCGGTGCAATGTCGGGCCGGTCGAGTGCATAGGCCACATTGGCGGCAAGGTAGCCGATCTTGTCGCCGCAATCGTAAGTCGTGCCCGCAAAGCGATAGGCGAAGAAGTCCTGATCGGCGAGAAGCGCGATCATGCTGTCGGTGAGCTGGATTTCGCCGCCTGCGCCGGGCTTCTGCTTTTCGAGCCAGGCAAAGATTTCAGGCTGCAGAATATAGCGGCCCGAAATGATGAGGTCGGAGGGTGCGTCTTCGATCTTCGGCTTTTCGACCATGCCGCTGATGCTATGCGTGCGTTCATCGAAGCTCTTGCCGAGTGCCACGACGCCATAGCGATTGACGTGTTCGTGCGGCACTTCCTCGACGGCGACGATGTTGCCGCCATGCTTGTTATAGGTGTCGATCATCTGGGCGAGGCAACCCGGCTTTCCGTGGATCAGCATATCGGGCAATACGAGGGCGAAAGGTTCGTCGCCGACGATCTCGCGAGCGCACCAGACCGCGTGTCCGAGGCCCAGCGGCTCCTGCTGACGCACGAAGCTTGCAGCGCCAAAGGTCGGACGGCTCGCCTTCAGGATTTCGATTTCGGCGGTTTTTCCCCGCGCCTTGAGGGTCGCTTCAAGCTCATAGGCGAGGTCGAAATGGTCTTCGATCGCGCCCTTGCCGCGTCCGGTCACGAAGACGAAATGCTCGATGCCGGCCTCGACCGCTTCTTCCACCGCATACTGGATGACCGGCTTGTCGACGACGGTCAGCATTTCCTTGGGGATGACTTTGGTGGCGGGCAAAAACCGCGTGCCGAGTCCCGCGACCGGGAAAACGACCTTGCGAACCTTCCTCTGGGCCTTCGACGTCATGCTCTTCCTCTACGCATCTTCCGCGGACGGCAACCGTCCAAAATTCAGCAAATCATCTTTGACAGGCAAATTGTGTCGCATGAATGGCGGGCTTCCCGCAAGGAAACGGCTCCACTTCCGATGCGGTTCAAGGCGGGCGTCGGCTTTTGTTTCGGAGTAGAAATGTTATGATGCGGCTGTCCCCGTTAACTGCCTTGCGCGATCCATTGTCGTCGCGGCATCCCATGGGGCTGCAAACATGATATTCTCCTGCCGCATCGGCGCAGGGGGCGCCTGCGCGAGAGGATTGATTTAGTGAGCATTTATCCGGTGATCTTGTCTGGCGGGGTTGGCTCCCGGTTGTGGCCGACGTCGCGTGCTCTCTATCCCAAGCAATTGCTGCCGCTCGTCTCTGAGCAGACGATGTTGCAGGAGACGGCGCGACGCGTGACCGATCCTGCGCTTTTCGCCGCACCCATCATTGTCTCGAACGACGAACATCGTTTCATCATTGCGCAGCAGATGCGTGAAGCGGGACTCACGCCGCTTGCTCATCTTCTGGAGCCTGTGGGGCGCAACACTGCGCCTGCCGCTGCCGCAGCCGCTGCCTTTGTGCAGACGCATGAGCCAAAGGGCATTGTACTGATCTTGCCTGCGGATCATCACATTCGCGATGTCGATGCTTTCCGCGCCGCCGTTGCGCAAGGCGCAAAGCTTGCGGGTGAGGGCAAGCTCGTTACATTCGGCATCGTGCCCTCCGCGCCCGAAACGGGCTATGGCTATATCAAGCGTGGAGCGTCGCTCGGGCATGGCGCTTTCGCGGTTGAGCGTTTCGTCGAGAAGCCGAACCGCGAGACGGCGGAAACCTATCTCGCTCGAGGTGGCTACGATTGGAACGCGGGCATCTTCATGTTCCGCGCCGATGTCATTCTCGACGAGATGCACAAGCATTGCCCCGAGATTGCGGCGCGGGCCGCCGAGGCCGTATTGAAAGGCGCACGCGATCTCGATTTCCTGCGCCTGCAGCCGGAAGCCTTTGACGCCTGCCCCTCGGATTCGATCGACTATGCCGTGATGGAGCGGACGACACATGCCGCCGTTGTCCCCGTCGAAATGGGCTGGAGCGACATCGGAAGCTGGTCGGCGCTGTGGGAAACGGGCGCGCAGGACGAGATGGGCAATGTCGTTTCCGGCGACGTGATCTCCATTGATACGAATGATTGTTATATCCGCGCTGAGACTGGGCTTGTCGCGACGCTCGGCGTTCGCGATCTCATCATCGTCGAGACGGGCGACGTGTTGCTTGTCGCCGACCGTAACCGTGTGCAGGACGTGAAGAAGATCGTCGAGCGCATCGCCGCCGATGGACGAACCGAGCACCAGATTCACAATCGTGTGCATCGCCCCTGGGGCTTCTATGAAGGCCTCGATGCGGGCCCGCGTCATCAGGTCAAACATCTGATGGTGCGCCCCGGCGCATCGCTCTCTCTGCAGATGCACCACAAGCGCGCGGAACATTGGGTCGTCGTGAAGGGTGTGGCGCAGGTGACGGTCGGCGACGAGGTCAAGCTTCTGCAGGAAAACGAGTCGACCTATATCCCCGTTGGCACCAGACACCGGCTGGAAAATCCGGGGACGGAGCCCTTGAGCATCATCGAGGTGCAATCGGGCAGCTATCTGGGTGAAGACGACATTGTGCGCTTTGACGATGTCTATGGCCGGAAATCCGATGCCTCGGCTGCGGAATAGCGGGTTTAACGCATGAGTTACAAGCAACGCCTTGCCGGTGAGGCTGAGCGTCTTCGCGATACGCGCATTCTCTGCGTTGGCGACGTCATGCTCGACCGCTACGTCTATGGCGATGTTGAGCGTGTGTCGCCGGAAGCGCCGATCCCTGTTTTGAAGGTCAATGAAGAGCGCGCCATGCTTGGCGGCGCGGGCAATGTCGTGCGCAATCTTGCGGCTCTCGGCGCCCGTGTCTCATTCATCAGCGTTGTCGGCCCCGATGAAGCGGGTGCGGAAATCGCGGATATGCTCAATGCGCTTCCGCAAACTCAGGCTCGCCTCGTGACGGAAGCGACGAGGCGCTCGACCGTCAAGACGCGCTACGTCGCGATGAACCAGCAGATGCTGCGCGCCGATCACGAGACGGTGGCGCCTTTAAGCCTCGCGCGGCAGGAAGAATTGCTCGGTCATATCAGGGCTCTGTTGCCTGCCTCGCAGGTGCTCGTTTTGTCTGACTACGGCAAGGGCGTGCTGACGGCTGCGGTTTGTCGTGCGGCCATCGAAGAGGCGCGTGATCTCGGCATTCCTGTCGTTGTCGACCCCAAGGGGCGCAATTATGCGCGTTATCGAGGCGCCAGCGTCATCACGCCGAACCGCCGCGAGCTGGCGGAGGCGACGGGTCATATTCTCGCCGATGAAGGCTCCATCGTTGCGGCGGCGCGTGAACTCACCGAACAATGTGGCATCTCGTCTGTGCTCGTGACGCGCAGCCAGGAAGGCATGAGCGTGATCGTCGATGACGGCACGGTGACGCATCTGCCCGCCGAGGCGCGCGAAGTTTTCGACGTATCGGGCGCTGGCGACACGGTTGTCTCGACGCTTGCCGCTGCTCTCGCTGCGGGCCTGCCTCTTGTCGACGCAGCGGGTCTTGCCAATGCCGCGGCCGGGCTTGTCGTCGGCAAGGTGGGTACGGCGGTTGTCTATCGCGACGAGCTGGCTGCGAAGCTGCGTGAACGCAAGTTCACCTCCATCGACCAGAAAGTGGCGACGCAGCACGGCGCGCAGGATATTACAGCCGCATGGCGCAGGCGCGGTTTGCGTGTGGGCTTCACCAATGGTTGTTTCGATCTTCTGCATCCGGGCCATGTCGCGCTGCTCGCTCAGGCGCGCAGCCTTTGCGACCGGCTTGTCGTCGGGCTCAATAGCGATGCCTCGGTGACGCGGCTCAAGGGACCGACACGGCCCATTCAACCCGATGTGGCGCGCGCGACGGTGCTTGGCTCGATGTCCAATGTCGATCTCGTGGTGCTGTTTGAGGAAGACACGCCGCGCGAGTTGATCGAGATGCTGCGTCCCGATGTTCTCATCAAGGGCGGGGATTACACCGTCGAGACGATTGTCGGCGCGGATTTCGTGCAGTCCTATGGTGGCCGCGTTGAAATCATCGATCTCGTTCCGGGCTTCAGCACGACGAAGACCGTCGAAAAAATGAACAGTTAGACAGTCATGTCGCTTTTCGTTCATCGGCATGAAAAGGCGGACGGACGAGAGCTTCTGCTTTACGGGCGCGCACCGCATCAAGGCATTGCCGGGCCTGAACTTGAAGCGGCACCGGCCGGCCGTTCGCATTTGCGATGGCATCCACTCAGGCAGGAATGGGTCGCCTATGCAGGGGCAAGGCAGGCGCGGACGTTTCTTCCGCAAGCGGCGGAGTGTCCGCTTTGCGTCTCTCAGGCGGGGCGCATAGGAGAAATCCCCTTTTCCGATTTCGAGATCGCAGTTTTTGAAAATCGTTTTCCGGCGTTTAGTGCCGATGCGGAAATGCCTGATGCCATTCGCGGACTGACGCTCGCGCAGGCGGGCGGACGATGCGAAGTCATTGTCTATTCCCCGGATCATCGGTCGAGCCTTGCGGGGCTTTCCGACGAGCGGCTGGAGCTGCTGATTGAAGTCTGGGGCGCGCGCGTCAAGGTGCTGCGGGATATGGGTTTTGTGGCCGTGCTGCCGTTTGAAAACCGGGGCGAGGAAATCGGCGTCACGCTGCATCATCCGCATGGCCAGATTTATGCTTTCTCCTTTCTTCCGGCGCAGCTTGCCCGAGCGGCGAAGGCGCAGGCCGAAGCGCCGCTGATCGCGCAACTGATCGAGACACTCGATCCGGCGCTGATATTGCGAGCGGGGCAGGCGGCGCTTTCCTTCGTGCCGCCCTTCGCCATGTATCCTTATGAAGTCTGGCTGGCACCACGCCGCCGGGTTGCGTCGCCTGACGAGTTGACGGATACGGAGCGCAGCGATCTGGCTCAAGCGCTTGGCGACGCCATGCGCAGGCTCGATGCGCTTTTCGATGCGCCCATGCCCTATATCCTCACTGTGCAGACAGCGCCTCAAGGATTTGAGGATACGTTTCACATGACGATTGAAATTCATCCCTTTCGGCGCGACACGAACAAGCTCAAATATCTCGCAGGTGTGGAGCAGGGCGCGGGCGTATTTCTTGTCGATGTGCTGCCGGAGGAAGCGGCGCGCAGGCTTCGGGCGGCGAGCGCATGAGGGACGATTTTCAACGCCTCTTTGGCAGAGAGCCGGAGGCCGAAGGCGCGGCGCCCGGCCGGGTCAATCTCATTGGCGATCATACCGATTATGCGGAAGGCTTCTGCTTGCCGATGCCGCTTGCGCATGAGACGCGGGTGGCGATGGCGCGGGCATCGCGTTTCCGCGCGGCGAGTCTCACCAATGGAGAAACGAAAGAGTTCGATCCGGCGGGCCCGCCGCGCGGCGACTGGACGGATTATGTCGCTGGGCCGATTGCGGAACTGGCAAAGCGCGGGTTTGTGTTGCCGCCTGTCGAGGTTCTGGTTCGCTCGGATGTGCCGCAGGGCGCGGGTGTTTCATCTTCAGCGGCGTTGGAGGTAGCTGTCATACGCGCCGCATTGTCATTGCTCGGTGCGGAGATGAGCGATGCCGACATCGCTCGGGCAGCGCAGGCGGCGGAGAACATCTATTGCGGCGTTCAATGCGGCATACTCGATCAGATGGCATGCGCGGTTGGCCGTCCCGGCGAGGCGCTGCTTCTCGATTGCCGCGTGAATGAAGGGCGGCTCGTCGCCGTGCCGCCGTCATTCCGCTTTGCCGTGATCCATTGTGGGCAGGAGCGACGGCTTGTCGATGGTGCCTACAATGCACGTCGGGCGTCCGTTGAGGCTGCGGCGCGGTTACTCGGTCTGGTGTCTCTGCGGGATGCGACGGTGGAGGCCGTGGCAGGGATTGACGATGCGGAGATCGCCAGTCGCGCGCGTCATGTGGTGAGTGAAAATGCGCGAGTGCTGGCAGCCGTCGAGGCGCTCCGCTCGGCGGATGCGCTTCAGTTCGGCGATCTTATGGTGGAGAGCCATCTCTCGCTTGCCAGAGACTATGAAGTATCCACATCGGCGCTCGACCGTTTGGTCGAGACTGCCATCGCGGCGGGCGCTTTCGGCGCGCGGCTGACCGGGGCGGGTTTCGGCGGCTGCATCGTTGCACTCATTGCGCCGGGCGAGGCCGAGCGCTGGTGGGCGCGCGTGCAGGCGGAAAACCCGAAAGCCTGGGCCGTTCAGCTTTAATGCGGCGGGTGGCCTAGTGGAATTTCGGCAGCCAGTCGCCATGCGCTTCGATCAGATCGTCGACCATGTGCCATATCTGATCGAGCGATAGCTCTGCCGCGACGTGCGGGTCGAGCATGGCGGCATGATAGATATGCTCGCGTTTGCCGGTCGCCAGCGCCTCGACGGTCAGCGCCTGCACATTGATGTTCGTCTGCATGAGTGCCGCGAGATGCGGCGGGATAGCGCCCGCCCGTGTCGGCGTGATGCCGTTGCTGTCAACGAGGCAGGGCACTTCCACGCAGGCGCCGTCGGGCAGGTTGTCGATCAGGCCGCGGTTCGCGACATTGCCATTGATCGTTGTCGGCTTGCCGGTGACGACTGCGCGCATGATCCGCGCGCCATATTCGCCGGAGAAACGCACGTCGATCTTGTTCGCGCCGATGAAGTCACGCTCCTGCGCTTCCCATGCCGCGATCTGCTCTTCGCAGCGGCGGATATATTCATCAAGCGGAATGTTGAACTTCTCGATCAGGTCGGGCCGGTCGCGCTTGATGAACCAGGGCACATACTCCGCGAAATGCTCGCTTGATTCCGTGACGAAATAGCCGGTGCGGCGCAGCACTTCGTAGCGCACTTTGTTCGCGGCGGGTTCGCGGCCCTCCGCTGCGATCTGCTTCAGACGGGGATAAAGGTCTTCGCGCGTCCCGTCGGCATTCAATTTCTCAAAGCGCGTATAGAAGGACATGTGATTTATGCCCGCGCATTGATAGCGAATGTCCTTGTAGTTCACGCCAAGATCCTGCGCGAGTTCGTAAGCCGTGCCCTGCACCGAATGGCAGAGGCCGACATGGGCAATGTCGGGCGCGAGCTTCGACAGTGCCCAGCAATTGATCGCCATGGGGTTCACATATTGCAGCATCAGCGCCTTGGGACAGAGCTCGCGCATGTCGTTTGCAATATCGAGCAGCACGGGGACAGTGCGAAGGCCACGCATGATGCCGCCGATGCCCAGCGTGTCGGCGATGGTCTGACGGAGGCCGTATTTCTTCGGAATTTCGAAGTCGATGACGGTGCCGGGCTTGAAGCCCGCAACCTGGATCATCACGATGACGAAGTCCGAACCTTTCAGCGCGTCGCGGCGGTTCGTGGTCGCGGTGATTTTCGGCGTGACGTCGAGGGCAGAAGCAATCTTGTCCGCGACGATGCGCGAGGTCTTCAGGCGCGCCTCGTCTATGTCGTGAAGAGCGATCTCGCAATCGGCGAATATGTCGTTCAACAGAATATCGCCGACGAGGTTCTTCATGAACACCGTGCTACCGGCACCGATCAGGCAGACTTTGGTCACGCGTTTTCCCCCAGACAACAAGGGCATGAGCATCGGCCAGCTTGCGCGGCTCGTCAATTACGGCCAACTTTGGAGGCGTCATTCAGGGGGAGAAAACATGGCGAGCGATGTCGCAATCGGGGTTTGCTATTACCCGGAGCATTGGCCGGAGGCGATGTGGGCGGACGATGCGCGGCGCATGCGCGAGGCGGGGATTTCGCGGGTTCGCATCGGCGAGTTCGCCTGGTCGCGGCTTGAGCCCGATCCGGGCCGCTATGAGTTCGACTGGCTCGCGCGCGCGATCGACACGCTGCATGAGGCGGGGCTCGGCGTCATTCTGGGTACGCCGACGGCGACGCCGCCCAAATGGCTCGTCGATTCCATGCCGGACATGCTTGCCGTCGATCATCATGACCGCGTTCGCGGTTTCGGCTCGCGGCGGCATTATTGTTTTTCTCATATCGGTTATCGGCGGGAATGCGCGCGGATCGTCGGCGCGCTTGCCGAGCAGTTCGGACAACATCCGGCCGTCGTCGCCTGGCAGACCGACAATGAATATGGATGCCACAACACGGTGCGATCTTATTCCAGCAGCGCCGCGCTCGGCTTTCGTCATTGGCTGAAAGAGCGTTACGGCACAGTCGCGGCGCTGAACGAGGCCTGGGGCAATGTGTTCTGGAGCATGGAGTATCGGGATTTCTCCGAGATCGATCTTCCGACGGGCGCTGTCACCGAAACGAACCCGTCGCATCGCGCCGACTTCGAGCGCTATTCGTCCGATCAGGTGCGCGCCTTCAATCAAGTGCAGACGGAGGTGATCCGCGTCTTGTCGCCGGGGCGCGACATTCTCCACAACTTCATGACCTTCCATGTTGATTTCGATCACTACGAGGTGATGAAGGACATGGACATCGCGACATGGGATTCCTACCCGCTCGGCAGTCTGGATGTCTTTCCTGCCGACCCGAAGCACAAGGCGGCTTACGCGCGGACGGGCGATCCCGACATGCAGGCCTTTCACCACGATCTTTATCGCGGCACAGGGCGGGGACGTTTCGGCATCATGGAGCAGCAGCCGGGGCCGGTGAACTGGGCGGCCTATAATACCGATGCGCTGCCGGGCCTCGTGCGGCTCTGGGGCATGGAAGGCTTCGCGCATGGGGCGGAGATGGTCGCCTATTTCCGCTGGCGTCAGGCACCCTTCGCGCAGGAGCAGTTTCACGCCGGGCTCAACCTGCCGAACAACGAACCCGACCGCGCCTATTTCGAAGTGCAGCAGCTTTCCCGCGAATTGGCGCATCTCGGCGCGCTCGGCAAACCGGCACAGGCGCGGGTCGCGATTGTCTATTCCTATGAGGCGCAGTGGCTGTTGCGCGTCCAGCCGCAGGGACAGAATTTTTCCTATATCGAGCAGGTCTTCACGATTTATCGGAGCTTGCGCGGGCTGGGGCTCGACATCGACATTGTCGGGCCGGATGCGGATTTGTCCGCTTATGCCTTCGCCATAGTCCCGTCGATGCCCTATGTGCCCGAAAAACTCGCGGCGTCGCTCAGTGCCTTTCAAGGCACTCTTCTTGTCATGCCACGCACGGGGAGCCGCACGCGCTCGCATCATATTCCCGAGAACCTTGCGCCCGGCCCGCTTGCTGGGTTGCTGGGGATAAAGGTCACGCGCGCCGAGAGTTTCCGCAGCTATGCAGCCGTGCCCGTTCTCTATGACAACGAGCCGCACAAGTTCGACCGCTGGCGTGAATTTGTGACCGGCGAGGCAGAGGTCGTGGCGCGGACGGGCGACGGGCATCCGGCGCTGACGCGGAAAGACCGCGCCTATTATCTCGCAGGGTCGCCGGATGCGGTGTTTCTTGAACAGCTGATTGTGCGTCTGGCCCGTGAAGCCGGATTGAGCGTCGAGGCATTACCGACGGGGTTGCGGACGAGGGTTAGGGGGGATTACCGCTTCGTCTTCAACTATGGTCCAGAGCCTGTCGATGCGACGGCACTTCTGGGTGGTGAGCTTGTGCTTGGCGAGCGTCTTCTCGATGTCGGCGGCGTCGCGGTGGCGCGTGGGCGGCATTAACCAGAGATGCAAGCTCGCCTCGCGACTTTTTGGCCCGGCATGTTAGCTTGGGTAACTGTTTGCGTTGGAGCTTTGCCCTTATGACGATCGCCTATCCCCGCCGCCGCTTCGTTCAACTTGCCGCCGGCGCAACCGTGACGCTGTTTGGTCTTTTGCTTTCGGGTTGCGCCGATGCGGGCACGCATGTGCGCGTGCCTGAAACGCGCAAGCCCATGGCGCCGCCGGTCAATGCCGACAATCAGCGTTTTGCCGATTGGCTGACGGAGTTTCGGATCGAGGCGATGAAGGAGGGGATCAAGCCGCAGACGTTCAACCGCGCCCTGGCAGGTGTGGCGCCGGACGACAGTGTCGTGGCGGCGGATCAGAACCAGCCGGAATTCGTGAAGCCCGTATGGGAATATCTCAAGGGCGCACTGTCAGAAAAGCGCGTGGAGCGCGGCCGCGCGCTGCTTGCCGAGAACAAGTATCTGCTCGACCGGCTGGAAAAGGCCTATGGCGTCGATCGGCATGTGATCGTGTCCATCTGGGGGCTGGAATCGAATTTCGGCGATTTTATGGGAACGCAGAGTGTCGTGCGTTCGCTGGCGACGCTGGGCTTTGAGGGCCGCCGCCCGACTTACGGGCGGACGCAGCTTATCGCGGCGCTGAAGATCATCGAAGCCGGTGACGTGCAGCCTGAAGAAATGCTCGGCTCATGGGCCGGTGCGATGGGGCAGACGCAGTTCATCCCGACGACCTATCTCGCGCATGCCGTCGATTTCGATGGCGATGGACGTCGAGACATCTGGCATTCGACGGCGGATACGCTCGGCTCGACCGCGCAATATCTTTCCGTCTCGGGCTGGGAGGCCGGTGGCAACTGGGGCTATGAAGTGACGATGCCTTCCGGCTTCGATTATGCGCT
The DNA here is from genome assembly GCF_049651025.1 of Parvibaculum sp. Classification (GTDB taxonomy): domain Bacteria; phylum Pseudomonadota; class Alphaproteobacteria; order Parvibaculales; family Parvibaculaceae; genus Parvibaculum. The sequence goes on along the minus strand of NZ_JBASBH010000028.1, from coordinate 9,106 downwards.
GTCCGATATGTCGGTGACGAAGTCGGTCGGCGAATGGAGCAAGCTCGGGCTAAAGCGTGCCGACGGGCGGGCCTTTGCTGCGACCGACACGCAGTCCGGCGCGTCGCTATTCCTGCCCGCCGGGCATAAGGGACCCGCCTTCCTTGTGCTGAAGAATTTCAAGACGATCCTCGTCTATAATAATTCGACGTCATATGCGCTGGCTGTCAGCCTGCTTGCCGACCGTTTCCGTGGTGCGGGCGAGATCAGGGGACAATGGCCGCTCGACGAGCGACCGCTGACCCGTACCGAACGCGAGGAATTGCAGGCGCTGCTCACGGCCAAGGGCTATGACCACGGAAAGGCGGATGGCATTATCGGGTTCAATACCCGCAAGGCGATCCGCTCCTATCAGGCGTCGGTCGGCCTGCCGCCGGACGGCTATCCCACCTCCTCGTTGCTGGAAAAAATGCGATCGAAGTGACGGGGCGGAGTTCTGCGCTATAGTGTCCGCCCATGAACCTGCGCCAGATTCGCTATTTCATAGCAGCTGCCGAAACCGAGTCCGTCTCTCGCGCGGCGCAGGAGCTTGGGATTTCGCAATCGGCGATCACCTCGGCCATTCAGGCGCTTGAATATGAAATGGGCGCAAGCCTGTTCGTACGCCATGCCAAAGGGGTGCGGTTGACGCATGAGGGGCACCAGCTGGTGCTTCACGCGCGGCGCATCATGGGCGCGGTTGCCGATGCGCAGCGAGCGGTGAGCGTTCGGCCCGAAGCCATGTCGGGCGATCTCAATATCGGCGTCACCCATATGGTGTCGGGCTACTACCTCGCCGATCTGCTGGCGCGGTATCGCCGTGTATTCCCGCAGGTCGATGTGCGTGTGGTCGAGGACGAGCGCACATATCTTGAGCACTTGCTGGTGAATGGCGAACTCGATGTCGGGCTGCTGCTCGTGTCGAATTTGCAGGATCGGCAGGCGCTTGAATCCGAAATTCTGATCCGTTCGCCCTGGCGCATCTGGCTTCCGGCCGGTCACGAGCTGACGCAACAAAACGTTCTGGCGCTGAGCGATATTGCGACGGAGCCGCTCATCATGCTTGCCGTCGACGAACTGATCGAGACGACGACGGCCTATTGGCAGGAAGAGGGCATGACGCCCAATATCGTGCTGAAGACGGCGTCCGTCGAGGCGGTCAGAAGTCTGGTCGGCATGGGCGTCGGGCTGGCGACTTTGCCGGACATGGCCTATCGCCCCTGGTCGCTCGAGGGCGACAGGCTTGAAGCGCGCGAGCTTGCCAATCCCATTCCGACCGTCGATGTCGGGCTCGTATGGCGGCGCGGCGCGCCGCTTCGTCCGACCGCCAGCCAGTTCCTCGACATGTGCCGCGAATACAGCCCGCCCGCTACAAGGCGCCGCGGGGCGGGTGCGTGAGCGGAGGCTCCGTTATCTGATTTTCAGAACGAACCCTATTGATTTTCCGATTTTCAATTCGTTATTCGCTGTCCTAGCATTCCTTGACGGTCCGCCAGATTGCTTGCCTGAAACCGTTCAAAGTCCGCAAGCTTTTGATTTTGAATGAGTTCCGGTCTTGTGGCGGCCTCTTTAGGGGAGGGCTGTTACATGCAGACCAAGCTTTTCATTGGCGGCGAGTTCGTGGCCGGAGAGGGCGCGATCGAGGAGATATTGAACCCGGCAACCGGGGCTTCGATCGCCAAAATTCCCTCCGCTTCCAAAAGCCAGATCGACAAGGCCGTGGCTGCCGCGGCGCATGCTTTTCTGAGCTGGGGCCGCACGACGCCCGCCGAACGCTCCGCTCTGCTGCTGAAGCTTGCCGACCGCATAGAGGCCGATGCGGAAGGCTTTGCGCGGCTTGAAAGCCAGAATTGCGGCAAGCCCTATAATCGTGTGCTCGAGGACGAAATCCCGGCGATTGTCGATTGCTTCCGTTTCTTTGCGGGCGCGGCACGCTGCATGACGGGGAGTGCGGCGGGGGAGTATCTTTCAGGCTTCACCAGCATGATCCGGCGCGATCCCGTTGGTGTCGTCGCCTCGATCGCGCCCTGGAATTACCCGCTGATGATGGCGGCGTGGAAAATCGCGCCAGCCCTTGCCGCGGGCAATGTGGTGATCCTGAAACCCTCCGAGCAGACGCCTCTGACCGCGCTGAAGCTTGCCGAGGTCATGGCCGAACTTTTCCCGGCAGGCGTCTGGAATCTGGTGCTTGGGCGCGGCGACACGGTTGGCGCGCCGCTCGTGTCGCATCCGGGCGTCCATATGAGTTCGCTGACAGGCGACATTGCGACGGGCCGCAAGGTGCTGGAGGCGGCGACGGGCACGCTGAAGCGCACGCATCTGGAACTGGGGGGCAAGGCACCCGTTATCGTTTTCGACGATGCCGATATAGAGGCGGTGGTCGAAGGGGTGCGGACTTTCGGCTATTATAATGCCGGTCAGGACTGCACGGCGGCTTGCCGCATTTATGCAGGCGCGAAGATTTACGACAAGCTCGCCGCCGATCTCACCAGTGCCGTCTCGACGATAAAGTTCGGCGGGCCGGATCAGGAAGGCGCCGAGATCGGCCCGATCATCAGTGAACGTCAACGGGCGCGGGTTTCGAGCTTTGTCGAACGCGCGCGCGTTCTGAAACACATAGAAGTGACAACCGGCGGTAAGCCAGGTGTCGGCAATGGCTTTTTCTACGAGCCGACCGTCATCGTCGGCGCCCGCCAGGAAGATGAGATCGTGCAGCGCGAGGTCTTCGGGCCGGTCGTATCGATCACGCGGTTCAGCGACCCCGACGAGGCGGTCAACTGGGCGAATGATTCCCAATATGGCCTGGCTTCGTCCGTCTGGACACGCGACATCAGCCGCGCGATGGCGACGGCGGCGCGGCTTCAATATGGCTGCACCTGGGTCAATACGCATTTCATGCTGGCCAATGAAATGCCGCATGGCGGCATGAAATCATCGGGATATGGCAAGGATCTTTCGGCTTATGCGCTGGAAGATTACTCAGTGGTACGCCACGTAATGGTGAAATTCTGAACGCGAGGGCGGAGAACGCAGTGAGCAGTTTCACCGTGCATACATCGCAGCAGGCCAGCGCGAAAGACGCGGAGGTCGCGCCTGTGATTGTGCGCCTCGCCGCGGTTCATAAATCCTATAAGGACGTCATCGCCGTCGATGGCGTCGATCTGGAGGTGCGGCGCGGCGAGTTCTTCACGCTGCTTGGCCCCTCCGGCTCGGGCAAGACGACATCGCTTCGGCTCATTGCCGGTTTTGAGAAACCTGATCGCGGCGTCATCGAGTTGAACGGCGCCGATGTCACGGGGCTGCCGCCTTATGATCGCGACATCAACACGGTGTTTCAGGATTACGCGCTGTTTCCGCATATGACGGTTGCGGAGAATATCGCCTACGGATTGCAGGCAAAAGGCGTCGGGCGCGAGGAAACAACGGAGCGTGTCGCAGAGGCTTTGCGGATGGTGCGGCTTGTCGATTACGGCGCGCGCGCACCGTCGCAGCTTTCAGGTGGGCAGCGTCAACGCGTCGGGCTTGCGCGCGCCATCGTCAACCGGCCAAAGGTTCTGCTTCTCGACGAACCGCTTGGGGCGCTCGATCTGAAGCTGCGGCAGGAAATGGAATCGGAGCTGAAGCGCATTCAGGCCGAAGTCGGCATCACATTCATTTATGTGACGCATGATCAGGAAGAGGCGCTGACCATGAGCGACCGTATCGCCATCTTCAATCTGGGCCGCATCGTTCAGGTGGGAACGCCGATCCAGGTTTACGAAGAGCCGGCCAATGAGTTCGTCGCGGATTTCGTCGGCACGTCGAATATTTTGCGGCGCGGCGGCAAGCGTCTCGTCTTGCGACCGGAGAAAATCCGTATTGCCCCTGAAGGGGAATTGTTCGACGAGGCCGGGCTTCACACAGAAGCGGGACGGCTCGTCGAGATCATCTATGTCGGCCATTTCACGCGCTATGTCGTGGCGCTTGACGATGGAATAGAAGTGATCGCGGTCCGTCAAAATGTCGATCGGTCCGGGGCCTGGCTTCATGTGAAGCCGGGCACGCGTGTTCAAGTTGCTTGGCGTCCAGACAATCTGTTTGAACTTTCGTGAAAACAAGGAGGGACGATTACCATGATGAGCAGAGTGACTAGATATGCCGCGACAGGGGCACTCCTCGCCACGGCAGTTGCGTTTTCCGTCTCGGCATTTGCTGAGCCGGCGGCGCCGAATTATCCAAAGACAATCGGAGCGGGCGAAGGCGCACTCAACATTGTCGCCTGGGAAGGCTATGCAGAAGATGCGTGGATAAAGCCCTTCGAAAAGGAAACGGGCTGCATCGTCAATCGCAAATATGCGGGCTCGTCCGATGAAATGGTCGCGCTGATGCGGCAGGGCGGCGGCTCTGAGTATGATCTCGTATCGGCATCGGGCGATGCGAGTCTCAGGCTCATTCTTGGCGGCAATGTGCAGCCGATCGATGTGAAGCTCATTCCCGATTTCGAGAACTTCGTGCCGGATCTGAAAGCGCCGCCGCACAACACGCTGAAGGGCGTGCATTACGGCCTCTCCTACGAGTGGGGTCCGAATGTGTTGCTTTACAATACGGAGAAGGTGGCGACCGCGCCGACAAGCTGGGGCGCGATTTATGATGCGCAATACAAGGGCAAGGTAAGTGTGCCCGACAATCCGATCCAGATCGCCGATGCGGCGCTCTATCTGTCGAAGAAGGATCCGAGCCTCGGCATCACCGACCCGTATGAACTCAATACGAAGCAGCTTGATGCGGTGGTCGCGCTGTTGAAGACACAGCGCCCGCTCGTCAAGAAATACTGGGCGCTGGCGTCGGACGAGATCGAGCTGTTCAAGAATGGCGACGTCATCATCGGTGCCGCCTGGCCCTATCAGACCAATACGCTGAAAGCGGCGGGCTCCAAGGTTGCGGATTTGATCCCCGTTGAAGGAGCGACGGGCTGGGCCGATAGCTGGATGCTCTCGGCAAAATCGAAGCATGTGAACTGCGCCTACAAGTTCATGGCTTATGTTTCGACGCCTGACGTGCAGGCGCAACAGGCGATCTATTTCGGCGAGACGCCCGCGAACCTCAAGGCTTGCGAGGCGATGGACAAGGCCGATGCAGGCTCTTGCGCCAAGTACCATCTCAATGAAGCGACGACCTACATCAAGCAGATCAAATTCTGGAAGACGCCGCAGGAAACCTGCAGCAACGGAAAGAAGGACTGCACAAGCTATACGACCTGGCAGCAGAAATGGCAGGAGATCAAGGGTTGAACAGCCGTTCCGATACGGCAGTCGGCTCGACGGCGGGTGCTTTTTCCAAAGGCATCCGCCGTATGTCGGCGGCGTTGTGGAGAAGGCCGGCGATTGGCGCCGGTTTTCTGCTCGCGCCGCCACTTGCCTGGTTCATTCTGATTTATCTCGCGGCGCTCGCCGCGCTTTTCATCTCTGCCTTCTGGACGGTGGACAGCTTCACCGGCGAGATCGATCGCACCTGGACGCTCGCCAATTTTGAGACGATCGTTTCGAGCGATATTTATCGGCGGATCGCGATACGCACGATCTTCATGGCGGCGGCGGTCACGATTACGGATATCATTCTCGCATTTCCTTTCGCCTATTTCATGGTGCGACTTGCCGGTCCGCGGCAACGCGTCGTGCTTTTCACCCTTGTGCTTGTGCCCTTGTGGTCGAGTTATCTCGCGCGCGTTTATGCGTGGCGTTTGATCTTCGCCAATGACGGCGCGCTCAACTGGGTGCTTCGCCAGCTTGGATTCGAGGGTGTCGAGATCGGCTATACGAACTGGGCGATGTGGATCGTGTTTTCGTATATCTGGTTGCCGTTCATGATCATGCCGATCTATGCGGCAATCGAGCGGATACCCTATTCGCTGTTCGAAGCCTCGCAGGATCTTGGTGCGAAGGCCTGGCGCACATTTTTCAAGGTCATTTTGCCGCTGGCGCTTCCCGGCGTCATTGCAGGTTCGATTTTCACTTTCTCGCTGACGCTTGGCGATTACATCACGCCGGTTCTCGTTGGCGGACCGGGCTCGGATTTCATCGGCAATGTCGTTTATGCAAATGTCGGCATCGCCAACAATATTCCATTCGCGGCGGCCTATGCGAGCATTCCGCTTGTCGTCATGGCTGCCTATCTGGCCTTTGCGCGCCGGACCGGCGCGTTCGATGTGATGTGAGGAGGCGATCATGGAAACGAGAGCGGCACGGATCGCACTGACGGCATGGGTTATTTTCGTGCTGCTGTTTCTCTTCATCCCGATCGCGATCATTCTTGTCTATGCATTTAACGCATCGAATATTCAGAGCTGGCCGATTGCGGGTTTCTCGCTGCGCTGGTTTGCGTCGGCCTATGAGAACCAGGAGATCAGGACGGCGCTCGCTCTGTCGCTCAAGGCAGGTCTGCTATCGACCGCCATTGCGGTTTTCCTCGGCTCCGCCGCCGCGCTTGCGGTGCACCGATATGAATTTTTCGGCAAGGATGCCGTCTCCTTCATGGTGGTCTTGCCCATTGCGCTGCCGGGCATCATCACCGGCATGGCGCTCAATTCATTCTTTGTCTTCTGGGGACTTGGGCTTTCCTTCTGGACGATTGTGATCGGCCACGCGACCTTCTGCATCGTCATCGTTTACAACAATGTCATCGCGCGATTGCGCCGCGTGCCCAAATCGCTGGAAGAAGCGTCGATGGATCTCGGCGCCGATGGATGGCAGACGTTTCGTCGTGTGACCTTGCCGATGATTTCAACGTCGCTCGTCGCGGGCGCGCTGCTGGCATTCGCGCTCTCCTTCGACGAAGTGATTGTGACGACGTTTACGGCGGGCGCGCAGAACACTCTGCCGCTCTGGATTTTCGGCGCGATACGGCTTGGCCAGAAGCTGCCGGAGGTGAATGTGGTCGTGCTTATCGTGATGACGCTGACATTTGTGCCGGTGCTGCTCGCCTATCGCCTCACCAATCAGGCCGGACCGATGGTGAAATAGAGCGGGCGAAGCGATATCCCCAATTATAAAACTCGGCATGCCTCCCATCTCCCGCTGGAACGTGATCCATGCGGGAGAGGGCGATGAGCGGGATTTCAAAATTTTCCGGTTTTCCACCGGCTGGCCCGCTGAGCTGGCCGCTGGACAAAAAGCCGGTCTGGCGCGGCGGCAGCCCCGATAGCGGTGAGCAGGGTCCGCATCTTGGCTGGTGGCATGCAAAGGCGGCGCTGGCGCTCGATTTTTTCAATGCGCGGATGATGCGTGGCGGCGAAGAGTTGCCGCTGGCGTCGGTGGTCGCCACGTTGCGCTCTTCGCCGCATTTGCTGGCCGATGCGCAGGGCATCCATCACTCATTCGCGGCCAATGAGCTTGCGACCATTGCGGGTCGGGGCGCTTACATTGGCGGGCAGATGACGCCGCTCGTCGTGCGCAATTCCGACCTTCTGGTGGGCTGGAGCAATTCGTCGGCGCCGCTCACTCATTCAGACGCGGGCGGTATGGCGCTGGGGATATTCACGCGTACGCTGCTTGTTTCTTCGGATGCCACCAACACGAGGCATAGGCGCATTACGCTGCCGAATGCCGTCAAAAGCGGCGACACCTATACCGTCATCGCTCACTATCAGTTGGGCACGAGCGGGAATATTCTCGTCTTCCTCGAAAATCAAAGCGGGGGAACTTTCAGCCGTGTCGCGGGCAATGTCGCCGCGCCGATTGTGACCACGATGGATGCGGGCGCGATTTCGAACCTTGCGACGGTTCTGCTGCCGGATGGCGTGACATATCGCACGACGTTTCACTGGGTTCCGAATTTCAGCGACATCCCTCGCGTCGGCATGGGCCCCTACAATACGAGCCCATCAGGCGGCACGGTGATAGCGCTCGGTATGGATATTCATCCGGGCAGGCTTGCGACGCCGTGGATCGTGAGTGAAGGCTCAAGCACAATGACGTCGTCGCGCCTCGCCTCCGATGTGCGCGTAATGGCGTCGGGCAGCGAACCCTTTGACGGATATGATGCGGCGGGCCTTGCGAGCGGGAATACAATTCTCTTCGAAATGTCCCTGTCGGAACTTGCGAGCGGAACGAACCGTAGTCTGCTCAATATTGCCGGTGGCTCGGGTGAGCATCAGGCTGTCTATCTTGATGGCGTTGCGAACGAGCTGCGGATTGCGACGAAGAAAGGCGGCGCGACACCTTTCACAATCGGCGTGCCGATGGTTGCTGCGGGCAATGTCCGCGTCGCGGCGCGCTTTGTCGATGGAAGTTATCGTCTGCGGCGCAGCGGGGGCGGGGTGAGTACCGGCACGTCGGCGGTGACGGGTGCGATGCCGTCACCACTGACGACGATCTATCTCGGTCAGGCGGACAATTTGAGCGGCCATCTCAATGGCATCATCAAGCAGGCGCAGATATGCCGCCCGCTGACCGACGGCGAAATGGATGCATGGGTGGCAGCGTGACTGAGTTTCCCTAGGCCACCAGCGAATAGCGCGGCACGTTGCCGATGCCGCCATAGAGGTCGAAGCCGCGTGCCAACCATGCGTTGAGCTTGTCGTCTTCTGCAAGCATCGGCAGCGTGCAGATGGCGCTCGCCCAGAGAAAACCGCCCAGCGCGATATAGTCGGCGTAGTTCGGTGTGTCGCCGCCGAGGAAGGGCGCAGAGGCCAGTGCGGCGCGCATCGGGCGCAAGGCGTGGCGCAGCTCGGGCAGGCGCGCGTCGCGTCCTTCGACGAATTGCTCAAGCGTTTTTCCGCCGAGGCGGCTTTCGCGGCTCTGGCGGAAGTAGGGTTGGTCCTCGGGGCGTGCATGATTGTGGATGTCGAGCACGCAGAGACTGAACATGCGGTTCATGATTTCGAGGCCGAACCAGCCATCGAAGAAGCGCGCCATCGCGCGTTCTTGCGGCGACGAGAAAATCGCGGGCCGATCCGGATAGGTCGCATCGAGATAGTCGGCAATTGCCCAGCTATCGCAGACCGTCTTGTCGCCATCTTCGATGATGGGGACGGTCTTGAATTTGCCGCCGCAGATATTGGGAATTTCGGTGAAGCCGACCGGGCGCGTTTCGACGTCGAGACCCTTATGGG